>NZ_BCQV01000030.1 GCF_001552255.1 Alicyclobacillus shizuokensis NBRC 103103
GGGCTCACGATGGACACTCTTGCTTTTGGCTTGCGGTAGATATGTCTCCAACCCCCGTTCGGGGCTTTCACCCTGTAGAGACCGCTAGAGACCGCCCATGGTGGGCGTACACGAAAAGGCCGATTCGGTGGATCGGCCGTTTTAACGAATTTCTGGTTACTTGCCTAGCGTTGCGACGCCAATTTTTGAATCGGCCATGCCGTAATATAGATACCAGACGTTATTGTGATGAACAAGGCCTTCGGCAAATACCACGTTGTCCACCTGACCCTTCAGCTCGTCTTCAAAACCTGGAAGCATGAAGGGCTCGGCCGTACGCGCCAAGACTCGAGTGGGATCCTCCCGTGAAAAGAGTGCTTGTCCAACGGCATAGCGCAGTCCACCATACCTCAGGGAGTCCGCTGACGATGCTCCGACAGGATCCATGCGTCTAGCTGCATTATATATAAGAAGGATACCATCGCTGGTGAGTATGGGCTGGGGCCCAGGTTCAACAAGCGCACTATCAAAGGCCTCCGGATGATCGGAGGGGCACAAAACCGGATTGGCGTCGGGTGTCCAATGGATAAGGTCTTCCGAATAGGCTATCCAAATGTTTGTATCTCCGAAATACATCACGTATCGCCCTGCAATCGGATCGCTAAGAATGGCACCAGATTTTGACCATACCCGACGCGAGCTACCGCCCGCCCACTCAGGAAACAGGATGCCGTGCTTCGTCCAATTGTACAAATCGGTGGATGTGGCCAGGCACAGTCGGGCACTGCGCCCATCAAACGCCGAATAGGTGAGATAATAGGTATCCCCAATTTGCGTCACCCGCGGATCCTCACAGCCACCCGGAAGCTCGTAGGGCTCCGTGGGAACCAACACGGGATCGGCGTGTCGCTCAAAATGAATTCCATCGTCGCTGATGGCCAGTCCGATGCGGGAAGTGCCATTCCACCGCCCGATACCCGAATGATCTTCTGCTCGATATAACAAGTACACTTTATTATCTTTACACACGGCCGTCGGATTGAATAAGTCTTTGGCCTGCCACGTATCTCCGATTGGGCCAAGTATCGGATTGCCGAGGTGCTTTTCAAAGGGACCCAATGGAAAAGTGACTGTTTGCATGACTGAACTCAATGCGCAGCTCTCCTCATTCTGTCAGATACGAAAAAATCACTTGCACCGGGCAGGCCCAGGCCATATCCGCGCCCTATCGAGACTATCCCTTCAAACCTGTCATTGTGATACCCTCGATAAAGTAACGTTGGGCTGCGAAGAAAATGACCAGCATCGGCAACATGACGACTACAGTTGCTGCCATAATCAGGTTCCATTCAGTGTGATAGGTACCTTGAAATTGAGCAAGCCCCAATTGCAGCGTGAATTTCGTTGGATCATTCAAATAGATTAAAGGCGAGAGAAAGTCGTTCCAAGCGCCCTGAAAAGAGAAGATGGCGACGGCTGTCAAAGCCGGTTTCACTTGTGGCAACACGATAGTGAGGAATGTGCGGAAGCTCCCGGCTCCATCTATCTTTGCGGCTTCTTCAAGTTCTAACGGCAATGTCATGAAGAACTGACGCAGTAAAAACACGTAAAAAGCTGACCCAAAAAAGGCTGGCACCGTCAGGGGGAGAAACGTATTTGTCCACCCCAACTCGTGAAACAGGACGAACTGCGGGACAAGCAGCACTTGACTGGGTACCATCATGGTCGCCAGCAACACCATGAAGAGGATACGACGCCCTGGAAACCGAAAGCGCGCAAATCCATAAGCAACCAGCGAACAAGACACCACATTGCCGACGACATTCACGACGGCAATCAAGATAGAGTTCAGTGCATACCGTCCAAATGGAAGAGTCGTCAACGCTTGCACGAAGTTCTCCCAGCGCCAGTGCGCCGGCCACCAAATGGGCGGATAGACAAAGATCTCATCACTGGTCTTAAAGGCGCTCACAATCAACCAGGCAAAAGGAATCAGGAAACAGACGGAGGTGCCTACCAGGAGAAGATACGTGACAAGCCGTGACAGGCGACGCGACAGCCGCACGGACGCGCCCGTGGCATACGAGGTATCGGCTGTCAGCGATGTACGAGCACTCATTCTCTCTCACCCCCGTAATACACCCATAAGGCAGAACTCTTAAAGATGAGCAACGTCAAGAGCAGGACAATGAGAAACAGTACCCAGGCGAGAGCGGAGGCATAACCCATGTTCAGATCGGAGAACCCCTGAATATAAATGTTCAGAGCGTAAAACAAGCCAGCATTGTTGACGCCCGCTCCTTGGCCTCCGTATCCGGAACCCATGACGAACGCTTGTGTGAAGAAACTAAATGCACCGATTACACCCATGACCAGGTTGAAAAACAGCACAGGAGAAATCATGGGCAATGTGACGTACCAAAACTTTTTCCACACGGACGCACCATCTATAATGGCGGCCTCATACAGGCTCACAGGCACATCTTGCAAGCCAGCCAAAAACGTGATCATCCAGGTGCCGACTCCCCAAACACTCATGACGATGAAGGACGGGACCGTCCACTGTGGGGTCACCAGCCACTGGGGCTGCGGCAAATGCAATATAGCAAGGAAGCGATTTAGTATCCCATATTTGGGATTTAGTATCCAGTTCCATAAAATTGCTACGGCCACCGGAGGCAACACCGCAGGCAAGTAAAATATGGTGCGAAACCAACGCATGAATCGCACCTTTTGGTTCAGGAGAATCGCCATGCCCAAGGCCACCAACAAATCCAATGGAACCGAGAAGATGGCGTAATAGAAAGTAACATATAGAGACTGCCAGAAGTCTGGATCATATAGAAGGTGTATATAATTCTGTAGTCCAATGAATTTCGGTGCATTCAACAGGTTGTATTGAGTAAACCCAAAATACAGGGACGCAAGCAAAGGTCCCAGCGTCAAGCAGACAAAACCTATCAACCAGGGACTGATGTAAAGATACCCTAATAGCGCCTCACGGTGTTTCGTGTTCAATCCAGCCCCCCCTGTTCCCATAGACCCGCGGCCCCTGGTTTCACCGCCAGGAGCCGCGTGACTTGCACAACGTGCCAGAAGGAATACAACAGACCGCTCCTGGTATGCCTGCGGCTTGTCGTGTCAACGACCACTCATTTGTTCAGCAGATTATTCAAGTCATCTTGAGTCTTCTTTGCGATCTGTTCTGGCGTCTCTTTGCCCAACAGCAACGGCTCATAGACATCGTTGGCCAGCACGTTCCAGAAGTTCTGCTGTGCTGTCGGATTCGGAAGCGCTTGCAAAAGGCGCGCGTGTTCCATCGACGTCAAGATGGGCTGAATCCTGTCCTTGGGCGTGTGTCCCCCCGGAGCATCAGGCACATCCAACTGTTCCAAGTTGGCCGCGTATTGTTTAATGGGCGGAACAACCTTCCAGTGGTCGATCCCGTCGAGCAGTGCCACAAACGCCTTGAATACTGTCTCCTTATCCACCTTCGTGTGGGCATTGATGGCCATGTCATCAATACCCAAGTCCGTCACTTGGACAGCGCCTTTTGGCAGTGGAGCCACCTTGGCCTGAAATCCTTTCGCTGCATAGTTGCCATCGGCAGCTCCTCCCGCGAACATCGCCACCTTCCCTTGTCGGAACAAGTCTTCAATATCCACGTTAGCCAACTCCGCCTGGCTCGGGACGAGCTTTTCCTGTACCAGAGTGTGCAGCATATTTAGAGCGTCCACAGTCTGTGGTGAATCGAAGGTACTCTTGGTCATGTCTTTGTTCCAAAAGTCTCCGCCGTAGGACCAAATAAAGTCGTACACCGGAGGCCAACCGTTAGACAAGAGAAATCCATAAATCCCAGTCTTTTGCTTGATTTGACGGCAGTCATTCAGAAAATCTTGCCACGTCCAACCGTTCTTGGGCTCTTGTAAACCGGCCTGTTTAAAAAGTTTCGGATTGTAATACATCACGGTCGGCTGTCCAATCCACGGCAAAGCGTAGTAGTCTCCATTGTACTTGTCGTTTTTCAGTGTATTCGGATAGTAATTATCTATATTGGCTACTACATACTTGTCTTTGTATTTATCTAGATACGGCTGCAAATCGAGAATGGCGCCGCTCTGCGCATAGGTGGCGGCCTCCCCATCCGACAGATAGAAAATATCCGGAGCCGATCCGGCCGCAATCTCGGTCTTCAACTTTTGATCATAGTTACTTGGTGTATTGATCTCGCGAATCTGGAATTCATTCTTATGTTCCTGGTTGATTTTGTTGATGATCTTGTGCAGTTGGGCATCTTCCTCTGCACCGCCCCACGTTCCAAACGTAATGGTAACCGGCCCTGTCGAGGTGCCTTTGCCGGAACTGTTACCGTTGCCAGTTCCCCCTCCACTACCACAAGCTGTTACAGACAAGAGTACTGTTCCTGCCATGACTACACTTACGGTCCACTTAGTCGCGGCGTTCAACATCATGCATTGTCCCCCTTTACTTATGATCCAAGTGAATCCAATATGGTCTGCAGTGGAATTTCCACGCATGCCATCGAAGTATCCGCCACGCCGTAATAGACTTGTACAGTATCTCCTTGGAGCAGAGCACCACAAGGGAACACAACATTTCCAAAGAATCCGTTTGTCTCGTAGTCAGCCTCTGGTACCAAAATGGGATGCCGGGAGCGAACAAGAACCTGAGAAGGATCCTCAAGATCGAGTAGGACCGCCCCCACACAGTAGCGTGCATCCTCGTCGGCGGCGTGATAAAGTTCCAACCACCCGTGCTCCGTCCTCAGTGGAGGCGCGCCTGCTCCCAGCCTTCTGCTGTCCCAAGCTTCTGGGCGGCAACCCATCAAATGGTGATGATTTCCCCAATGATTGAGGTCTGACGACTCGGCCAACCATATGTCTGGTGAACCGTTGCCGCTCGGCACCGGGCGATGCAGGCAGTAGTATTTCCCCCCTATCGGTTCAGGAAAGAGAACCACGTCCTTGTTCTCGGGTGGCAAGATCATGCCATGGCGCTGTACGTCGTGAAAATTCTTTGTGGAAGCCAATACAACGCCTACTCCGCGCGCAGAGACTGCGCTGTACGTGATGTAATAGGTATCGCCGATTTGCGTAACCCGAGCGTCCTCCACGCCAAATGTCTCCAACTCCGTCTGCGGGTAAAGAAACGGTCGCTCGTCAACGCGAAAGTGGCGTCCATCAACACTCCGGGCAATCCGCAGGTGGGAGATGGACGTCAGGTACGTAAAGTCCCCTTTTCTTCTTTCAACAGGCGCGATACTGCGCGGATCCGAAAAGTCATAACGCTGATCGTTCCGATGGAATGTCTCGATTCGAAGACCTTTAGCGCTTACATCGAAGATGGCAGCCTTCACGATCCGCTCATCTTCCGCAACCGGTCGCTCGGCCACACGCAGTAACAGAATGATTTCATCATGGTATTTGGCCACTCCGGCATTAAACACACCAATAACTTCGAAGTCGTCGCGGTGTGGCGGTACGTCTGCCGGGGTCAATATGGGATTTTCAGGGTAACGGTATACCCCCACTGTCGTCATCCTCTCTGTATCAGCTGTCTACCGCCACAAGTGGCTTGACGTCGTAGATTCCCTGAAGAGCCAAGGTGGCCCCGCCGATAGCCACCGCCTGCAACCCAAACCGGGTCTCGACGATGGTACAGCTACTGCGTATGAGCCTCTGCAGTTCGTGGATCACGGAATCACTGACAAACTTGTCCACCAATAACATAGACCCCCCTAGAATCACCAAGTCAGGATCAAATGTGTACGCCATATTGGCAATCCCCACGCTCAGATACAGAATCGCCGACTGCACTACGGATACGTCCGGCTCCATCCCCCCCTTCGCGCGCCGAATAATTTCTTCAAAGGGTTCATTTTCCTCACGCTCGCGAGAACGTCGCACATTCCACTCGATCGCATGCCGTGAGGCCACACTGTTGACACAGCCACGTCGCCCACAGGTGCACCACTCGCCGTCTATATTGACAGTCATGTGGCTAAACTCCCCTGCCATATTATGTGCCCCAGCATAAACAGAACCGTCAATGACTACGCCGGCACCGACGCCGGCATCGGCTAGCACAAACAATGCATGGCGCACATCTCCTCGGTCACCAAACCAGGTCTCACCGAGCGCGGCTGCATTTGCGTCATTTTCAAGGTACACAGGCACAGAAAACTGCTCCTCAAACAAACTGGCTATGGAGGCTCCGTGCCAAACTTCTGGCATGTCTTCCGGCTGCAAAAGACGGCCGTTTTGTGTATCCAATGGACCGGGCGCAGCGACACCAATGCCCACCAGCAAGTCTTGCGGGCAGCCACAGGTCTCCATGAAATCGCCGAGGTACTCAGCCAATCCCTCAGGGCCCCCCAAGTCGACCAGTCGTAATGTGCTGGTATACTTGGGCTTGGCAAAGAGATCGGTTATCACTGTGGTAACCGTATCTCGGCCCAGATCGACCCCTAAGGCAAACCCACCATCTGGATTGACCTCCACTAACTCCGGTGGACGTCCTCCCGTCGAATCTCCGCTGCCCACTGAGCGAATCCACCCACGCTCTACCAGTCTGTCAACCCCGCGTGAAACCGTGGGCAGTGCCAATCCGAGTTCTCGCTGCAATTCACTTCGAGAAATGGGCCCTTTTAGACGAATTGAGTTTAATATCCGTCGCTCGTTCAACCGTCGCAGTAGTACCGCATCGCCTCGCAATCAAGAATTTCCACCTTTCTAACTAACTGTGTGAAAGTATAGTCTGCCAGAGAATAATAGTCAAGCGCTTTCATGATCTTTTCTTATTGGAAAAACATTCGAATTTTAGGTCTCTGGAAGAGGCTATCGCTCAAGTCCGCTGTACATGCCAGACGTCCAGCTCCCTCCAGGTCATCTGCCGGGAAATCGAGCAGACATGACAGACATCTCCGCGGCCAGCCGAGCATGCAGTTGCATGGCAATTTGTTCAACGGGAAAGGCTCCACTGTCGTCTTTTACGTAGACCAATCGAAGCATGACCGTTGGATACTGTCTTCCCAAACGAATCATGTGAAATGGAAGTTGTTGTTCGAGAAGATGAAACAATTGGCTGACCATGACGAATGAATAACCGGCACCTTGGGCCACGATGTCCAACAGAACTTGGATGTTGTCCACAATGTGATAACGGCTTGGTACCACACCATACATGTTGAGAAACGCCTGGCCAACGACCTCGCGAAAGTTGATGAGTGGTGAGCCGCTTAACAACACAAACGGCCTATCCCTTAGTTCCGCGACATTGCTCAAGTCTTCGCGAATTTGCACGTACCCATGCTTCGGATAGATCAGGGCCATCTCATCGTCCAACAGCGGCAACGCTTCGATTCCGGGGACCAGTTCATTAGAAAAACAGATACAGATCTGGAGCTCCTGGTGTTCTATCAGATCAAGCATGAGGTCGGAATACTCCGTGATGAATGTATAGTCAATGTCAGAATTGAGCTTGTGGATACCGCGAATGATGGTATGGACCAGCGCCGGGCACAGTGTCTTGTCGATGCCAATCTTCAATCCGTTGGATCTTGTCATGGCGTTAAATGGGCGCGTCAGTTCACTGCTCTCCTGCCTGCGGATCAGCGTCGCGGCTTCTTCCATGTTCTGAAGCACCTTGACCGAATACCATAAGAAAAATTGGCCGTGTTTCGTGAGATGGACACCATCCCACTTGCGCTCCAACAGTTTGACTCCGAGCCGGTATTCCAACCTTTGCAGGCGCATACTCAAGGTAGGTTGAGTGACATGCAGAATGCGAGCGGCTTTGGAAATACTCTTCTTCCTGGCAACGACCATGAAAGACTGGAGTTCCTCGAAGTCCAACTGATCTCACCTTCCCCGCGTTCGTGAAACCATGTGCTTTTTGCCCGATGGTAGACTGCATGCCGCAAACGGGTGCTGATGACGTGGCCACTCCGTAAAGCTCAAAACCACGGATACGCATCCGTGGTTTTCGCGAGCAGCTATAAGCGGCGTGCACCCGCCGCCCGCAGGAACTCTGCGCTGTTGTACCGCATTGTTATATGGTCACTGTATTTTCCCAATACTGTACGACATCGGATGTGCGCAAGACCTTGCCAAAGTAAGTCCTGATATTTTCACAGGTTGTATGGTGCAACTCGGTGTTGTAGGCAGCGCAGGCATCTTCGACCAGTGTCACATGGTAATCCATCATAAACCCGTCCCTTGCTGTCGATTCGACACAGACGTTGGTTGCAACCCCAGTGATGACAAGAGACTTTCGCTTCAGGCTGCGTAAAATCATGTCCAGTTCGGTGCCGATAAATGCGCTGTACCGATGTTTCTCCACCACAATGTCTCCGCTCTGAGGGGCAATCTTATAGAACTGGGTGCCCCAGCTACCTTTCGCACAGACTGCGACCGGATCGTCCATTCGGGCGGACCAAGCATCGGAAACGGTGCGCTCGTCCAGCGTCATTTGGACGAAGATAATCGGAACGCTGCGTGTTCTGGCCGCCTCAATCAATGCCTGAAGTGGGGGAATGATGGCCTGGGCCGCCGTGACGTCGTCCCCCCGCTTCGCGCAGGCTCCTTCCTCGTGGCAGAAATCGTTCTGGACATCGACGATAATCAGGGCCGTCTCGGCCGGATCGAGATACTCTCTCATTCTGTCGCCTCCTGAATTATCGAATACGCAAAACAGTATTCAAAGTCTGAACAGAAGATTCACGGTGAATAGGCGCCGTAACTGCCCGGTTCATCGTCGGGGATGACCGCAGCGCGACTCACCTTGCATGCGTCATGGCATGAACTTTCCAGGCTGCAGCACAGGGAACAAATCGGTCCACCATGAAAGGGGCAAAAGGCGATATCGTGAGACTCAAACGGATTTTTGCAGACCGAGCAGGTTACTACGCCCGACCTCTCAAACCAGGATTCCATTGGGCTGGTCCTGGCCAGATAATATTTGCCCTTTGTTATCACGGCAATCGTGGGCGCCAACACCATGGCCAACAGCAGCGACAGGAAAGGCGAATAGGCCTGCAGCACCGGGCCAAAGACACCAAAGTACGCAATGATGGAGGCCACCGAAGCGATGATCATGGAGCCAAATCCCACGGGATTAAAGTTGTAGAGATGCGCGCGTTTAAACTCGATGTACGGAGGACTGAGCTTCAAAATCCGTTTGTTGATGACAATATCAGCCACGATGGCGCCAATCCAGGCGACGGCAACGTTGGAATAGAAGCCGAGAATGCGGTCGATGGTCTCAAATACGCCCAACTCCATAATGAGCACCCCGACCGCGACTTGAAACAACAGCCAGACCACTCGCCCCGGATGTCGGTGAAGCGTCCGTGAGAAGAAATTGGACCAGGATAACGAACCCGAGTAGGCATTCGACACGTTGATTTTCAATTGGGACAGGACCACGAGCAGCGTCGCCATCACCAGACCCAGATACGGATTCCCAAAAATCGCGCGAAAGGCGTAATGGAACATGGTCATGGGAACGTCGGCCTCGGCCGGTCCGGCGACCGACGAAACATAAGATGCTAGAAAGGTCCCGATGAGCATTTGAATAATCCCAATCAGCGCGAATCCCGGTCCTCCGATGACCACAGCCCACGCCCACGTCCGCTGGTTCTTCTCGGTCCGATCCGGCATGAACCGCAGATAATCAGCCTGCTCCCCAATCTGCGCAATCCCGGATAGACATACCCCGCCAACCAGCCCGAACATCAACGGCGAAAATCCCTCACCCGATGACGACTGTCCAGCAAAGTGGGCCCATTGGTGAATGGAACTTGGATTGCGAACGATGAGGCCCACAATCGCCAGAACCAGGAGCGCAATCCAAATCAGTTGGGTGAATTTCTGGAATTTCGTCAGAACCGTCATCCCATAGAGGACGAGAGGAATGATCACAATACCACAGATCAAGTAGCTGACCCAAATCGGGATGTGGAAGAAATCCGTAATGGCCTGGGCCATGATGGCCCCTTCCAAGGCGAAGAAGATCAATGTGAAGGTAGAATAGATGAGAGACGTCAATGTCGACCCCAAGTATCCGAACCCCGCCCCTCGGGTGAGCAGGTCCATATCAATGTTGTACTTGGCGATTTGAAAGGCGATGGGGGTACTGGTCAGAAAGCTGATGAGAGACGTGACCAAAATCCCCAGCAGCGCATTCGTCACACCGTACTCAATGGCTAGCGAGCCACCAATGGCATAGCTGGCCATGGCGGCCACGCCTCCAATCCCCGACAGACACACGGCCCAGGGCGACCATTTCCGATACGAACTTGGAGCGTAGCGCAAAGAGTAGTCTTCCAGGACCGGATTATTAACGAGGTTGTTAAACGTGCGCCTTCTGTTTCCTTGGGTGATTGCCGACATCCCTTCTCCCTCCCAGCGTGTCTGTCAGTGTCAACTTTTGAGTCATCCATTACATCACAGGGTTGGGTGATGATGGTGCCAATCCGTTGCCTGCTCATAGGCGTATCCAAAGCGCAGAACGGCAGATTCATCAAAGGGAGCCCCAATGACCTGTAAACCAATCGGCAAACCATCCGATGAAAATCCGCACGGCAGGGACAGACTGGGCAGTCCGGTCACATCCGTCGGAAAGGTGAACCTTGCGATGCTCAGGGAGGTATCCTTATTGCCGATGCGCGGAGCGACAAACGGTAAGGTGGGCGTGATGAGGACATCCGCCTTCGCCAAGGCAGCCATGAAATCGTCACGGATAAGGTGGCGAACCCTCTGCGCCTGCAAGTAGCGGGTGGCAGGGATGAATTTCCCAGCCTCTATCATCAGGCGAACGTCGTCTGAGTAATCGTCTGGGCGCGATTGAATCCAGGCGTCATGAATGGCGGCTGATTCACTCAGACAGATGGCCCACTCCGCTCCTGGAGCGTAGCGAATCATCGGGATATGGACCTCCGTCACGTCGGCGCCGAGATCGCGGAAGACCTCGATGGCCGACTCCACAGCCACTGCCACCTCACTGTCGAGGCCGTCAAAATAGTACTCGCTCGGTATTCCAACGGTCTTGCCCCGGATACTCTGCTGCAGTTCCTCGGCATAATTCGGAACAGGCAGGTCCACGGTCGAATCGTCTTTCGGATCATAACCGGCCATGACCTGCAGACACAGAGCCGCATCCAAGACGCTGCGTGCGAGGGGGCCGGCGTGATCGAGGGACCATGCCAACGGGAAAATGCCATAGCGGCTGACGCGCCCGTAAGTCGGCTTCATGCCCACCACACCGCAGCATGACGCCGGAATGCGAACGGATCCCCCCGTGTCCGATCCGGTCCCAGCAAAGGCGAGGCCGGCTGCCACACACGCAGCCGTTCCTCCGCTCGATCCGCCCGGGACCCGGTCCACGTCCCAGGGATTGTGACACGGACCAAAGTGCGGGCTGTCCGTTGTGCCCCCGGCGGCAAACTCGTGAGTTTGGACCTTGCCGAGCAAAATGGAGCCCGCGTCGGCCAGTTTCTCTACCACCGTCGCATCATAGTCGGGGATGAAATCTTCCAGGATCTTCGAACTGGCTGTCGTGCGAATCCCCTTGGTATAATAGAGGTCCTTGTGGACAATGGGGATGCCGTGCAACGGACCTCTGTAGTTGCCCTTGAGTATCTCGCCTTCGGCCCGCCGCGCCTGCTCCATGGCAAGTTCCGGTGTCATGGTCACAAACGCGTTCAGTTTCGGATTGATGGCCTCAATCCGCTCCAGCATCTGTTCCGTCACTTCGACCGGGGACACCTCCCGGCTCTGAATCCGTGGCGCCGTCTCACTTATCGTCGCGAACGCCAACGTCTGTGTGCTCGTCATTGGAATCGAGCCTCCTTCCACTCGAATGGCACCGTCTTGAATGGCACCGTCGGTTCCGTGTCGACCGCTTCAATCTCGTCCAACAACCGGATATCCTGCATGTAGGTCTCCAATATGGTGGCCAAGGTCTGAGCGCGTTGGTCGCTCAATGTCAGACCTGTAAACATGGAACCCATGGATTTGAGGACAGGCGGCGCATAATTGTTAGACAACATAACTCATCCTCCCCGAATTCATTACAAAATGATGTTGTCGAAGATTGGCTGTAGCGAAAGCAAAAAAGTGAGTTAACACTGTATGCACAAAGTACCAGGTCGTATTTCAGCACTCAATCGGATATGTAACAATACATTACAAATAAGGTCATAAAGATTCTTAATATCCCCCCGAATCAACGCCCAATAAAAAAGCACCCAAGATCGCTGGAGCGAAATTTGGGTGCCATAGTTGGCGATTCTCAATCGGCGACGGTGGTACAGACGAGCCAAATTAGTCCGCAGGCTTCAAATGCATCAAGACAATCTCCGGCCCTGGCCACTCGTACGGGGCAGGATTGGCATAGGGATTGTCGGCCGTTGGCCATCCCTTGAATTGCTTGTCATTGTACTCCGACCAATGAACCCCATAGAAAAGCGGAATCGCAGGCAATTTTTGAACCATCGTGTGTTCCAAGGAATAAATGTCTGCTTCCTGCCGGTCTTTGTTCGTGGTTGTAGCAAAATCCTGTAATACCTTATCCGTACCGGGATCGTGCCATTGCTCAATGTTCCATCCTCCATTGGAACCCAATAAATTTTCATACAGGTAGTAGGGGCTTGGCCCCGCCACCGTCCACGACAGCGCCAGCTGGTACTTGTGGCTGGTCAGATTCGAGGTGTAGGCAGCTGCCTGTTCACCCTGTACCTGAACGTCAATTCCAATGTTCTTCAGCTGGGATGCAATCAGAGAACAGGCCGTGTTCCAGTCCGACCAACCGGGGACAATCTGCAATGTGAAGGACAGTTCCTGACCGCTTGGCGATACAAAAATCCCCTTGCTGTTCTTCTTGAAGCCGGCCTGCTCCAGGATCTGTACAGCCGTTTTTGGATCATAGGTAAACTTGGTGTTCTTCAGCTTCGGGTCCACCCAGCCCTGATTGTTCGGCAGCACCAATCCAGTCGGACTCGCGACATCCACATACCCGTCCTCCGCTTTTTGCACCAACTCTTTACGGTTGATTCCAAGACTGATGGCCTCACGAACCGGCAATTGTTTCAGCAGCGGATCCTTCAAATTGGCGTACAGCATGACGACATCATTGGGCGGAAACCAGTAGCGATTGTTGGCGTCCTTGGAGGTGTAAACGCTATCAATGTTAGGGATAAAAATCCCGGACCAATCTACTTCATGTTTGACCAACCCCATGGTCTCGGCGTCGTTGCTTGCGTACGCCTGCATTTCCACTGTCTTGACAGGCGGTTTGCCCAGGTAATAATCATCGTTGGCCTGATACTTAATGATTTGCGGACTGAAGCTGGAGAGTTTGTACGGGCCCGTGCCCACCGGGTTCTGAACCACCGCCTTGGTAGGACTGCCGAGACCAGCCCAAATGTGCTCAGGCACAATGATGGTGCTGAGGATGTACCAGGCAAACGGCACGTTCGGTTTCTTGAAGTCAAAAGTGACTTCATAATCTCCCTTCGCGGATATGGATGACAGCTGGTTCCAGATCCCATTGGTATCTGTCGCGGGATATTTCTTCAGCAGGCCAAAGGTAAAAGTCACATCCTTTGCCGTGAAGCGCTTTCCATCTGTCCAGGTGACATTCTTCCTTAACTCGACGGTCAGAGTCTTGTTCCCGTGGCTCCATTTATAGGACGACGCGAGCAGGCCGTACTGCTGCGGCCCAACCGGATTGAAATAAAACAGCGACTCATAGATAAATCCGTTTGTCCCTGGAGCCGCACTGCCACCTTGAAAGGGATTGAACACATGCTGGAAATCTCCACTAACACCCGGTCCGATTTTTAGAACCGACGGAGTCGATGCCGCGCTGCCCTGGGATTGCGGCGTGACGGCCGAGTTCTTGGAACCGTTGGTATTCCCGCCAGAGCCCGACCCGCAGCCAGCGACGGTTATAGCGGTTCCCAATGACACGGCGATGAGCCATTGCCACTTTGACATTTTCACAGACCCCCCACCTTCATTCCGTTTGGCGTACCAGCTGTTCTATCAGCATGGATGCCCGTCCACGGATGGACCAAGTTGCAGCTTTACATATGTGTGCCCATTGGACCGTAAGCGCGACAACATCCCTCTGAGGAGAGCTACGCCCTAGGAGGCGCGCAACTTTCTCGGACCACCAGCCTGGGTGTCAGTCGTATGAATTCGGTTTCCTGGTCGGGCCCGTCTTCCATCAACCGCAACAACCTTTCGGCAGCCCGTTCTCCCTTTTGAACGACATCCTGGTGCACCGTGGTCAACGCCGGGATGGCATAAGGTGATTGACGCAAATCGTCAAATCCGATAACCGAAACATCCCTCGGCACCTGCAGGCTGCATTCGTAAAATCCCCTAAGGAGTCCCAACGCCAAGGCGTCCCCAGTCGTGACGACGGCCGTGTAGTCGCTCCTGTCGGACAAACGATGCGCCAATTGCCGGCCCGCCTCAAACGAAATGTCCGTTTCAATCAGGCAATCTGGTTCCACAATCAGACCGCTTGCCTTCATGGCTTCTTTGTATCCATAAAACCGTTCATTCTCGACGCCACCTGGAATCAGCTTCGATGAAGCAAACAACACTTTGCGATGCCCCAGAGCCAATACGTGCTGGGTGGCCAAATACGTGCCGTACCTATCATCCAGATTGACCAGATTGACAGCCTTGTCCTCCAGGTAGCTGTCCACAAAAACTACCGGTATACCGAGTTCAATAATCGGATCCACGAATTCCATGAAGCCAAACGCACCAATGATCAGGATGCCGTCAATGTTCCGCTCATCAACCAGATGGATGTCGTCCAGTGATGAGATGCCTTTGAGGATGACGTCGAACCCCTTATCGTCAACCACATTGGAGACGCCGCTGACGAACTCCCAATAATACGGGTTGCTGTTGGTTCCCATTACGAACCCGGGAACCAAAATGGCAATTAAACGTGAGGTCTTCTGTCTCAGCGTCCTGGCCGAGGCATTCACCTTGAAATTCGTGTCTTCCACGATGGACAAAACGGTTTCTATGGTGCTCTTGGCGACTCGCCCGGTCCCGTTTAGCACGTTGGATACGGTGGCCGTCGAAACCCCAGCCATCCTCGCGATATCTCTTATTGTTAAGGGACGATCCGCACGACCTTCCGGCACCATGCATCCCTCCAGAGCGAACTGCTTATTCGTTTTATCTACTTCTTTGCTTTATTCAATAGCGTATCCCCCTTCACTATTAGCAAGATTTGATTAAACGTTTAATCACTCACACATTATCATGAATTTTGCGCAGATGCAATCCTGAGATGCTATTAGACTGAAATATCAGCAATAAAGTACCCTCAGAGCTGTCTGCGCCGAAATCCCATGTTGTGTTATCATTCAGGCAAACAACCAACGTACCGTCAAAACCGGGGTGATCCCGTTCCAAGTCACGCAAGCAACGCTTACGTCTTGGGACACCCCGGCCGACAAAATCAAGATTATGAGTGAGATCCGTCCGTATGGATTTGCCAAGTCACCCCGAACTTGTCCGTCAACACGGCGTATGCGGGGCTAAAAAACGTCTCTTGCAGGGGCATGCTGACTTTCCCATCTTCTTTCAGGGCATCAAAGAACCGTTTGGACTGCTCTTTATCGTTGGTCGAAATACAGATGGTAACTTGATTTCCTGATTGATGAGGTTGACCCGGAAACGTATCGGAAAACATGAGGACATCTTCTCCGATTTGTATCGTCGCGTGCGATACGCGGTCCTTAGCATCCGCTGGCAAAGGAAAGTCCGGGTTTTCCGGCATCTCGCCAAAAGTTTGCTTAAAGACAACTTTGGCATCCAACGCCCTTTCGTAAAACGCGATAGCCTCATTTGCATTACCGTTCATGACCAGATAGGGGGTTACTTTTACTGGCACGATGGCACAACTCCTTTGTCAGGATTCATGGCTGAGTGCTCAAATCACCCCCCTATTATGACATATGACTCGGGAGTTTACCCGCAAGAGGAGCGGAAATTAGAATTCTCCAACGGACAAGCTCGGGAGTCGCGTGTTGAACTATCGGAGACGTTCATTCAACAGCGACACCCGCTCAATCCTGCATTTGTTATACCACAACGCGGTCTATCGCACTTCGTGTGTTTCTCTAAATTTTTCTGCTGAAAGGCATCCTCCGACTCATGAACCGTCAGTCGGACTTATGCACGTTGAGGGCGTAGTACTCCACGTACTCGGCCAGGCCGACAGGAGAGTTCTCTCGTCCTATACCACTTTGCTTGATACCGCCGAATGGCATCATTTCGTGCCCCAAAATCGATTGTCCAGCCCCATTGACGAAGGTCATTCCTGCCTCTATCTGCCCTGCCAGCTGTGTGGCCCGCTCTTCGTCTGATGTCCATATCGATGACCCAAGGCCATATTCCGTGGCATTGACCCAGTGTATGACCTCGTCCTCCTTATGGTAGCGCACAATGGGAATCAGCGGACCGAATTGCTCACAGGTGACAACCTCGTGCTCCGGTCGAGCGTCCCGAACCACCATCGGTCTCAGATAATAGCCGTTGTTCCAGTTCTCGGACTGGAGGATTTGCCCTAATTCGACCAGCCTAGCGTTGGTCTGTCGGACCCTCTCCGCAAGCTCCTTCACGAACCGATACTGATTGGCGTTGTTCATCGGCCCAAATGTGGCCCTGTCGTCCAATTGATGACCAATTTGGTATTGATCCACCACGCTGCAGAATTGGTCGTAGAATTGTTCGTAAAGTGAATCCGGGACATATATGCGCTTGATGGCAAAGCACACCTGGCCAGAGCGCCGAAACACCCCAGCGGCTATTTTGGGCACCACCGTGTCTAGTTCAGCGTCATTGAGCACGATGGCTGGATCATTACCCCCGAGTTCGAAGTGCACTCCGGTTAGCGACTCGGCGGCATCCTTCATGATGGACTTTGCGATCCGCCCCCCGCCGGTAAAAGACACCTTCCGTACCAAGGGGTGCTTCACCAATGCCGTGCCCACGTCCCCCTCGCCATGAATAACACTGAGCAATCCAGCAGGAAACAGATCCGCAACCGACATCAGTGCTGTGGTTACCGCCATGGGCGCAAACGGTGACGGCTTGATGACAATCGCGTTTCCTGCTGCCAAGGCCGGCGCCACCTTTTGCATGGTTAAAACCATGGGTGCGTTCCATGGCAATCCCGGCCACGACTCCAATGGGGCGTTTTTCCACCCGAACCCAACTGTCCTTGTCCTCCGC
The DNA here is from genome assembly GCF_001552255.1 of Alicyclobacillus shizuokensis NBRC 103103. Lineage (GTDB taxonomy): Bacteria > Bacillota > Bacilli > Alicyclobacillales > Alicyclobacillaceae > Alicyclobacillus_G > Alicyclobacillus_G shizuokensis. Next base: position 17,271 of record NZ_BCQV01000030.1, read on the forward strand.
GTAATCTGCCGTCAAGAACCGCTCGGCATGCCGGATGGTCGTCCGTATCGCGCAAACTGCCATAGCCAGCTCGCCGCGGGTGACGGCTAACAACATCCCACTCTCCCGCGACAATTGCACCGCGAGCTGCTCCGCTGTCGGGTTCCTGTGCGTGGATGGTCAATGCGGCATCAACGCACTAGCAGCTGCCCTCTATTCAACATCGGCCCGTTCCACTGGCGTTGGTTGGGCGCTTGGCGCCGGTCGAGTCGGTAGCATCATTGGCCCTCTAATAGGCGGTGTTATCATTGCCAGGCAGTGGACGCTGCAACAAATCTATTTGTTGGCTGCGATACCTGCTCTAATCGCCGCGGTGGTGATTCTGTGCATGCGACTCAAGGGGGTACCTGCGGATGTAACAACGACATATTCCCACACGGAAGTGCAAGGCTGACATCGCGGCGGTAACGAATTGGTGTGGAAAAACAAATGTGCTTGAGGAGAGATTCAAATGCGATATATCGATGCTTTCAATCACTTTTTCCACCCGGATTGTGGCACCGGTTGCTAGAGATTCATCAGTCGGGCAAGGATATCGTGAAGAGAATGAGAAGCATTCCAGCCATTTACGATCTCAATGTGAGGTTAAAGGTCATCGAACAGTTTGATAATTATTCTCAGATTATTTCATTAGGCATGCCACCCTTGGAGGCGATTGGAGAACCCCCACTCTCCGTGGAGTTAGCCCGAATGGCTAATGATGGGATGGCTGAACTGGTAAGTCGGTACCCCCGTCATTTCGCAGGTTTTTTGGCAGCACTCCCCATGAATGCTCCGGCTGCGGCAGAAAAGGAGGCCGAGCGTGCCTTTACAGAGCTCAGGGCGAACGGACTGCAGATCCATACTAACGTAAACGGTAAGCCCTTAGATTCCGAGGAATTTTATCCCATATTCGAAGTGGCCCACAAGTATAACCGTCCAATCCTCTTACATCCAGCCCGTACAGCAGGGATGGCCGACTACGCAACCGAAACCAAATCAAAGTACGAAATTTGGTGGGCCTTGGGTTGGCCTTATGAGACTAACGCGGCGTTGGCGCGCCTAGTGTTTTCGGGAATTCTCGACCGTCTCCCCAATCTGAAAGTTGTGGCCCATCATATGGGTGGTCTGATTCCGTACCTCGAAGGACGTGTGGGTCCGGGATGGGATCAGTTGGGCTCCAGGACATCCGACGAGGATCTGAACTCGGTACTGCAAGGGTTGCGGCGCAGGCCGTTTGAATACTTCAAGGACTTCTACGCGGACACCGCCTTGTTTGGGGCACGTGCGGCTACAGTATGTGGCCTTGAATTTTTCGGAGCTAACAGGTTGGTTTTTGCCAGCGATTGTCCGTTTGACCCGGAGAAAGGACCCGGTTACATCAAGAGCACCATTGAAATTCTGCACTCCTTAGACATTCCGCAAGATGATTTAGAAAAAATTTGCTTTTGGAATGCGGAACAGTTATTTGGGCTGGTGCCTGCTGGCCGATAAGGGGATAGGGACACGCCATTTCCCGCGAGTTCGACAGTTGGTAGTCATACAAAGTCCCACGAACCCAGTTCTGGTGCTGGTTCGTGGGACCTGTGGATAACTCGTGTCGTGTCTACAGCTCGTATACGACTTTGGAGATCTTTGGCTTCGGACTCTGAGTCGATCTTGCATAGTATGCAGCCGATTGTCGATTAGGAGGAAACGTTTGACAAGTGGATGCAGATCAACGCGGTGTTTCCTCGGGTCGAAACATGTGTTGCCAGTCATGATGGAACAAAGACATCTCCGGAATCAAAAACAAATTATACTGAATATAATATATTCATCCAATCGTGCGTAACGTGCAGAGTGCTGGATTTTCACATATGAAGCGAAGGAGATGAGTGGAATGAAGGCAGCGCGTGTCGTTGAATTTCGTAAACCGTTGATCATTGAGCAGCTTCCAGACCCAAGTCCGAGTCCTCAGGATGCCGTCGTCCGTGTGGAGGCAAGCGGCATTTGCCGGAGCGATTGGCATGGATGGATGGGAGATTTGTCCTGGCTGGGGCTGTCGCCCCAATTGCCTATCACGCCAGGGCACGAATTTGGTGGAGAAATTGTAGCACTGGGCAAAGATGTACAAGGATTCAAGCTGGGAGACAAGGTGACGGTTCCCTTTCACTATGCCTGCGGGCACTGCGAGTATTGCCGCAATGGTGTGCCCAACCGATGCGATAACACCGGGGTTTACGGATTCAGTTGGGATGGAAGCTTTGCGGAATACGTCGTTGTCCGCAATGCCGAATTCAATATGATAGGGCTTCCAGACAACGTCGACGCCTTGACGGCGGCTGCCATCGGATGCCGGTACATGACCGGCTACCACGGAGTCATGCGCGGCCTTGTGCAGCCGGGCCAATGGGTGGCCGTCCAAGGAGCGGGTGGCGTTGGTCTCTCCGCCATTCAAACGGCTTATGCGGTAGGTGCTCATGTCATCGCCGTCGACGTGGACGATGAGAAACTGCAAAAAGCCAAACAGGAGGGGGCAACTGCAGTCGTTCATGCGCGCAGGGAGAATGTGCCCGAAGCCATTCGTGAGATCACGAAGGGTGGGGCGCACGTGGGCATTGACGCGCTAGGAATCCAAGAAACCGTGCTCAACTCGGTCTTGTCCCTGCGCAAAGGCGGCCGACATGTTCAGATTGGTCTGACCACCTCCGAAGAGACAGGCCATGTTTCCCTTCCCATGGACTTCATTACCACTTCCGAGATCGAAATCGTCGGCAGCCTTGGGATTCCACATCCCGATTATCGCGGATTATTGTCTCTGGTGGCGGAAGGCCGCCTGAATCCCAAGGCGCTCGTGGAACGGGAAGTCGGTTTGGAAGATGTCAATGAGGTGCTTGACAATATGACCAACTTTCGAACCAAAGGGTTTAATGTCATAACCAGATTCTAACGGCCCGGCATTGTGGCGAATATGGCCCTCACCACACGTACCGGTGAGGGCCGTGTAATCGCGTGATGGTCAGCCGTGTGCCCTTCATGGGACCCTTCACTCGCTGAACGACGACTTCATATCCACCACGACATCCGCGCTGGTTTGCTTCACAAACCGTGATGTCCGAATGCGTTCCTGAATTAACGCTTCGTATTCGTCACCGTCAAACGGGACGCTTACCATCTCGCCCTTCCACGACGACAGCATGATCCCGTTGGCCAACGTCAGGCCGCGGATCCCCTCTGGCCCGTGGGCCACCAACTCGGACGATGCGGTACGTATAGCATCCACAAATCGCTGTGTGACGACGGCGTGCCCGGAGGGCTGCTCGAAGTCAATCGGCACCTCGGTCTCAACGCTTTCGACGTTGGCGAATGCCTCTTTCGTCTCCTTCAGAAACTGAAGCGTGGACACACGATTCTTCTGCAGGATGATTCGAGACCTTTCACACACGATCTTTCCGTTCTCACCGACCACCTCCAGCCGATTGGTTCCGGGAGATTCGGCTGTGCTCACGATGAAATGGCCAATCATGCCGTTGTCATGCTCGAAGTAAGCGGTCACCTCATCTTCCACCTCAATGTTGTGATACTTGCCGATGTTCGCATGGCCGCTGATGCGACTGGGGAGACCAAACAGCCATTGATACATGTCGAGGTTGTGCGGGCATTGGTTGGTCAGGATACCCCCGCCCTCCCCGGCCCAGGTCGCTCGCCAACCACCGCTGTCATAGTACGCCTGGGATCGAAACCAGGCCGTGTTGATCCAGGTCACGCGCATCAGCCGTCCCAGTTCGCCGCTGTCGAGAATCTCCTTCAACTTGCGGTACAGAGGAAGGGTTCTCTCCTGGAACATGATGCCAAAGACCAGATGCGGGTAACGCTGTTTGGCTTGTTCATACGCCGCTATCATTTTCTGAGCCGCGTTCACATGGACCGCCAATGGCTTTTCGCACAGCGTATGAATGCCATTGTGCAAAGCTTCGATGGTGATGGGGGTGTGGTCATAGTGAGGCACGGCCACAATCACGGCGTCGACTCCCGCCTGTTGTATCAGATCCGTATGATTCACGAAATACCTTTTCGCGTGAAACCGATCCGCGTACGCTTTGGCTTTCTCTCCATCCACGTCGCACACGGCCGTCAGTTCGACGTCGGGCATGGATTGCAGGTACTGCACGTGCGTCGTGCCGATGTTGCCCAAGCCAATCACGCCCATTTTCACCTTGTCCGGTGTCGCCATCTACATCGCTCCTCACATGAATGAAATCACGTCGGGGAACGCTAGCCAATTCCTCAACGCGTACGCATCTTTTCGTAAGCTTGAAAATATCCCTCCAGCACTTCCCGGTGTTTAGGCAACGCCACGTGGGCGTCGGCAATTTCGGGATGCCACTTTCGTTCCCACTCCACGCAAAACCAGCCATCATAGCCGTCATTCAGGACTTGATGGACAATCTCTTGCACAGGCACCTCCCCCTCGCCAAACAGGACGAACTCCCAATCGTCCCCTTTTCTTCGCGCATCTTTCAGGTGGACGTGGTGCAACCACTCACGGAGGTTGTTGAGTGTGGTCTCCACTGTTTCCCCCATTCGGTAGGGATGATGGGTATCCCACAACGCTTTCACGTAGGGGCTATCAACCGCGCGCAAAACTTCGGCCACCCGAAATGAGGGCGAAAAGTCATCATGGGTTTCCAGCAGCACATATACCCCCAACTCCTGTGCCCTGCGGCTCACTTGGCGCAGCGACTCCGCCACCCGTTGGTTGACCTCCCGCGTCGAGGACGCATCGGCCGATGCCGGGGCCGTTCCGCCGAACGTGCGGACCATCGGCGCTCCGATTCGATCCGCCAGCTCTAAGTACCGCAGCAGTTCTGCCACGTTCTGCATCCGCTCCTCCTCGTCCTCCATGGCAAAGCGCGTGGACGCGCCGATGCCGACAATCTCAATCCCCCTCGTCCGGGCGGCAGCAGCGATAAGCTTCGTTTGCGCTGGATCGAGAGCCGCCGGAATGACGTCACCGTGCAGGAGCCTCAGTTCCACGCCTTGATACCCGTAACGCACCGCGTTTTCAAAGACTTCGTCCACCGACCATTCCGGGCAGGCCAGATTGGAATACGCCACTTTCATGTCCAACACCTCGTCTTGTGTGGAGTGACCCAAGAGTCTCCCTCAGTTCCATTAAGAATCCATCTCTGCCAGCAGCGATTTGAGGGCCAAAGGCTGAAATCGTAACCATGGCGCCACCTCCCAGGTCAGCCTTCATGACTGACCTGGCCAGGCGCAGTTTACCCCTTTACAGCCCCATTGGCTAATCCACCGATGATATACTTCTGGAATATCAGAAAGATAACCATGATCGGTAACCCACTGGTCAGACTGGCCGCCATGAGCTGTCCCCAATACACATCACCTCCCGACTCTCCAGATGACACATAAGTCTGTAAGCTCACGGCCACCGTGTGTGTCTCGGCAGAGGTCAACACGCTAGCGAACAGGACATCACCCCACGCGAGCAAAAAGGAAAAGACAAATGTGACGACCATCCCCGGCAACAATAGCGGAATGACAACGTATCTCACGACCTGGAGACGAGTGCATCCATCCACAGATCCTGCTTCTTCCAAGTCCACCGGTATCCCCGACATATACGAATACAGCAGCCAACAGGCAAAAGGCAGAGCAAACGTCATGTACGTAAGAATGATTGTGAAGTATCGTCCGACAAGGTGAATGGATATGGCGTCTTGGATGACCACAATGATCACAAACAGCGGCAGCAACAGCATCACGGACGGGATCGTCTGAATGGTAATCAACGATAGCATAAAGGTCTTGCGCCCGCGGAACTGAAACCTGGCGAGAACATAGGCGGAACCGAGCGCGACCAACGTAGCCAGGAGACCAGCCAGGCCTGAGATGATGACGCTGTTGCGGATTCCCTGCGCCAAGTGCACGGTTGACCACATCTTTGCATAGTTTTCAAACGCCCAGTGACTGGGCCACAGAGATCCACCGCCCACTTGGGTATCTGGGGTCAGCGAAATCAGGACGATGTAGGCAAGGGGTATCACGATGAACAAGGCTATGAGGGCGATGCCGACAGCTCTCATCCCGTTCCAAAACCTGTGTTGGGCGGAAATGCTACGGATCATGATGTGGCCTCCCCAAGGCGCAGCATTCGAATGTAGAACACTGCTGGAATCATCATCAGAATCAAGGTCATCAAGGACATCGCCGCCCCAAGGCCGAAGTTGAACGTCTGGAAAGATGTGATATAGACGTTCAATGGCAACACATCCGCCTGCGGTGACGGAGGGGTCCCGAACATGATAAACGGCAGGGTAAAATTGTTGAAGTGATTCAGTGTAGACAGCAACAGGGCGAGTCCGAGCACAGGCCGCAACATCGGCAGGGTGATGGAAAAGAAGCCACGGACTGGCGACGCCCCGTCCATATTGGCGGATTCGTACAAATCGCTGGATATCCCCTGCAGCCCAGCCAAGACCATGAGGTACACAAAGGGCCATGAGGACCACACATCAGCCACCACCATGGCCCAGAAACTCCTGGGGCCGATAAGCCAGAACGTGTCTTTGCTGGCCAGGTGCAACGTGGCCAGGACTTGGTCAATCAGTCCCCAGCCGTTCATGAACAACATTCTCCAGACGATCGCGTTGACAAAGACCGGCATCACATAGGGAACCAGAAACAGAGTTCTGACCCACCGCCGGCCACGAAACGGCTTGTTGACAAGCAGAGCGGCGATGATCCCGATGGGTGTGATGAGAATGGTCGTGACCACGGAGAACGAGACACTCACCCAAACGCTCTGTAGTGCGGAAGCTCCCAGCGCATTCCCCTGGCGAAAAGCGTCCGCGTAATTCTCCAATCCGACGAACGGGGCGCTGGTCCAGTGGGCTATCGTATACTGATTGAGCTTCGTCAGACTTGCGTATACACTCACGGCAAAAGGCGCAACCACGATAATCAGCAGCAGCGCCACACTGGGAAGCATCATCCAGTATGGGGGCCTCTGCCACGAGGACATGCGCTTTCGACGCACGGCACCGGGGGGTGCCGTCGTATACGCCGTACCAACGGTGTCAAGCGGCACCTGTGGACTAGACATGGTCTCCATCCCTCCTCACCCATGACGAAATTCAGCCAAGACAACCGGAGCCTCATTGCTGCAGCGAAGATTGGGCTTGTTGATTAGCAGCTTTCAGGGCAGCCGAAATGTCGCCGTCATGGTACGAATGGGTCGCGATTGCATTGGCGATTTTGTTAGACACGCCGCCGTAAACCACCTCAATGTTGCCCCACGCCGGTGTAAAAGGAATGGGGTACGCGTGGTTCTCCGCTTCAACGAAAGCCTTGATGACCGGGGTGTTGAGTTCAGGGTTGTTTTTGTACGCGTTTACATTCACGGGCATTTGGCCATATACCTTGTACATCTCGTTTTGCTGCGGCACATCGGTGAAGAACTTAATCCATTTCAGCGCAGCCTGATACCGCTCTCCAGTCACGTACTTGGGAATGACGAAATCGTTGCCAGACACGAAAGTCTGGACAGGTACTCCGCCTTGAGGCAACGCATTCATGCCGTAGGGAATCGTCGGCATGGGAGCGAATGCATAATCATCCTTCACGGCGGACGACTCCAAGGATGGGATGAGTGAGGTCCCCTGCATCACGAGCATGGCAGCATGACCATTCTCAAAGGCGCGAAGTTCATCGGTACCCTTGTTGGTCATATCGTTGGGCGAGGCTATCTTGTACTTTTGCACCCAGTCAAACCAAAAAGTTAAACCCTTCACGGCCGCTTCCGAATCGAGTGTCGCCCGTTTCAAATCCGGACTGACAAAGTCGCCACCGAACTGCTTGGTCAAGACCCAGCCGACATGCCAAGGATCGAAGGAATCGGCCGGGTCTATCGCTGTGCCCCATTGATTCTTCGCTGGGTTTGTCAGCTTTTGTGCGTCTTTCACAAACTCCGTCCATGTCTTGGGAGGCGACTGAATGCCCGCCTCCTTGAAGAGCTTCTTATTATAAACAAGCCCAAACGGAACCATTTCCCAGGGAACGGCGATGTAATGACCTGAACCAGGACCCGACATTTTCAACTGAGCAGGAAAGAACTTCTGCAAACCACCAATCTTGTCCCAATCTTGTTTGCTCAATACGTGGAACCCGTTCATTGCGTAAGCCGTGGGCACAAACGTGGTCCCAATGTCGAAGATGTCAGGGCCCTGTTGGGTGGCCAACGAGGTTTGCAGGGTCGTGTTCTCCTGAGAGGCTGAATCGTAATACGTGAATTGAATTTTGATGCCTGGGTTCTTCTGCTCGAATTGACTAGCCAACTTGTTCAGGAATTGTTCCTGGGCCTGCGGATTCGCCGTGTATTTGGACGTAAATATGGTCAGCGTCATGGAAGTTGCATGGCCCGCTGTATTCTCTTGCGTGCTGCTGGTATTGGACTGGGAGCCACATGCCGACACGGTCGTCCCGAGGGTCACTACCGCGAGTGCACCCAAGAGTTTTGTTCTGTTCGATGCTTTGCTCATCTTCCGTCCCCCTTAAACAACAGTTAATTTCAATTATTTAGAATTAAAAGGTTGCAAAAGCAGTCCTGGATCCCTATAGTCGGGTCCATCATCCAAAAGCCTCCCTTCCACAGTCGCAGATTGGTGGGCTATTGCCATGGTGTCTTCCCTGCCCTTTGCACGCCAAAGCTAGCGGGTGATCTGCTCCATGAATCCGTCTATTCCCAGAGATGCAGCTCCTATGACCACGGTATTCTCCCCGTTGTCGGACACAATGAGGTTCAGTTGGTCCACCAGTTTGGCCGAGCATCGAGTCTGCAAAGCTGTCTCCACCATAGGGCGGATCCACTTGGCCAGCGGTGTAATCTTGTTGCCAATGATGATGGCCTCGGGATTGAATATATTTACAATATTTGATATGCCGATTCCCAAGTAGTACGCGATGTAATACAGGCCTTCAAGGGCCCAGGTGTTGTCTGCTTGCGCGGCCTGAACCACCGCATGGAGGACATCCGGGTGGTACTCTGGCATGACGTCTTGTACGTGGTCCGCCACCTGTCTATACAGTGCTTTGAGCGATCCGTACATTTCCCAACACCCTGTCCCTCCACACGAGCACTTGAGTCCACGCGGCTCCACGACCATGTGTCCCAGTTCTCCGGCGAAGCCTGCGGCCCCCCGCTGCAACTGGCCGTTCATGAAGATGCCCACGCCGATGCCAGTGGAAACGCTGACATAGACAAAGTGTCGAAACCGCTTGGCGACGCCGAATAACTTTTCTCCAAATGCGGCCACGTTGGCGGAATTGTCCACGAAGACAGGGATCGAAAACTCCATTTCCAAGTACTGCTTCAGATTGATAGAACTCAGCTGCAGGTTGGGGCTGTGCACGATGGTACCGCTTTCAAAATCGACCAAGGCCGGCACTCCTACCCCGATGGCCACCACGCCCAACGAAGAACCTGCATTATGACCCAGGGCCTCGTGGATACAACCCACCATGCTGGTCAAGACCTCGTCCGTACTGGTGTTATTCAATTCCCGTTTGAGCTCCCAGACGATTTGCCCTTCTAGGTTGGTCAAGGCCACATGGATATAGTCCACGTAAACCACGAGACCAATGACATAGGCGCTGTCGGGCACAAATCCCAGCAGGATTGGGCGCCGCCCCACAGCGGAAGTGGCATTTCCAATCTCCGCCACCACGCCTTTTGATATAAATTCATTTACGATGGTAGAGATCGTCGCCTTGTTTAAGTGTGTGATCTCGGCAATCTGGGTTCTTGAAATCGGGTACCGAGTCCGAATCAAGTCCAGCACAACCCGTTTATTGTATTCTCTGGTCGGTATGACTTCCCAGCCTTGCCTGACGAGCATGGATATCAGTCCTCGGGTCTCTCGATTGGTTTTCGCAAACCGTTGAATTGGTTTACATGGTAATACAAATAGGTTGGCACCCACAATTCCAGTGAGCCCCAACAACGAATGCTGACCAATATGCTTGCGTTATGTTCAGAAAATACGACCTTCCATCTCGATGGGGAGTTTGTTTTCTCAAGTTAGCGCCAAGTGGGGACTTGGTACCGAAAGACCAGACAAGCAGGACATCACCGGATGCCCCGCCGTTCATTCTTCGGCAAGTTGAAAACCCCGCCGTCTGGCGGGGCTTTTAACGTTTCAGGGATTCAGATGGTCTTGAAGACGATTGTTGTAATTATTATTAGAGAATCCCCGTCCAGTCTTGCGCCCCAAAAATCCAGCCTGAACCATCTTTCGGAGTAATGGACATGGCCTGTACTTTGGATCCCCAAAATTCTTATGCAATACTTCCATGACTCCCAAGACCGTATCCAGCCCCGCGAAATCTGCAAGTTCCAACGGACCCATTGGCAGGTTGGCTCCGAGCTTCATGGCGGTATCCACATCTTGAGGATCCTCTCCTTCCATGACCATAAACATCGCCTCGTTCCACATCGGGACAAAAATCCGGTTCACCGTAAATCCGGGCGAGTCAGGAGCCTTTATCGGGGTCTTGTTAAACATCCTCGCGAGCTCGACGACAGTATTGAACGTCGCTTGCGAAGTTCGCAGTCCCTTGATCACCTCCACCAAATTCATAACCGGCGCAGGAATGAAGAAGTGCATCCCTATCACCTGCTCAGGACGCTTCGTCCCACTTGCCAAATTTTGTCCACCATCATTCAATCTTCTCCCGAAAGATGCCTTCATCCATCAATTTCAGACTCGGCGAAATGACAGGTCTAAACTCCATCTGTTCAAGGATGTCCTTCTCCAGGTCAACCCCGGGTGCGATTTCGGTCAGAACCATGCCCTCCTTGCCTAATTCGAAAACAGCCCGCTCTGTTACGTACAAAACTGGTTTTTGAAGCCGAGACGCGTAACTTCCGCTGAACGTAATCTGAGCCACGCGGTTAACAAATTTTTTGTTTCTCCCTTCATGGACTATCTTGAGGTTTCCATTGTCCACAGTCACATGAAGCCCCCCGTTTGTGAAAGTCGTACAAAATACGACCTTTTTTGCGGGTTGGGTCACATCGATGAATCCTCCGCAGCCGACCTTGCGGCCTGCGAATTTGCTTACATTCACATTTCCAACCTGATCGATCTCCGCTGCGCCCATAAATGTGACGTCCACACCGCAGCCATGATAATGATCAAACTGGCTGGCGTGATCCAGGATGGCATCGGCGTTCACGGTGATTCCAAACTCGTTTTTCCCAGCGGGAACACCGCCGACCACTCCCGACTCGACGGTCAAAATCATATCGTCGAGGAGGCCCTCCTCGGCGCTAACCGGACCAATCACGTCCCCAGGAATGCCGATGCCCACATTGACAATTGAGTTCTTTCCCAACTCCTTTACCGCCCGTCGGCCAATAATTTTGCGTATATCGAGTGGAAGCTTAGCTATATCCCCAACCGGAACGCGTATATCTCCAGAATACTTTGGATCATACACTGCATTCGGGACCTGGCGGTGATCCAGTTCGGGATTGTCCGCTATGACGACATAATCTACGAGATATCCAGGAATCACGACGTCCTTCGGATGAATAGTTCCATACTGCACAAGATGCTTTACCTGCACAATGACCTTTCCACCGCCTGCCCTTGCCGCTTGGGCAGCGGACAAGAGCTCAAGTTTGAGCGGTTCTTCCTTCGTGCTCACATTGCCTCTTTCATCAATCGCTGTCCCTCGAATCAAGACGTAATCGAACGAGAGGCCTTTGTAAAAAAGGTACTCTTCCCCGAATATCGAGATGAGTTCCACGGGGCTATAACCACTTTGTTTGGCCCTTTCGTTAAATTTCCCACCCTCAATTCTCGGATCCACAAACGTCCCGATGCCAATTTGCGAAAAGTGCCCAGGGAGTCCGTTGGCAATGGTTCGAAATAAGTGAGTGAGCTGGCCCTGTGGCAGACAGTACGCTTCCACAAGGTTGTTTTCAATCAAGGTCCGAGTCTTGGGCAACAATCCCCAATGGCCGCCGATGATGCGAGAGATTAACCCTTCCAACGCGATATGCTCAAGCCCATTTGTGCTATCCGATTGTCCTGCCGCATGGAAAATAGTCAGGTTGCGTGGATGTCCTGACTGTAAAAACGAGTCACGAATGGCCTTTACAACCGCGTCACATTGCCCCATACCGCCAAACCCTGCGAATGCAATCGTGGCATCGTCTGGGATGATACGCGCCAAATCCATTGGATTCACGAACTCCAATTCAGTCACCCCTTATTGCCGAAGCCGTGGTGCGCGTGAGTAGGCAACCAAAATTAGGAGCAAGGTCAAGCCCTGCACAAGTTCGCGAACGCCCTGCGGGAGGCCGACGGCCACCAGGACGCTTGTCAGCATCGTCAAAACGATTGCCCCCAATGCTGCACCCACCAGCGTCCCCTCGCCGCCGGCCAACTTTGTCCCACCAATCACGACGGCCGCAATCGACAGCAGCGTGTAGTCGCTCGCCATTTGCAATTGGGCGTTTCCCGTGTATCCGACGAGGATCAAGCCAGCCAAGGCACCGATAACCCCGGAAATCATATAGGTCACGGTGACAGTACCGCGCACGGAAATTCCCGAGAGCAAGGCTGCATTTCTATTGCTGCCGATAAGGAACAACCGCTTTCCGTACGACGTTTTGTTCATGATGATCCCGAAAGCGACCAGGATGGCAATTGCCAGGACCAACAGCCAGCGAATCGGCCCCACTATCGGCTGTCCGACGGCCAAAAGAACCTTCGGAATGGCACCCGATGGCTGCCCCTTCGTGTAGGCCACCGTAAACCCATTGACGACCGAGGTCATAATGAGCGTCATGACAAGCGGAGGTATCCCAACCCATTGAATTCCAAATCCATTGATATAACCAATGGCTGCGCCAATCAGGACAAGTAAGACGACAGCGATTGGCAAACGGCTGGCTTCGCCATGAATGAAACTGGCTCCAAGCAGAGCGCCCATGGACATGACCGCACCCACAGAGAGGTCAATTCCCTCGCCGCCCGATACGATGACCATTGTTTGGCCCACCGCAGCAATGGCTAAAATACTCGCTACCGCCAGGATATTGCCGATATTGTTGAAATCGGCGAAACCTGGGCTGATCACTTGACCTAAACCAAGCAACACGAGACTGGCGATGACGGACGGGAGGTATACGTTGTTTCGCACTATCGACCAACGAAGACGCTTGTTGGGAACACTTATGATCCGTTTGACCTGCTGTTCTACCAGTTTGAACACCTCCTAAGAAACCAATTTTGGTTTTCGCGAGAGGGAAACAGATCCTATGACGCCAAGCAGGACGATGACACCCGAAACGAGATCCTGGTAAAACGGCGGTACATGCGCAGCCAACACCGTAGTCGAAACCAGGCCGAGGAATAATGCCCCTAAAATTGCGCCGAAAGAATCGCCACGGCCACCCATGAGAGAAATGCCCCCAATGACACACGCGGCAATCGCGTTGAGTGAAATTGGCAGCCCAACCAACGGATCTCCGCTCCCAACGCTTCCCGTAAGTGCGATAGCGCCGATTCCGGTCGCCAATGCAGCAAACACGTAGGTAAAAAACTGGAGCCATGCAACCGAAATGGCCGAGGCAAATGCCTTTCGCTCGTCGCATCCGAGAGCGTAGAGCCAGATGCCAATGGGCGTCTTGGACAGAAACAGCCAGAGAAGCCACACAACGGCGATGAAGTAGACAGGCGTCGGAATGCCTAGCCAATTTCCGTTGTACCAGGTGACAAAATCCATCGATGCTTGGCCACCGGGGGTTGGCATGATCCACAGTGCGACACCTGCAGCGACCGACGATGTTGAAAATGTCGTCAACAATGGATTCACTCTCAGGAACCCGATTACGAATCCGTTTAATGCACCCACTCCCACGCCAACCAACACGGCGAGCGCCGCTGAAGTTAAGACGTTCCATCCGTACCCCTGCATCGTGATGAATACAACATTTACTAGACAGACGATGGAGCCCAAAGAAATGTCAATTCCCCCGCCGAACAGGACCACGGCTGAGCCAACCGCAGCACACACCAAGGGAGCATAAGATCCAAGAAATCCAGACAATGAGGACATTGTCAGAAATCCCGGTGTAAGGACGGAGTTGATCACGGCCATCACAATCACTAGCACCAATACGGGGAATGTTGTCCATTTTAAAATGTTCATTTAAATCGCGCTCCTCTTGGCACCGAAGCTGATATGATGTTTTCTGTTGTGATATCTAAGCCTGTCAAGACTCGCACGATTTTCCCTTCATACATGACCAGAATTCGCGCCGACGGCGCCATGTGGGCCAGTTGTACAAGTTCTTCATCATCACTGGAGACGAAAACGACGCTCGAACCTTTCTCGATTAAACGGCACAGCATGTGGTGCACGTCCAACCTGGCTTGAACATCGATGCCTTTGGTAGGATCGTCAGCCAATAAAATTTTGGGATTTGTAACCAACCATCGACCAATCACGACCTTTTGTTGGTTGCCCCCACTGAGTGTGCGAATCGGTTGTTTTGCACTCGCGAACTTCACTCCCTGTTCACGCAGGACCGCATCCGCGGCAAGTCCCGTTTGCCCCATCACAAGCTCCTTGACAGCGGCGAGGTTTTCGGAAAGGGAGCGAACTGAAAAGACACCTTCTTTTTCCCGATCCCCTGAAATAAACGCCATGCGTGCGGCAACAGCCTTGCGAGGACTCGACACATGCAAATCCTGTCCCTCAAGTTTCAAGTGCACCGAACCTCTCATGCCGAACAAGGTACGCACCAAGTCGGATTGACCGTGCCCCTGCAACCCTGCTATACCTACAAATTCTCCTGGTTGAACACGGAAATCAAATTGGGTCCCAAACCGGGATAGTCGAAGTTGCGGTGCCATCAACAGTGGAGGGCCATCCGCAGTTGCCACTGAACCCGTATGGGAATGGATGACGTCAGTTACGTCACGACCACTCATCATGGACAGCAGCTCGTTTTCGTTTTTCTCCTGAATCCCCACGGTAGCGACCGTCTCTCCATTGCGCATGATGGTCACCGAGTCACAGATGGAATAAATTTCAGCCATTCTATGCGAAATAAACAAGACTGCCGTGCCGTTTTCTTTCAAACGAAAAAGCATCTGTTTCACCAATTCGACCTCTTCGCGATACAATGCCGAAGTGATTTCATCAACAATTAAAATCTTGGGTTTTTGGATCAACGCCTTTGCAAACTCCACCATGTACTGCTCATTCGCAGCCAATTCGGCGACGGTCTTCCCGATGAGATGTGACAGGTTCAGCTCGTCCATCACTTGACGGCCAACATGTTTGACTCTCGCCCTGTTTGTAAAAACACCTATGCTACGCGGAATGTCGCACATCAACAAATTCGTTTCGACAGTATGATTTGTAAATAAACTTAATTCCTGTGATGTAATGACAATCCCCAGTCGCTTGGAATGGCGAGGTGAACGGATGGAACACGTCTTATCAAACAATTTGATTTCACCTTGGTTGGGTCGAACAACACCGCCAAGGATTTTTGCCAGGGTGCTCTTTCCAGATCCATTGCCTCCCAGAATGGCTCGAATCTCTCCCGGCCGAACGGAGAGGCTCGCATCACAGAGTGCGTTTACGGATCCGAAAGATTTTTGAATGCGTCTACACTCAAGAGCATTCACGCTTGGCCCTCCTGTTCACTGGCTGTGCAGGCTACCCAAGGAGCCTGCACCCGCCATGGTGTCCTATTTATTGGAAGAACGAATCCACCTGCTTCTGCGTGAGGAAAGCATCGAGTGCGGCACCGTCGGATTTGCCTTGGCCAAGCTTCACAGCTTCCTCCAGACTGATCGACTTTGTAAATTTCAAGTTCTTCATCCACGGTGCATTAGGATTCGCATCTTTGGTGACCACATAGGGCGGATCAATCAGAATCGTATTTTTCAGATTCGGATTTAACGGGTTTGCTTGGAGTGAGTCGGACTTCAACTTTTTCCCCTTCAAAAGGTCAATCGTGAATTCAAGAGCGTCCGCACCAACGCCGGGTGCATACGATACAGCGATGGAATTCAGATTTGGCATAGACTTCCATTTGCGCAAGAATCCGAAAGTATAGTCCCCTGTCATCACTGGCGGCGTTGCATTCGCATCCTCATAGGCCCTGAGAACGCCTTCAGCCATAACGTCCTGCTCCAAAATTCCGTCGATATTTTTGTACGTTGACAGCAACGTGGACATGGAGGACTGAGCAGTCGCTTCATCCCACTTGCCGGGCACAGAGGCAAGAACTTTGATATTCGGGTATTTGCTCAAAACGTCTTTGGCAGCATTCTGACGAATGGTGTCCGCAGTGTTCCCAGAGAGTCCCGTAATTTCAACGATTTGTCCTTTCCCCTTCAATTGCTTGGCAATCCATTCGGCTTGAATCCTCCAGAACGCATCATTGTTGCCGACGACGGCATACGTACCGGAATAGGCCGCCGGGTCATTCGTGATGACAACAAGGATTCCTTTCGCCTTCGCCTTCGCAATGATTGGACCGAGAGACGTTGCCGACACCGGATCGATCATCAAAGCGTCGACACCGGAGTTGATCATTGTATTGAGTTGATTGATTTGTTGAGAAACGTCCGCATTGGAGTTGGCAACTTGTAGGCTCTTGATTGTACCATCCGCTTCGAGCGGCTTGGCGGCGTTTTTGACATCCTGCACAAATTGTGATCGCCACGTATTGCCGAAATAACCGTTGGCGAAGCCAATGACGAACCCGCTTTTTTTACCGTGACCCCAGGTCGGCGTAGACCCGGATCCTGCCGTCGAGACATTCTCGGAATTTCCTGCTTGCGACGATGTTCCCTGGTTTGAAGAAGCTCCACAAGCTGACACAGAGAGAGCGGCCAATACAGCGCTTACAGCAGACAGAAAGATTTTCTTTTTCATGCGTGTGTACCCCCTAAATGTTATTTGAGTGATGGAAACCCACAGGTCTGATACTTTTTAATGCTCGGCTCATGACCTGGTAATATGCGATCGGCAAGTTGCCGTACTCGCTGCATGCTGGCAAAGATGTCTTTGGTGCTGGTCAATATTCCGGCCGGAATATTTTCCCTGATATTGACAAGCAGATTGGCTACATCTCCAGAAATGCACAGCCGGCCTTCCTCCGTTTTCACCAGAACGGATTGGTGCCCTTCGGAATGACCAGGAGTGGGAAATACCTTGACGCCTGGAGCCACTTCGGCGGCACCTTGGACAAAATTCCAAGAAAAATAATCTACAGAATCAAAAAGTTCATGCAAGTAGATTCCGGCTTGGCTTGGAATGGGGCTGTGCGCAGCCGCCCACTCCGTTTCTTGCACAATGAAACGGGCTTTTTTAAACAGTTTGTTATTCCCGCAGTGGTCGTAGTGAAGGTGTGTGTTGATCACAATATCGACATCGTCTGGCCCCCATCCCAGGCCTTCCTTCAATGCCGTAACAATCTGTTCGTCATCCTCCTGGCTGCAGGGAGCTACGTGATTCCGCACCCACTGTGCATCGTGAATTCCGGTATCCACGAGGATGTTATAACCACCCCCGTAGATGGCCACTGCCCACATGGGGATGACCATGGATTGTCCGAAATCCTGATTGTACGTGAGCGTGGACTTTTCAACGGTCAATTCCCCCATTTTGAGCGCCATAACCTTCCAAGTTTGCATCATGCATCCCACTCCGTTTCATAGACTAAAGAACCATGCCACCGCCAACATTGAGAACTTCACCCGTGATATACTCGGCTTCGTCGGAAGCCAAGAACGCAACCAGATTGGCCACATCCTCCGGCTTCCCGGCCCGTCCCAATGGAATTTTGCTGATCATGATGTCCCACACTTTGTCCGGAACCCCTCTCGTCATTTCGGTATCAATGAATCCCGGGCAAATCGCATTCACAGTAACGTTGTATTTAGCGAGTTCTCGAGCGGCCGTTTTGGAAAGCCCCACGACACCGGCCTTGGAAGCCGCGTAATTGGCTTGTCCAATATTGCCGAGCCAACTGGCGGACGCGATATTAATAATCCGGCCAGACTGCTTTTCGCGCATGAGCTTGGCAGCAGCCTGGACGCAATGGAAGGTTCCCGTGAGATTCACCGAAATGACTTGCTCCCATTGTTCATGTGTCATCTTGTGAAGCATGGCGTCACGATTAATCCCAGCATTGTTCACCAAGACATCGAGAGTTCCGTATTCCTTTATCACCGTTTGAAATAGCGCATCCACCTCGTCTTGTTTTGCAATGTCGCACGGTACGAAAACAGCTTCTCCCCCGGCCTCCCGGATCAGGGAGACAGTCGCGGTGCCATTTTCTTCGCTGACATCAACGACCGCTACTTTTGCCCCTTCCTTGGCTAACTTCACCGCTATGCCTTGTCCAATTCCCCGGCCAGCACCTGTAACAATCGAAATCTTATCTTGTAAGCGCATAATGATTCCCCTTTTCTATAAAGTCCCTTAAACCAAAAGCCGTGGGCAAATAGATGGATGGATGGGTCTGTTTCAGGTCTTCAGCAATTTTTGGCGTGAAATCCATTTGACCAAGTATGTCCTTGTTCAAATCAACACCCGGCGCAATTTCCACGAGCTCCCAACCCTCGTCCGTCAACTTAAACACAGCCCGCTCAGTTACGACCAGAACATGCTGCCCCCTTTCCAACGCCAATCTCCCGTTGAATGAAATTTGTTCCACTTCGTTGACAAACTTCTTTTCAGACCCTTCGTTGCATATCACGAGTTGTTGCTCCGAGACGTCGACCTTCAAGCCACGAACCGTGAATGTTGTACAGAAGATCACATTTTTGGCGAACTGCGTAATATCGATGAATCCCCCGGCACCCGTTGAACGCCCCGCAAATTTAGTTGAATTCACATTTCCATGGCGGTCCACCTGACCCACACCCATAAAGGTGAAATCAACCCCTGTGCCATTGTAAAAGTCGAACTGGGACGTATGTTCAATCAAGGCCTCCATGTTCTTGGCAATCCCGAAGTCAATTCCACCCAAAGGAACGCCGCCGTAAACCCCCGACTCAACTGTGATGAGGATATCGTCGGACAGTCCCTCTTCAACTATCACGCCGCCAATTTCGTCATTTGGTATACCTGTGCCTAAATTGATGATTGCGTTTCGTTTTAATTCCATGGCGGCACGGCGGGCGATGATCTTTCTCGCACTCAGCGGGGTAGGTTCGATAGTGTCCAGCGGGACACGAATATCACCGCTGTATGCCGGATCAAAGTAGAAACTCGAGGTTTGTCGATGGTCTGCTTCCGGATTGTCAGAGACGACAACCACATCCACGAACACCCCAGGGATCCCAACCTGTTTTGGATGAAGAGTCCCCTTGGCCGCGACACGTTTGACTTGAACGATGACGATGCCGCCAAATCGCTTTGAAGCCAGCACTGCTGGGAGCACTTCCAGTTTCATTGCTTCGTCTTCAAACGTTATGTTTCCGTTCTCATCTGCGGTAGTGCCGCGAATCAAGCAGACGTCAATGGGCACCTGGTGATAAAAGAGATATTCTTCGCCTTGAAACTGGACGACATCGATTAAATCCGGCAGTTCGCGCGTACGCGCGTTCATTTTCCCTCCCTCAATGCGTGGATCGATAAAGGTTCCGAGGCCCACCTTGGACAGATGTCCTTTAAGACCACTCCCCATGTCTCTCAAGAGGTGCGTCACCTGACCCTGGGGCATGCAATACGCTTCCACCTGATTTCTGGATATTAATTCCATCCATTTGGGAGCCAATCCCCAGTGAGATCCAATGACTCGTTTGGTCATGCCGACATGCGCGAAGTGTTGAATACCCCGATCTCGATCAGACTGACCCGCAGCATGAAAAAGTATCAAATCGCGGGGATGTCCGGTCTTCAAAAATCTTTCTTCCAGTGGCTTCAGTACACTTTCGGAAGCACCGACCAAAGTCATACCCACCGTCAACACAGTATTTCCGTCTTTGATGAGTTCCGCGGCTTGTGACCCATTTAAAAATTTTGGACGCATGCTGCCTACCCCTACTGACAGTTTTCAAAAATGGTCGTAACCCCTTGACCGCCGCCAACACACATACTGACAGCCCCAAATTGAACATTGCGGCGCTTCATCTCGTAAAGTAATTTGACCGTCAATATCCCTCCCGTTGCCCCAATGGGATGGCCCAGCGCGATGGCGCCCCCATTCACGTTCACCTTGTCGATATCGAGTCCCAGTTCGCGAATGTCGACAATGGTTTGCACCGCGAATGCTTCATTTAATTCGAAGAGATCGATGTCGCCAATCGACAATCCAGCGCGCTTTAGAGCGATTTGTGTAGCTGGAACAGGACCATAGCCCATTGTCGCTGGATCACACCCTGCAACGGCAAAACTTCTTACCTTCAGCAAGGGTTGGAATCCCATCTTCTGTGCTGTGTCCGCCCCCATCAAGACGACAGCGCCAGCCCCGTCGTTGATCCCGGAAGAGTTTCCCGCTGTGACCGTACCACCTTCTATAAAAGCCGGTTTCAGCTTGGCCAGCTGATCCAATGTGACATCTCTTGGGTGTTCATCGACCGCAAACAATGTCGTGGATTTTCCTTTTTTCACTTCAATCGGCAAAATTTCTGATTTAAATTTTCCGGTTTGAATTGCCGCCGCGGCGCGCTGTTGCGTCAAGACCGCCCATTCATCCTGTTCTCGCCGACTGATCCCAAATTTCTTTGCCAAATTCTCGGCAGTCACTCCATTGGGATACGGGCCCATCGGCCACGTTAAAATCGTCAGCAGACCATCTTCGAACTCCCCATGCCCGAAACGGTACCCGAATCGCGCCTTCCGAACATAATACGGAAGCTGATTCATATTCTCTGTCCCGCCCGCGACAATCACATCGGCATAGCCGGATTGAATTTTCAACACAGCGGAATTGATGGCTTCAAGACCGGATCCACACTGACGGTTGACCGCATAGGCGGTGGTCTCTAACGGAAAGCCGGCTTTGAGAGACACCATTCTGCCTAAGAATCCGCTTTCGGCGACCTGGCCAACATTCCCCACAATCACTTCGTCGATGCACTCTGGCGGCAGTCCCGCCCTTTTCACAGCTTCCGCAAAAACCATGCCGCCCAAGTCTGCCTGGTGGACATCTGCAAGACTTCCGCCCATTGTCCCGATTGCACTGCGAACACCGCTGACAATCACAACCTCACGCATAATCATCAACCCCTTTACGATTGGGAACGATTCCAAAATTACCTTTACAGATTCACTGTCTCATTCGCTTGTCCTAACCATGCTACCGGGTATACTGAATTTCAGGGAACAATCAACCCACCGATGATTCGACAGATTTCACAACATACTAGGCACCCCTATTTGGAATCGATCCCAAAATTGTCGAGCTTACCGTGATCCAACATATCAACCGCCAATATTTTTCATCTTCGCGAAAATGATTAACTGGTTGTGCCTTGCATAGCATCTTTTGGCGGCGGGGCTGTCGTTGAGCGAACCACCAACTCTGGCATAAAGGTGATGCGCTGCGTGAACTCAGCTTCGCCACGAATTCGCTGCAATAAAAACTCCATCGCGGTCGCACCCATTTGATAATGCGGTTGTCTCACCGTCGTAAGGTCAATCGGCGCCACTCTCGCGTACGGCAGGTCATCGTACCCGACAATGCTCACATGATCAGGTATCTTCACTCCCTTCCGCAGAAATACGTCAATCACTCCCAAGGCCATAAAGTCATTAGCGACAAATATCCCTGTCGGTCGATTCGATTGCGCAATCCACCGCTCTGCAAATTGCCGACCACTCTCCAGTAATAGATCCCCCTCCACTATATCGCGTTCCATACATTTTATTCCGTGATCTTGGAGGGCCTGTTTGAATCCCGCAATGCGCTCTTGACTGGCCGTGGACAGCGCTGGTCCGGATAAATGCGCAATGTGCGTGTGACCTAGTTCAATCAGATGTTTCGTCGCGAGATAAGCACCTTGAAAATTGTCGACGATGACTACATCCGTTTCAAACGATCTCATATAACGATTGAGCATGACAATTGGACACTTTATGTTACGAAGAACAGGCACCAACTCCTGCCCATCAAGAATTGACATCAAAATCAACCCACTGAAAGCAAATTGCTGGGCCCCCTGGAGGTAAAACAATTCCCGGTCGATGTCGTAGTCTGAATTGAAGAACACGACCATATACCCGGCTTTATGGGCCACATCCTCGACCCCCCGGGCAAGCTCGGCATAAAAAGAGTTACGGATATCCCCAACGAGCAGTCCAATCATCTTGAGACTACCTTTTACCAATCCTTGAGCTATCGGGTTGGGTCGATAGTTTGACTTTCGGATAACTTCCTCCACCAATTTCCGCGTTTGGGGCTTGACATTGGGATGCCCGGTCAACACTCGCGATACAGTCGACCGCGATACCCCTGCTAGTCGGGCAATTTCATTGATAGTCAGTCCTTCTCGATTTTCAGCCATATAGCCTTCACACCTTCAGTTTTGGGAACGCTCCCAAACGCCCGCGCCCCAAATATACATTCTCGAATGTTAATTGTCAATCCACTCTCACAATCTTATTTGTTCCATTCATCTATGAGGGCCCATGCCTCTCCTCGGATCGCGTTCTCAGGCACCATCACAGAGGAACGGATCGTCTCACGTAGGCTCACCTCCAAGAAGTATGCGTTATTGAGGAACCTTATGCGGCGGCCCCGTTGAACCCCGAACCACCAGTTCCGGTATGAAAATGACGCGTTTTCGCGTGTGTTCTTTGTTGCGTATTTGCTCCAACAACAGGTTGACGGCCTGGGCGCCCATATCTGTCATCGGTTGGGATACGGTCGTCAGAGCCGGATTGACAAGGTGAGCCAGAATGGTGTTGTCGAAACCGACCACGGAAACATCTTCTGGAACGTGCAATCCTTTATCACGAATGACCTGGATGGCGGAAATCGCCAGCAAGTCGTTGGTCGTAAACAGTGCGGTGGGCGGGTCCGCTCGGCTAAACAGCTTGTTCGCCGCCTCCCTGCCCGCCTCAATGGACGATTCCGAGCTCACTATCAGGCTTTCGTTCACTGGGATAGACCATTCATGGAGTGCACTCTGATAGCCTCGGACCCGTTCCCATCCGCACTTCAAGGGCTCCGTAATTACGCCGATTCTTTGGTGGCCAAGCTCCAGAAGGTGTTTTGTCGCGATGAGACCGCCGATGAAATCGTCAATGGATACGGTATCTACAAGAATATCCGGGATGTCGCGCGCAATGAGTACCACCGGAATTTCTTCTTCAATCACCATTTTCACGAGATGGGTGTCCTCCTGGAATCCGGAGGCAATGATGATTCCGTCCACCATCTGTCTTTTCAACAATCCCAAGTACTCTTCCTCACGCTGCGGATTGTAATCCGTGCTGCAAATGATCGAACTGTAATTCACCTGACGCGCATTCGATTCCACCGATTTCGAGATGGCGGCAAAAAACGGGTTGTTCAAGTCAGGGATGACGATACCTAACACATACGTCGATTTCCCGGTCAGGGCCATGGCCGCATTGTTGGGTTGGTACTGCAATTCTTTCATCACTTTAAAAATGCGCGCTTTGGTCGCTTCCCCAATTTTGCCGCGACCATTCAGGACCTTCGACACGGTGGAAATCGATACACCAGCCCGCTCCGCCACGTCGTAAATCGTTGGCTTCATCCCAGATACTCCTTGTAGATTCAATGCCCCAGTCGAACTACTTTATCCAGGTGTGCTTCGCATCGCGTTGGAATACCCATGTCCGAACCGGACCTGCCATTACATTCAGATAGTATAGATCATATCCGGGAGGTGCTCCAACCATATGATACCCGCGTGGAACGAGAACCACCTCTCCGTTGCGGGCGACTACGGTCTCATCAAATCCTCTCTCTTCGTCGTAGACTCGTTGGATGCAGAATCCGTGCGCTGGTTTTATCCGGTGATAATAGGTTTCTTCCAGATACGCCTCGTGCGGCAAGTTGTCCTCGTCATGCTTATGGGGCGGATAGCTCGACCAGTTCCCGTTTGGCGTATATACTTCCACCACGAGCAAGCTGTCCGCCGCGTCCGTGTCAGCAAGGATGTTTTGAATGTACCGTTCCATCGGACCGTGGCCACGCGTTTCCGTTTTTACGTCTTCCGGTCGGATCACACGGCTCGGGTAAGTTCCTTTCCCGGGGGCTTTGCAAATGGCCAGCTCCGCATCTTCCACAGCCTCAATCTGGCACGCCTCATCCGTGGTCAGATACAGGGCATAGGGCGGCCTCCGTTCAAACACGGTTTTCCGTTCACCGATCACGGACGTTGTAAAGCCCTTGCTGTACGCGCGCACCTTCCCAGACAGAATGACGATGCACACTTCGAGATCGCCGGTTTCCGTGTGGAACGTCTGCCCGGCAGATAATGACCGGACTTCAAAGTGCACATACTTCCAACCCACGGACTCGGGCGTCAGGGACAGCCATTCGCCCTTGCCATCGGGTGCAGGTTGCGGACGGACGATGAGATTGCTCATGGAAACAACTCCTCCACTCATTGAAATCGCTCCTTCATTCGTAGTGCACGGTGGATCGCCTGCATCATCGCGTCTTCATCCAACTCATACTTTTTGAGCAGGGCATCGCTCGGACCCGACTCCGAATTCTTGTCTTTCACGCCCACGCGGACTATCGGCACCGGCCATGTCTCAGACAACGCTTCAGCCACCGCGCTGCCGAGGCCGCCGATAATGTTGTGTTCCTCCGCCGTGACAATCGCGCCCGTCTTTTGCGCCGCAGAAACGATGGACGGAACATCCAACGGCTTGATACAAGGCACGTGCAACACCCCCACGGACAGCCCCTGATCCCGCGCCAGGTTCGCTACCGCCACCGCCCGGGGCGTCTGAATCCCGGTCGTCACCAGTGTCACGTCGGTTCCCTCACAAAGCCAGACCGCTTTTGCCACGTCATGGGCAGCACTCGACGGAAATACAATGGGCGACGGATCGCGGGCCAGTCGGATGTAGACGGGTCCAGAGTGTTCATTCGCCCACTTCATCACGAGACTTACTTCCACCGCGTCGGCCGGCGCAAAGATGGTCATGTTGGGAAGTGCCCGCATCACGGCGATGTCCTCAAGCCCCTGATGCGATTTTCCGGTCTTCCCATTCAACAATCCGCTATAGGCACCCACGAGCTTGACGTCGAGTCGCGGCTGCGCCACCGAAACGAGCACTTGGTCCAGCGCACGCCTGGAAGTGAACGCCGCAAAACTGGTCACCCACGGCTGCAGCCCGACCGCCGCCAAGCCCGCCGCGACTCCCACCATGTTCTGTTCCGCAATCCCCATCTGCAGAAACTTCTCCGGGTTCTCATGCGCCACCCGATCTACTTTCGTCGAGTTCGCCAAGTCCCCGTCTAACGCATAGACTCTCTCATCCGCTTGCGATAGAGACAGCAGCGACTCCCCAAAAGCGTCCCGCATGGCCACGCGTTCTTCGGTTAGATACAAGGTGTTCCCCCCAATTCCAAGAGTGCGTCATTCAGTTCCTGAAGGGAAGGGACCTTCGCATGCCAGACATAGTCATTTTCCATGAAGCGAACCCCTTTGCCCTTCACCGTGTGGGCAATCCATATCGACGGACGTCCCGGTGCCGCCGGTGTGTGCAGCGCCGCCAACAGCTCGGCGATGTCGTTGCCATCGTTCACGACACCCACGTTCCACCCAAAAGCCGCCCACCGCTCTTTTGGATTGGCAACAGGGCTGGCGCGCAGACTTCCCTTTCCCCAGCCAAACTGCTGAAGTTTGTTGAAGTCCATGATGACAATGAGATTATCCAGGCCATACTTCGCGGCGACATCTGCGGCCTCCCAGACCTGCCCCTCTTGCGATTCCCCGTCACCAATCAAGCAAAACACGCGAAACTCGCGACCTTGGAGCTTCGCGCCGAGAGCCATTCCCACCGCGGCAGACACCCCTTGCCCGAGCGATCCGGTCGACATGTCAATCCCCGGCAACAGCTTCATATCCGGGTGGCCCTGGAGTCTGGAATCCATCGCGTCGAACGTATCCAGCTCGGAAATCGGAAAGAACCCCCGCATCGCCAGGACCGTGTAGAGTGCAATCGCCGAGTGTCCCTTCGACAAGATGAAGCGATCCCGATCTTCCCACGTCGGGTTATCCGGATGGACATTCATGACATCAAAATACAAAGTCGTCAGAATGTCCACCGCAGACAAGGGTCCGCCGAGGTGTCCGGCTCCTGCCTTATGGATGGTGCGCACGATGTGTTGGCGGGCCGTGCGGGCGAGTTCTCTCAATTCTTCGATGTGCTCCACGTCCGTAACTGCCTTAGTCATAAAGGAATTCACCCCCTATGGATTGAATCAAGTCTTCCAAATACCGCTTGGAATGTCCGACAAACTCATACGGATTGTATCGAGCCGGATCCTGTTCTCCCTCAATCATCAGCCAGCCGGTGAAACCCGAATGATAGATGCGCTCCAAAATTGGCTTGAAGTCGATACAGCCGTGGCCGGGTGTCGTGAACACACCTCGCCGAATCCGTTCTTTGAACGGTGAGCCTTTTGCTCGCTCAGCGCGGCATACCTCTTCTCGCACGTCTTTGAGGTGAATGTAACCAATGCGATGTGCGTATTTCTCGAACAAATCGAGCGGATTGATTCCGGCATTATACGCATGCCCCGTGTCATACAACAGGTACACGAGATTCGGATCCGTCGATTCCATCAGCCGGTCAATCTCTTCCATCTTCTCTACCACTGTCCCGGCGTGATGGTGGTAGACCAGCTTCATCCCAAACGATTGACAAATCTCCCCGGCTGCATGAAGCCCCTCGATGAGCCGCGCCCACCCGTCGTCATCCAACGGGGTCACAGTTGCACCAGGCTGGGACGCATCCAGTACGGATCCGCCCAGTTCGGCGGTGCTGATGACTTTCGACCCAAGCTGGCGCAACCTATCCGCATGCCGTTTATACGCTTCCAACTCACGCCGTCGCGACTCTTTGTCGGAGCCATCCGCCCAGCTAAAATACACGGACTTCCACTGACTCACGACGCGAAGTCCTCGGGGGCGTAGAACGGCTTGCAAACCGGTCACGTCTTTGGGGAATTTCCGCACCACTTCGATGCCGCGAAAGCCCAAACTCTGAATCTCGTCCAGCACCTGTTCTGCCGTGTACCAATCCCCGTGTTCCAGTACATCCTCGCCAATCCAGTTGATGGGATGCACGCCAAGCCACAGTTTTCGAGTCCCCATGCTTTGTCCTCATCCCCTTTTTTTGGTACGTGAGGGAGCATTTTGGGCGCTGACGAAGCAATGCACCGGGGAGTTCTGCCCCCTTTCCGGACTCCTTCTAAATCGGGCGCGCGTTTCTCGCCATCTCCTGCATCCTGACCGCCGCCGCCCGCACATCCTCGTCACAGGAGGTTTCCGCCACACCGAGCCGCCACCAGGAATCGTACCCCGCACTCCCGGACCGGGGAACTATCTTGACATCGATGAGCGTGGTCACATCTGTATCTCGGCTTGCCTGCAAGGCCTGCCGCAGCTCTTCGACAGTCTGAACCTGGAACGCGGCTGCCCCGAGGCTCCGTGCATGGGCGGCAAAGTCTATCGGCAGATACTCTCCCGTCAGGCGACGCGTCTGCGCGGCCTTATAGCGGAACTCGTTGCCGAAGCCCTTGCTTCCTTGGCTGCATTGCAGGCTGTGAATGCACTGGAATCCATGGTTATCAAAAAGCACGATGATAATCTTTCTGCCCTCTTGAATGCTGGTCACCAGTTCGGAATGCAGCATTAAATAGCTGCCGTCCCCGACCAATGCATAGACGTCGCGATCCGGTACGGCCAGCTTGATGCCGAACGCACCGCTGACCTCGTAGCCCATACAAGAAAACCCGTATTCCATGTGGTACGTTCCCGGCGATTTCGTATGCCACAGGCGGTGAAGGTCGCCGGGTAGGCTCCCAGCGGCACAGACGATGACGGCGGTCTCGTCGATAAACTGATTCACCTCGCCAATGACTTGGGTTTGCGTAAGTCCCTCCGGTTGTGACCGCGCGACAAGGCGTGTCACTTCGTCTTGCCATTTCTGCTTGAGTTCGGCCAAATCGGAAAGTGAATGTTCCGATTGGTACCCCCGTGCGGCCAGGGCCGTCTGCAGTTCGGTCAAGGCGGCCTTCGCGTCACCAATCAATGGAAACGCCTGCAGTTTGTACGCATCCGCTCTCGAGACGTTGATGGACAGGAACTGAACATCGGGATTGGAAAATGCGGTCTTGGAGGAAGTCGTGAAATCCGTGAACCGAGTCCCCACACCAATGACCAAGTCAGCCTCACGCGCGATCCGGTTGGCTGCCGCCGAACCGTTCACCCCTACGGCGCCGAGATTCAGCGGGAAGTTACTGACGATGGCGCCCTTTCCCGCCTGCGTTTCGGCAACGGGGATATGAAAGGCATTCGCAAAGGCCTCCACAGCCTCCCCGGCTTCGCTGTACCGTACACCCCCGCCGACGATGAGCAATGGCTTGCGCTTCCTGGCAATCATGTCAACGGCGATGGACAGGGAAGACTCGGCGGGGCGCAGGCGGTCAATGACGTGCACGCGCTTCGCCAAAAATTCCACCGGCCAATCGTATGCCTCTGCTTGAACATCCTGTGGCAGTGCCAGGGTTACCGCGCCGGTCTCTGCCGCATCCGTCAGGACGCGCATGGCATTCAGCAGGGCCGGCATCAGTTGTTCCGGCCGATTGATTCGGTCCCAATATTTACTCACCGGACGAAACGCGTCATTCGCCGTGATGGTGTAGTCGTGAGCGTTTTCAATCTGCTGGAGCACCGGATCGGGCTGACGGCAAGCAAACACGTCCCCGGGCAGAAAGAGAACCGGGATGCGGTTGACCGTCGCCGTTCCGGCTGCGGTGACCATGTTCAGCGCACCGGGACCGATAGAGGAGGTGCAGGCGTAAATCGCGCGCCGATTCATCTGCTTGGCAAACGCAATGGCGGCGTGGGCCATGCCCTGTTCATTCTTGCCTTGAATGAATTCGAGAGATCCACGGTGATTTTCGATGGCCTCTCCCAGGCCCGTGACGTTGCCATGGCCAAAGATCCCCATGATGCCGCGGACAAACTTGGATTCCTTCCCATCCACCAAAACGTATTGGTTGTCGAGAAACTGCACAAGGGCTTGTGCGACGGTGAGTCGAACCGTATGCACCAGGCTCCCTCCCATTTCCGAGATGGTTTCATGAGACGGCGGCCGTCTGACGGACTTCCTCCACATAGACCCTGCGCCCTTCGTTCGCCGACAACGTGAAGGCCTCGGCCACGATAGAATCCTTCAGGGCTTCTTGCACGGTTATCATTCCGGGTGTCCCATCCACCACACTCTTCACCCAGGCCTTCACTTCCTCCACAAAGGCTCGGCCAAACACATCCAAATAATCGGTAAATCCTTGCCGAACAATTCCTTGCTTAGAGAGAAGGGCGAGGTCACGACGTTCATCCAGTTCCACGAAGACCGATCCGGTCTCCCCCCACACCTCTGTGCGGATGTCACATCCGTGATGGGCGGTACGGCTCGCCCCGACGTACCCTAAACCACCTGAGGCGAACTGCATCACGCCGAGGACATCTTCGAAGTCCTGCATTTCTTTTAGATACTCCGTGTCCCCATTCGTACCAAGGCCCTCGACCCATTCCACCTCGTCGTTCATGAACCAGCGAATCAGGTTAATGTCGTGGATGACCAAATCACGCCAGATGCCACCCGACGTTCGAATGTACCTTGCGTCTGGACAAACGCGGTCGCGACTGGTGCTAAGGCACACGAATACCCGACCGAGATCGCCGGACCTAACAATCGTATGGGCGCGCACATAATCGGGCAGAAAACGCCGCTGGTACCCGATGTGTACGGGCACTCCCGCTTCCTCAATCAAACGGCACATCTGGATGCAATCCGTCAGATTGCTGGCTAACGGTTTTTCAAGCAGCAGCGGCTTTTTGGCTGCTAACAAGAGTTGCTCCACGACCGGTAGGTGTTGGTCTGTCGATATGGAGACGACCACCGCGTCCGCGTTCCGCACGCCATCCACAAGCGAGGTCGTGAAGGGGACCCCTAACTCTTCGGCTACGGCCGCGCCCCGCCGGGACCTCCCAATCATGGCCGACACACGAACACCTGACAACGACTGAAGGATCTCCGCGCGACGGCGGGCCAGCCCCCCGGCTCCGACAACCGCAACATTCAGCATACGCCTTCCCTTCTCTCTGTGATGTTCACCGCATGGTTGCGCCTCTGGGACTCGGCGGCTGCATACGCGACCCGTTCCGCCTCCAGCACACTCGCCACGTCGACTGGAAACGCGGCCCCTTTGCGCACACAATCCAGGAAAACGGCAATCTCGCTGCGGTAGGCGTCTTCAAACCGATCCGGGAAGGAATGCATTTGCCGTACCATCCCCTCCGCCGTGAATCGGGTCGTCTTGTCCCGTGGCGCCTCCCCGATTTCCAGCGACCCCTCGGTTCCGAAAACCCGCATGCGGATGTCGTATCCGTATCGTACGGATCGGCTGAGGAGAACCTGGGCGATGGCACCCTCGTCAAGGTTGAGCAGAACCGCGCCCTCTTCCGGATCGCCAAGTTCTTGCATGTAAGCGTTCCGCCACAAACCGCCGCTGATGGAACGGACGCGCACGACACGTTGACCGGTCAGCCACTGAATCAGGTCGTAGTCATGTACGCCCATGTCAAAAAACAGACCGCCAGATTGTGGAACAAACTCCGGTGTCGGAGGGGTTTGATCCCTGCCAATCGCGATGACACTGAGGACCCGGCCAATTTTCCCCTCGGAGATGTACTGTTGCGCCGTCCGATACGCGCGGTCGAAGCGCCGCATGTATGCGGGCATAATCAGGTGCAGGTTGTTCATCGCCCGCAACTTTTCGAGATCCCCGGCTGAGAACGTGAGCGGCTTCTCGACCATGGCCGGGACCCCATATTGCAGCGCCATTTCAATGTATTCCAGGTGTGTACTCGTAGGAGTGGTGACGATGACGGCATCCGCTTCTTGAAACACCGATTCTGGGTTTGGACCGACACGGCTCTGTAAACTTTGGGCAATCCGCTCGCTGCGCGTCGCATCTAAATCCCACACGACGGACACCACACACCCAGGTGTTTCTGTGACATTCCGTGCATGGAGTTCTCCCATTCTGCCGGCCCCGATGATGCCTACCTTGAGCAGTTCCACGTTTCTCCTCCTATGCCTTCATAAACATCGCGAACTTTGATGGGCCTCTTTTCCTTGAACGAGCGCATGGCCGCGTGCGCGATGCACTCTGCCTGGAATCCGTCGTGCCCCGTCACGAGAGGAAGCTTACCGTTTCGGATACATTCGATAAAAGATTTCACTTCTTCGGTATAGGCTTCATGGTATCGGTCGAGAAAGAAGGATTTCGGCGCATCGCGATACACACCACCCTCTGTCCAGAACTGGGCTGTATTCTGATAGTCGTTGTCCACCACCATACAGCCCTGGGATCCAAAAACTTCAACGCGCTGGTCATAGCCATAGACCGCCTTGCGACTGTTGTCGATCACGCCAATCGCCCCGTTATCAAACTTCAAAACCGTGACTGCGGTATCGACATCGCCCACCTCGCGGAACGTATCGTCGATAAGGACCTCTCCCTGGGCATACACCTCTTCAACTTCCCCGCCCACGATGTACCGTGCGAGATCAAAATCATGGATGGCCATGTCCAGAAAAATTCCGCCGGAAGTTTTGATGTAGTCGGCTGAAGGAGGATGAGGGTCCCGTGACGTGATTTTCAGGATATGACTTTGGCCGAGAGCCCCCTCCGTCACCGCCCTTCTCAGCCGCTTGAAGTTATGATCAAACCTCCGATTGAAACCGATTTGCAAGCAGATGCCGTTTGCTTGTGCGGTGTCGACGGCACGGCACGTCTTCTCGAGTTCCATACTTACCGGTTTCTCGCAGAATACGTGCTTCCCCACCTGAGCCGCTTCTTCAATGATTTGCGTATGCAGGTCGGTCGGTGCACAGATGAGAATCGCTTCAATCTCTGAATCAGAAAGAATATCTTGATAATCGTCGGTAACATCCTGTATTCCGATATCCTTCGCCCACGTGCGGATCGCATCGACATAGATGTCGGAGACCGCTTTAATCCTCACCCCCTCAAATCGGCGAATGTTTTCTGCGTGCAACTTTCCAATTCGCCCCGCACCGATGATTCCAACTGAGATTTCGCGCACACGCCATGCCTCCTCAGCCCCCGATTCCGGATTGAACCAGCTTCTCCATCTTTGACACGTTGTCCTTCGTCACGAACAACGTCCCCGTATTGACATCCACGGGCGACATTCCATACTTGGCCGTCAAGTAGAGTTCTACGACGGACATGTAAGCCTGGACAAAAGGTTGCTGGTCCACCGTCCCCAGGTCGATGCCCTGCTGAATGGCGTGCAAGGTGTTTGGATCGATGTCGAAGGACGCGATTTTCACCTTGTCCTGGAGGTTATTTTGTTTCAGGAATTGGACGGCAGGTATCGTCTCCTGCGGTCCCAAACTAAAAATGAGATCTACGTTCGGATGTTTGGCAAAGTAGCTCTGCAAGATGGAAATGGCCTGGTTCGCGTCGGTCCCGATGTTGAGCACATCGACCGCAACTCCCTTCGGTTTTAACACCTGCTCAATCCCTCGTTCTCTCCAAGTCAGATTGAGTGCTCCAGGCTGGCTATTGAGGATCACCGTATGGTCGCCTGAGTGCAGTTGGTTGAGTAGATGACTCGCGAGAAAGTCGC
Source organism: Alicyclobacillus shizuokensis NBRC 103103 (assembly GCF_001552255.1). Classification (GTDB taxonomy): domain Bacteria; phylum Bacillota; class Bacilli; order Alicyclobacillales; family Alicyclobacillaceae; genus Alicyclobacillus_G; species Alicyclobacillus_G shizuokensis. Next base: position 50,228 of record NZ_BCQV01000030.1, read on the forward strand.
CGGATTGTGTTTCGTCCTGGCCGACATACCCTTTCACAGGCACACTCTTCGAGAAATCCTGCGCGTTGAACGAAATGACGGGAATTCCATGGGCTTGCGCCTGCTTGATGGATTCATTGAATGCTTTGGGATCCGGCAGGGTAACCGCTATCCCAGCTGGTTTTGCCGCAATCGCTGCATTGAGCAGGTTCACTTCGTCTGGAATGCTGAAGGTCTGTGGTCCCTCAAAAATCGCCTTCACACCCAGGTCCTTCGCCGCCGCCTGCACCCCTTTCTGCTCCACGGCCCAGAATGGATCTGAGGGTCCGCTATGCGCAATGACGTAGAACGTAAGTTTCGAGTTCCCCGTCTGCTTAACCGTATTCGAGTTGCCCGACGGTTGGTTTGCCCCTGAGGCACCGGAGGATGAGTTTGCCGAGTTTGTGTCGGATGTTGAACACCCGACCGTGAACGTCAATGCCCCAAATGCACAGAACGAGGCCGCAATGGCTTTTCTCCATAATCTCTTCATGAATTTGCCCCCTTACAAAACTTTATCGATATAGTTCCAATCATCCGATAATCATACGAACACTTGTGGTTGTCTGGAGTGTCGAAACCCTTCAATGCACCCCGACTACCATTTGGGTAATGGCGTCCAACGTGGTTTGGTCCCTTGTGAAGTTCCCTATCTGGACGCCCCGTTCCAATACGACGAATCTATCGGCAACTTGATAGACTTGGCCGAGGTTGTGCATGATGAGAATCACCGATACCCCTTTGCGACTCACCTCCTTGACGATTTCAAAAACCCGCTCGGTTTCCTTGACGGATAACGCCGCTGTCGGCTCGTCGAGAATCAGAAGCTTCGCCCCAAAGTAAGCCGCTCGGGCAATGGCGACAGCCTGACGCTCTCCCCCGGACATATGACCGACTTCCTCTCTCGTTGAGCGCAATCGAATCCCCATGTCGGCCAGGGCTTGCATACAGGCCTGTTCCATTTCCCTGCGCCGCAACACGTTCATCCAGCCAGCACCCGTTCGTTCCTTGCCAAGAAAAAAGTTTCGCCAGAGGCTTAAGTTCTCAACCAGAGCGAGATCCTGGTAGACCGTTTCGATGCCTAGTGCTCGCGCCTCGCTGGGAGATTTCAGGCGCACCTCCCGACCATCGAAAACCATCTTCCCTTCAGACGGCGCATGATACCCACTGATAATCTTGATGAGCGTCGACTTCCCGGCTCCGTTGTCGCCAATGAGTGCCACAATTTCGCCGCGGGCGATGTTGACATTCACGTCCCGGAGCGCCTGAACGGTCCCAAACCGTTTCTGGATATTCGAGAGTTGCAAGATATCCTCCAAGTCGTGCACCCCCTTACGCACTTCTAGACTTGCTGATCTTGCTGACACGGACGTTGAACATGACGGCAATGATTAAGATGATCCCAACAAACGAGGTGTACCAATAACTTGGCGCCCCCATGAGGATCAACCCCGACGTAATCATGCCCATCAGAAGGGCACCGAGGCAGGAGCCAACCACACTCCCGATGCCCCCGGCAAGTGCCGTGCCACCAATCACCGCAGCCACGATGACGGTCAGTTCTAAGCCTTGACCCTGTGCCGGGGAGACCGAATTCAGCCTTGCGAGGTCCATACACCCAACTAGGCCGGCCAACAAAGCGCTGATGCAGAAGTTCACGACCTTGACCCGCGTCACCGGAATGCCCATGGCGCGCGCAGCATCCGGTTTGCCACCGGAAGCAAAGCACCAGTTCCCAAATTTCGTCTTGTTGAGTACGAACCATCCGAGCACAGCGGCCACGACAAACCAGACCGCGGTAAAGTGCAGCCCCCCGACAACCTCCCCTCCCATAACGTGCATCAATTTGGAGCTGCCGAAGTACGAAATGGGATATCCTCCAGTCGCCACGAGAACGATGCCGCGCCACCACATCTGTGTGCCCAACGTGACAATGAATGAGTTGACATGGAATCGCGTCACGATGAGTCCATTGGCCAAACCGGTCAGTGCAGCGGGAATGAGGGCGCACACGAGGCTGAGCCAAATGTTCCAGTGTTGTTGGACAAAGAGATACGCCCAGATGGTGGGACACAATGCGTAGATGGAACCGACTGAGAGGTCAAACTCCCCACTTATCATGAGGATGGTGATGCCAATCGCGATGATGCCAATCTCCGCCGCGCTTGTAATAATGGAGGCGGCCTCCGTCATCGATAAAAACTGTGGATTCAAGACGGTAAATATGACTGCGGCTAGAACAATGCCCCCGATTACGCCGAGTTCCTTGACTGAAAAAAGGGTTCGACTCCACCTCAATCCCTTCGGCCCCGATAGAGTTTGTAGCTGAATTTTTCCGGTCATCTCCTTCACATACCTTTCGTCTTAAATTCTATTCTTTCATGTCCAACACGCGCTTGGCATGAAGTCTCATGCAGGTCAAGGTGGCCTTATACGATCCGTACCGGACACGTACATGCGTCAAACATCCGAAGTCGGCCGGATACAAGGAAACCGCTTTCCTCGCCGAAAAACACCGAGCTGTCCCACTGAGATATTTTCTGAAAGAAACCGCTTACAATAAGGGTAGGAGAAACAAAGCTTTTCTTTCAAACAGCCCCAATAACTTCCTTATATTCCCAATTTGCGCCTCATTTGAGCCTAAGGTTTGTCGTATTTTGCTCCTTCTTCCCCCTTTATCAAGTCTTTGTACCCTAGTCGTGTTTATAGATCCGCATGTTCGCGCAACGAAAACCTGAGTTGGTATCCCATACAGCGAACGAGATCTATAAAATATTATTTTTATATTTTTATGTATACATATGAACAAACCTCCATCCGAGAGAGTCTTTCGGTCGACCTCGTCACGGATGATATTAAGGATAGCGCTTTCTTTGCCTCATTATAATTGGGGCAGGCGTCTTTGTAAATACGTTTTCGAAAATTTATTGTTATCAACCTCTGCCCACACAGCCTGTAAGTTGCATAGGGCCTCCCGACGCTCGTAAGTCGTCACCTCAAATACGAATGTAACCGGAGTCGTGCACCGCCACTGAATTATCAAGCCAAATGTGCCATGTTCCCTGAAATTCAACTTCCCTTCAAGGTGCTTCCTCTAACTTAAAGTGTGGGGTGGGCCAATATGGTCAGGAAAATTCTTGGTTCTGTAGTCATCGCGGGAATCCTTGGTATCCTGATTTTTTTGCAGTACGGAATGCGAGCGCGGCAAGCTGCGGCACAACGACCAAGTCAGGTCACGAAACAGGTAGGCCGTACGACGGAACCGACACAACACCGTCTGAATCTATTTGGAACCCAATTTCGCCAATTTATAAAAACACGTGACGACGATGTCTCTGTCGCAATCTACGATAAAAGGACGGGGAAAACATACAGTTTCCATCCGAACTCGGTATATTGTCCCGCAAGCACCATAAAAGTACTTATCCTGGCGGAGACGTTGAAAGAGAATGATGGAAATCTAACAGAGGAGCAGCAAGAACAATTGACGCGAATGATTGAAAATAGCGACAATGATGCCGCCACCGATTTATGGGAGGATGACGGCGGCACTGCGGCCATGCAGAGGTTCATGGACCAACTAGGAATGTCCCACACCACCGCGAATGACCACTGGGGATTGACCACCACGACAGCGTCGGACATGTTAAAAGCCATGAAGCTATTCGCCTGCCCAAATGACATCCTAACCAATGAGGAACGCAAATACGGACTTAATCTGATGGAACACGTGGAAGCGGATCAACAATGGGGAGTGAGTGCGGGAGTCGACACCAACGCGACAGTGGCCATTAAAGATGGATGGTCACCGAAGACCTGGTCTGATTGGCGGATCAACAGTTTAGGTTATGTGGATGGAGATGGACGCAACTACGTCATCGCGGTGTACACCATCAACAACCCGACGGAGCAGTACGGCATCGACACCATAGACGACATCTCCAAAATGATTTGGAATGAACTTCAAACGAAGTGAATGATCCCACGCGAAGCCCACACATCACGCCCAGAGGTTCACAGTCTGTATTCGCTCCTGTCTCCGCACTCCTACACCCTCCAAAAACGGCGAAAGGGCTCGCCAGTATGCAACTCGGTGTACGGCGGGCCCATCCCACATTCCAAGTGGTTGCTTCGCAACATTCCTGCCCCTGTTCGACTCAACCTCTCGGCACCCGCTGCATGAATTTGGTCTCACGCCTGCGCCCTCAGGTTGTCCAACACCGCGCGGGTGACCTCCTCCGTGCTGTGCCTGCCGCCAATATCGCGCGTCTTTACGCCGGACGCCAACGTCTTCTCTATCGCCTTCAGCACGAGATCACCCAGCTCTTCGTACCCGAGAAAGTCGAGCATCATCTTCCCCGTCCAGATTTGACCCAACGGGTTCGCTATGCCCTGCCCAGCGATATCCGGCGCCGAACCATGCACGGGTTCAAACATCGACGGGTATTTCCGTTCGACATTCAAATTCGCGGCGGGCGCGATGCCGATGCTGCCCATGATGGCTCCGCCAAGATCGGTCAGAATGTCCCCAAACAGATTCGAAGCCACGATGACATCCAACGTCTCCGGTTTCATCACGAAGAAGGCGGACAGCGCGTCAATGTGTGTGCGCGAGGTCTGAATGTCGGGAAACTCCCTGCTCACCTCACCAAACACCCGATCCCAAAACGGCATTGTGTGCGTGATGCCATTCGATTTGGTCGCGCATGTCACGTGCCGCTTGCGCTTCGACGCCAACTCAAATGCGTACCGCATCACCCGTTCCGTGGCTTTTCGGGTGAAGACCGAGTTCTGAATCGCCATCTCGTCCTGTCCTTCGTGGATCCGTCCGCCAATCTCGGAGTACTCACCCTCGGAGTTCTCGCGAACCACCAGCAGATCAAAGCCGTTCGGGTGCCGCAGAGGGGATGGCAACCCCGGCAACAGCTTGGCAGGCCGTATGTTGACGGTCTGCTGCAGCTCTCTTCGAATTTTGATGAGCAATCCCCATAGGGACACGTGGTCCGGGACCACGCTCGGCATGCCAACCGCACCCAAGAATATCTGATCAAAGTTTTTCAGCGTCTCAATCCCTGTTTCCGGCATCATTTCGCCGTGCTCCAGATAATAATCGCAACTCCACGGGAACTCTGTCCAAGAGAACGCCAATCCTCCGTGGATCTCAGCAGCAGCATCCAGGACACGAATGGCCGCCGGAACCACTTCCTTACCGATTCCATCGCCCGGTATCACGGCGATGTCAAACTTCTGCACAGGCTACCCCTCCTCAAGTATAAAGTAAAATATTCCAGCATCGCCTTGCCAATACCGACCAATGCGGCCTGGTGGAGTTGCTGACAGCCGTAGTCGGTTCCAGGCAGGCCATACCCACGAGGTTATCTCCGTGTACCCATTGCCCGGCATGTACTCCGCGTGTCCCGCTGGATGCTCAGCGCGTCATATGTATGACGATTCCAATCAATATGGATAAGCAAGATGGAATCGGAGTGCCCCGCCTTCTTCCCTCGACGCGCGTCCGATCCCAACGTCAATGGTGTATCAGAGAATTCTCCGCTTCATAAAGGGGGTATCCGCTTCTGCATTTCTGCGTCCAGACAAGTAATCTCCCTCACTGAGGAACTAACCCATCTACAGAATCCATATCCCACATTCGTCCCGGAAAAAGTCATTTGGCATTCTCATCACGTTGGAATATCCCAAAAATCAGCTTTTCGGGGCCTTGACAATATGCAACATAACCTCTCCCTGGAATCGGCATTTTTGGGTATATCGTCTCACCGCCATTCGCAGTAATTTTCACTAAATATTCGTCCACGTTATCAACCTCAATTGTGTTAATTACACGAGCTTGCCCATCAGGGGAGGGCAAAATTCCACCGGTAATGCCGGTGCCTTCTTCATCCGTGGTAATAAGCCAATAGCCTAAATCACCATGTTTTTCAATCTTCCACCCGAAGATGTTCCTATAAAACTCGACTGTTTGTTCCGTATTCGCTACTTGCATTTCAAAATGGGCTATACGATTCATGACATTTCCCCCTCATCATTCACTTGCATACTTGGTACGACCACATTAGTATCTGAAGCCATTGCATGTTCTGCATTTTTACTCCATAGCGCCAATCTTTCGGCATCTTCCGGACGGAGGTGATTCATTCCTGCCCAATTGCTCTTGAAATCTCCCCCGCTATCGAAGTTAGGGTGGTACCATGGCTACATCCTCCATGTCCGAGTTAACACTAATCTACAGAAAGGCTAATTTTCAATCAAGCCATACCTGCGAGTATGTTGAGCTTCATCATCGATGGTTAGGCCTAACTTCTATGTCAAACATGGGACAGAAACTGCATGACTCCCAAACCGACTGCTACAACAAGAATCAGACCTAGCAATCCGTACAGCCAAAAGAGGGAATGAAGACTTGAGCGGTGACCATGAACGTTGATCTCCGCCCTTTTCTTGAAGTAGTGAACCGTGGCCAACACGGAGGCTAAAGCACCGGATAGCGTCAGGCCTTCAGCTACGATGCGGATTGGATACCATCTGGAGATATGGGTATCGATGGCGAGAGTGATTAACGCAAATCCCACACCGGATACGGATAGAATTGAGCGCAGCCAAGCCAGCACCGTTCGCTCATTGGCCAGGTGTTGCAAAACGCGTTTACTCTCATCAGTATCATTCATCTTCTACGTTGTTCCCTCCGGTACTTTCGGGGGATGCCATATTGTTCCCCAACGGAACGCTAGTAGGCGAGGGCCATATAACACGCCATTGCAATCAAAACTGCGGCGACGGAAGAGCCGACGAAGATGACACAGATCCCGGTTGAATGAAACCCAGAATGATTAATCCCCTCTCGCTTCTGTAGATACGAAACAGCCGCGAAAACGGACGCCACAAAGCCAAATACAATTGTAAATAAGCCTATCAGCTTGATGAGCAGGTCAGCGTTTGAATGTAGTCGATTGCCGAATTCAAAATGAAGTGTGGTTGTTACGAAACCAACGCCTAAAATCGATATGATTGTACGAATCCACGCCAGAAAGGTACGTTCGTTGGCGAGATGCTGCTGGACATATTTAGATTCATCCACGAAGACAGGCGGCCGTTCTAAACCCTGATGAACTTGTGTAGATTTCCTCCTGCTGATCATCATTTCCACCTTCGCCACCGCAGTCTGGTTTCAATCCCCAACAATTGCACATGCCCGGGCAGCGGATGACAACGAGCATCACGCGTCGGCAGCACACCGGAA
>NZ_BCQV01000031.1 GCF_001552255.1 Alicyclobacillus shizuokensis NBRC 103103
TTTGGCGCGCCCTTTGCTTTGAACATCATTTTTACGATTCCCGCTATGGCTGTCGCAAACTCGAGTATCTATGCGCCGATTTATCCTTGGGCGCAACCGATGCTGGCGATGTTACCCGGACATCAAGGAACGTTGAACATAACGACGGAGACTGCGATGACCATTACGATTGCGGGAATCGTCTTCATCATTGGCGGCTGGGTGCACTTTACGAGACGGGATATACATGCGTAATACCGAAGGTCACTTCTCACGCTGGCTGGTTCATTAGCCGACATGTCTTTCGAACCACTCAGAAACGAGAAACTTCCATTTCAGGGACCAGCACTAGCTCATGGTTCTCCCTGATGGGTTCGATTTGGCCGATTGCATGATGTGCGGGTCCACAATGGTATGGGCATAAACATGGTGGGTGCAAAATAAGTCAGTCCATGAAAGGGGAGGGTGCCGATGACGCTGATGCCGTATCGCAACGAGCCGACCATCGACTGGACGGCATCGGAGAGGGCGGCGGAACTGAGATGGAATCTGGAGTCTGTGCGCGGCCAGTTTGGCCAGACGTATCCGCTGTTCGTGAATGGCCGAGAGATCCGGACGGACAAAACGCTGGCGTCGCTCAATCCGTCCGACCACCGGGAAGTGGTCGGCCACGTGTGCCAGGCGGACAGACGGGTGATCGATGAGGCGGTGGACGCCGCCCAGAAGGCGTTTGAAACCTGGAAGCTGACCTCGTTCGAGGAACGGGCCATGTATCTGTTGAAGGCGGCGGCCATCATGCGCCGGCGCAAGGCGGAGTTGATGGCGTGGCAGATCTTCGAGTCCGGCAAGAATTGGGCGGAGGCGGACGGGGATGTGAACGAGGCCATCGACTTTTTGGAGTTTTACGCCCGGGCGGCCATGGAACTGGGGAAGGGGCAGGAACTCACCCCGTATCCAGGCGAGGACAATCGCATGATGTACATGCCCCTGGGCGTCGGCGTCGTCATCCCGCCCTGGAACTTCCCGCTGGCGATTTTGACGGGCACGACGGTGTCGGCCCTGGTCACCGGAAACACGGTCTTGCTCAAGCCGTCTCCGCTGTCGTCGGTGATGGCGGCGAAGTTTGTCGACATCATGCGCCAACTCCACCTGCCGCCGGGTGTCCTCAACTTTGTGCCCGGACCACCGGAGGAGATTGGCGACTACATGACCGGGCATCGCGACGTCCGCTTCATCTCGTTCACCGGATCGAAAGCGGTGGGCCTGCATATCGACGAGGTGGCCCACCGCACCACGGCCGATCAGCGGTGGATTAAACGGGTCATCGCGGAGATGGGCGGCAAGGACGGCATCGTCGTCGACGAGACGGCAGATTTGGACGAGGCGGCCGCCGGCATCGTCGCCTCCGCATTCGGGTTCCAGGGGCAGAAGTGTTCGGCCGGATCGCGCGCCATCATCCATCAGGCGGTGTACGACGAACTGTTGCAGCGGGTGGTCGAGCGGACGCAGCAGCTGACGCTGGGGCCGGCGGAGGACAATCCGGACGTGGGGCCGGTAATCGACGAAAAGGCGTTCGCCAAGATCACCAAGTACATTGCCATCGGCAAGCAGGAGGGGCGGTTGGTTGTCGGCGGGACGTACGACGATTCGCGCGGGTACTTTATCCATCCCACGATTTTCGCGGACGTGGCGCCGGACGCGCGTATCATGCAGGAGGAGATCTTCGGGCCGGTGCTGGCCGTCTGCAAGGTCAACAGCTTTGAAGAGGGTATCGAAGTGTTCAACTATACCGAGTATGGACTGACCGGGTCGGTCTACAGCCGCCGCCGCGACCGGCTCGAATACGCACGCTGGCACATGCATTGCGGCAACCTGTATTTCAACCGCAAGTGCACAGGCTCCTTGGTCGGCGTGCAGCCGTTTGGCGGCTTCGACATGTCCGGGACCGATGCCAAGGCCGGATCGAAAGACTATCTGCTGAATTTTGTCCAGCCAAAGACGGTGACGGAGCGGCTCTAACCGGATGTTTCCCGCCGTGGCGCTGCCTGGCGGGGACGAGGTGGAGGCTGCGGCCCGGTTTGCCGCCGAGGTGTGCTCTGGGCCGGTGGATGTTCCTTTGCAGACAGGCTTGGTGTATCCTGGACTCAAAATCATCGATTCCGGCGGCGCGCAGCGGCGAAGCCCAGGCGAAGAGCGGGAGTCCTGCGCGTGATGGATTCAGAATCGGGATAGAGGTTTGCGATGGGGATGGCATCCGAGGCCCACGTTCGGTTCACGACGTGTCCATTGTGTCAGGCCAAAAACCGTGTCGACCTGGGCAGGGCGCAGCAGGCGGTGTGCGGCACCTGCAAGCGGCCGCTGTTCATCAGCCACTACGACGTACTGAACCTCTCGCCCGGCGCCTCGGCGGCGGAGATCCGGCAGCAATACCGGCGCCTGGTGCAGGTCTGGCATCCCGATAAGGCGGGCGGCGAGGCTCGGGCGGATCGCCTGTTTCAGACGGTGCTCCAGGCGTACCGGACGCTGTCGAACCCGGACTCGCGCCGCGCCTACGACGCTCTGCTGCAGGCCCGCTCGGCAAAGATTGCGCAGGGGAAGCGCGCGGGTGGAGGTGGGGCGACAAATGGGAATTCGGATTCGGGCGGGGCATCAGCGCCCCGCCAGCGTGCGTCGAGCCAGGGTGCTGCAGGCCAGCGAGGCGCCGCTGCCCGCGGGACCACCGCCGCTTCTGCGGGGGCAGGGCCGGACGAGGGGCAGCGCCGGTACAGCACGCAAGGAGACGCGCCCGGTCATGGCGCACCCATGGACACGGCCCTGCAGGTGGTGCTGAACGCGCTGGTGCTCTGCGCCGCCGCGGTCGTGGGGGTGCTCTGGCTGGTCAGCGTGGGTGCCTGAACCTTGACCGCGTGCGCGAGCCCGCCCCCGTACGGCCCCATCCTGGAGCCGCATGCCCTTAATCTGTACGCCTATCCCCACACCTCGTGCGCCGTTTCCACCACCAGGCGCAGTTTGTCCCACTGCTGCTCCTCCGTCAGCAGGTTGCCTTCCTCCGTCGAGGCGAACCCGCACTGCGGGCTCAGGCACAGCTGTTCCAGCGGCACATAGCGGGTGGCTTCGTCGATGCGTCGCTTGAGGTCGTCCTTTGCCTCCAGCTCGCCAAACTTGGAGGTCACCAGTCCCAGGACGATGCGCAGGTCCTTGCGGCTGACAAAGCGCAGCGGCTCAAACCCTCCCGCTCGGTCGCTGTCGTATTCGAGGAAGAAGCCGTCGATGCGCAGCTTGCCAAACAGGGTCTCCGCCACCGGCTCGTAGCCGCCGGAGGAGATCCAGGTGGATCGGAAGTTGCCGCGGCAGATGTGCATCGTGATCGTCAAATCGCTCGGCTTGTCGGCCACCGCTTCATTGATGGTCGCCGCGTAGCGTTCCTCTAGGCGCTTCGGGTCCCAGCCGCGCTCCTTCATCTGCTCCCGCTGTTCCTCCGAGCACAGGTACGCCCACGCCGTGTCGTCTAGCTGCAGGTAGCGGCAGCCCAGGGCGTAAAACGCCCCTATCGCCTGTTTGTAAGCCTGCGCCAGGTCGTGGAAAAATTCGTCCTCGTCCGGGTACGCTTCCGCAATGCCGGTGCCGCGAAAGTGCAGCATGCTGGGGCTCGGGATGGTCAACTTCGCCAGATGGTCGCCCGCGACGCTCTGCAGGAACCGGAAGTGGTCCAGCATCGGGTGGTTGCTGAACCCCACCTTGCCCACCACCCGCACGCTGTGGGCCTTGGTGGCCTGGTTCTGGAACTGGATGCCGTGTTCCGCCTCGTATCCTTCCACCCCATCCAGGCCCTCGAGAAAGTCAAAGTGCCAGTACGCGCGCCGAAATTCGCCGTCCGTGACCGCCTGCAGGCCAATCTCCTTCTGCTTGGCGACGACGCGGGCAATCTCTTCGTCCTCCACCGCCTTCAGCCCGGCGGCGTCAAGGTGGCCGGCGGCCCGAGCGGCCCGCGCCTCCTTCAACCGATCCGGCCGCAGCAAGCTCCCGACCATGTCTCCCCGGAACGGGGGACGCTGTGTGCTCTGTTCTGCCAATCCAATCTCCCTCTTTCTCGTCTTTTTCCTAGACGCGGCGCTGGACCGCGCTGGCGGAACCAGAAGGTGCAACCACCAGGTGAAACCACAGCTGGATTCAGCCGCAACTACTCGCCCGCCAGCACATGGACCACCCGCTCCAGCCGCATGCCGCGCGATGCTTTGACCAGCACCGTGCAGCCGGCGGGCAGCAATGCCTGCAGCCTGGCGATGGCGCTGTCCCTGTCCGGGAACGGGTGCACCCGGGGACACCCGGCCGCTTCGGCCGCCTCCGCGGTCCACTGGCTCATGGGACCAATGGTCACCAGCACATCGATGCCCAGCCTCGCCACCTCCTCGCCGACTGCGCGGTGGCCCGCCTCCGTGTACGCGCCCAGCTCGTACATGTCGCCCAGGACTGCGGCCGTCGGGCCGCCCCGGGCGATGTCGGTGAGCACCCGCAGGCTGGCCCGGGTGGAAAGGGGGCTGGCGTTGTAGCAGTCGTCAATTACCGTCCGCCCGTTCTTTCCCGGGAGGATGCGCAGGCGGCCACTGCTTGGGGCGAGCCGCGCTAGTCCCTGTGCCATGTCGGCCAAGGCCAGCCCGTGCACCGCACCGACCAACAAGGCACCGAGGGCGTTGTTGACGTTGTGCTCTCCGTAAGTCGGCAGTTCCACCTCCGCCGTCTCACCGAGCACATGCGCGGTAAAGCGCACTCCCTGAGCGGTGAGGATCAAGCCTTCCGCCCAGGCGTCGGCGGTGGGGTCCAGGCCGTACCAATACACCCTCCCCGGGCACCTGTCCGCCACCCGTCGCAGCCAGGCGTCAGTCTTCAGCAGAAACCCGCTTCCGTCGGCCGGCAGTGCTTCGAGCAGCTCCGCCTTCGCCTTGGCGATGTTCTCCTGGCTGCCGAGCAGTTCCAGGTGGCTCTGGCCGATGTTGGTGATGATACCGCTGGTCGGGCGGGCGATGCTGCACAGGTGGGCAATCTGGCCAAACCCGCGCATTCCCATCTCCAGCACGACCGTTTGATGCTCCGGACGGCGGGAGAGCAGAGTGAGAGGCAGGCCGAGTTCGTTGTTGTGGTTGCCGGCCGTCGCCAGGCAGGGCGCGGACACGGACAGCACGGCGGCCAGCATCTCCTTGGTCGTCGTCTTGCCGTTACTGCCGGTGACGCCAATCACCGGGCCTGTGAACAAGGAGCGTTCCCGCGCCGCCAGTCGCTGCACCGCGGCGAGCGAGTTGTGCACCACAACGACAGCCGGCGCGTCGCCCTGCGGGAGTTCATCGGCGGTCAGCGGTCGCTCCACCAGCGCCGCGACGGCCCCCGCCTGGGCCGCCTGGCGGACGAAGGCGTGCCCATCCGCCTGTTCGCCGCGAAAGGCGATGAACACGTCTCCTGGCGCCACCCGCCGGCTGTCAATCGCCACCCCCGTGACGGTAGCGTGCGGATCGCCCAACATCAGCTGTCCCTCCACGACAGCGGTCAGTTCGGATACGGAGAGCGGGGTCACGACAGCACCGTCCTTCCTGTAATTCGCGGCTTGTTCCCTGCGTCCTATCGTATCATGAGACGGCCAGCGGAAGGGCACAGATGTCGCAACTTTTCGCGGATCGGCTTCACAAGGTGGAAACGTGGGCAGTACAATGTGACAGTAGTCTAAAGGGGTGGCAACGTGACGAAACGGATACGAGTGGGTGTCGTGTTTGGCGGCAAGTCGGGAGAGCATGAGGTGTCGCTGCAGTCGGCCAGGTCCGTGATGGCTGCGCTGGACAAGGAGCGCTATGAGTTGGTGCCTATCGCTATCGACAAGGCGGGACGCTGGCACGGGGGCGAGCGGGCGCTGGCCTGGCTGCGCGGGGAAGTGGAAGCGCCCGTCTTGGCCGGGCAACCCCAGGCTCCACTGCTGGAAAACCGGGACGGGGAGCCGGATGAAGCCATCGCGGGCACGGGGGGGCTGCAGGCTGTGCCGAGCGCCGCCGTCGGCCGTGGGGGCGAGCGGGTGCCGGAGGCGGTCGTCGGCGGCATCGACGTGGTGTTTCCGGTGCTGCATGGATCTTACGGCGAAGACGGGACGCTTCAGGGCATGCTGGAAATGTTGGACCTGCCGTATGTCGGCGCCGGCGTGCTGGCCTCGGCGGTCGGCATGGACAAGGTGGTGATGAAGGCCCTGTTTGCGTCCGCCGGCCTGCCCCAGGTGCGCTACACGCATTACTTAAGATCGGCATGGGAGCGCGATCCGGAGCTGGTGCTGACGGACGTGGAGGAGAAGCTGGGCTACCCGTGCTTCGTCAAGCCGGCCAACCTGGGCTCCAGCGTCGGCATCAGCAAGGCTAAGGACCGTGCCGGGCTGGAGCGGGCGCTGCGTGAGGCGGCCAAATACGACCGGAAAATCATCGTCGAGGCGGCCGTCGATGCGCGCGAGGTGGAGGTGGGGGTGCTCGGCAATGAACACCCCATCGCCTCGGTGCCGGGGGAAATCGTGCCATGCAACGAATTCTACGACTACCGGGCCAAGTACATCGACGGCAAATCGATGCTCATCATTCCGGCCGAGCTCCCGGCGGAAACGGTGGCGGAACTGCAGCGGTTGGCCGTGCGCGCCTTCCAGGCGATTGACGGCGGCGGCTTGGCGCGCGTGGACTTTTTCATCGAGCGGGGGACGAATCAGGTTTTGGTCAACGAAATCAACACCATGCCCGGCTTTACCGAGTTCAGCATGTATCCGAAGCTGTGGGAGGCGAGCGGCATCTCCTATCGGGAACTGATTGATCGGCTTGTGCAGCTGGCCCTGGAGCGGCACGCCGACAAACGTCGCAACCAAACCGAGTTCACGCTCGGGTGAGCCGCACGCATGCGCGTCCTGGGGCGGTTGCTCAAGGCTATCGTGAAGTTGGCGTTGACGGCCGTCGTTCTGCTGGCGGCGGTGTACGGCGGCCTGTACGTCTACTTCACCCGGCTGCGGCCCATCGACAAGGCGGTCCAGGCGGTCGTAGAAGAGCGCACCCGCCAGTACCATGTCCACCCGCTCAGCTATGACCAGATCCCCGACTTCTTTCGCCAAGCCGTCATCGCCACCGAGGACCGACGGTTCTGGTGGGATCCAGGGATAGATCCCATCGGCATCGTGCGTTCGCTGTACGTCGACATTGAGGCGGACGGGTATGTGGAAGGCGGGTCCACCATCACCCAGCAGCTGGTGGACAACACCCTGCTTTCCAAGGAGAAGACGCTGGCTCGCAAGCTGCGGCAAATGGTCTACGCCGTCGGCATTTACGACACGATGAGCAAAAAGCAGACACTGACCGATTACGTCAACATGATCTACTTCGGGCACGGGGCGTACGGGCTCTACAACGCCGCCCAGACGTACTTCGGGCTCCCGCCCGGCGCCCTCAACGAAGGCGAGTTGAGCCTGTTGGCCGGACTGCCCAACGGCCCGTCTTTATACGATCCGTTCGTTTCTTTGCAGCGGGCGCGCGCCCGCCAATGGGTGGTGCTGGAGAACATGGTCGACGCGGGCCGGCTGAGCGAAGCCGCCGCCGAAGCGATTTACCACCAGCCGCTGCGTCTGAAAGGAGGGGCCGGAACGTGAGCGGGCTTTCATGTGATGCACGGGACGCGCGGCGCCACGGGCCTGGGAAAGGGGAGGAAGCGAGTGTTTCGCCGCCTCGGCAAACTGCTGTGGGCGTGGGAACTGTACAGTTTTGTCCGCAATTTTAGTCCCACCGCTTACCTGATGGACAAGGCGTTTGAGTACGTGTTCGAACGCTTGACTCTGTGGGATTACCTGTTTCTGGCCGGCGCCGGCGTCCTGTCCCTGGCCTTTGTCGTCGAGTTTCTCGATGGCTTGGTACAGCTCGTCCTGACCATCCTCCGCGGTGTGGGCCTCTGGCATGACGTGTGGCCCAATTGGCCCGGTCTGCGCTGGCTGGCCCATCCCACTTTCGGGGGTGTGCTGGCCTGGTTCTTCATCGGCCTCGCGTTGAGCCTTGCGCTCCTCGTCTGGCTGTTCCACTTCCTGCGCCGTTTGTGGCCGGAGGGGAGTACGGGCGATGTCAATCGGGCCTACGGCGGCGCCCACGTGCACGTGGTGTGGCAGAATGGGGGCGGGGCCCCACGCGCGTGGTCGTCGGCGCAGATCCGGCCCAGGCGCGTCGTCAGTCCAACTGCTTGGGGGTTTTTGTTGTTTGGTTGGCTGCTGCAGGTGCTGATGTGGGTCTGAATCCTCAACCTCTGGCATCCTCTGTGGGCGCTCGCTGCAGCGGCCGCACCAAATACCATGCGACAAGGAGATGAGCCCATGAAGATTCATGTGCTTGGCTTCTGGGGCACGTATCCTGAGGCGGGGGAAGCCACCACCGGTTTTCTCCTCGAATCAGGGGATGAGCGCATCCTGCTCGACTGCGGCTCCGGTGTGCTGGCCCAACTCCTGCACGTATGTCCGGTGGAGAGGCTGACCGGTGTCGTCATTACTCACCACCATCATGACCACAATGCGGATCTCGGCGTGCTCGCCTACGCGCTGCTGCAAGCGCGATTGAGTGGCCGGCGCAGCGTTCCGCTCCCGATGTATATGCTGCCGGGCCCCGGAGGGTTGATGGAGGAGCTGCGGCGTGAGCCGCTCGTCCGCCTGCACATGTTGAAGCCGGACGAAAGCGTGTCTGTCGGCGGTGTCTCGTTCACGTTTGCCCCGACCCAACATCCGGTTCCGTGCCTGGCCGTGCGGGCCGAAGCCGAAGGCCGCGTGTTCGCCTTTTCCGCCGATTCTTCGTTGGTGCCGGAACTGCTCCAGGTGGCGCGAGGAGCCGACTTGTTCGTCTGCGAGGCCAGCATGTTCGATGGGCAGGAAAAGCAGGCCGTGCAGGCTGGCCACCTGACCGCGCGGCAGGCCGGCCAGTTGGCTCGGGAAGCGGAGGCAGCGCGGTTGGCGCTGACCCACTATCCTCACGAAGGCTATCTCGACAAGCTCATCCAGCAGGCGGAGACGGCGTACGGGCGCGGCGTGGAGCGGCTGTTCACGCGTCAGGTGCTGGAGGTGTGACGGTGCCGCACGCACCCGTAGCCAAGCATGAGCCCTCGCCTTGGGCTATTGAATTTCGCGGCGTCGGACGTACGTTGCCAAGTGAGGATGGGCCGAAAAGCATCCTCACTGGGGTTTCTGGAAGACTGGCGCGCGGTCGTGTGCTGACGCTCATCGGCCCTTCCGGGGCTGGCAAGAGCACCCTGCTTTCGCTCTGCAACCTGTTGCAGACGCCCGATATGGGGGAGGTCTTTATCTGGGGGCGGGAAGTGCGCACATGGCTGTTGGCCGAGCTGCGCCGCCGCGTGGGTCTGGTTATGCAGCAGCCGGTCATGCTGCCCGGCACGGTCGCGGACAACCTGGCCGTTCCCAGTCGTCTGCACGGTCGGCCGCAGCCAGACGGTTACAGACTCTTGCAGCAGGTGGGGTTGGACCCATCCCTTTTGCAGCGTCCGGCAGCGGAGTTGTCGGGCGGCCAAAAGCAGCGCGTGGCCCTGGCGCGCATCTTGTCTAACGAGCCGGACATTCTGCTGGTCGACGAAGGGACCTCCGGACTGGATCGCGAGTCGGCCGAGATCATGGAGCGCCATGTCCGTCGTCTTGTCGCTTCACGAAGTCTGACGGTCGTCTGGGTGACGCATGACCTTGAGCAGGCCCGGCGTATGGGCGATGAGACGTGGCTGATGGACAAGGGGCGGGTAGTCGAACAAGGAATAACCGAGGCGTTTTTTGAAGCTCCGCAGACTGAGATAGCCAAACGTTTCCTGCGGGCGGGTCTGAGAGCGGACAGGCGGACGCTGGCCCCAGGTGAGGAGGACGAATCATGAGCCTGTGGACATTGTCACTGACGCTGGCGTTTGTCGTTGCGGCGATGTTGGTCTCGCTCTGGCAGCGCCTCGGCCTCGAAAAGGACATGCTGGTGGCGACTGTCCGCGCCACTGTGCAGCTGCTTCTCATCGGCTATATCCTCAAGTTTGTCTTTCACGTCGGCAACCTGGCCTTGACGGCGGCCATGGTAGCCGTTATGACCTGCGTCGCGGCCGATAACGCGGGGCGTCGCGGGCGCGGCCTGGCCGGGCGGTTTTGGCGGCCGTTTGTCGCCATTGCTGCGACCGAGGTGTTGACTCAAGGCTTCTTGTTGGCCGGGCACGTCATTCCCGTCCGACCTTCCTATATCATCCCTATCAGCGGCATGATTGTCGGCAACTCGATGGTGGCCTGCGGTCTGTTCCTGAACCGCCTGCGCGACGAGACCCAGGCCCGCAGTGCCGAAGTGTGGACGCTGTTGGCTCTGGGCGCTAACCCAAAACAAGCGTCGCGCGCCGTGGTCAAAGCGGCCACCAAAGCCAGTATGATTCCGACAATTGACAGCGCAAAGACGATGGGCCTGGTCCAACTTCCCGGGATGATGACAGGACAAATCATTGCCGGGGCAGACCCGATTCAGGCTGTCCGCTACCAGTTGCTGATTGTGTTCGCCATCATGGCTTCCGCTGCTATCACCAGCATCGTCCTCGGTCTGCTCACCTATCCGCGGCTGTTTAACCGCTTCTGGCAATTGTTGGTTTGATGCGCGCTTGAAGTCGGCATAGGCTGGGATTGTCCTGGATGCAGGCTCACCGTACTCGCTATACCCCCTTCCGTTATCCAACATATGCATAAAGACCAATAATTGGATTATAATACCGGAAATCAAGGGGTATTGTCGAACTCATGCAGAGCAGGGTGAGGACATGACTCTCTGGAGTCGTTGGATGAAACCGAAATCCGGTCCACGGAAGCAGCCACTCCCTCCTGACAAGGTCCTGCAAGAGTACAAGAGCCAGAAGTTCGACGGACACGTGAAGAAGGCTCTCCGCTTGATTGAAGAGATGCTGGGAGAAAACGACGACTTGGTCATCCGCGACTTTCGCGTCTGTCAGACGCACGACGCGGCCGCAGCCTATTTCGCCAACATTGTGAATCGCGATACCAGCAACGAAAACATCTTCCGGCCGTTGATGGACATGAAACCGAGCGCGGCCCGCGCACGATTGCGCGGGCGCGCTTTGCGCGAGGTCATCGTCAAGGAAGCTTTACACCACGAGGAAGTGTACCTGCGCACCGACATGATCGAGGTAATCGAAGATATCATGCACGGCCACACGGCTGTATTTGTGGAAGGGTGCGACAAGGTCATCGTCGTCGATGCGCGCATGGTGCCGCACCGCACGCCGGAGCAACCCTATACTGAGCAGGTGATTCGAGGCGCACGCGACGGGTTTGTCGAGCAGCTTTCGACCAACATCACGCTCCTGCGCTATCGGCTGCAGACCCCCAACTTTCGCATCAAGATGATGAAGATTGGGCGATTGTCCCGGACTAAGGTGGCCGTCTGTTACGTCGAGGGCCTCGTCCGACCTGCGCTCGTACAGGAGGTGCTCGACCGGCTCAAGATGATTCATGTCGACGGCGTACTTGACGCAGGCACGTTGGAGCAGTTCATTGAAGACAATCACTGGAGCCCGTTTCCCCAGGTGCAAAACTCAGAGCGTCCAGACAAGTGCGTGGCCAGTTTGCTCGAGGGGCGCATCGTCATCCTAACGGACGGCACACCGTTCAGCCTCATCGTGCCAGCTGTGTTTGTCCAGTTCTACCAGACGATGGACGACTATTCGGAGCGCTGGTTAATGGCCAGCTTGGTTCGGCTCGTTCGCTTGGTCGCGCTGATCTTTTCCTTGGTCTTCCCAAGCATCTACGTGTCCATTATCGCCTTCAACCCAGAACTCATACCGACCAATTTCGCTGTTGCTGTGGCCGGCGGCCGGGCCGGCGTCCCGTTTCCGGCTGTGGTTGAGGTCTTGGTGATGGAGATTTCGATGGAGGTGCTGCGTGAGGCTACCCTTCGCCTGCCGCAGCAGGTCGGCGGCGCCCTGTCCATTGTCGGTGTGCTCATCGTTGGCCAGTCAGCCGTGGCCGCTGGGTTTGCGAGCCCCATCACCGTGGTCATCATCGCCCTGACCACCATCGGATCGTTTGCGACTCCCGCCTACAACGCGGCTATCGCCCTGCGCATCCTGCGCTTTGTCCTGACCATCCTGGCCGGTTTCTTCGGTTTGTACGGGGTGGTCGTCGGGCTCATCCTCATCAGTAACCACATGCTTTCGCTGCGTTCCTTCGGGGTCCCGTATCTGAGCCCAGTTGTGCCGATGAATATGCAGGGGCTCAAGGACGCCTTGATGCGGGCGCCGCTGTGGTGGATGTGGCGTCGTCCCCAGCAGCTTGATCCTATCGACTCTCGCCGTTTGGCGCCGGGTGCGGCGCGAAAACTGTTGTCCCAGAACAGCAACACGCTTGATCCGGTCAAACCGCGGAGGCTTAGATAGATGATCCACAAGACAGTCTATCGCCATATCACCGTCATGGAGGCGGTGGCCATTTTCATCGGTTCCTCCTTTGGCATCGGCATCCTCGCGTTGCCCCGCATGGCCGTTGAGGCGGCCGACACCGGCGCGCCCTTGCTCACCCTGTGTGGGCTGTGTCTGACCCTTTTCGGGGCCTTGCTCATAACCCTGCTTGCGCGCAGATTCCCTAATGATACCGTGGTGCGCGCGGGGGAGCGTGTCATTGGGAAATGGCCAGCGCGCCTTATGGGCGTATGTCTGGCTGTGTTTTTCATTCTGCTCACGGCGCTGGGGGCACGTGAGTTTACCACCGTGGTCGCCGTAGCCGTGTTGCCGCGCACCCCGGTTGAGGCGACGACGCTGGTGATGTTGCTGTTGGCCGCTTCGTCAGTGCGGAACAATTTCACCTCTTTTGCCTACATCCAACTATTCTATCAGCCGTTTCTGTTCATCCCGAGTGTCTTAATTCCGACATTGGCGCTGAAGAACGCCATCTTCACGAACCTGTTGCCGCTGTGGGGCAACGGGGAGGGGCACTGGTGGGCTGGGATGGCATCGGTAGCGGCGTTGTTGCAGGGCGGTTTTGTGCTCGGGTTTTTAGTCCCTGCCATGATTGAACCCAGGCGAATGCCGCAGGTGCTGCTTTGGGGAGGCATCTTCATCGGCAGCGTCTACCTGCTGTTTGTCATCGCTTCCTTGGCGGTGTTTGGCAGCATGGAAATCCGCAATCTGATGTGGCCGACGCTCGAAATGGCCAAGATCACCATGTTGCCCGGCGAGGTCTTGGAGCGCCTCGATGCGGCGTTCTTGGCGATTTGGGTCACCGCCGCGTTTGCGGGATTGTACACCACCTATTTCATTGCGTCGCTGGTCATCAAGGACGTATTGCGGTTTGAAGACCATGCTTTTCTCTCCTGGGCCCTGCTGCCGTTTATCTTCATGGCGGCGATGTTGCCTCCCAATGTGGTGCAGGTGTACCGGGCGATGGAGTGGTTGGGGCGAATTGGACTCGTGCTGACCATCGGCTACCCGCTCATCTTGCTTGCGGTGGCTTGGATGAGGGGCGTACGGGAGGAGCGTGGTCTCCCTGAGCAAGCGGACAGCACTCTGTAGGTGGTTTCAGGCAGGTCTCACCGTCTTGGTTTGCCTGTGTACGACCGGCTGTTGGGACAGTCTCGAAATTGAGCAGCGGGCTATGGTTCTGGGCCTGTCGGTTGATATTGCGCAAGTCCCATCCGATGACAGCCATTTTGCTACAGAACGGAATACCGGCAACGCTTCGGAAAGCCCGCGGCCGCTGCAGGTGCAGGGTCGTCCGGAGTCCGAGGCCGCCACTGCAAGGGCAACCGCCAAGGAGACAGCCCGCATGCCGATTCGCCTGACGGCCCAGATTCCTATACCTGGCCGTATTCCCTTGGGGCCTGGGGAATCGGGAGGCGGGGGCGCAAACAATCCGTCGCAGTCCGTTTGGGTGGTCCATTCAACCGGCGAAACGGTGACAGAGGCGCTCCAGTGTCTCCAGCAGCAAGTGGCTGATCCTCTGTTCTTCGGCCACCTGCGCGTGATTGTGGTCTCTCGTGAGTTCGCCCAAAAGCGTGGCCTATCCGACCTGATGGATTATCTGCGCCGCAATCCACAGGTGCGCCGGACACTCTGGATTCTGGTGTCGGAACACGAAGCCGCCAAGTTGCTGGCGACCGCGCCGCCGTTGAAGCGTGTCCCCACGCTGTACCTGATTTCGACGATGGATCAGGCGATTCGCTTAGGTAAGTTTCCCACCGAGTTCTTGGGTGTGGCCGAGAGCAAAGTGGTCATGAAAGGGCGCGACATGGTGCTGCCGTATGTGGATGTGCAACACGGTGAGACCATGCTGTTGCAAGGCATGGCCTTCTTTCGCGACTATCGGTTGGCCGGGGTGGTTACCGGCATTCCAGGGGTCTACACGTATATGGAGCTATGCGGCATTCGTCAAGGCGGGATTGTAGATCGGGCCCAGTTGCCGGGCGGATCGTGGGTGGTATTGCAGTCGTATCGCCGGCGCCGCAGTATCCGCCTGCAGATGGTGCAGGACCAGCCGGTGTTTGATGTCTATGTGCATATCGATTTTCACATCCATCAGACGTCGGGCGATCCGCTCAACCTATCGAATCCGGCCACACTCCGCTTGATTGAGCGCAGAGAGTCGGAAAAAATCATCTCCGCGCAGAAGGATTTGATCCGCCGTACCCAGCAAGCGGGCTCCGACATCGTGGGCTTTGGCGAATTCGTCCGCGCGTATCGGCCTGGGTGGTGGGATGCGCACATACAGACGAAAGACCGCTGGCGCGAGGTCTATAAGACACTGCCTGTGCACCTGCATGTGAAATCGCGCGTGCGTGTGTACGGCATGAGGGCCAGGTAGATGCCCCATGATTGAGTTTGACTGGTCTGAAGCGTATCCACTGATGGGCGGCGTGTTGTTCGTCGTATGTGGGGTGCTTCTCATCTTTTTTGAGGCTTGGCGGTACGGTAAGATTGGGCATGGCTACGAGCAAAGGAACAGTCGGCTGTGGGGGTGGGTGCAATTGGTCATCGGGTGTGGGCTCATCCTTGCGTACGAGCTGTATTGGTACGTTTTGTAGCTTCTGGATGCAGCTACACGTCGCCGCAGACGCATACCAATGGGGCCAGGAGAAATAATGATACACGTCTCCATCAGAACAACCATGAGGAGGTATCGGTGATGACGGTCGCGACTCAGGTGAAACAGACTCTTGCGGGATTGAAGAGCGCGCAGGCCAGCTTTGAACAGTTCGCTCTGCAGACGCAGAATCAGCAAGCCAAGCAGTTGTACACCGATGCGGCCAACCAGACCAAGACCCTGGTTCAGTCGTTGGAGCAGCGGGTGCAGGTGCTCGAGCAGGAGGAGCCGCAGTACCAAGGGTTTTGAGGCATACACACCGGGGCAGAACCGTCACGGGGCGGCGTGCCATCAGCGCGCCGTCCGGCGTGAGGTTGCAAATGGGATACAGACCGGATGGCTAGTCGGACGCTCGGACGATAATCCACAGGGCAATCAGCACCAAAAGCGCCACAATAATCAGGACAATCGCGCCTGCGCTCGGGGGATGCAGCGCCATTCCTCTCACACCCTCACCTTTTCCCGCCTTCTGCCAACTATGATAAGGCGATGGGCGTGCGCCGAAATCGGTCAAAAGCCGCAGGGTACATCCGACTTTTGTCGCATCCGCCATCTTGTTCAGGATTTCACCAGACCGACGCCTTCCTGCCACACCGATTCGGGGACGCTTGCCTGCAGGCGCCGCATCGCCTTTGTCAACCAGCGAACGCGTTGCTCGTGCCAGTGCCAGGCCGCGTCTATCCAAGCCCTGTCCCGCTTGTCTGTTACCTCAAGCCGCCGTAAATAGCCCGCGGCTTTGTCCATGTGCTCACGTGCTTCGATGAAGCACTCGATGGTCATGAGGACCAACCGCCGTTGCTGGCGTTGGCTGTGGGCGCCCGCCAGGATGCGCACCAGATTGCCGGCAGCGGTGTTCAGGTGGTAGCTGCTTTCATAATTCTCCGCGTGAAGGCTTCGCAACACCGGCTGCCGCGCGAAATTGGGAAGGTAATTCATTTCCGACGTGATGGAGCAGAACACCTGCTCCGCGTAGAGGGCCGATTGCACCCGCCGATACAAGCGCTGCCACAGGCTGTCTGTCGCTTCCGCCATCGTTCACTCCTCCTCTTGGTCAGCCGAAGTAAGCTACCCGGTTCGCCTGCCTGCAGAATATGGTCGTTTGCCAGCGGGCGTGCGTACAATCACGGTGACGGTTAGACAGTGGCAACTAGGCGTTTTGACGAGTTCTCCGAAGCAGCCGCCTTCCCGTCGCGTCACCCGCGCCCCAGCAGCCGCAGACGCGCCAGCAGAGCCCAGCGCCGCTCCGTTCGCCGGCGAAAGCGGGGCAGCCAACGGTAGGTATCCAGACACTGCCGCAGGGCGGCGGTGGCCTCCGCTGGCTGCCCCAGCCTGTGGTAGAGGGATGCCATCTGGTACAGGGCCTGACACGAAGACTCGTTGTATTTCCGAGCATCGTGCAGGTCCGCCAGCGCCTGTTCGGGATGGTCTTTGACGTGCAGCGCAGCCAGGCGCAGATAGGGCTCCCCGTAGCGCAGGTTGGGGGTCTGCGCGACGGCGCTCCGCATCAAGCGCTCTCCGCGGTCCGGGTCTCCCAGTGCCACGGCGCACACGCCTTCGTCGTACTGCACGTCAGGGGACTCCCGTACGGAATCCGGCAGCGTTTCCAGCAGCTTTTGCGCCGCTGACCAGTTTTTCCGTTCCATATGCAAGCCGGCCAACTCGTAGCGCGCATCCGCATGGTGCGGGCTCTGCGCAATCGTGCGCTTCAATTCGGCCATCCGCCGCCAGCGCCGCAGCGGCCGGCGAAAGCTGGGTAAAAGCCCGATATAGCGCCTATCCACCACGTAGTAAGCGGCGAGGAGGACCAGAACGGCCAGCCACGGATTTCCAAACAACGCCGCCAAGAGCCGCCAGATCATAAACAGGAACAAAAACTTCAGTGCCGCCACACCCCTTTTGCGTCCGCGCGCAGGTTGACTCGGTTGCGTACATTCTGTTCCTCTCAGTATACAACTTGAGCGGCCGCTTGCTCAGGGAATGGATGGCGCACGGGGCATGGTCATCCCGTCTCATTTCGTCTCATGCCGCTAATTCGCCGCGGCTTGGTTGCAACCTGTCCATCCGATGCCCGGAAAGGGCGCAACTGCTATACTGAGGATCGACAGTGCGAATGGGGGCAAGGGCATGCAGGAGGCAAGGTTGGTTTCCGTGCAGGTTGGCCGTCCGCGCGCCTATCTGGTACAGACGCGGCCGTCCGCGCCGGCCCGCCCACTGGAAGGCCGACAGACGGGGGCGCTGGCGCCCCGAGGCGGCGATGGACAGGACGGCGGGGAGGCCGTTCCGGCCACCTGGGAATCCGGGTTTGCCAAGGCGCCCGTCAACCGTCCGCTGTGGCTGGGGCGCGAGCAACTGGAGGGGGATGGGCAGGCGGACAGGAAGAACCACGGCGGCCCGGACAAGGCGGTGCTGGCGTATGCGGCCAGCCACTATGATCTGTGGCGCCAAGAACTCGGTCGCGCCCTGCCGTACGGATCGTTTGCGGAAAACTTCACCGTCGATGGACTCGATGAGCACGCCGTGTGCATCGGCGACGTGTACTTGGTCGGGACGGCAGAAGTCGAGGTGGCGCAGCCGCGCGTCCCCTGTTGGAAGATTGAGCGCTACTGGGGTCTGCCAGGTTTGACCGAGCGGGTGCGCAGCAGCGGGCGCAGCGGCTGGTACCTGCGGGTTCGCAAGCCAGGGTGGATTCAGGCAGGACAAGCGGTGCATCTGCTGCAGCGGCCCTACTTGGAATGGACCGTGGCGCGGGTCAACGACCTGATACACGGGCGGTGTTCCAGCATATCGGCGCTGCGGGCCCTGTTGGAGGTCCCGCCCCTGGCGGCCGCCGTCCGCGACCAGGTACAGCAGCGGCTTCAGGCGCGCACGGGTCCGTAGACGCATGGCGCCTGCGTCGGGGCCGGTGTTCTTCCAGATGGCATGCGCTGTCCTGATTCCGATTGGACCTCTAGGATCGGACGGCGAGCGCATGGGTTCAGCACGAACGAGAGCTAGGAGGAGAGAAAATGCCCGATTGGAAGCTGATTGCCCTGGACATGGACGGGACCAGTCTCGACCTGGGCCTGGACATCTCCGAGGAGAATCGGCACTGGATGCAAAGGGCGATGCAGGCAGGCGTCGCCGTCACCTTTGCCACTGGCCGGCACATCCTCGGTCCGGTCCGGCAATTCATGCGCGAGCTAGGCATGACATGGCCGGTCGTCACACTCAACGGCGGCGAAGTCTGGACGGCGGACGACCGGTTGTTGGAGCGGCACCCTCTGCACCCGGACGATATCCGATTTCTCTACGACTTGGCCCGCCAGTTTGATGTGCACTGGTGGGCCACCACGGTCGACGGGGTGGTCAGCGATGTCGACATTGAGCCGCACCTGCGGCAGGCTACGTGGCTGAAGTTTGGGTTCTACGCGGACAATATGGATACCGTGGAGCGCATTTGGGCCCTCCTCGAGTCGCGCGGCCGGTATGAACTGTCCAACTCCAATCCGAACAACATCGAGGTCAATCCGCGCGGGGTCACGAAGGCCAGCGGCCTGCAGACGGTTTGCGACCACTTGGGCATCACGCAGGATCAGGTGATTGTGATGGGCGATAGCCTGAACGACATCCCGATGATGCGGTGGGCCGGGCTTGGGGTGGCCATGGGCAACGCCCAGGAGAGGGTCAAGCAGGAGGCAGACTTTGTTACCGACGTCTGCGAGGCGCACGGGGTCGCCAGGGCGATTGAGCGGCTGTTGAGCGACCGCATTACCACGAGGTGAAGGGCATGCGTTTCATCGACAATCAGAACATCATGGACGCCACACTCAACCTGGCCCTCGAAGAACACGCCTTGACGACGTTTGACATCAACCAGACGTATCTACTAAATGTAAACTAAATGCAAGAGAACAACTATGTGAGGACAACAATGGAGTATACATTTTAAGGATCGCAGTGGCCGTCCAGGGCGGCTCTTACGTCGTGCTAAGACAACGTTACTCAACCCCACATGATGCAACGGCATTTCACACTTTAAGAGTATACGCTCCTCGCACCGGACGTACGCAAGGACTTAGAGCAGGAAGTTCTGTGGTCAACTCTTCGAGGCAAATGAAATCGTCCGCTTACGACAGGAGAATCAGCGGCTGCGAGAGCAATACGAAAAGGGCGTGCGTGCCCTGCTGGAGGTGATCGAACGCTGAGAGGTTAGGCAACGGAGGGGTTCCATACAGGAACAAGTCTCTCCAAATCCATACCTGCGTGTAAACCATTCACATGGCTTGTTGGGCGACCGGATTGTCAGCATCTCACAACCGCATGAGCGTCCTATCTTCAAGGAACGCGAAATTCGCTTGAGCGGTTCGCCGCTGGGGAGGTCATCGCAGGCAGGGCGGGTGAAACAGGTGCGGCTGGAGAGGATAGGCTAAGTCTCTCAGTAGACGTGCCCGACCTCACTCATGAAGCTAACGCCACCCTACCAGAGAACCCGTTTAGCAGCCCCTATGCAGGGACACCCTAATGGAGGGCCTTTCTTCAAAAACTTGGAGGTGTCATGGCCCAAATGGACCGACATGTTACAGATCCAGGATTCGCGAACCGGTGAGGGGTGGAAGAAGGGAATGAAATACTGTCCCCCTCATAAAGATGGATTTCACGGTTGTTGAGACGAACAATGAGTTCTCCCTCCAGCACATAGCCGCATTCCTCGCCAGCATGCATCACAAGGCCTTCTGGGTCATGAGCGTTGCCGGGGTCTATCTCGACGAGAAGAAATTCGATTTGGCCTTGCATGTTCGGACTCAATAGGTGATAACGTACATGAGAGTCCGGGAAATGGATGATTTTTCGTTGATGTTTACGTACAACCAGATTTTCGTCGGTCTCTTGCTTTTGAAAAAAATCGTGCATAGGAATGTTTAGATAGTTGCATATCCTCCAAAAAACGGTAAGTGTTGGAACTACTCTTCCGCGTTCAACTTGGCTGATGAGGCTGGTACTCACTCCGCAGGCGTCAGCGAGTTCCTTAATCGTATACCCCTTTTGTTGCCGAACCTCTCTCAATTTTGCATAGTCAAATTCCGACATTTGACTCGTTCCTCCAACTGACGTTGACCGATACGGCGGCGCTCTTTTCTATCATCTTTTCAATCAATAGAATAACTTACAATAGGTGCACCGTGCAAAACACGACGGCGGATCCTATAGTCACTTGTTATGCACGGTGCGCGAATCCCAATACAAAGGTTTGGATGCGTTCAATCCCCTACCTTCAATTCGTATGCAGCACTGTCGAAATTCTATGGCTGCATTTCAGTTCCGGTTTCAACTACCTTTTCGTGTTCTTTCAGTCTCAAATATGCAAGCCAGTACAGGAGTGCCACAACCACAATCACCGCAGTTTTTATGATGTCGCCGGACGATTGTTGAGTCAGGGCTACGACGACGCCAAGTATCGCGATGATGGGAGGGAGGGGCCAAATTGGCATCCGGAATGGCCGTTGCTCCGATCGGGCTTTGAAGCGGCTGACAATTGCGGAGATCGCAATCAGCAGATAGATGGTCACAATGATGACACCGGTGAACGTGATGAGGTTGTTCAACGATGTGAAGTAACATAGGATCGCGTTACCTATACCGAGGAAGACAAACCCCCACTTCGGGACATTGCGTCGATTCATGCTTAAGAAGAAGCGGTTGATAGGTTCCGGCCAGCTATCATTACGCGCCGAATCCAAATAGATGCGGGCGTACGCCAGATTGCCGCTTAATCCAGTGTCAAACATGGCAATGACGACACCGATGATTAGTATGGTCGCGCCCACGTGGCCCGCCACAGACTGCGCCACATAGGTGAGTGGCGCACTTGACTTCATGGCGGTGCCAAAGTCCGGGATGGCGAGCGTCGCAGCCACAACGGCCAGGACTTCCACTACGACGGAAGTCAACACGGCAATCATGACCGCCCGTGGTAGGTTACGACGTGGCTCTACCGTCTCTTCCGCAAAATAGAGCGGCCAATCGTAGCCATTAAACGCGAACAATGCTGGCACCACTGCGGCCATCATGGAGGTCAACCCTACTCCGGTCAGGGTACCATGCCCATTCACCATGGTCGGATGAAGAATGAATCCGATGGGGTGACTGGCGCCTGAAAAGGAAACAGCGATAAATACCAGGATCACGACAAGCTCAATGACCAGCATGACCATGGCAACCCAACTGGCCGTACCGATACGTTCTAGTGAGAACCACGTGACAATCGCCATCATGGCCACGGCCGCCCAGTTCACGGGGATTTGGGGTACAAGTGAATTCAGATACGTTGAAGAAGCCACCAGAATACTTGCCGTCACCACAACCCCCAGAACCAAAAACAAGAAAACTGCAACAAATCCGAGCGGTTTTCCCAGCGCGCGCCGGACGATTGTATAGGCTCCCCCTGCACCTGGGTATATGGACCCCAGTTCCGCGTAACAAAACGCCATAGAGATCGCGATGCACGCCCCGATGATGAATGCCCAAAATACACCGGTCCCTGCCGAATCCAAGCCAGCACCATAAACGAGAAATACGGATGTGGTGGGGGAAATGGCAGCAATGGCAATTGCGAGTACCTGGCGCAGTCCCATAACCGGTTTAAAACCGCCATGTGTCTTAGATCCCTCAGCCTTCACGCGCTCTCCTCCCTCTCCAAATAGATTTCAATAAAATAAAATTTTTACCCATTGAGTACATTATCTTAACTTATCCCTGTTTGTCAATGTACGAACGGATAGGTCGGACCGTTAGTCGTTTAATATCATGTAAATTTATTTTTTGTTATTTAGGATATTGAAAACATCCATTCTCCATCTTATAATGCACGTGAAGCAGGAAGGGACCCATTGATGTTCGGCGGGGAGCACAAAGATTGGGGGGAGTTCGTTGTGTAACACATCCGGGTTGACAATCTTCGATCTACA
Source organism: Alicyclobacillus shizuokensis NBRC 103103 (assembly GCF_001552255.1). Classification (GTDB taxonomy): domain Bacteria; phylum Bacillota; class Bacilli; order Alicyclobacillales; family Alicyclobacillaceae; genus Alicyclobacillus_G; species Alicyclobacillus_G shizuokensis. Next base: position 22,063 of record NZ_BCQV01000031.1, read on the forward strand.
TTCGGACATTCCCGCCGATATCGTAGCGAGACGGGCGAGCGGTGAACACGCCGTGTTTCAGAACCGGCATGCCAGGCGCCTGATGGATCATGGAGTGAAGGCAGCTATCCTCGCGCTTTGGGTAGAACCTGCCTACCGCGCTAACGCTGCTAGGCGGATCCTGCAGATTGCCGGCGCACTTCGCGCTGATCTCGCGGAATCCACAGCGTGCGTGCAATTGGTGACGGATGTGAATGAACTTTTGGATTGCATCGCATCCGGAAAATTCGCGGTGATGTTGGGCGTAGAAGGAATGACGTTCATTGAACAATGGCCTGTCTTTCACGATGGGTGGAGACCCACGTCGCTCGGCCTGCAGTTCGACCAATTGCGGAATGAACAATGCGCCCAGTCGCTCGGCATTCTGAAAGCGCTGGGACTTCGCCACGCAATCCTCGTCTGGGGAGGACAGAACGAACTTGCAAGCGGCCCAGGTCAATTCTACGATCCAGATGCGAGACAGGGGTTGACGGACTTTGGCCGTGCTGTCGTTCAAGCGTGTGAGCGATCGAATATCGTGATCGATGTGTCGCATTTGGATGAAGCGTCCACGACAGATGTGCTTGAGGCTACAGAGGGAGTGGTCATCGCTTCCCATTCCAATGCACGTGCATTGTGCAATCATCCGCGCAATTTGTCCGACGCACACTTGCGCCGAATCGGCGAGCGGCAAGGAGTGGTGGGTATCAATTCGTATGCGCGCTTTGTGGATGCAGACCATGCGACTGTCGACCGTTTTATTGATCACATTGTCTATATAGCCAATCTGATTGGCATTGAGCACGTAGGATTGGGCTTTGACTTCATGGATTATCTGCCGGACAGCTTTGGGTTTCCAGAACGAACCGATGGACTGGCGCGCGTGGAGGATGTGCCTCGCCTGATTGAGCGGTTATATGCGAGGGGATTTAACGACGAGGAGATCGCGATGCTCACCTTCCGCAACGCGGCACGAGTGATGTCGCGGCCAAATGTACAGTAGGAGGAACATACGCATGTTGATTGGCATCCCAAAAGAAATCAAGCACAATGAGAACCGAGTCGCCGTAACACCGACGGGTGTAAAGAGTTTTGTCGCGCAAGGTCACCAAGTTCTTGTCGAAGCGGGTGCGGGTCAGGGGTGCGGTTTCACTGACGAGGAATATCGAGCGGCGGGGGCACGGCTGGTCTCCCACGAAGATGCCTGGACAGAAGCGGATCTCGTCGTCAAGGTGAAAGAGCCACAGCCGTCAGAATACGCGTTTTTCCGGGAAGGTCTGACGCTGTTTACCTATCTGCATCTTGCGGCAGAACCGGAACTCGCAAAACAACTGATGGAGTCCAGGACGACCGCGATCGCGTATGAAACCGTCCAAACCCAAAGTGGTGCACTGCCTCTACTAGCGCCCATGAGCGAGATTGCCGGAAGAATGGCGCCGCAAATCGGTGCCCAATTCCTCGAAAACCACTATGGGGGACCTGGCATTCTTATCGGTGGTGTCCCCGGCGTACGCGCGGCCTATGTGGTGATTGTCGGTGGGGGCACAGTCGGCACGAATGCGGCGAAAATCGCTGTGGGAATGGGTGCGCGCGTCACGGTTCTAGATAAGAGCGCTGAGCGCCTTGCATTTCTGGACGATTTGTTTGGGAATCGGGTTCAGACTATGGCTTCTAATCCCTACGACCTCGCTGCGTGCACCGCAGAGGCGGACCTGCTCATTGGGTCGGTCCTGATACCTGGCGCGAAGGCTCCGAAATTGGTGACCACCGAGATGGTGCAATCCATGAAACCTGGTTCCGTTATTGTAGATGTTGCGATAGACCAAGGCGGTTCAGTTGAGACCATCGACCACATCACGACCCATGAGAATCCCGTATACACAAAGTTCGGTGTGATTCATTACGCGGTTGCCAACATACCGGGTGCAGTGGCTCGAACCTCAACCATCGCACTGACCAACGCCACTCTCCCATTTGCACTGCAAATTGCAAACCTCGGGTGGGAGCAGGCTGCACAGCAAAACCCGGCGCTTCGGGGCGGGGTGAATGTCGCATGCGGTGCAGTGACTCACAAAACGGTGGCTGAGGCCCTGGATATGCCATACCACGAATACGAATTTGTCGTTTCTTGACAGAGGGCACCAGGTCAGACTGAGGGTGATGACGACGAGTTTACAGGGCACCTACTACAGGGATACGTGGGCGGACGTAAACCTCGACGCAATTATCCACAATGTACGGGCGGTCCAAAAGCATGTCGGACCCGACGTTCAAATCATGGCGGTCGTCAAGGCAAATGCGTATGGACACGGGGCTTGTCAAGTCGCTGAGGCCGCACTGGAGGCGGGCGCCCGCTGCTTAGGCGTTGCGACGCTGGATGAGGCACTGCAACTGAGGCAATCCGGTATAGACGTGCCGATTCTGGTGCTCGGGCATGTTTCCCCACGTTATGCGGTCGTTGCAGCCCGCCATCAGATCACGCTTACCGTGGTGTCTGTGAGCCACGCTGAGCAGCTGGCTGCAAGTATGACAACGGCTCAAGGCCCACTCCTGGACGTTCATCTGAAGATTGACACAGGCATGGCCAGACTTGGTGTGCGTCACGCGGACGAGCTACTGCAGGCCGTGATGCTGATTGGGCGACACCCATATATTCGGCTGACGGGTGCATTTACTCATCTGGCGCAGTCGGACGCACGTGATCTTTCTTTTTCCATAGAACAACTGAAAAAAAGCCGCGCATTCTTTGAGCTATTGAAGCAGGCCATTCCAAATGAGGGTCCGTTGTTGTTCCATGCGGCGAACTCGGGAGGCATTCTGCAACTGCCAGACAGCTATTTCAATATGGTCCGGCTCGGCATTAGCCTGTATGGGGTGTATCCTTCCAAAAACCTGAAAAATCATTCCGTAACGTTGATTCAGTCGCTTCGTCTGATGTCGCGGATTGGTATGCTCAAGGAAGTACCACCAGGGACGGCCATCGGCTACGGCGGTACGTTCGTGACAACCAGGACGACACGCGTGGCGACTATCCCGATTGGATACGGAGATGGACTCCCGCGCTCTCTTTCGAACCGAGGATACTTCCGCATTCACGGTGAACGGTGTCCCATCATCGGTCGCGTATGCATGGACCAAACCTTGGTGGATGTCACTTCGCTCTCAGACGTGCAGGAAGGAGATGAAGTGGTCATCTATGACAACCTGACCTTGATCGAACTGGCTGAACTCGCAAACACAATTCCTTACGAGCTCCTCTGCGCCATCGCTCCCAGGGTGCCACGCTGTTATTGGCGTGGTGAGTAATGACAACGGGTGGTGCCAGAAAAGGCACACCCGTTATCATACACACCCGACATGGCCCGAATCTATAGGTGAAAGTTCCGAGAGGGAATGGGCGACAGACCCATCGTTGGCCAAGCAGTCCTATAACTTATCTTTGACAGCCAAACGGATATCCACTGGTGGAGAACCGCGGAGTACCGCGAAGCGGAATTTGACCTCCTGTCGGGATTCGCCAAGGAGCGTTCAACCGTGTCCAAACAACTGCATCGCCACCGCCCGCACCGGCGCCCCATCGCACCCGGCCAGCTTGAGCGGAAGAATGGAGATGAATGGATCGGGAAAGTCTATCGCCGCAAAATTCGTCAGGTTTTCCGCGATCACGCCCGACACAGCGGCTACCGCGTCGTGCACCGGGAACTCGCTGCCGCCGGTGATGTCCATGTTGATACAATCGATGCAAAACGTCCGCACACCCTTGGCCAGCAGAGCCTGGATCACCTCGATGTGCACGTAGGGATGGCGAAAGTACTTCTCCTGTCCGGCATAGGCCGACCAGCCGGTGTGGAAGAGCACGATTTGCCCAGCCTGCGCCTGCTCCACATAGTCGCCCACGTCCGCCAGCGTGATGGGCTCCTGCTCCGATTTACCGAGTGCGGGGATGAGCAGCCCCGGCCCGACAAACGCCTTGAGGTCCATCTCGTCGATGCGCTGGCCCGAATCGAGAAAGTGGTACGGCGCATCCACGTGTGAGCCGGTTTGCGATCCGATGTGCACATGGTGCAGGTTGTACCCTTCGCCGGCTATCGTCGTGGCGACGGACAGCCGCGGCTCCGGGTCTCCTGGGTAAATCGGCGTGTGGTTGTCGATGACCAGCGACAGGTCGACAATCTTCTTCGGAAACAGCACGTCCTTCACTCCTCCAGGGCGGGCGCCCGCTCCACCGACGCTTGGCTGCCCACGGTCTTCATGAGTCCATAGTACACGAGCGCAGTGAGAATAAACGTGAGCAGTGTCGCCCCGGTGGGCAGGGTGTGGATATAGGAAAAGTAGTAGGCAAACGCAGCCCCGACGATGTAGGCGATGTAGGACAACACGTTGACACCGCCGCTGTACCAGTACTGCCTGCGGTTCCCTTCGATAATCTCCGCGGGGTCGTAGACACCTCGCTTGAGCACATAGTAGTCGACCAATACCACCGCCGTCACCGGGATGAACAGCGTGCCTATCATCAACAGGAAGTTTTCAAAGTTGTCCAGCAGCCAGCCTTTCAAGAGCGCCCCCATCACACACACGATGCCCATGAACAGCGTCGGCAGGAAAAACCGCTGGCGGGGAAAGATGGCCAGATAGGACATCGATGCGCTGTACAGGGCCATCACGTTGGTCGAGAGTACCGAGAAGAAGATGACCACGCCGGCGACAAAGCCGAGGGTGGGGTTGATGGAGCCGATGAGATCGGTCGGATCGTACGTTTGCGCTTGGTGGCCCATCAGCGAGAAGCCCGACACGGCGGCGCCCAGTCCCATCGCCACCAGGGTGGCGACGGTGTAGCCAATCCATGTTCCCCACAGGCTGACCTTTTGCGACACACAGTTGCGGTTGTAGTCACAGGAGGACGTGACCCAGGAAAAGGCGGTCGCCACAACGATGTCGAACGCGACCATCACGGTGGTGCCCGATTTCGGCGTCTGCGGCATGGCCAGCAGTTTGGAGATGTGGAAGTGGGTGAACATGTACCCGAACACCAGGACCGACAGGATGAGCATCATAGTGGCCACCACGTTCTCCGTTCTCTCAATTCCCCGGTGGCCGTAAATGGTGATAAGGACGACCAAAGCCTCGGTCAGAATGACAAACAAATCGATGTTGCTGTAGCCGGTCAAGTACTGCACCGCGTGGTCCAGGCTGAGGCCGCCCATATACGCCTGTACCCAGCTCCATCCGATGAGGGAGAGGGTGTTGACCGCCGACGGCAGGGCGGCCCCCCTGTGTCCGAACGATCCGCGCGTCAAAATCATGGTCGGCAATCCGGTGCGGGTGCCGATGTTGCCGGTGAGGACGAGGGGAATCCCGCCGACCAGGGACCCCAATACGATGATCAGGATGGCGGTGCCGAACTTCAGGTCCGGGACGAGCAGCATACCGGTGAACACGGTGGTAACCACCACGTTCGCGCCCACCCACAGGCTGAACGTGGAAAACCAGCGCATCGTGCGCTCGGATTCGGGAACGGGCCGGACCGAATCCTGACCAAGATGGGTCATCGACGCAAAAGATTCTGCCATCTATGAAACCCCCTTTTTCTCTGCTGCGGTCGGCGCCGCCAAGCGGACGGGCGGAGCGTGCGCTCCCCCCGCATGGGACGCTCTTTAGCGGGCCGTCGCCGAACTTGCCGAGGTCTCCTTCTGCGTCTTGGCTTGCAGGGCGAGCAAGGTGATGAATTCATAGACGATGTTGGCCGCGGCCGCCGCCGTCACCTGACCGTGATCAAACGCGGGCAGGACCTCGACCAGGTCGAATCCGACAAACCGGATGCCGGTCAGCCCGCGCACCAGCTGCAGGGCTTCACTGCTGGTGACGCCACCGACTTCCGGCGTCCCCGTGCCTGGGGCGTAGACCGGATCGAGAAAGTCAATGTCAAACGACAGGAAGGTGGGGCCATCTCCCACGCGCTCGCGGATGGTCTCGAGCATCTTGGCGATGCCCAGCCGGCGCAGGTCGCTCGTGGTGTACACGGCCAGGCCCAGGGCGCGGGCCGCGTCCAAATCATCGGGGGCATACAGCGGTCCGCGCATGCCCACCTGAATCGCGCGCCCTACGTCTAGCAGGCCTTCCTCCACGGCGCGCCGGAAGGTGGTCCCATGGTTGTACTTCTGCTCGAAATAGGCGTCCCACGTGTCCGAGTGCGAGTCGAAGTGCACCAGTCCCACCGGCCCATAGCGCCGCGCCACGGCGCGCAATTCCGCCAGGGTGATGGAGTGGTCGCCGCCCAGCACAATCGGGACGATGCCCCGTTCGACCAACGGCATCAGGCCTTCCACCATCCGCTCGTACGTCTCCTGGATGTAGCCGGGGATGACCGTCAGGTCCCCGTGGTCAATGCCGGAGATATGGGCGAAGATGTCAATCTGCTGCTCCACGTTGTAGGGGCGCAGCAGGACGGAAAAGTCGCGAATGGCCTCCGGGCCGAAGCGGGCGCCGGTGCGGAACGACTGGCCGGTGTCAAACGGCGCCCCGACCACTGCGAAGTCAATCCCGTCGCTGAGCTGCTCCACGTACGGGAGCCGCATGAACGTGCGTACGCCGCAGAAGCGTGGCGATTGGAAGGAATCTCTTGGTTGAAACTTGCTCATCGGTGTGCCTCCTTCGGTGCGTTTGGGAGAATAGCTGCATCCCTGTATGAAAAAAAGAAGCAAGAATCATGCCACAATCGAAAAATGGGCACAGGAAAGCGAATTCACCAAACGACTTATGTTAGAAAATATAACAAAAGAGGCGCCTGGGTGATGCAAATGTGAATAACGCGGACAGGGGCATGGGTTGCCGGTGTCGTCCGTGACCGGCCGCATATTCCGGTGCGCCGCTGGTGACGGGGAATTCCACGGGTACGTCTGCCTGTATACGGTCGCCTATACAGAAGTGAATCATCTGATTCACATGTGTATAGGTCGATCGCGCAGTGGTGGGTTCAGTCACTCTGGCCGGAACGGGACGCCGCGTTGCCGAAGTGTTTTCGCAGCTTTCGTACAACCGTCGGTTGGCTGATGCCGAGCAGCTTGGCCAACTGCATGGTGCTTCGGGCGCGCTTGCGCGCCTCCTCCAGGATGCGGCGTTCGTAAGCGTCAAGCAGCGCGGGCAAAGACACGGATCCAACCGGGGGCAGCACAGGGGTCGCCTCGGTGCCCAGGAGGTGCGAAGGTAGATCGGCCTCCGTGACAACCTTGCTCTCCGCCAGCACGATGAGCCGCTCCACCATGTTCTCCAGCTCACGTACGTTGCCAGGCCAATCGTACGCGTGGAACCGCTGCAGGACTGCGCTGGACAGCGTCCGCTGCACACCGTGGCGGCGGCACATCTCAGCGGCGAAGTGGCGGGCCAGGGGGATGATATCGTCCCGACGCTCGCGCAGCGGGGGAATGACGAGTGGGACGATGTTCAGGCGGAAATAGAGGTCTTTGCGAAACCGACCCTCTGCCACCATCCGCTCCAGGTCCTGGTTGGTGGCCGCAATCAAGCGGAAGTCGGAGAACAGCTCTTTCTGGCCGCCAACGCGGAAAAACCGGTGCTCTTGGATGACGGTCAGCAGCTTCGCCTGCATGGCCAAAGGCAGCTCGCCGACCTCGTCAAGAAACAGGGTGCCTTGGTCGGCGAGTTCAATCAGCCCCGGTTTGCCGCTGCGCTTGGCGCCGGTAAACGCTCCCTGCTCGTAGCCGAATAGCTCCGATTCCAGCAGCGCCTCCGGGATGGCGGCGCAGTTGATGCTGATGAACGGTCCCTTGTTGCGCGGGCTTTTCGAGTGCATCAGCTTTGCCAGCACGCCCTTGCCGACGCCCGATTCGCCCAGCATCAGCACGGGCACGTCGTGGGCGGCCACGCGCAGCGCCGTGTCCACCGTGCGGCGCATCGCCGGACTGGTGGCTATCACGCCTTCGACGCGGGCGTTTTGTTCACGCAGGCGTTCCAGCTCCGACTTGACGCGGTCCATTTCCGTTTCCAGTTCCAGCATGTGCTCGCGCAGTTCCAGCAGTTCCGTCACGTCGTAGGAGTAGGAAACGATGCGAATCAGTTCACCCTGCTCGTCAAAAATGGGCACACCGGACACCAGGACGCGGTGCCCGTCCAGCGTCTTTTGCACCACGCTCTGGCGCGCGCGGGTCTCCAGCACGCGCCGGGTGATGGACGGATTGAACACACCGCGCTGTTCCAACTCCACCACCGACAGCCCGGCAATCTCCTCCAAGGACACGCCGTAGCGGTGCTCAAACAGTTTCGAGACAAACAGGACACGACCGCTGCCGTCGGCGATGAGCACATCCTCGTAGACGAAGTCGAGAATCCGTTTCAGTTCCTCGGTGATGTCGATCTCTGCCATCACGAGCCCCCTCGTCCTTGGCGCGTTGTGCCTGAGTCTGTTCTCCATCGGGGTCTGGGGGCCGTCGGGGCCAAAGTGTGGAGGTGAACGTTCAGCCGCGGTAAAACCCAGACGGTTCCGGATGGAGCTGGATGCTCACCTGCTTGACCTCCGTGTATTCCTCCAATCCATGGATGCCCAGTTCACGACCGATGCCCGATTGCTTATATCCGCCCCACGGGGCTTCGACATAGGCAGGGTGGTAGGTGTTCACCCAGGTGATGCCGGCCCGCAGCCGTCGCACGACGCGGTGCGCCTTGGCGACATCGCCGGTAAACACCCCCGCGGCCAAACCGTACACACTATCATTCGCCATGCGCACCGCTTCTTCCTCGCCCGCAAACCGCTCAACCACCAAAACGGGACCGAAAATTTCTTCCTGTACGATCCGCATGTCCGGGCGCACGTCGAGAAAGACTGTGGGGTTCAGGAAATTGCCCCGCTGCAGGTGCGACGGCCGGTTCCCGCCGCACGCGAGGGTGGCCCCTTCCCGTCGGCCTGCTTCCACGTAGCCGACGACCCGCTCCAGGTGTTGTGGGGAGATCAGGGGACCCATCTCCGTCTCCGCGTCAAACCCGTCGCCCACCCGAATGCGCCTCGCGCGCCGGACCAGCTCGTCCACAAACCGGTCATAGATGGAGGCCTCCACCAACAGGCGCGATCCGGCGGCGCACACCTGGCCGCTGCCGAAGAAGATACCGAGCAGGGCGTGGTCCACCGCCACCTCCAAGTCGGCGTCCGCGAATACGATGTTGGCCGACTTGCCGCCCAGCTCCAGGGCCAGTTTTTTCAGGTTGCCGCTCGCGGCCTGCATGACCTTGCGCCCGGTGGCCGTGCCGCCAGTGAATGCAACCATGTCCACCCGTGCACTCTCTGCCAACACCTGGCCGACCGCCTGGCCGGTCCCCAGCACGATGTTGACGACGCCTTGCGGGAAGCCCACTTCATCCATGAGTTGGGCCAGGCGCAGAGCGGTCAGAGGTGTTAACTCTGACGGCTTCAGCACACACGTGTTGCCGGCAGCCAAGGCGGGGGCCAGCTTCCAGGCCGCCGTGAGCAGCGGAAAGTTCCACGGGACAATTTGGGCGCAAACCCCGACCGGATCGCGCCGGGTGTAGGTCTCTGTGGGGCCGGGGACGGTCAGCACCTGGCCCTGCGGTTGCAGCGCCAGCCCCGCGTAATAACGAAAACAGTGCACCGCATCCTCGACATCCAATCTCGCCTCGCGCAGCGGCTTGCCGTTGTTCAAGGTCTCCAAGCGAACGAAGGTGTCGGCGTTCGCTTCCAGCGCGTCGGCCAGACGCAGCAGGAGGAGCGCCCGTTCCCGGGCTGGTGAGTCGGCCCACAGACCGTCGTCAAACGCGCGCCGAGCGGCATCAATGGCCCGTTCGGCGTCTTCGGGTCCGCCCTCCGCCACGCGGACAATCGCCTCGCCAGTGGCCGGATTGATCAAGGTGCGCGTACGCCCGGCTGTGGCCGGGACAAACCGTCCATCGATGTACATGAAGAGGACACCGTCTGTGTCGTGCGGCAACAGGTCTGCCTCCTGGCGCGCTGCCGCTTCCGTCAAATTGGACATCACACCCCACACCTTTCTGGATGCAAAATAAGTCGGACGAGGGAATGTGAAAGCAAGAACTATGCCAATGGCGGCCGGGAGCGGCATCAGCGGCATGAGGGGTGGCCGGGAGACAAGGGTGGGGGAACGGCGCGGATATGGATAGGCCCGGCACCGAGTCGGGCCACGTCAGACTTCCATCTTTGCCTTCACAACCAGTTCCAGACCTGCTTACCTATCAGTATCACCGTCACCAGGATGAAGATGGGGCGCACGTAGGCCGCGCCTTTACGAATGGCCACCTGCGATCCGGCCACAGCCCCCAGTACCATGCCGACGCCCATGATGAGCCCAATACGCCAATCAACGGCGCGCAGCCAGGCAAACGTGGCCAAAGCGCCGATGTTGCTGCCGAAGTTGAGCACTTTCGCGTTGCCCGACGCCGCCACGTAGTCGCAGCCGAGAAAGACAAACAGAAAGATAAGGAAAGACCCGGTGCCGGGGCCGAAAAAGCCGTCGTAGAAGCCAATCGCAAGGGCCAGCCCGGCCAACGCGACGACAAGCTTGGCGGTCAACGTGCGGCGGGTTTCGCGCAGGCCGAAGTCCTTCTTCCAGATGGTGTAGACGGTGACTGCCACCAGCAACACGACGACCAGCGGTTTGAGGAACTCGGAGGGCAGGTGGCGAGCCAGGTCCGCACCGAGGATGGAGCCGGCAACCGACAATGGGAACAACCAGCGGGTCAAGCGAAAGTCGACTTTCCCACTTTTCAGGTAGTTGAGCGTGCTGGTCAGGGAGGACATCGTGCCGGCCAGCTTATTGGTCCCAAGTGCCAGCGCCGGCGGCAACCCGGCCAGCAGCAGGGAAGGCAGAGTGACCAATCCGCCGCCACCCACCGTCGAATCGATGAAGGCAGCTACAAAACCAGAGAGAAACAGGAACGAAATCAGTCCGAGCGTCAAATGCAGGTGATCCACGCCAAGGTCTCCCTTGCTGCAGTCTTGCGCGCGCTGACAGGCGCGCCGATGAGCCGCCACCTCCCCATGATACCGCCCACTGGCCTCCTGCCTCAATCGGGATGTTTGCCAAGCCCCATCCATCCGGGCAGACGTGCCTCTCGATCCATAACCTTCCTGTCCCCCGGTTGGACCGCTTTCCGCAGCCTGCCCGCAGGTATACAATAAGTTGTGTAGATCTGGGTACGTCAGGCAGCCTGGACAGTGACCAGGGAGGGCGCGGACTACCTGGTGCTGGTGGTTCTCAGCATGTTGTTTGTCATCGCCACGACGCGTGGGAACCGGGCCGCATCGCATCCGCAGGTCGATTCTGTGCCGGAGCCCCGTTAGTCCACGCGGGCGAATGCAGGAGCCATGCTAGGAAAGAGGGGGAAGGAAGTCTCATGGCAGCAGCGGATGCATACTCCGCCGATGCACACCGTCCTGACGGGGCTCATAAGCAGATCGACCGGCGTAGGTTTTCCATATGGTTGGCCGACCACGCGCCGGGGGCCCTGTACTGCTTGGACACGAAGGGCCTTGTGTTGCTCTGGCCACGCTCCGCCGAGCGCCTATTCGGCTGGGCGCGGGACGAGGTTCTGGGCCGGCGCATTCCCACCATCCCAGAGAACGAATGGGCCCATGCCGTGGAACTGTTTCAACATGTGCTGCAGCGAGGCCGCGTGGACGGGCGGGTGGTGAAGCAACAGCGGCGCAACGGCGAGATTATCCCCACGCTGGTTTGGGTTTGCCCCATTGTAGAGGCGGGCGCTGTCACCGGGGTGGCCGTGTTCACTTCTGACAACTGCGAGAGCACGCAGCTGTATCGAGACTTGGAGCAGGCACATGCGACCATCGAAAGGGTGGTGTCCCTCGCCAATATCGCCATCTTCTCGCACGATGTGGTCCATAATCGGCAAATTTTCGGCACTGGAACCGAGCCACTGTACGGGTATACGGAACAGGAGTTTATGGCCGATGGTGATCTGTGGCGCAAGGTGATTCACCCCGAGGATCGGGCCTTGGTGCCAGACAAACTGCCCCCGGACGGATCAGTCAAGTTGGAATACCGAGTGCTGCGCAAGGACGGCCAGGAACGCTGGCTGGAGGTGACCTTGTACCCGCGCAGTAACGACAAATACCTGCCCGCGGTTGTCGACGGCATCGCGATGGACATCACCGAGCGCAAAGAGCATCAACGACGATTGCAGGAGATGGCGTACACGGACCCGTTGACCTCGCTGCCCAACCAGAGTCAGTTCCATGAGGACCTGGGCCAAGCCATTCAACAGGCGGCGGTGAACGGCGGCAAGTTCGGCGTGTTGTTTGTCGACTTTGACGGGTTCAAGGACGTGAACGACACCTTCGGCCACCAGTTTGGCGACAAGGTGCTGGGGCGCATCGGGGCGTTGCTGAAGCAGTGCGCATCCGAGAACGTGCGGGTGTACCGCATGGGCGGCGACGAGTTCACGGTTCTGGCTACAAGTGTAAACGAGGATCGCGACGTGATAGAGTTGGCGCGGGCCATCCTCGACCGATTCCGGTCCCCCCTGTGGCTCGGCAGCGAGGATCGGTTGACCCTGCACTGCAGCATCGGCGCCTCCATCTATCCGGATCACGGCGATCACGCGCAGGCTCTCCTGCGCCATGCGGACGTGGCGATGTATTTCGCCAAGGAGAGTGGCGGGCAGCGCTGCGTCCTCTATTCGCCGCAGCTGGCCACCGGGGCGAAGGACAGCCCCATCCTGTACGACGCGTTGGTCGAAGCGCTGCGACGCGAGGAGTTTCGCCTCTATTATCAACCGAAGATCGACATGGCGAGCGGACGGCTGTCGGGCGTCGAGGCCCTCATCCGTTGGCACTCGCCCGTGCACGGGCTGGTGTCTCCAGACGGGTTCATTCCCGTCGCGGAACAGTCGGGCCTCATCTGGGACATTGGCAACTGGGTGCTGGAGGCGGCTTGCCGCCAAAGCCGGGCGTGGCAGGAACAGGGCCTGCCGGCCATCCGGGTATCGGTCAACGTATCCATGGTGCAGCTAGAGCACCCCGGCTTTCTGGCGGTACTCAAGCGGGTTCTCAATGACACTGGGCTGAATCCCAGGTGTCTGGAACTGGAGATCACCGAGTCGGCTTTCGTCAATCGTTTGGAGCACGTCGCCAACGTGATTGAGCAGGTCGCGTCCCTGGGCGTTGCCGTCTCCGTGGACGACTTCGGCGTTGGCTACTCGTCCCTGAAGTACCTGGCGCACATCCGCGCCGACGAACTCAAGGTGGACCAGTCGTTCATCCAAGGCCTTGATGACAATCCCAGGGCTGCTCATATTGTCTCCGGCATCATCCAGATGGCCCATGCGCTCGGCATGCGGGTGGTCGCCGAAGGCGTGGAGCGCGAGGAACAGCTGCAGCGCCTGCGCCAGTGCGGCTGCGACGAGGCCCAGGGGTATCTGTTTTTGGAGCCCCAGCCGGGAGAGAAATTCGAGTGGTTTTACTCCCAGCGCCTGGCGGCCGATCCGTCCGTTCCACCGCTCTCTCCACCTGCGGCGTGGGAAACGGCGGCTGCGGCGCCACCCACTGTGCCACCGTTCGCACAGGAATCGACCGCGTTGGAGGCCGAGGGGCCGGAATCCACGAGGAGTAACTCGGCAGAGTTCGGATCCACAAACGAGGAGGGGTGACACGTGCTGGATTTTTCCCTGAGTCGCGAGCAGGTGGAACTGGCGCAGATGGTGCGCCGTTTCACCGCGACCGAAATCTTGCCTCACATCCAGAAGTGGGATGAAGACCATCATTTTGAGATGGGGGTCATCCGCAAGCTCGCCGACCTCGGCCTGATGGGCGTCTGCATCCCGGAGCGGTACGGGGGCGCCGGCATGGACTACAACGCCCTGGCTATCGTGTGCGAGGAACTGGAGTACGGCGATACCGCCTACCGTACCGCCGTCTCCGTGCACACCGCTCTCAACAGTTTGACCATCCTGCAGTGGGGGACCGAGGAACAAAAGCAAAAGTACCTGGTGCCGCAGGCGCAGGGGAAAAAGCTCGCCGCCTTCGGCCTCACGGAACCAGATGCCGGGTCGGACGCGGGCGCCATCAGGACCCGCGCCCGGCGGGACGGGGATGCCTATGTACTGAACGGATCGAAAGTGTGGATTTCTATGGCCGACTATGCGGATAATTTCCTGATTTTTGCTAATTTACAACCAGAGCTCGGCCATAAAGGGATCACGGCGTTCCTGGTCGAGCGCGGCTTCCCGGGCGTGAGCACGCGCCCGATTCGGGGGAAGCTGGGCATTCATGGGGGCGACACCGGAGAGGTGGTGCTGGAGAACGTGCGGGTGCCCCTGGCCAATCGGCTGGGAGAAGAGGGTGAGGGCTTCAAAATTGCCATGTCAGCGCTGGACAACGGGCGTTTCAGCGTGGCCGCCGGTGCCGTCGGGTTGACGCGGGCCTGCCTGGACGCCTCGGTTGCCTACGCCAAGACGCGCAGGACGTTTGGCGTCGAAATCGGCCAGCACCAACTGGTCAAACAGATGATTGCCAAGATGGAGGCCGGCTACCAGAGCTCGCGGCTATTGGTGTATCGGGCCGGCTGGCTGAAAAATCAAGGGCTGCGCAACACGCGCGAGACCTCGCTCGCCAAGTGGGTGGCCGCCGACACCGCCTTCGCCAGCGCCTGCGACGCCGTGCAAATTCACGGCGCGTATGGCTACTCGAACGAATACCCGGTGGAGCGCTTCCTGCGCAACGCCAAGGCGCTCGTCATCTACGAAGGCACGCGGGAAATCCACACCCTCATGCAGGCGGACTACGTTCTGGGTTACCGCCGGGATAAACCGCTTTCGCGTCCGCTGCCGAAGTGGGAGGGGGAGGAACCTGGCGGTGCGCCGTTGAAGTAGAAGAAGTAGAATCAGAGAATCGGAACCTATGTACGCACAGACGCGGAGGCTGGGACGGGCCTCGGATGTCGATCGCGGCCTTTCCCGCAAGTGCACGCGGGTGAACGAGGAGGAGTCCGATGCGGGTCTTGCATACGGCCGACTGGCACTTTGGCAAAACGCTGGAGGGCCGGGAGCGGTTGGCGGAGCAGGCGCAGTTTGTGGACGAACTGGTGCGCATCTGCGAGGAAGAAAGTGTGCAGCTGGTGCTGGTGGCGGGGGACGTGTTCCAGACAGTCAATCCGAGCGCGGAGGCGGAGGAACTGTTCTATGAGGCGCTGGACCGGCTGGCGGACGGAGGGCGGCGGGCGGTGGTGGTGATAGCCGGCAATCACGACAACCCGGAGCGCATCGCCGCGCCCAAACCGCTGGCGGATAGGCTCGGCATCACGCTCATCGGCCGCCCGCACGACGAACTGCCGCCGAGTCCACCCCTGGCCGGCGGAGTGCGCCGCCTGGCCGCCGGCCCGTCATGGCTGGAGGTGGCCGTGCCCGATTGTCCGCACACCGCCGTCATCGCGGCCCTGCCGTATCCGTCGGAGGCGCGGCTGCGCGAGCTCTTGACCCGGAGCCTGGACGAAGAGGACCTGCAGCAAAGCTACAGTGAACGCGTCGCCCGCCTGTTTGCCGAGCTGGCCGCCCACTACCGGGCGGACACGGTCAACCTGGCGATGAGCCACCTGTTCGTGCAGGGTGGCATCGAGTCGGAGTCGGAGATCCCGATTCAGGTCGGCGGCACCTACGCCGTCGCCCCGGACGCCTTCCCGACGGCGGCCCAGTACGTCGCCCTAGGGCACCTGCATCGGCCGCAGATTGTGCAGGGAACGCCAGTGCCGGCGCGCTACTCCGGATCGCCCCTGGCGTACAGCTTTTCCGAAGTTGGATACGCCAAGTCGGTGGTGCTGGCGGATGTGGAACCGGCTCGGCCGGCCGCTGTACGCGAGATTCACCTGTCCGCCGGCCGGCCGTTGGTGCGCTGGGTGGCGCGGGGCGGGCTTCCCGAAGCGGTGCGCTGGGTGGAGGAAGGGCGCGACGCGAACGCCTGGATTGACCTCGAAATTCACCTGACCGAAGCCCTGTCCATCCAGGACGCGCAGAATCTGCGCCAGCTGCACCCGGGTTTTGTCAGCATCCGCCCGGTTTTTGTGGGCAGCGGCGAGCTGCGGCAAAGCGAGGAGCTGGCCAACCTGTCGATAGAGCAAATCTTTATTCGCTTCTTTGAGAAGCAGCGCGGTGTGGCGCCGGACGATGGGCTGGTGCGCCTGTTTTTGGAACTGGCCGCCGAGGGGGCCGACGCGGTCTCGGACGGACCCGCCGATATAGCCGACGAGGAGGTTGTTGCCCGTGAAGCCGATTGAACTGCGCATCCGCGGCCTGCACAGCTTTCGCGAGGAGCAGGTCATCCCGTTCGCCGAGTTGGCCCAAGACGGGGTGTTCGGCATCTTCGGCCCCACCGGCAGCGGCAAGTCCTCCATCCTGGACGCCATGACGTTGGCCTTGTTCGGCAGTGTGACGCGGGCGGATCACAATACGCGCGGCATCCTCAACCACGCCGAGGACCGGCTGGCGGTGGCGTTCGAGTTTGCCATTGGCCGCGCGCAGGACCGGCGCCGCTACCGGGTGGAGCGGACGTACCGACGGCGCGACGAGGTGGCCGTGCAGAACGTGCGCAGCCGCTTGGTCCAGGTGATGGGCGGGGACGAGGTGGTCCTGGCGGACCGGGACTCGGAGGTGACGGCTCGCGTTAAGGACATCCTCGGCTTGGAGCTGGACGACTTCACGCGGGCGGTGGTGCTGCCCCAGGGGCGGTTTGCCGAGTTTCTCAACCTGCGCGGCGCCGACAGCAACCGCATGCTGCAGCGCCTGTTTGCGCTGGAGCGGTACGGCGACGGACTGATGCAGCGGCTGCGGGAGCGCTGGGATGAGCGGCGGCTGCAGTACGAGGCCGTGGTCAACCGCCAGCAGGGTCTGGGCGACGCCTCGCCAGAAGCCCTGGCGGCAGCGCGGGAGGCAGAGGCGCAGGCCGCCCTGGCGGAGGCTGCCTGCCGGCAGCAGCTGGACAAGCTGTCCGCCGAGTACGATGAAGCGCGCCGGCTGCGCGCGGTGCAGGCGGATCTGGCTCAGGTCGAGATGGGGCTAGCCGCACACCAGCGCCGGGCGGAATCGATGCAACAGCTGGCAGGGCGTCTGGCCCGCGCTGCGGCGGCCGAGACGGTGTGGCCGGTGGTGGAGGCGCAGCAAGCGGCGGCGCTGGAGGCGGGGGCCGCGCGTTCGCAGCTGGCGGCCGCGGAGACGGCCTGGGATACCGCCCATGCCCGGGAACAGGCGGTGCGCAGCCAATATGAAGCGGCCCGACAAACGCTGGCGGAGCAGCAACCTGTCCTGGCCGAGCGCCGACACCGGCTGAGCGCCCTGCAGGAGAGCGAGCGGGAACTGCTGGATTTGCGCCAACGCCTGGCGGAACTGGACGAAAGACGCCGGGCGATGGACAGGGCGTGGGCGGACAAGACGGCGGCGGAGCGGCAACTGCGCCAGCAGCTGCAGGAAGCGGAGCATCAGGCTGCCGATGCCGAGGCACAGCTGGCCGCCAGCCGCGTTCCCATTCCGTTTCGCCAGGCCCTGCAGACGGCCAAAGAGGACGAGGGCAAATACCGGCAGGCGGCGGAGCAGGCGCAGCGTGCCGAGCAGCGGGTTCGCCAGCGGGAAGAGGCGAAGGACGCGGCCGCGGTTCAGCTCACCGACCTGCGCGCTGAGCACGAGCGGGTGGAGCGGGCGTGGCGGGAAGCGCGGGCCCAGTTGGAGGCGTTGGCGGTGCCGCCGTTGGACGAGGAGGAGCTGCGGCGGCGGCAGACGCGGCTCGCGGCGTCCGGTCGCCCTTTGTGGGAGGCCTGGCGCAACGGATTGGCGCGCTGGCGAGAGTGGATGCAGCGGTCCGAGCAGGCGAAAGCGGCCTGCGCCAAGGCCCAGGAGCGCCTCAGTGAGGCCGAACGCGCGTGGGAACAGGCCTTGGCGCGCCAGCAGGAGGCGCAGCGCCTGCAGGCGGAGGCCGTGTGGGCCGACCGACTGGCCATGGCCCAGCGTCTGGCGGAAGGGTTGCAGGATGGCGATCCGTGTCCGGTCTGCGGCAGTGTGCACCATCCGCGGCTGGCTGTGGAGGCCGGTGCCGCCCATGCGGCCGGTTTGGCCGCCATGGACGGGACCGCGGCCGCGCTGCAGGCGGCCCAGGACGAGCTGAACCGGGCGCAGGCGCGCATACGGGCGGATCAACAGGCGTTGGCGGTGGCGGCGTCGCAGTACGAGAGTGGCCAACAGGCGGCCCGGGCGGAGGCGGCCGAACTGGCGGGCGTGTATGAACAGGTGATGGCGGCCTGGCCGGAATGGGAGTATCCGGCGCGGGGCGGACGGGCGGAGGTCCAGGCAGCCGGCGACTGCGGCGCGGGGGGCGCCGGGACGGAGGCGGACGACGGGTCTCTCGGGCGTGGCGACGGGCTTCAGCCGGTGTACCTGGATACGTCGGCGTGCCAGGCGTTTGCCGCCTTTCTCAAGTCGGAGCACCAGCGTCTGCAGGAGTTGTCCCAGAGTCTCGAGGACTGGCGCCAGCGCCAGGCGGACGGGGAAGCGCGGGTTGCCCAGCAAGAGGAGACGCGACGCCAGCTTCAGGAGAGGTTGGCGCGAGCGGAGACGGTGCTGTCCTCAGCCGAGCTGGAGTGGAAGCGGGCGCGGGCGGAGGCGGCGGAGTCCAGCGCTGCGCTGCATGAGGCGTGGCGGCAATGGCGCGGGTCCCTGCAGGCCGCCGGTTGGCCCGACTCGGAGCTTGCGGACCAGGACAAGGCTGACCTCGGTTGGGCTTCATCCGCCGGGACGTGGCTGGCCAAGGCCGTGAGTGACGTGGAGGAGCGGGATCGGCAAATGGAGGCGGCCAATCAGCAACTGGCGGCGGCGCGGCAAGTGCAGCAAGAGGTGCAGCCCAAACTGGAGGCGCTCAGCGCAGAGCTGCAGAGCCTGGCGGAAGAGCGGCGGCGCGTCGAGTGGCAGATGCAGGATTGGAGCGCCAAAGCGGACGACCTGGCCGCCGTACTCGAGAAGGAAACGGGTGGTCAGCCGATTGCCGAGGCGTTGGCCGAGCTGGCGGCGCAGGCCGACAGACTGACGGCCGCAGTAGAGCAGGCGGAGGCGGAACTGGCGGCGGCCAGCGAGCAGTTGCGGCGGCTGGATAACGAGCGCACGGCTTGGCGGACGCGGGTGGAGGCGGCTGCGTCGCGGCTGGAGACGGCCGCGGCCGCGGTGGACGCGGCCCTGGCAGACGCCGGATTTGCGTCCATCGGGGATGTGGCCGACGCTCGCTTCACCGATACGGAGCAATCCGAGGCCAGGGTGCAGCTGCAGGCTTACGAGGACGAGGGGCGCCGCCTGGCGGAGGAGCGAAGGCGGCTGCTCGAGGCACTGGCTGGTCGGTTTGTCGACGATGCCGCTTGGGAGGAGATCGACCAGGCGCACCGACAGGCGGAGGAGGCGTTGAGCGCGGCCACCCGCGAACTCGGCCGCGCGGAGGAAGTGGCGCGTGATGTGGAACGACGCCACGCGGAGTGGATACGGTTGGAGGAACAGCGCCGCGCCCTGCAGGCGGAGCTGGACAACCTGCAGACGCTGCGGCAGCTGTTCAGCGGCAACAGGTTTGTCGAGTTTGTCGCTCAGGAGCAGCTGGAGCTTGTGGCGCGCATGGCGTCGGACAGGCTGCATCAGTTGACCCGCGGCCGCTACGCGCTCGAGGTGGCGGCCGACGGCCGGTTTGTCATGCGCGACGATTACAACGGCGGCGTCCGCCGCCCAGTCACTTCGCTCTCCGGCGGCGAGACGTTCCTGACTTCGCTGGCGCTGGCGCTCTCGCTCTCGACCCAGATTCAACTGCGCGGCCGCCACCCGCTGGAGTTTTTCTTCCTCGATGAGGGGTTTGGCACCTTGGATGCGGAGCGGCTGGACGTGGTGATGTCGACGCTGGAGCGGCTGCGCCTGGAGCAACTGACGATTGGCGTCATCAGCCACGTTCCAGAGCTGCGGGCGCGCATGCCGCGGCGCCTGATAGTGCAGCCGGCCGAGCCGGCGGGACGCGGCAGCCGCGTGCGGCTGGAGTTGGCGTAGGCGTCCGGGGACGCCTAGCCCGGGCTGCCGGTGGACTGAAGCAGGTCCAGCTCGGCGGGAGACAGTTCCCGGTACGCCCCCGGGGCCAGGGACGCATCAAGTTCCAGCGGGCCCATGGCCACCCGCTTGAGATAAACCACCTGCTTCCCGACGGCGGCAAACATCCGTTTGACCTGGTGGAACTTCCCTTCAAAAATCGTCAGCTCGACCTCCGATGCGGCGCCTTGGCGCAGGATGGCGAGTTCACCCGGCAAGGTCTTGTAGCCGTCGTCCAACACCACCCCGGCGGCGAACGCCCGTGCGTCCGCTTCGGTCACCTCCCCCGCCACCCGGACAAAGTAGCGCTTGGGCACATGGTGGTTGGGCGAGATCAGCCGGTGTGCCAGTTTGCCGTCGGTGGTCAAGAGCAACAAGCCTTCCGTGTCCTTGTCCAGGCGCCCGACCGGAAAGGGAGCGAACGCGCGCAGCTCGGGTTCAATCAGGTCCAGCACTGTCCGCTGCGCCGAATCCTTCGTCGCCGACAGCACCCCTTGCGGCTTGTTCATCATCAGGTACAGATGCATTCGAAATGGAATGATCTGTCCGTCCACTTCCACCGTGTCGGCCTCGGGATGCACGTACATGCCCGGATCGCGCGCCGGCAAGCCGTTGACAAAGATCCGTTCCTCACGGATCATCTTCTTCACCTGTTTGCGCGTGGCCACGCGCATATGCGCCAACATCCTGTCGATGCGCAGCTTGTCCATCTCTTGGCGTCCCTCCGCTGGATGAATCTTCTGCCCTCCAGTGTACACGCGTTTCCCGCAGAGCCCAATGGCAACCTTGACCCGGCATACCCGGCATAATTTTCAAAAACATCGTTTGAGAGCAAACAATCCCGATATAGAATAATAGGTAAGAGCGAGTGGGGCCTCCTATCATAACATGAGAGAGGGCGTGTATCGTATGGCGGTCAGCGAAGCCTATCATCCGGGTTTGGAAGGGGTCATCGCCACAGAGACCGAGATTTCCTACCTTGACGTGGAACACGAACAGATTGTCGTGCGGGGCTACGATTTGATTGAGTTGGCCAAGACGAAACGGTACTTGGACGTGGTCTTGTTGCTCTGGAATCGCCACCTTCCCACGGAGGAAGAACGGAAGCAACTGGAGCAAACCTTGGCTGAGAACCTGAACCTGCCCGACGGGGTGTTGGATGTCTTCCATGCCCTGCCGCCGCGGACCCATCCCATGGATGCTCTGCGCACGGGCCTGTCCGCACTGGCCGGATATGATCCGCTGCTCGACGACCGCTCGGCCCAGGCCAATCGGGAAAAAGGCGCGCGCATCCTGGCGCGCATGCCTCATCTGGTGGCGAACGGCTATCACATCCTGCAGGGAGAGACGCCCGTCGCGCCCGCACCGGATCTCTCCTTTTCCGCCAACCTGCTGTACATGATCACAGGCAAGCGGCCCACGCCAGTGGAAGAGGCCGTCTTTGATCAATCACTGATCGTCTACAGCGAACACGAGATGCCCAATTCCACCTTCGCCGCCCGCGTCATCGCCTCGACGCAGTCTGACATCTACGGCGCCCTGACTGGAGCGGTCGCCTCGCTGAAGGGCAGCCTGCACGGCGGGGCCAACGAGGCCGTGATGCACATGCTGGAACAGGTGCAGACGGCCGACCAATTGGAGCAGGAGATGAAAAGGAGGCTGGCGCAGAAGGAGCGGATCATGGGCTTTGGCCACCGCGTCTACATGAGACGTCCGGATCCGCGGGCCCTGCTGATGAAAGAGGCGCTGAAGAAACTGGTTTATGAAAGCGGACACAGGGAACTGCTGGAGATGTGCGAACGCGGCGAAGCGGTGATGTACCAGGAGAAAGGGCTCTATCCCAATCTGGACTACTACGCGGCGCCTGTCTACTACCTGTTGGGCATTCCCATTCCTCTGTACACACCGGTCTTTTTTGCGGCCAGAACGGCGGGACTGGTGGCCCACGTGATGGAGCAGCATGACCATAACCGGCTGTTTCGTCCGCGGGTGCGCTACACCGGCCCACGGGGCCTGCGTCCATAATCGACGTAACCTTGGTATCATAACAAGAGAGTCCACGCCTTCGTCGTGCTCGGCCTTTCGCATGATCAACACGAGAAAGGGAGACATTCACGTGCCAGCGAATCGAAACCCGCAGTCCCATCCGTATGATGCGCTCATCACCGAGATTTCGGACTACGTCCTGGATACCCAGATCACCAGCCGGGAAGCCTACACCACAGCCCGCTACGTGCTGATGGACGCGCTCGGCTGCGGCATCCTCGCCCTGCGCTTCCCGGAGTGCACGAAACTGCTGGGTCCGTTGGTTCCAGGGGCCACATTGCCCGGCGGCGCGCGCGTGCCGGGCACCTCCTTCGAGCTCGATCCGGTCCAGGCGGCGTTCAACATCGGCGCCATGAACCGCTGGCTGGACTACAACGACACCTTCCTCGCCGCCGAGTGGGGCCATCCGTCTGACAACCTGGCCGCCATCCTGGCCACGGCCGACTACCTGAGCCGCCAGCGCGCCGCCCGCGGCAAACCGGGCCTCGACATGAAAGCGGTCCTGACCGCGATGATTAAGGCGCACGAAATTCAGGGCGTGCTGGCGCTCGAGAACAGCCTCAACCGGGTGGGGTTGGACCACGTCCTGTTTGTCAAGGTGGCCTCCACTGCCGTGGTCACCGCCCTGCTCGGGGGGAGTCGGGAGGAAGTGCAAAGCGCCCTGTCCAACGCCTTCGTCGACAACGGCAGTCTGCGCACCTACCGGCACGCGCCGAACACCGGATCGCGCAAGTCGTGGGCAGCCGGGGACGCCGCCAGCCGCGCGGTGCGCTTGGCCCTGATGGCGCAGAGGGGTGAGATGGGCTATCCGAGCGCCCTGTCCGCGCCGGGGTGGGGCTTTGAGGACGTGGTGATGCGCGGCAAGCGCCTGACCCTGCAGCGGCCGCTGTCGTCTTACGTGATGGAGAACGTGCTGTTCAAGGTTTCCTATCCGGCCGAGTTCCACGCCCAGACGGCTGCCGAGTGCGCCATCGCCTTGCACGAGCAGGTCAAGGACCGCCTCGACGACATCGACCGCATCACGATTTTCACCCAGGAGTCGGCCATCCGCATCATCGACAAGACCGGGCCGCTTCACAACCCGGCGGACCGGGACCACTGCATCCAGTACGTGGTGGCCATCGGGCTCTTGTTTGGCACGCTCACCGCCGAGCACTACGAGGACGATGTGGCGGCGGATGCGCGCATTGACCGGCTGCGGGAGAAGATGGTGGTAGTCGAGGATGAACAGTACAGCCGCGATTACCTAGATCCTGACAAGCGCTCCATCGCCAACGCGATTCAGGTTCACTTCCGCGACGGCAGTCAGACGGACAAGGTAGAGCAGCACTATCCGCTCGGGCACCGCTTCCGCCGCGCCGAGGCGATGCCCAAACTGGAGCAAAAGTTTCGTGCCAACCTGGAGACCCGTTTCCCGGGAAAGCAGGTGCAGCAGATTGTCCAACTCATTCAGGACGAGGAGCGCTTGATGCGCACCGACGTGCAGGACTTCATGGACCTGTTTGTGATCTGACAGATGATAGACTGTTGCCGTTGAACGGCCGGATGTCAGCCCAGCACGATGGACAGGGGCGGAGACCCGTCGGGCCCTCCGCCCGGTCCGCGATTCCAACCGTCTAGGAGGTACTTCCCTTGTCCTGGTTGATACGAGACGAAGCCGACCAATCGCAGCTGGCCCAGCGCTTTCGCGAACTGATGCACGGGCCGCAAATCCTGCAGATGCCCGGCGCCCACGACGCGATGGCCGCCTTGGTCGCGCACAAGGTCGGGTTTCAGGCCCTCTACCTGTCCGGCGCCGCGTATACCGCCAGCCGCGGGCTGCCCGATTTGGGCATCGTCACGTCCACGGAGATGGCCGAACGCGCCCGCGACCTGGTGCGGGCGACCGGCCTGCCGGTCCTGGTGGACATCGACACCGGCTACGGTGGGATTCTGAATGTGGCCCGCACGGCGCGCGAGATGGTGGAGGCCAATGTTGCCGCCGTTCAGATTGAGGACCAGGAGATGCCGAAAAAGTGCGGCCACCTCAACGGCAAGAAACTGATTCCGGCGGAGGAGATGGCGCAGAAGATCCGCACCATCAAGGAGATCGCCCCTTCGCTGGTGGTCATTGCCCGCACCGACGCCAAATCGGTGGAAGGTCTGGACGCTGCCCTGGCGCGCATGCGCCAGTACGTGGCCGCCGGCGCCGACGGGCTGTTCCCCGAGGCCCTGTCCAGCGAAGACGAGTTTGCCCGCGTCGGCCGGGAGCTGGGCGGGGACGTCCCGCTTCTCGCCAACATGACCGAGTTTGGCAAAACGCCCTACTACACGGCCGCGCAATTCGCCTCCTGGGGTTTCAAAATGGTCATCTATCCGGTCACATCGCTGCGCGTGGCCGCCAAGGCCTACGAGCGGGTGTTCCAGGAGATCTTCAGAGAAGGGACGCAGGCGAAATCCCTGGAGGACATGCAGACCCGCAAGGAACTGTATGAGACCATCCGCTATTACGACTACGAAGACCTGGACAACCACATCGCGAAAACGGTGTTGCCTGAAATCGGGAGCTGACGCCGGTTCCGGAGGGCGGTCCGGAGCTTCTGGGCAGTGTCGGGTGGTGGGCTGGCTGGGGCATGGCGGGAGCGTACGCTGTATCGGTTTCTTTCCTACGACGTCGCCTTGGCCGAACGGTTTGACCTAAAGGTTCGGACTGTGGTGTTGTATACCGGGAATGTTCGTACGGCGCCGGACTTGCTTGACATCGGTGCCGCCATCTACCGGATTGACAACGTGTTTCTCAGCGAGCTGGACGGCGATGCGGTTCTCGATACGGTACGGAGACACCTGAACTCGAACCACTGGACTGAATCGGACCGAGTCCGTCTGGCGTTCGCGTTTCATATGCACTTTCAAACCCGGTCTGGGGACGAGGTATTTCGTGAGGTACTGGAATTAACGCAGAGCATCCCGGACCGGCAGGAGCAAAACTACGTCACGGCCTTGATTCTCGGGTTAAGCGGCGGGAGCATGACAGATAACCAGAGACAACTCCTGAAGGAGGCAATGGGGATGACGGACGTGGTTCGTGAACTGATGGAGGAGGCGGAGCAGGAAGGTTGGCAGAAGGGTCTTGAACAGGGACGCAAGGAGGGTATCCAGCAAGGCCGCCAAGAAGGCATTCAGCAAGGCCGCCAGGAGGTGGCTCTGAAGCTGCTCGCCGAAGGAGTCAGCCTTGATGTCGTCGTCAAGACAACCGGCTTGACCCGGGAGGAAATTGAAGCACTCCGTCGGCAAATCCATTGATGCCTTCTGAAATGACCTCACGTTCATGCCTCGGTGCGTTTGTTACTGGGAATTCCATAGAATCGCCGGTCTCGTGGCATGCATCCAGAGCTACGCTGTTCTAGTGGCGGACAGATCGTTCATAGACATCGACCATGAACCGTGTGAGGTGATGAAGCTATGAACATTATGAAACCGCATCCAAAGCTGTACGTGATGGACAACGGGCGCATGCGAATGGACAAGAACTGGATGATTGCCATGCACAACCCGGCCACCGCCGAGGAACCCAACCGGCCCAACGAGATGGTGGAATTCCCTATCTACACGGTGCTGATTGACCACCCGGAAGGCAAGATTCTCTTCGACACATCCTGCAACCCAAACTCCATGGGCCCGAGCGGGCGCTGGGCGGAAGTCACCCAATCGCAGTTTCCTTGGACCGCCAATGAGGAGTGCTACCTGCACCACCGCCTTGAGCAACTGCGCGTCCGGCCGGAGGACATTCGGTACGTGATTGCCTCGCACTTGCACCTTGACCACGCAGGGTGCCTCGAGATGTTCACGAATGCGACTATTATTGTTCACGAGGACGAATTTCATGGGGCGTTGGAAGTCTATGCGCGCAACCAAAAGGCGGGCGCCTACATTTGGGCGGACATCGACGCTTGGATTCGCAACAACCTGCAGTGGCGCACCATCAAGCGGCACGAGGACAACCTCCTGCTGGCCGACGGCGTGCGCGTGCTCAACTTCGGCAGCGGCCACGCCTGGGGAATGCTGGGGCTGTACGTGCAGTTGCCTGAGAAAGGCAATATCATCCTCGCCTCGGACGCGATTTACGCCAAAGAGAGCTACGGACCCCCGGTCAAGCCGCCGGGCATCCTCTACGATTCGGTCGGCTTCGTCCGCACGGTCGAGCGCATTCGCACGCTGGCCAACGAGTACAGGGCAGAGGTTTGGTTTGGGCACGACGCCGAGCAGTTCGCGACCTTCCGCACGTCGGACGAAGGGTATTACGAGTAAGCGCGCCGACAACGCTCGGAATTGGGCGCCTCCCGAGACGCCTGGGCTTGCTGCGGGCGAATTCGGATGGCGCGGAATCCGTTTTCCAGCATCGCGAAAGGGGGATGCACGATGAAGACGAAAGCCGCAGTCCTGTATGAGATAGGACTGCCCACTCCGTACACGGAGAGCCAGCCGCTGAAGATCGAGACCCTGGACCTGGATGGGCCAGGCCCCGGCGAGGTGCTGGTGCGCATCCGGGCGGCAGGCCTCTGCCACTCCGACCTGTCGGTCATCAACGGATCGCGCCCGCGCCCCACGCCGATGGCGCTCGGCCATGAGGCGGCCGGTGAAGTGGTGGAAGTGGGGCCCGGCGTGACCGACCTGCGCCCCGGTGACCATGTGGTCTGCGCGTTTGTGCCTAGCTGTGGCCACTGCCTGCCCTGTCAGGAGGGGCGTCCCGCCCTGTGCGAATCAGGGGCAGCCGCCAACACCGAGGGGACCCTGTTGTCCGGCGCGCGCCGGCTGTCGCTGCACGGATCGCCCATCCATCACCACCTTGGTGTATCCGGATTCAGCGAATACGCCGTCATCGCCCGCAATTCGCTGATTCCGGTGGATACGGACGTTCCGTTTCATCAAGTGGCCCTGTTTGGCTGCGCCGTTATCACCGGGGTCGGCGCCGTGGTCAACACGGCCCGCGTGCCGGTGGGAGCCAGCGTGGCCATCGTTGGGCTGGGGGGCGTCGGCCTGTCCGCCTTGCTGGGTGCGCGCGTGGCCGGGGCCGCCCGCATCGTGGCCGTGGACGTCAATCCCGACAAGCTGTCCCTGGCCGAGAGCCTGGGCGCCACGGACACGTTCGACGCGCGCGATCCGGATGTCACCCGCCGCATTCGCGAGCTGACGCGGGGCGGGGTGGAGTACGCGTTTGAAACCGCGGGCGCGGTGCCGGCGCTGCAAACTGCCTTCGCCATCACGCGCCGCGGCGGGACCACCGTGACCAGCGGCCTGCCGCATCCGGACCATCACTTCTCCTTCCCACAGGTGACCTTGACAGCGGAAGAGCGCACCCTCAAAGGGTCCTACGTCGGCAGTTGTGTTCCTAGCAGGGACATCCCGCGCTTTATCGAATTGTTTAAGCAGGGCAGGCTTCCAGTGGACAGATTGTTGACAGCCACCCTGCCTTTGGAGGACATTAACAGGGGTTTTGATCGACTCGACCGGGGAGAAGTCTCCCGGCTAGTAGTCAGCATGTAACACGCGCGTCTACGCGCATGTCCGAAACGGTGTACCCGAGGCGCGTGTGCCTGTGGACGCCGCTTCGGACAACCTTGTCAAGGGGGAGTTGACGGCCAGCCATGGAACTGGGAACCTATCAGAACTACATCGGCGGGGAGTGGACAAACGGCTTCGCCAAGGAGACGTTCGACGTGGTCAATCCGGCCACCGAACAGGTCGTGGCGACGGTGCCCAACGCCACGCCCGAAGACATGCAGGCGGCGATTGACAAGGCGGCGGCCGTTCAGGACGAGTGGGCGGACACCCTGGCCGGAGACCGCGCGCGCATCCTGCGCGAAGCGGCCGTCAAGATGCGGGCGGAGGCGGACAGGCTGGCGCGCATCATGACCATGGAGGAAGGCAAGCCGCTGGCCGAGGCGCGCGGCGAAGTCAACTACGCGGCGTCGTTTTTGGATTGGTTCGCGGAAGAGGCCACACGCGTCTACGGCGACACGATTCCCTCCAGTTCGCCCGACAAGCGCCTGTTGGTCATCAAGCGGCCGGTCGGTGTCACGGCTGCGATTACGCCCTGGAACTTCCCGGCAGCTATGATCACGCGCAAGCTCGGGCCCGCGCTGGCCGCTGGATGTACGATGATCATAAAACCGTCCGAGCTCACGCCGCTGTCCGCGTTGGAATTGGCGCGCATCTTGGAGGAGGTCGGACTGCCCAAAGGCGTGCTTTCCGTCCTCGTCGGCACCGACGCGCCCGCACTGGCCAAGGTGATCATGGACGATATTCGCGTCAGGAAGGTGTCGTTCACCGGATCGACCGAGGTGGGCAAGATCTTGATGCGCCAGGCGGCCGACACCGTGAAACGCGTCTCCATGGAGCTGGGCGGCCACGCCCCGTTCCTCGTCTTTGCGGACGCGGACTTGGAGGCGGCCGTAGCGAACGCGGTCAGTTGCAAAATGCGCGGCATGGGCGAGACGTGCGTCTCCGCCAACCGCATCTATGTGCAGCGCCCCATCTACGAAGAGTTCGTGCAGAAACTGGCCGAACGGATGGGCAGCATGCGGGTGGGCAATGGCCTGGAGGACGGCGTGATAGTGGGGCCGCTGATTGAGCCGGCGGCCATTGAGAAGGTGAAGCGCCACGTGGCGGACGCCGTCGCCAAGGGAGCCCGCCTGGTGGTCGGCGGGGAGGCAAAACCGGCGCCGGGCTGGTTCTACACGCCGACCGTCTTGGCCGACGTCAATCACTCCATGCTCATCACGAAGGAGGAGACGTTTGGCCCGGTGGCGGCCGTGCTGCCGTTCGATACCGAGGAGGAGGCTGTTCGCTACGCCAACGACACTCCTTACGGCTTGGCTGCGTATTACTTCACTCGCGACGTCGGCCGCGTGTTCCGCTTGGCGGAGCGCCTGCAGTATGGCATTCTCGGCGCCAACGACGGCATTCCTTCTACTGCCCAAGCGCCGTTCGGAGGCGTGAAAGAATCGGGTGTTGGCCGAGAAGGCAGCAAGTACGGGATCGCAGAGTACCTTGACATTAAGTACGTGTCGCTGGGTGGCATTCTCAGTTAATCGGGTTTCCCGGCATATTTCGACGCGGTCGAAGCGAGCCGCGTGCAAAGGGTGAGAGCGGCCTGTGCGCCAGACGGCGGAGCAGGCCGTTTTGCCGCGCTCCCGCTGAGCGCGCCGGCGGCCCAGACGAAGCGAATTTTGTCTTGCATTGTGGCACATTGTGTCGTAACATGTCGGTGGCACATGCCAAGAATATCTACCAATAAATTCCGGCCATCATGGCCAACCAATAGAAATGCTCGGAAGCAAAGCCGCGGGTCCCGGACGGAGACACGGTACGGGAGACCGGGCTGCCACGGGATGAATCGGCATATAGAATCTTTTACAGCAGCGGCAGCCCCCGATTGGCGCCGCTGTTGAGCGTTTCTTGGACAAAGGAGAGAGACCAGAGAATGCTGCCGTATTGCGGAGTGAATCAGAATATGGGTGAAAAACCATATTCCCCCTCCGGGGGGGGGGGG
>NZ_BCQV01000032.1 GCF_001552255.1 Alicyclobacillus shizuokensis NBRC 103103
GGGGGGGGGGGGGGGTATAATTTTCCAACCCCCAATCCATCTGGTAACTCGTCCGTTCTGAGCCCGCATACGGTTCACGAGGTGTTGGCCAACCAATCGCTGACCACTTCCTACCAGCCGATTGTTCATCACACCGCGCATCGCTTGTTCGCTCACGAAGCGCTGAGCCGCCCGCGCCTTCCCGCGGATGGTTCTGTGCTTTCCCCCAACGAATGGTTTTCCGCCGCCCATCGCCACGGTCGCGGCCTTGATGCGGATCTCCTGGCGATGCGCAGCGCGCTCTTATCGCAACCCCAACTGGGACACCAGGCCGAGCGGCCTTTGTTCATCAATGTTCTGCCCACAAGTCTCTTATCGACTCGCTTTGTCTCCGAATTGGAACACCTGTTATCCCTGACCGCTCATCCCGCCCACCAGGTGGTCCTCGAGATCACCGAGTCCGTGGCCTTTGATGCCGTGCATCTGGCGGAGCAGATTCGGCCGCTGCGCCGCATGGGCGTGAAGATTGCCGTGGATGACGTTGGGGCGGGGCGGACGGAGGTCCGTACCCTGGTCACACTCGATCCCGATTTCCTCAAGGTGGACCAGTCGCTTGTGCGTGGGGTTGCCGGTTCGCGCATCCGCCAGCGGTTGTTGGCGTCATTTGTTCGCTTCATGGAGTCTGGCGCCGCCGTCATCGCCGAAGGCGTGGAAGAGCGGGAAGACCTGCTTGCCCTGCTCGATGTCGGCGTCGAGTTGAGTCAAGGTTTCTACTGGTCGCCGCCGCTCAATTCGGAACAGATTCAGGCCTTGCTCGCCCGCATAGAAGTGCAACGTCGCCGGCTCAACGAAGCAGCCGACGCGGCCGCAGAGTTGACGGACGCTGAAGTCTTGAAGCAGAGCCGGCGCCTGGACGACCTGATTGTGCTCTATCAACGGGCTATGATGCCGTAGTTGCGTTGTGCCATCACGCAGTTCGCCTATGGGGGAAGGGAAATGCAAACCTTGAGACAAAGAATCATCCGTACAGGTCGTTCACTGTGGACTCATATAGGCACCGCGCGCCACCGGGCGCGCTCAAAACCGCCGCAGTCCCGTCCGCGTCAAGCCCCAGAGCCCCTGCCTGCCGCATCGCAGGCGGTACACACCGTCGAAGCGAAGGCCTCCGTGCCATCTTCGCGGCTGCGCCACGGCCGTGTGTCTGTGGTCGAGCAGCGCATTGTGGTCGAGGACCCGGATGAGAGCGGCGACTTTGCCACTCTCCAGGTGCCGGAACACCCGCTGTTGTCGGTTCTGGTGGATGGCAGCCCCGTGGTGGGCGACGTCGTTGTCCACCAATCTCAGCGCATTGAGCTGGTCACCCGCCGCCAGTCGGGGCGGCGCAGCTACCGCTTGAGTGTCACCCCGGACAGTCTGGCCGTCATTGCGAAGGCGGAGGTGGAGCCCGGTCTGTGTTTGCACATTCCCCATCAGCCGCCACAACACAGTCTGCAGCTGGTGATTGAGGAGCGGTCCAATCCACCTGAACCGGACGATCCGGACGTCATCCGGCGCATGATCCAGGAGCGCGGCTTTCAGGGCGACATTGATGAACAGGCGATACTGGAGGTCACCTCGGCAGCGGCTTCGACGGAGCGTGTCATTCTTCGTGGTCGTCCCGCCCAGTTGGAAGAACCCGCCCGCTACGAAGCCGTCACCCTTCCCACCGAATATGATGTGCTCCTCCGGCGCAAGCGCCTGCAGACGGTGCAGGCTGGCGCCACCCTGGCCCGCTTGGTGCCTGGTGTTCCCGGCGTGCCCGGACGAGACGTGTTCGGCCGTGTCATCCCGGCCCACGTGCCCACCCGCCTGCCCGCCCTCGGCCAGAATGTGGTGGAGGTCGGCGGGCGTGTCGTGGCTGTTGCCAGCGGCCGCCCGGTGGTGGATACAGAGCGCATCGATGTCATACCCGAATTGACGCTCGAACGCGACATCGGCCGCAACGACGGCGTGATTGAATTCGACGGGCATGTCACCATCCATGGCTCCGTCTTGGAGGGCAGCATTCTGCGGGTGCGCGGCCAGCTCGTGGTGCATGGCGATGTCGTCGCCTCCACTGCCTGCGCGGGGGAGGGGGTGTGGGTGCGCGGCAGCATCGTCAACGCCGATGTGGCGGCCGGCTTCAGTGACGCCCACACGCGCAAATTGGCGGCCCAAGTACGCCGCCTCGAGGAGGCGTTCGCGCCCTTTCACGGAAACTACTTAACGCTGCTGCAAGACCCTCGCGTCAACGGCACGAACTTGCGGCGGCTTGGCCACATTCTCTTGACCGAGAAGCATACGCAACTCATGCAGCTGTTGGACGAGGTTGCCGCGGATAAGGGGTGTGCGCTTGGAGAATATCCGGCCGCCTACCGTCGCTTGGCCGACCTGGTGGCCCAGCACTGGACCGGCATCGCCCGCACCCGCCTGGGGCCCGCGGACGTGGAGAAACTGGCCCTTACCCTGGACGAGTGTGAGCGGGCCCTGCGCGTTCTGCAGGACGCTGAGCCCGCCCCGGTGGTCGCCGACAGCTTGTCGTTGAGCCGTGTATCGGCCACCGGCACCGTCACCGTGCGCGGAGCCGGCGTGTACGCGAGCGAAGTCGAGGCCCAATCCATCCTGGTCCGGGGCATTGTGCGCGGTGGAAGGCTGGTTGCGCAGACCGCCGTGCAGGTCGGAGAGATTGGGACCCCCACCGGATTGGATGGAGCGGTGGAGGTGAAACAGGCCGACGGCCGCATTGCCTGCAGCATCCGCCACCCCAACGTCCGCTTTTGCATCGGGCGAGCGGTGCATCGCAATCTCCTGTCCGAGTTTCGGGTCGCGTACCGCGGGGAAGAGTCCTTGGCGGCAGTGGCCGAGCGGGAATGCGCCGGGCCTTGAGTTCGTCCGTCTTCGCCGGCCTATCCGCCCGCGGGGGCCCCGCCTACCGGTACAGTGTACCGCCGCCGTCGACAAAATCGCGCGCCTTCTCCCGCATTCCAACCGCCACCGCCTCGTCTAAGGAGAGTCCGCGCTCGGCCGCATACGCGTGGATGTCCTGGGTGATGCGCATGCTGCAGAACTTCGGCCCGCACATCGAGCAGAAGTGGGCCGTCTTCGCCGGCTCCGCGGGCAGCGTCTCGTCGTGGAAGGCCTGGGCGCGGACCGGATCGAGCGAGAGGTGAAACTGGTCACGCCAACGAAACTCAAATCGCGCCTTTGACAACGCGTCGTCCCAGACCCTCACTTGCGGGTGCCCTTTCGCCAGGTCGGCTGCGTGGGCCGCAATCTTGTAGGCGATAACTCCGTCCTTGACGTCGTCTCGGCCTGGCAGGCCCAGGTGCTCCTTGGGGGTCACGTAGCAGAGCATCGCGGTGCCAAACCAGCCAATCATCGCCGCTCCGATGGCCGAGGTGATGTGGTCATACCCCGGCGCGATGTCGGTCACCAGCGGTCCCAGGGTGTAAAACGGCGCTTCGTGGCAGACCTCCATTTCGCGCTCCACGTTCTCGCGGATTTTATCCATCGGGATGTGACCAGGGCCTTCAATCATCACCTGTACGTCGTACTTCCAGGCCATCCGCGTGAGTTCCCCCAGCGTCTCCAGCTCCGCAAACTGCGCCTCGTCGTTCGCGTCCGCGATGCTCCCCGGGCGCAGCCCGTCGCCGAGCGACACGGCCACGTCGTACGACTTCAAGATCTCGCAGATCTCCTCAAAGTGCGTGTAGAGGAAGTTTTCTTTGTGGTGGGCGAGGCACCAGGCTGCCATGATGGATCCACCCCTGGACACAATCCCGGTCACGCGTTTCGCGGTCAGCGGGATGTACGCGATCCGCACGCCAGCGTGGATGGTGAAGTAGTCGACGCCCTGCTCCGCCTGTTCGATGAGCGTGTCGCGGAAGACCTCCCAGGTCA
Organism: Alicyclobacillus shizuokensis NBRC 103103; assembly: GCF_001552255.1. GTDB lineage: Bacteria > Bacillota > Bacilli > Alicyclobacillales > Alicyclobacillaceae > Alicyclobacillus_G > Alicyclobacillus_G shizuokensis. The sequence goes on from NZ_BCQV01000032.1 coordinate 3,898, forward strand.
GGTCGGGCGCGCCGCCGCCCACCTTCTCCAGCGCCTGGTAAATCGGCACCGTGCCGATGGGGACGGGGGAATTGCGGAGGATCCATTCGCGCGTCGTATGGATATTTTTCCCCGTGGACAGGTCCATCACCGTGTCCGCGCCCCAGAGCGTCGCCCAACGCATCTTTTCCACCTCCTCCTCAATCGAGGAGGCGACGGCTGAGTTGCCAATGTTCGCGTTGATCTTGACGTGGAATTTGCGCCCGATAACCATCGGTTCGCTCTCCGGGTGGTTGATGTTGGCTGGCAGAATCGCTCGACCGGCCGCGATTTCCTGACGTACCACCTCCGGGTCCATCCCCTCGCGGATGGCGGCAAACTCCATCTCGGGTGTGATGATGCCCCTACGCGCGTAATGCATCTGCGTCACCGTGCGTCCCGGCTTGGCGCGCAGCGGTTGGCGGCGCAGACCGGACGGAATACCCTCGCCCAGACGCGAGGGGTCCTTGACGCCGTCATCCACAGGCTGCAGGGTGCGTCCCTCGTACCCTTCCACGTCCCCGCGTTCCAAGATCCAGTTGCGGCGCAGCGGCGGCAAGCCACGACGCACATCGGTCGCCACGGCTGGGTCCGTATACGGGCCGCTCGTGTCGTATACGCGCAGAGGCGGATTTTCCTGCTCCCCAAAACCACCTGTGGTCGGAGAGAGGACAATTTCCCGAAACGGGACGCGAATGTCCGGGCGGGATCCCGTGACGTACACCTTGCGGCTGTTCGGGAAGCACTCGCCGTAGTCGGACTCAAACACGGATGAAGGCATAGGGCATATTCCTCCTTGCCCGGGGAGCCGGAAGGCCAGGGGAGGGGCGCGTGCGCAGACCATGCTCGTAAAGACCTGCGCATGGTCATTCGAGAAACGGCGAATGTGGAATCGGACGAAAAAGACCGCCGAATGCCACGGCGGTCCAAACATCTCCACATTTTGAGCGGATCCCTACGCTGGCATTACCCAGATCAGGTGTTACGGTCGGCGGCTCACAGCCACCCTCTCAGCCTGGTTCCACCAAGCTCCCGTGCGGTGTGTGGTTGTCACCTTCAATTTAGCATGTGTGGCTGGATGGGGCAATGGGTTTTTAAGCAGCCTTCCATAAAGGTTCGCGCCTATGGGGCGGCTACTTGCCCAAACTCATGGGCAGGGAAACGCCTGAGGCGTCGGTGCCCAGGAGCCGAAGGCAACCCTCCTTCGGCTCTCTTTTCATCTTAAGTGTAACACACGGCGAATATACGTCAACGTAGTCAGTTGGGGTGT
>NZ_BCQV01000033.1 GCF_001552255.1 Alicyclobacillus shizuokensis NBRC 103103
TCAACTCGTCTGTACATACGCCGGGCAGAAGGACTGGACATCCTTCTGCCCGGACAGGCAGTCGCGCCACGTCGACCGACGGCGGCTGTGTCGGTCGTGAACAGGCGATTAAGACCGCGGCTTGAGGTGCATGACCACAATCTCCGGCGCCGGCCACGCCCAGGCCGCAGGCGTCACGTACGGATGGTCCGCATCCGGCCAACCGGTGTACTTGCTGTCGTTGTACTCGTACCAGGTCGGGCCTTCAAACAGCGGGATCGTGGGCAGAGTTTCGGCAACAATCTTCTCAATCTTGTAGACCTCCTGCTTCTGGGTGTTCTCGTCGGTAGTCGTCGAGAACGCCTGCAGGGCTTTGTCAACCTCCGCGTTGCTGAACTGCTCATAATTCTGCGGGCCGCCGGTGCCGTAGGTCGTCTTGTAGATGTAGTACGGATTGGGACCGGTACCGGAAGAATAAATTGCCAGCTCGAACTTGTGGCTCTGCAGCATCGAAATGTAACCGCCGTACTGCTGCTGCTGGACCTGCACCTTGATGCCGACTTTCTGCAGGTCCTGGGCAATCAACTGAGCGGACATATCCCAGTCGGTCCAGCCGGCGACCACCTGCATCGTGAACGACAGCGGCTTGCCGTCCGGCGTCTCGAAGATGCCGTTCGAATTTTTCTTGAAGCCCGCATCCTGCAGCAACTTGACAGCCTGCTGCTGGTTGTACGTGAACTCGGTGTCCTGTTTCGGCAGGCTGGGATCCAGCCAATCCTTCATGATGGGCAGGAGCACCCCGGTTGGATTGGAGGCCTGCGGATACCCATACTCCGCCTTCTGGATGAGCGCGCCCCGGTCAATCGCCAGACTGATGGCTTTGCGCACGGTCAAATTGCTGAGAATCGGGTTCTTCAGGTTTGGAATCACCTGAACATTGTTGTTCGGTGGGAACCAGTAATGATTGTTCGGACTCTTGGAGGTGTACACGTTCTTGATGTTCGGGATGAACTGGCTTGACCAGTCGGCTTCGCCCTTGGCCAGCGCCAGGTTGGCCGAGTCGTTGCTGTTGTAGGACGGGATTTCAATTTCCGGCACGGGCGGCTTGCCCAGGTAGTAATTCGGGTTGGCCTTGAACTTGTAGTCCTGGGACGTAAAGGTGTCCAGTACGTACGGGCCGGTGCCGACCGGATTCTCGTTGTTGGTCTTTCTTGGGTCCGATATGTTTTTCCAGATGTGCTCCGGCACGATGTACGTCTCGAGCACGTACATGGCAAACGGCACGTCCGGCTTCTTGAAGTCGAACACGACCTTATAGTCGCCGTCCGCCTTCACATCGGCCAGCTCCTGCCAGACCCCGCTGGTATCGAGTGCTGGGTTCTTCTTCAGCAGATTGAACGTGTACACCACGTCCTGCGAGGTGAACTTCTGGCCGTCCGACCACTTGGCGTTGTCGCGCAGCGTTACCGTCAGCGTCTTGTTGCCGTTGCTCCAAGCCATGCTCTTGCCGAGGATGCCGTACTTCTCCGGTCCCACCAGGTTGTAGTAATACAGCGGTTCATAGATGAAGCCGTCCGTCCCCGGATTGGACGTCGTTTGAAACGGATTGAAGTTGCGCTGGAAGCTGCCATACGGCGCGGGCACCATGACGATGGGCTGACCCTGTGCGCTTCCCTGCGATTGCGTCGTGTTGGCCTTCCCGGAAGAATTGCCGCTGCTGTTGCCGCCGGAGCTGCTTCCGCACCCGGCGACCGTCGCCGAAAGCGCTATCGCCACCGCCGCGGTACTGCCCAGTTTCCAGGTCTTTTTCATCCACACTCGACCTCCTTCAAATGTCCACGACAACATGGATAGAGTACTCGCACACCATCGCTCCCACGGCAATCGGTGCGCGCGGGCCGTCACATGAATGCGTTTTCATGTTGTGGGTGCACGGCACCACATCAGCCTCTCCCCTTTCTCTCTATACCGGACAGAACCAGGACAGGGCGGCCAACTTTGCCAGTCTGCCCTTTTGCCCATACATTCCTGGTCCTTCTATCGCAGGTGAGCTGGGGGCCCCACTGTCTCCCGCACCACCAACTCGGTCGGAACGGTGATGATGGACGGCAGCTTGCTCGGATCCGCAATCAGCCCGAGTAATTCCGCAGCCGCCTTGCTCCCCATCTCCTCCCGTTGCTGGCGGATAGTGGTCAGGCCGGGAGTCACATAACGCGCCAATGTGATATCGTCAAAACCTACCACCGAAATGTCCCGCGCCACCTCCATCCCGCGTTCACGAAAGGCGCGGATGGCGCCAATCGCCATCAGGTCACTCACACAGAACACGGCGGTTGGGCGATGTGCGCAGTCGAGCAGACGACAGGCAGCCTGATATCCACTTTCCTCCATAAAATCGCCTTTCAAAACCCACTCTGGATGAAACGGAAGACTGCGTCTGCGCAACTCCTGCTGGTACCCAATCAATCGATCCTGTCCTGGCTTTGTCGCCAGCTGGTCTCCGAAGAAAGCGATTTCCCTGTGTCCACAGTCTGCCAGATAGCGGACGGCGGCCACCGCTCCGCCGACATTGTCCGACGTCAGGTAACTTGCCCGTGAACCGACCAGATCGAGGTCCACAAACACACACGGGATCTGGCTGTTGGCCAACTCCGGCAACCGCGGGTCACGCCGCGGAACGCCAAACACGAGCACCCCATCGACCTCGCGATGCCTCGCGCGCGCTTCAAAGCCGCTGAGCGCCTCCTCCAACTGCCGGTCCGCAAAGAACAGCACATCGTAGCCCTGGCGCCCGACCACATCCTGGAATGCGGAAATCAGGTCGCTGAAAAACGGGTGCCGCAACCCTACATTGACGTAGTCCTCAAAGAACACCCCGATACACATCGTGCGTTTGGTCGCCAAGCTCCTGGCGATGGCGTTGGGCCGATAACCGAGCTCCTCGGTTATCCGTTGCACCTTCAGGCGAGTCGCCACACTGACATCCCGGTACCCATTCAGAACTTTGGACACCGTGGCGGCCGAGACACCCGCTCGCTTGGCAATGTCGTATATGGTCGTCACACGGCACTCTTCCCTACCACGCAGAAAGCGGTTTCGATGTTTCCAACAACAGAGCACTTTGACTATATGGATGCTTATTCGACACGCTGCTCGAAAGTCCTCCTGTTGCAGCCACAATTTTTGCGAAACTCGCCAGCAAGGATGGACGTCGAGACCTCACGGTCCCCTAGACCCGGATCCGGCGTCCAGCTCCGTCCGCGGCAAGGCATCCTCAGCCACCGAGGTCCCCACGCCATCCCTGCAGTGATCAAGGAAGCCCTAATCTCTCCTCTCCCGCACGTATTTGTACAACTGGACGAGCAATGCTCGACGCGTCAGGAGTCCCAGCAGTTCTCCGTCCTCGTTGGTCACGCACAGGAACGGCCGGTTGATGGACAACTCCAATGCTCTTAAAAACGATTCCGTCGCCTGGATGCACGGCGCCTCCGTCTTCATCACCTGCTCCACTGTCGCTTCCGACAATCGCTCAAATTCGATGCGCTCGTTGCCCAGGATGGAATCGAGAATCATCGTCTTGCTGATGATACCCCGCACCCGCGACCGTGTATCCAGTACGGGAATTGCGGAATATCCGCTCTTGACCAAGACCAGGAGCGCATGCTCCAGGTTGTTGAATGGCTGTACGCAGGCCACGTTTTGCACCGGAATCAACAGCTCCCGAATGTTCGTTGCCAGGATGTCTCTGTGGTCCATGTCCATCACGAGGGACGCCCTCCTAGCATGGCATGTTTCTCAATCCGGCCGCCCGTATCGCCCAGGGCGCCAATCCCATTGTACCCTGTCGCACGCAGGCTGTGGTGTCATTTCTCCGACATACGGCAAGGCGGCCCGCCGGCATCGCTTCCGCAAGTCTGCTAAACTGATAGGGAAGTCATGTCGCAAGGAGGAGATGGGCGTTGCCGTTTTGGTTTCACGAGCCTGCAGCCCCGGGACACTTCTTGGGCTGGAAAGTGAACCGAATGCTGTACTCAGGGCAATCTCGTTACCAGCGGATCGAGTTTGTGGAAACGGAAGAGTTTGGTACGGCTCTCGTGCTCGACGGCGTCATGCAGACCACGTCTGGAGATGAATACATCTACCACGAGATGCTCGCCGGCGTCCCACTGGCGGCCCACGAAAACCCACAACAGGTGCTGATTCTCGGTGGCGGGGATTGCGGATTGGCCTCGACGGTCCTGCAGGACCCGCGCGTACAGGAACTGCGCATGGTGGAGATTGACGAGGAGGTCGTCAGTCTCTCCTGCACCTACCTTCCCCGGCACACGCGCAGCCTGCAGGACCCCAGACTGGCCATCACGTACCAGGACGGGGCCCAATTCTTGAAACACGCCCGTCCCGAGTCGTACGACCTAATCCTGGTCGATTCGACCGATCCAGACACCAACTCTGGCCAGTGGCTGTACACACCCGAGTTTCACGCCTCCGTTCTGCGTGCGCTCAAACCAGGCGGAGCCTACGTCCAACACTCGGGCACCCCGTTTTACGATCCGGACGTGCTCCGCAGCGTCAGCCGCGATGTGGCGGACCGTTTCCCATCCTGCCAGGTGTACTGGACGACGATACCTACCTACCCAGGCGGCCTGTTCACCTTTACCGCTGGCAGCAAGGGACTGGATTTGAGCGTCCCTCGTCACCGTCTGTCCTGGGACACGCGGTGGTACAATGCGGAACTGCACCGGGCCGCCTTCGCGCTGCCCCAATCCGTCAAGGAACTGCTGCCCGATTCCATTCTCAAAGCCGTCACACCCGGCTGAAGCTTCCGGGGCAACGCGCGGGCCTGCATCCGCGCGGCCCACTGGCGGCTTCCTAGCTTGTATTATATATTTTATATTTAGACCCCGCTTTCCGCGCGTCCTCGCGATGGCGCCAGCCGAAGCGCCTGGATGCCCCCGTCACGGGCGGCGCCTGCGGCGGCCCTGAGCAGATGCCCCCGGCTGAGGGGTAGGAACGGGCTGCCCACGCCGAACGTCGAACACGTCGTCGAGCAAATACCAGTTCTGTGCGAAGCTGTTGGGCAGCACCCAGTAGCTGAGGCCGCGCAGATTGTACAACTCGACCAAGTTGAACTTCGCGGCCACACTCAGGGCGTCCTCAAACCATACCACGTGCTGCCGGCGCTCACCGTCCGTGTAGTGGAAATACGGGGATGCGGCCCGCGTGTCCCACAGCACCTCCGACTCCCGTTCGATGGCCAACTCCATCGCCGCTTCACAGGACAGCCCGCTGGCGCGTTCGCCGGGGCGCCAGGGCAGTGTCCAGTCGTAACCGTACAGCGCTATACCCATCAAGACCTTGCGCGAGTCCATCTGCGAAGTCGCGTAATCCAACACGGCTTGCACTTGGTCAATCGGGGCCACCGCCATCGGCGGTCCACCGACCCACCCCCACTCATACGTCATTAGCATCAGAAAATCCACCGCTTCGCCCAGGGCGCGGTAGTCAAAGGCGCCCATCCAGGAGGCCGTCGGCATATCCTGCGTCTTCGGACCCAGGGCAATAGAAATGGACATTCGCTGCCTGCGCAACGCGGCCGCTGCCTCACGGACAAACTGGTTGTACAACTGCCTGTCGCCGGGGCGCAGGTGTTCAAAGTCGATGTTCAAACCGGAGAATCCCTTGCGCCTGGCCGTCTCGATGGCGTTGTTGAGGAGTCGTCCGCGCAGCGAGGCGTTGCTGAGGATGGTATGCGCCAGTTCGGTGTTGAACGTGTTGCCGTCAAAATTGGTCATCGTCATGAGCGGCTGAATCCCCAATTGGCGGGCGGCGCGCAACGCCTGCTCATCCCGTTGCGGTTGCAGGGAGCCGTCCGCCTGCGCCTGGTAGCTGAAGACAGACAGGTAAGTGAGGTTTTGGATTTCCCTGACTACGTTAGCGTCGCTGGCGCTCCCCTCTGGCAGCAGATAGGCGTTCACTTCCATCGTGCGTTTCTGGGGGACCGGCTTTGGCACATACAGCGTCGTCCCGGCTTGCAACGCCTCAACATCCCTTTGGCCGAGCCACGCCCGCAGCAACTGTTCGCTCACGCCAACGCGGCGCGCAATCTGCGCCAGCGTATCGCCCGCCCGCACCTGGTACGGCTGTGCCATGTAGCGGTCTCGAGCGGGCAGCAAAAGGTGCAGACCCGGGGTCAACCGGTCCCGTTGACCCAGTTCGTTCAAACGTATGATGCGCCGGGTAGACACACCGAACTGATTGGCAATGGAACTGATGCTGTCGCCCGGCTTGACCGTGTAGATGAACATCCTCCATTCCGCCCTTCCATACGCAAGCATACCCTCGCTTACCATATGCACGGGCGGGCATGGGCGTGTGCCGAGTGGGAGCGCCGAAGAACAACAGGGTCGGTCCTCAACCCTTGGCCGAAGAAGTGGAAGATTGGTGCACGAGCACGACCGCCGTCCCGTCCTGATAGGCGATGCGCCAGTCCGGCTGGCTTTCCAGATAGGTAACGATGGAATCCCCCGGCGGGAACAAGGCGGTTTCAAAACGATACTTGTCCAAAAGCTCTGGACACTGCCACCATACGTTCTGCAAGGCCAGGTAATCGTCGAACACCCCGCTGGCCAAGAAAACGTCCGTCCTGCCGTCCACAAACGTCGGGATTCCGCGGTAAATCAGATAGCCGCCCCAGTCGTAGGCGTTCAACAGACGGCGCGTGCGTCCATGCTGAATCAGGTAGTCAACGGCCGCCACGGGATAGGCGCTGGTGCTGAAGTGTTGGTCCACGGGACCCCGGACCTGGTGCCCATGCTCGGCACAGAACAGGGCGGACGCGGCCACCCCCGCGGCGGTGAGGACGCTCTCCGCAAGGCGCAGCCAGCGCCAAGCAAAAAAGTCGCGGAGGGACTCCTCCCAGTCGGCCAAGACCGCGGCGAGAAGCGGCACAGCGCAGATGGTCGTGTAGGGCAGGAAACGCTGATAGATAAGCGTCACCGCGAAGGCGCCGCCAAAAAACAGAGTCTCGCGCAGCGGCAGCGGGCGCCGGCGCGCCAGCAGAAGCAGAAATACAACGATGAGAAAGGGGAGCACGACCTGCTGGAACGACTCGGTGTGAAAATTGGGCGAGTGCCACTCCATGATGTTGTCCACCAAGTCCTTGTTGGTGGACAACAGTCCATAGGTGAACGTCTGCAGGTGGTTCGGATTGATCAACCCGAGGACAAAGCCAAGTCCACCCGCCCCGATCAGATGCAGACGCGCCGGCCAGGACAGAGAAAACCTCTGCAGCCGGCCCAGGGAAGGGACAAAACTCAACAAGACCTCCAGCCCAATCATGACCACACCGATGCTGGCCGACGCGTGGGCATTGGCCCACAGCCATAACAGGGGCGGCATGAGACACGCCGCCCCCCAGCGGCCTTCCCGGACGTGGCTGAGCAACCACAGAAAGACGGCAAACAAGAGGTAGGAAACCAACTGTGGGCGCAGCGTCCAAAAGTCGAGCGCCACCCAGGTCGCCGCGCAGGCCGCCAGGGCACTGGCCAGATAAGCGCCGTGGGAGACGCGAATCCCCAAGCGATACAGGACCAGCACGGTGAGCGCGTGCAAGCCGGCGTACAGCAGCCACGCCCCGACAAACTGAAAGTGTTCCACCAACGCCGCCAGGACGACCTCAAACAGCCACTCGTGCGTCACCCAAGGGTGGCCGTGCATCGTCCAGGAGAACGGATCGGTAGTGGGCACCTGATGTCGATCCAGAATGTAGCGGCCGGCTGCCAGATGCCAGGGAGTGTCCGGATCGGAAAACGGGCGCATCGCATAGACCGCAAACCACGCCATCCAGGCGCATAGGACGGCGTGCGGCAGACGCAACCAGCGACCAATCCAGGACATCCCATCCCCTCCTTGACCGACAGCAGTACCCGGATGGGGCGCCGCGCACGATACAGCCGTACCGAATCAGCCGCGCCCGTCGCGCAGATGAACATACAGGTTGGCCTGTGCAAGCATGGTGAACGGAGACGTGAACACCAGGACAATGCCGTTGACAACGAGGATGGCAACCGAATTATGCACCAGTCCGACCATGAGGGCGCCAATCACCGCCTGCACGACGGTGATGAAAAAGTAGGTGATGACGAATACCCAGAAGACTCGCCAGCCTTGCTTGCGGGTCAACACCCACGACCGGCGAATGGCGGCCCACAGCAGTAATGGCTCCGCAAAGACGATGGGGGAGACCTGGGAAAAACGGATAGCAATCCAAACCCCAATCACGGCCGCCGCAAGGGCAACCACGGCAGCAACGGGACCCATCAAAGCAAATGCGAACGACATAATCAGTCCGGCGACAAAGACGAGGACCGTCATCACAACCAGCCATAGCAACCACCATAAAACCGTGGTCACCGCCACCGCCGGCAGGCGGCGGGCCGATGTGGACAGGGCATCGTCCAAAGCCGGGGGCTCGCCAGTGGCCGACAGACTCAAGGCCAGGCGCAGCACCATCCCGAACAACAGCGGCATCACGACCAACGCGCGCAGCAACCCGAGCACCGCGACCACCGCCGGGTTGTCCGCTCCCGCCGAGTCCGCCTCGGTCGTGTTGAGCCACTGCTCCAGCGACTTGTCATTGTTCAAGATGGACTGAAAGATGTCGGTCCATTGACTCACGGCGTGGTAGTCAAAAATGCCAAGAAGAACCAAATAAGGAACAAGGATGCATGCCGACGCGGTCAGCCAGTAACGAACATGGCCCCGATACTGGGCCCAAGTCGCGGACAGAACCGCACCCACACGCACCTTGCGCACCTCAAACTCCTTCCAGGAACCAGCCACAAATCATCCTCCCAATCCTCTCGCATCCCTCCTATCATAGCATACGCGCGCCGGGCCCAAGGAGCCCCCGGTTGCCGCGCTGCATCCGGGGCCCCAGCCCGTACACCTGCATGCCGTCTTCGATGCCGGACTTCTTATGCAACTCCGCGTAGTAGCCGTCCAGACGCAGCAACTCCTCGTGCCGCCCGGACTCGACAATGCGTCCACGGTCGAGCACCAGAATGCGATCCGCCTCGCGGATCGTCGACAGGCGGTGGGCAATCACCAGCGTCGTGCGGTTTTCGGCCACCGCTCTCAGCCCCCGCTGCACCCACGCCTCCGTCCGGCTGTCCAGGTTGGCGGTCGCCTCGTCCAGCACCAGCACTCGCGGGTTTAGGGCCACGATGCGGGCAAAGGAGATGAGCTGGCGTTCGCCCATGGACAAGTTGGCCCCCTTGGCGAAAAGCTGGGTTTGGTAACCGTCCGGCAGCCGCTCAATCACTCGGTCCGCGCCGACCGTGCGGGCCGCGCGGATGGCCTGCTCCTCGTCGATGTCGTCGCGGAACAGGCGAATGTTGTCGAGCACCGTTCCGGTGAACAGGTGAACATCCTGCTGCACCATGCCGACCAAGCGGTGCAGGTCTGCTTGGGCCATGGCGCGGATATCCACCCCGTCGATCCGAATGGAACCGCGGGATGGATCATAAAAGCGCAGCAGCAGGTTCATAATCGAGCTCTTGCCCGCCCCGGTCGCCCCGACGATGCCGATAAACTGACCCGGTTCCACGGTGAAATGGATGTCTTTGAGTACCGGTTGGCCATCCCGATAGCCAAACCACACGTGGTCAAACTCCACCCTCCCCCGCACCCGGCTTGCCTTGACCCGCGCCGGCCGAACGGGATCGACAATCGCAGGCTGCACCCGCAACACGCCGCCGATGCGCTCCGCGGCCACCATCGACGATTGCAGGGTGTTCCACTGCTGCGTGATGGAGTTGATGGGCTGAAAGAACTGCCGGATGTAGCTGATGAAGGCGTATAGGGTGCCGAACAAGATGGCGTGGTGCAGCACCGCCGTACCGCCCACCCAGGCCATCAGGGCCACGGCCACATTGCCAAGCAACTCCAGCGAGCGGTTAAACATCACCGACAGTCGGTACTCGGCGACGTTGGCCCGGTAATGCAGGCCATTGAGATCGGCGAACGCGCGGGCCTGCCGGTCTTCCTGACGAAAGATCTGGATGATGCGCATGCCGGCCAGATTCTCGGCGAGAAAGGCGACAATGTTCGAGAGGCGAGTCCGGGTGGTCTGGTAACGCTGCCGCAGCTGGCGCCGAAACAATAGCGAAATGGCAAAAATCACAGGAATGACTATCATGCACTCAAGGGCGATGTGGGTATCGAGTTGAAACATCGCCACCACAATCATCACAACCGACAGGCCGTCGCGAATGAGACTGAGGAAGAACTGGGTGAAAAACTGGCTGACCGTCTCCGTGTCGCTGGAGACGTTGGTGACGAGGCGGCCGAGCGCGCGTTCATCGAAGAACGACATCGACTGCCGTTCAATGTGCTCAAACAGATCCTGGCGGATGCGCTGGACGATGCTCTGCCCGGTGTACTGCAGCAGCAGGATTTGCAGATAGTTGGCCACCACCCCGACCACCACGACGGCAATGTACACCAGGCTGATGATGAACACCCCGTGCAGACTCGGATGGGAGACGGAAATGTCGTCGTCAATCGCGATTTTCACCAGATACGGCTGGAGGACGGAGGTGGTGTTGAAGATCACCACCAGGCCCAAAACGGCAAGAAAGTTCCACATGTACGGGCGTGCGTAAGGCAGGAGCCGGGTCAGACTGTGCATGCCGGCGCCCGTGCCAGAACCCGCGGCGGGTGCGCGGTGGTCCCAATTCACCCGACAGCTCCCCCTTCCTGCATCGCGTAGATGGACGCGTACACACCGCCTGCGGCCACAAGTTCATCGTGGGTACCGCGTTCGACCACCTCACCGTCGTCCAAAACGAGAATCTGATCCGCATGGCGCACCGCAGACAGCCGGTGGGCAATGACAATCGTTGTCCGCCCACGCCGCACACGCCGCAGATTCTCCAGGATGCGCTTTTCCGTGTTCATGTCCACCGCCGACAGGCTGTCATCCAGGATGAGAATGGGCGCCTGCTTGAGCAGGGCGCGGGCAATCGCCGCCCGCTGCCGCTGACCGCCGGACAGCGTGATGCCGCGTTCGCCGACGAGGGTGTCGTAACCCTGCGGGAAGTCGACAATCTCCTCGTGGATGGAAGCCAGCCGCGCCGCCTCCTCAATCTCCCCCTGGGTCGCCGCCTCACGTGAAAAACCGATGTTCTCGCCGATGCTTGTCGAGAACAAGAACCCGTCCTGCGGCACATAGGCTATCGCTTGGCGAAGGTCGGCCAGCGCCAGGTCGCGGACGTCAATGCCATCGATAAAGACCGCACCCGGGGGCGGATCGAAAATGCGCGGCAGGAGGTTGACCAACGTGGTCTTGCCGCTGCCGGTGCGCCCGACGATGCCCAGGGTCTGTCCGGCCGGGATGTGAAATTGGACCTGCCGCAGCACGGCCCGGTTCCCTCCCGGATAGCGGTACTCGCGAAGGCGTACCTCGACCTCGCCCTTGATATGCCCGGGCTGAACCGGGTGGGGCGCATCGGCAATGTCCGGCTGCTCCGTCAGCAGCACGGTCAAGCGCCGCAGGGAGGCGGAGGCGCGCTGGAAATTGTTGAACACAAAGCCCAACTGCTGCAGCGGCTGGATCATCATCGTCAAGTACAGCGTGAAGGCCACGAACTCGCCCAGGTGGATGCGCCCAGAGACGGTCAGGTAGCCGCCGTAAAGCAGGGCGATGGCGAAGCTGATGGAACCCATCAAAGGAATGAGCGACTGAAACGTGGCGCTGCGCCGAAACATCGCCATCTGCCGCGCCACAATAGCGTTCAGACGGGTCCGGAAGCGGCGGGCCTCTACAGCCTCGTTGGAAGTTGCTTTCACGACGCGAATGGCCGACAGGCTCTCCTCGGTCAGGTCTGCGACGTCCGACAGAGCCTCCTGCACCTGGCGCGAAGCGTCGCGCAGGCGCGGGCCGAAGAAGACGACAAACAAGGGGACAAACAAGATAGGGATAATGGCCACCAGGGTCAACTTGACGCTGACCGTACGAAAGGTCATGTACAAGGTCGACAACAGCAGGAAGATGGCGTTGAACAGGATGTTCATACCGCCGGACAAAGCCTCCCGGACAGCGCGCACGTCATTGAGCGCGTGGTTCAGCAGATCGCCGGTGCTGCGCCTGTGGTAATAGCTGGCCGACAGCCGCTCCCAGTGCAGGAACAGGCGCTCCCGCAGTTGGTACTCAAAGGCGCGCCCCAAGTGCCCGTTCATCAGTTGGCCGATGCCGTACAAGACCATATACAGAGCGCCGATGGCGAGCAGGGTGAGGCTGTACATGGCAATGCTGTGTCCAGTCAGCCGCCTGGCCTGCAGCGCGTCCGTGAAGTTGCCCAAGACGTGCGGAAACTGTACGGTCACGATTTCCGACGCAATGATGGACAGGCTGGACAGCCCGTAGGCCCACTTTTTGGACCACAGAAAGCTGCGCAGCAGAGACTTTGGGTCGTCGATAGGTTACACCCCCCAACGCGGTCGAGATCATCCGCCTGCGGCTGAACAGGCCCCGCTTCCGTCGGCGAATATTACGCACTATAGATAGTTTACCTCATGAAGGAGAGCAAAGGTACGCCGCTCGGCTCCCCGAAAGGGCAGCAGGGCTGCCCGGGAACCCCCGCGCAGCCCTGTGTGTCGTCCTCATGGCGCGTGAATCGGATGGCCTTCAGGTGCCTCATCAGAATGCATCTCAGGCAATCGCGCACCCGGTCGTTCAGAGGTGTGCCATAGGCCGGCTTAAGCCTCGCCGTAGCGGGCAATCCGCTCACGGATGCTCTGCTGTTGGGTCTCAAAGCCCGGCTTGCCGAGCAGGGCGAACATGTTCTTCTTGTAGGCCTCGACCCCGGGCTGATCAAACGGGTTGACCCCGAGCAGGAGACCACTCATGGCGCAGGCCAGTTCAAAGAAGTAGAACAGTCCGCCGAGGGAGCGGGCGCTTCGGTCCGGCACCGACACCAGTAGGTTGGGCACACCGCCATCCGCGTGCGCCAGCGCCGTCGCCAGCCGTGCCTGGTCGTTGATCCAGGACAGCCCACGGCCGGCCAGGTATTCCAACCCGTCGTCCAGCGACGGGTCCGACGGCACCTGCACTTCACTGGCTGAATGCTCAATCCGGACAACCGTCTCGAACAGCGTGCGCAGGCCCTCCTGCACGTACTGGCCAAGAGAATGCAGGTCGGTCGTGAAGCCGAGAGAAGACGGATAAATGCCTTTTCCGTCCTTGCCCTCGCTTTCCCCGAACAACTGCTTCCACCATTCCGCGAACTGGCGCAGGGCCGGCTCATACGCTGCCAGCACCTCCGTGGTCTTGCCGCGCCGGTAGAGGACGTTGCGGACCGCGGCGTAGCGGTACGCGGCGTTGTCCGCCAAAGACGGGGTGCTGAATGCCTCTTCCATCGCCGCCGCACCTGCGAGCAGCTCACGAATATCGATGCCGACCGCGGCCAGCGGCAGCAGGCCGACCGGAGTCAGGACGGAATAGCGGCCGCCAACGTCGTCGGGAATGACGAATGTCCGATACCCTTCCTCCTCGGCTAACTGGCGCAGCGCTCCCTTGGCTCGGTCGGTAGTCGCCACGATGCGCTGGCGAGCCTCTTCTTTCCCCGCGTGCTGCAACAGCCAGGCGCGCAGCACCCGGAAAGCCACCGCCGGCTCGGTGGTCGTTCCCGATTTGGAGATGACGTTGAGCGTCACCCGCTTGCCCTCGAGCACGCGCAAAAGGTCGTTCAGCGCAGCGGCGCTCAGGTGATTGCCGGAGAAATACAATTCCGGCCCCTTGCGTACGGTGGCCGGAAGTTGATTGTAATACTCCGGTTGACACCACTCAAACGCGGCCCTGGCCCCCAGATACGATCCGCCAATGCCGATGACCACCATGGCATCCGACTGTTCCCGAATTTGCGCCGCGGTTTCCAGCAGGCTGTTCAGGCCAGAGTTGAGAGTTTGAGAGGGTAAGTGAAGCCAGCCCAAGAAATCGCCGCCCGGGACCTGTCCCTGGTGCAGGCGCTTGTGCCACTCATCGACCAGGGGCTGCAGCTGCAGCCATTCGTGTTCCGCGGCAGCACCGCCGACAAACCGCAGATCCAGTTGAACCATGTCTGTCTGCACTCCCTCTCCTAGCGTGATCGCCAGCTATCACTCTACCAATGCCGGCAAACGATGACAAGTTCATCCGGCCGTCACGCGCAGGCGCGCCACTCCTCCCTCGCGCCGCGGCCACCTCGCGGGCGAACCCGTTCGATCTCGTGCCTCACCGCAGAATGACACCCGCCGCCGCATAGACCAGGGTGCAGGCAGCGGCCACCCAGAGGGCGGCTCGCAGTTTCATGCGCGCGTAGTCCATCACAGGCAGGCGCATGACGGTCGCCATCGCCACCGTGTTGTCGCTCAGTGGGGAGGCAAAGCCGCCAAACGTCCCGCTGGCGAAGACCGCGCCGGCAATCAGCGGCAGCTCCGTGTGCGTGGTGGCCGCCAGGCTGAAGCCGAGCGGCAGCAGGATGCCCCAGGTGCCAAAGGACGATCCGATGACGTACGAGATCGCGCAGCCGAACACAAACAGGGCCGGCGCTATCAGGCTGCTCGGCACCAGCTGGCCTATCGTGCGCGCCACGTACGTGTTGAAGCCCAGGTCGGTGGACACCGCAGACACGGCCCACACCAGCACCAGCAGCACATTGACGCCCATCATCTCGTTGCCGCCCTGCAGCACGCCGAACAAAATCCGGTCTATCGGCTGCCTGCGCGCCGCGTACCAGACCGCGCTGACGAGCAGCGTCAGCAGGAGCGCCTCCAACATCGCCCTGGCCGCGTTTGCCTGAGCCAACGCCGCCCACAGCCCGGGAGCTCGCGCGTGACCGTCCCACCAAGTGAGAAACAGCGTCAGCACCAACAGGAGACCGAGCGGCAGGACGAGATTGAAGGTGTCCGGCGGCACCCGCTCGGCCACCAACTCAATCACATCCGGATAAGAGTCTTCAGCTTCCCCGTCCGCCGTGGACGCAGGGCGAGCCGGGGCCTCAGCCTGCTTGACGCCCGCCCGCAAGGGCGGAGCCAGTTCCCCGGCGGCTTCCAGGTACGCCACCTGAGGAGCTACACGCAAGCGCATGCGGCCATTCCCGCCGCGCTGTTGGGAATCCGGAGCCGCCCTGTCTTTGGGATCCGCCTCGTTCTCCGCTGCGGCGCGGGGCTCACGCGTAAAAAAGGTCCGGTAGAGCGCGAAGAAAATCATCGCGATGGCAAAAAAATTCAGGGGAATGCTCAGCAGGTAGAGCCGATACGGAGAACCTGCGACCGCCTGGTGCCGGCCGGCTGTAGCGATGAGCCCCACCATGTAGCCGACGAACGCGGTGCCAACCGGGATCAGGGCGCACACCGGAGTGGAGGTTGCATCAATCACGAAGGCCACCTTTTGGGTGGCCACCTTGAGCCGAGAGAACACCCGTTCCATCACGGGCGCCACGGTGATGATGCGAAAATCGGGAGCCATGAAGGTGACCAACGAAGACAGCCACGTCACCGCAAAGGCACCCCGCTCCGTTCGCACACGCTGGCTCATCCACTCAGCGAAGCCGGACACCCCGCCCGTGACGCGCACCAGACCCACGAAGGCGCCAAACCCATACAGAAACACCAGCAACCGCAGGTTGTCCGGCACCGCAATCTCCTTGACGATGTACGACAGCGAGGCCTGTATGCCGGCCAAGGGAGCCGGATGGAGCATGTATGCCCCTGTCAACAGCCCGAGCATCAACCCGGGCAAAACCTGCCGCGTCACCAGGGCGACCGGGATGACGACCAGAAACGGCACAGCGGACCAGATGCTCGCATGCACGATGCTTCCCTCCCACGCGGAACCTCACCGTGCATAAGGTGCCACGCGAAGGCAGAATCATGCGATGCGGTGGGAAGTCTCCACCATCGACTGATGCTCAGCCAGCAGGGGTGGACCAACGGACTCGCTGCTGATAACTGCCGGCCTGCGGCCCTGCATGAATCGTCACGTAGACGCGATGGGTGGCCGGGCGATACACGGCATCCGCCTCTGTAACGGTGCGGCCCGATTTGGGGCCGCGATAGACCACCGTGAGGTTGGTGCCCCCGTCCAGTTCCGCATAGACACGCATCCACTTCACCACGTCCTGGCGGAGGTTCCCTTCCTCGGGCGGCCGATTCAACTGCAGCACACAAAAATCGGTCTGAAACCCGGTCGCGTCGGTGGTAATCTCCGCTCGTCCGAGGTGGTGCGAGAGGACATAGGCAGCAAACTCTGAGGAATGTTCCGCCCGCAGGCGCAACGCCTGTCTGGTCATGACCGCAAAGGCTACGGCAAACAGGACGACAATCAAACCGCCCGACAGGAGCAACAGGCGGTTGCGGCGAACCCGCGCACGCGAGGATGCGGATGTTGAGATCAAGGGTAGCAGCCTCCCGCAATCTACAGCCTCTTTCGAATTTACCGTAACCAAGGCCGCGGGCGAAGTCAATGCCGCTTAGGGGCTGGAAAGCCACCAATTCTCGATGTGGTACAAAGACCCTTGCGCCAAATTCGGTTCCGGCGCATCGGCCGCCCGCCAATGCACCCGTGAGGAATAACCCATTGGGGTCCCGTACTGATACAGGAACACATACGGCGGGTTGTCAGAGAAGTCCTTGGCAATTTCCCCGTACACCCGCTTGCGATCCTGCTCGTTCACCGTCTCGTTGCCGGCTGTCCAGAGTTTGTCCGTGTGTGGGTTCTTGTACCATCCCATGTTGTCTCCGTAGGGAGGAAAGTATTTGGAACTGAAAACAGACTCCTGGTCCGGGTCCGGGGTGTCCAGAGACCAGGCCAACAAGACAGCCTGGAACTTGCCCGGCTTGAGGTTCCGGGTCACCCAATCCGAAAAATCGATAGCTCTCAGCTTGACCTGAATCCCGACCGCCTGCAGTTCCCGTTTCACCATGGCAGCTGTCTGCGCGCGCCGCGTATCCCCGGCGTTGTACTGCAGTTCGAAACGGAATGGATGCCCATCCTTTTCCAGCACACCGTCCGGTCCTAACTTCCACCCGGCTGCTCGGAGCAAGCGCTTCGCCTTGGCCGGGTTGTAGGCAAACTGTGTGGCCTGGTCGTCCACGTCGTACCACATGTTCGAGAGAAACGGCGAATTGATGACCGCACCATCACCCCGGAGAATGGACTTCACCATCGCTTTGCGATCCAGGACGTAATAGATGGCTTGACGCGTTGTCGGGTCGGCGAACGGATCAAAATCACCTGGGAAATTGCTCGCATCGAAGTTGAAGGCGATGGACTCATACTGCGGCCCCGGCTTGGCGAGAACCCGGACGTTGCCGCTTTGACGCACTGTGCCAAGCTGGTCCCACGGGATGGCCGCATCCATGTCGACATCGCCCCGCATCAACGCCTCGGTCAACGCGTTCTCGGTCGCATAGATCTTGTAGACAATCTTCTTGATGTGCGGTTGCGGACCCCAATAGTTGGGACTCCGGTCAAATTCGAGGTACTGCTTCGTCTTCCAGGCCTTCCAGCGCCACGGCCCATCGGACACCGTCTGGCTCGGATCTCTACCGAACGCCGCCTTTTGCAGCTGACTCGCGGGCACACCTTTTAGCACGTGTTCGGGAATGGGCATTACCTCGGCCAAATAGTCGCCAAACGGAGCGTACACGCGGTCCAAGGTAATGCGCACCGTATGCGCATCCACTTTCTGGAGACTCTTCACCTTGTCAAACTCTGTACGAGCCGGGGAGCCAACCTTCGGGTTCCTGAGCGTCTCAATGGTAAAGATGAGGTCATCCGCTGTCACCGGCTTGCCGTCGCTCCATCTCGCGTTGGACTTCAGCTTGACGGTGTACGTCCTGCCATCTTGACTGATCTCCAACGGCGCGGCCGCCAGGTCCCAGGGTTCCACGGTGAGGCGGCCCTGACGATTGAAGTCATAGAGCGGGGCGTAAACGAGCGTCGCCGCCCCTTGAGAGACGGCATCCGTGATGTAGACCGGATTCAGGGTGGTGATATCCGTAAGCGATCCGTAGGTCAACGTGCCGGCACCCACCGGTCTGCCGCTGGTCGAGGACTGCGTGGCCAGACTCGTCTGCATCCCCCTGCTGCAACCGCCCACAGCCAGGGTGAGAAAAACCGCCGTTGCCGCGCTGACCGTCACAGCCCAGGTGCGTTTGTGCATCTCCCAACCTCCTCGACCACCATACTGTGAATTCTATCTCTCGGCAGCACGGTCGTAAAGTTGGCCATGGCCCGCGGCACACGAAACAGAAATAGGGTTACACGCGAAGGATAATCTATCTCCGTCACGTGCAGCCCATTTTGACGGACGCAGGTCCTCCACCTTCGCTATTGCAACGGAGTATGGCACGCCACCACGCGCCCCGATCCCATCTCTCGCAACCCAGGTTCCTCCTCGCGGCAACGCGCCTGAGCAAACGGGCACCGAGTATGGAAACGGCAGCCACTAGGCGGGTTCGCCGGCGACGGCACGTCGCCCGCCAGAACGATGCGTTCTCGCTTGCGATTCAACTCCGGCCGGGGAATAGCCGACAACAACGCCGCCGTGTACGGGTGCAGCGGCTGACGGAACAACTCGTCGGTTTCCGCGACTTCCACCATCTTACCCAGGTACATCACGCCCACCCGGTTCGAGATGTGCCGTACCACGTTCAGACCATGAGCGATGAACAAGTAGGTCAACCCCAGATCCCGCTGCAGCTTCATGAGCAGGTTCAGTACCTGGGACTGTACCGATACGTCCAAGGCCGATACCGCCTCGTCCGCGACAACAAATTTCGGACTGAGCGCAATCGCCCGGGCAATGCCCACACGCTGCCGCTGGCCACCGGAAAACTCGTGCGGATACCGGTTGCGACGGCTCGCATCCAAACCCACCAACCGCATCAGTTCTACAACGCGCTCGTCCCGCTCCTTCGCGCTCATGCGCTCATGCACCCGCAGCGGTTCGGCGATGATATCACGGACCAGGAAGCGCGGGTTCAGGGATCCAAACGGATCCTGAAATATAATCTGCATCTCCCGTCGCAGCCGACGCACTTCACTACCGGACATCTTGAGAACGTCGCGACCTTCATAGAATACCTCGCCGCCGCTGGCTCCCTGCAGACGCAGAATGACCCGAGCCAATGTAGACTTCCCGCATCCGGACTCCCCGACAAGTCCAAACGTCTCGCCGGGTCGGATGCCAAACGACACGTCGTCCACGGCGCGAACGTGTCCCACTACGCGGTTGAGCAACCCCTTCTGAATCGGAAAGTACTTCTTCACATGCCGCGCTTCAACCAGATAGGGGACGTCTGCACCGGTGGGATAATGGGTCTCCACTGCGGTGACCGGTATGCGCCCTCTCGCAATGTGTGTGCTCACTTTGCCGCCCCCCTTACGGCCGTTTGTCCATCGCCTGGGGACAATTCCGCCGGCACGGCCTCGGTGGATTCGACATCCATTCCGGTGACCGCGCCGGTAACTCGGCCGGCCGCGACATCCTCCGCGTACCAGCACGCAACCTTACGCCCTTCATCCAACTTACGCAGTGGTGGTGACTCCTGCCGGCATCGATCCGTAGCGAATGGGCACCGTGGGTGAAACCGGCATCCGGAGGGCAGTCTAGCCAGGTTCGGGATGTTGCCGCGGATGGTGTACAGCTCTGTCCCACGTTCTCCTTCAAACCCAGGGATGGATTTCAAGAGTCCAATCGTATATGGATGGTGGGGGCGCTCAAAAATTTGCTCCACGGTTCCTTCTTCGACAATGATCCCGGCATACATGACCGCAATTCTATCCGCCATTTCGGCCGCCACGCCCATATCGTGCGTGATGAGCATGATCGCTGTTCCGAACTTCTGCTGTAGGTCCCGCAGCAAATCGAGAATCTGCGCCTGTACAGTCACATCCAGCGCCGTAGTCGGCTCGTCCGCAATCACGAGTTCCGGATGACAGACCAAGGCCATGGCTATGACCACTCGTTGGCACATACCGCCAGACAACTCGTGCGGGTATTGACGCGCCCGCAGTACGGGCTCAGGAATGCCTACCAGACGCAGCATCTCCACCGCACGCGCCCACGCCGCATCCCTCGTCACTCTTTCGTGCATGCGCACAACTTCGGCGATTTGATCTCCGACCGTGAATACCGGATTGAGCGCGTTCATCGGTTCCTGAAAAATCATGGAAATCCTCTTCCCGCGTATCCGCCGCATCTCCTTTTGGCTTTTGGTCAGCAGATTCTCGCCTTGAAACCAGACCTCACCGCCCAAGATTTGTCCTCCGTCATATTCTGAGAGACGCATCACCGTGAGCGATGTGACGCTCTTCCCGCTTCCCGACTCTCCGACCACACACACCGTCTGTCCTGTCTCTACCGTCAGTGAAACGCCGTCCACTGCCTTGACGATGCCGCCTTCCGTGATGAATCCTGTACTCAGGTCCTTGATTTCGAGAAGCGTTCGCGCCATTGTTCCAGCCTCCTCTGCGAGATTTTCACGCGATAACGCGGGTCAAGCGCATCGCGTATGCCGTCGCCAATGAAACTGACAGACAGCACCACCAGAAGGATGCAAAGGCCGGGATACAAGGCCTCCATAGGGTTGGTCAGCATGTAGTTCTGGGCATTGCTGAGCATCAGTCCCCAACTCGCCTGAGGCGGCTGGATGCCCAGGCCCAGATACGACAACCCGGACTCGCTGAGAATGGCCCCACCCACCATCAGCGTCGCGTTGACAATAATGGGAGCCGTGGCGTTGCGAATCAAGTGGCGCACGATTATAGCCCCGTGGCTGACGCCAATCGCGCGCGCGGCTTCGACATACTGCATCTCCCGCAACTGTAGAAACGTCCCACGCACCAACCTAGCCACACCCATCCAATTGGTCACACTTAAGACGAAGATCAAAATCTTAAACCCGCTGCCAAACAGCGCCATGATAAGGATGTTGAGGAACAACAGCGGAATCGAATTCATCACATCTACAAGTCGCATCAAGATGACGTCCACCCAGCCGCCGAAGTACCCGGAAACCGCACCGATGGCGGTGCCGATGAGCACCGTACAAAACGCCACCGCAAATCCGACGACGAGCGAAATGCGCCCTCCGTACAACAGGCGCGTAAAAATGTCACGGCCTATCTCATCCGTGCCGAGCAGGTGACCATCCGCTCCGGGCGGCAGGTTGGTATGCAACATGTCCACCTTCGCTGGGTCGTACGGCGTCAGCCAAGGCGCCAGAATTGCGGTCAAAATGAAGATCAGCAACACAATCGACCCACCGACTGCGAAGGGATTTTGCAGGAACTTGCGCAATGCGATGCGCCAAAGGTTCTGCGGACCGGAGGTTGCCTCGGTCGTGTCCACTGGCTCTGCCGCCATGGTCTCCGTCGCCATCGTCATGTCTGGATTCTCCAACGGAGGCAACTGACTCATACCGACGCGCCTCCCTTCTTGCCGAGTTGGACGCGCGGATCCACCACCGCGTATAGGATGTCCGCGAGTAGATTACCCAGCACCACCATCACAGCCGTGATGACCGTGATGGCCATCAGCACAGAGTACTCCCGCGCAAGGGCCATCTCGACAAACTCCCGGCCCATCCCCGGCCAGTTGAACACGTTCTCGGTCAACAGCGCTCCGCCGACCAATACCGGCAAATCCAGCCCCAACACCGTGATGACCGGAATCAAGGCATTGCGCAGCGCATGCCGGTAGATCACCCATCGCTCTGGGACCCCTTTGGCTCTCGCCGTGCGGACAAAGTCTTCGTGTAGTACCTCCAGCATGCTGGCGCGCGAGTATTTCAGATAACCAGCTAGAAACCCCAGTGCCAGCACCGTCACCGGCAGGACCATATGCCACAACAGGTTGCCGATGTCCCCTTGCTTCCCCACCGTCCACATGTCCGACAGTGGAAACCAGTTCAGTTTGAGCGAGAAATACTCCTGCAGCAGGATGCCAAACCAGAACGACGGGATGGCGAACCCCAAGTACGCAATCACGGTTGCAACGTTGTCGGATATCCCGTAGGTCTTGGTACTGTTGTAAATGCCCCAAGGAATCGCGATGATCAGTGATAAGACCCAAGCCGCCCCCATCAGAATGAGGGTGTTTCCTACCGTCGGCCAGATGATGGTGTTGATGGGGATATGATTTTTGAACGTGTAGCCAAAGTTGCCTGTCAGCATGTCCTTTAGCCAGTGCAGGTACTGTAAGGGAAGGGGTTGGTCGAGCCCCATGTTGTGTTCCTGAATCTTCATGGCCTCCGGTGACATGCCAGGTCCCAACAGGACATGCGTCGGGCCGCCTGGCGCGGCGTGCACGAGCGCAAACATGAACACTGTCACCAGAAAGAGTACGACAATCGACTGCAGGATCCGGCGAAGCAGGTATTCCGTCATCAATATATCCTCCTACAGACAGGGAAGGGATGATCCCATCCCTTCCCTGTCAGCGGTCGTATCCGGTCCATTATTATTGATTTGACAACCACCAAGTCTGTACGTGATATAGGTACCCATACGAGAGACCGATCTGCGGCGCGTCTTGAGACTTCCAGTGCACACGCGTGGTGTACCCGGCTGGCGCCCCGTACTGATACAGGAACACGTACGGAGGATCTTGCGAGAAGTCCTTGGCAATCTGCCCGTAAATCTGCTTGCTCTTCGTCCGGTCTATAGTGGAATATCCGTCGACCCACAACTTGTCGGTTTCCGGATTTTTGTACCAACCCATATTCTGGCCGTTGGGCGGAAAATACTTCGAACTGTAGATGGATTCCTGGTCAGGATCCGGTGTATTGATTGCCCATGACAGCAAGACCGCCTGGAATTTTCCGGGATTCAGGTTCTGATCCACCCAGGCTGAGAAGTCGATCCCCTTCGGCTGGCAGTCAATCCCGACCGCTTTCAGTTCCTGCTGAATGATGGACGCGACCTGCTCACGACGAGTGTTGCCGGCATTGTACTGCAGCTCAAACGAGAACTTGTGCCCGTCCTTCTCCAGGATGCCGTCCGATCCTTTCTTCCAGCCCGCCTCTTTGAGCAGCTGCTTCGCCTTCGCCGGGTCATAGGTGAAGTTGGTGGCTTGGTCATTCACGTCGTACCAAGTGTTAGGCAGGAACGGTGAATTCATGAGCGTCCCCGTGCCCTTGAGAATATCCTTCACCATCGCCTTACGGTCAAGGGCATAGTAGATAGCCTGGCGCGTCTTAGGGTCAGTGAACGGGTCAAAGTCGCCCGGAAAATTGCTGGCCTTGAAGTTGAATGCCAGAAATTCGTACTGCGGCCCCGGCTTGTTGATGACCCGGTTGTTCTTGCTGTTTTGCACCGCGCTCAACTGTTCCACGGGAATGGCCGAATCGACGTCGATATCCCCTTTGATCAACGCCTGGGTCTCTGTGTTCTGATCAGCATAGATTTTATAGATGATCTTGTCGATGTGTGGCTTCGGCCCCCAATAGTTGGGGTTGCGGTCAAATTCGAGGTACTGTTTTTGCTTCCACGTCTTCCACACCCACGGCCCGTCCGTCACCGTCTTACTCGGGTCCGTGCCGTAGGCATACTTTTGCAGCTTACTGGGTTCGACATCCTTCAGGACATGTTCCGGGACTGGCTGCAGTATCGCAAGTGCGTCGGCGAACGGGGCATAGACCTGTTTCAGAGTAATCTGGATTGTGTGATCGTCTATCTTCTTCATGGTCTTGATCTTGTCGTATTGACTGATACCCGGAGACCCAGCCTTTGGATTTATAATAGTCTTGAGGGTAAAGATAATGTCGTCGGCAGTCAGTGGCTTGCCGTCACTCCACTTTGCATTCGGTTTGAGCTTGATAGTGTACGTCTTCCCATCGTCGCTTATTTGAGGCGGAGCAGCAGCAAGATCCCACGGTTTCACAACAATGTTGCCCTGCGGATCGAAATCATACAGGTACGCGAAAGTGAATTGCGCAGCATCCCCGGACGCGGTGTCGGCGATGTAGATTGGATCGAGCGTCACGATGTCCGAAAAGGTTCCATACGTCAGCGTACCGCCATTCACCGGTTTGCCCGACGATGCGGTCTGCGTGCCCGACTTGTTACCGGTAGAATTATTGCTCCCGTTTGCCCCGCTTCCGCTGCTGCCGCAGCCTGCCGCCACGAGAGCCAACGAGACAGCGGTCGCAACCGTCGCCATTGAGGCTTTTGAGACTTTCTTCATGCCTTTAACCCCCTTAGGAAAGAGTATGATTCAACCGCCCGGACGCCCTGACCAGCCAATGGCGACTTTATACGGGTCAGTCACCGATGCGTTGAATGCCGGCCGCTACCCGCCAGCCACACGCGACAGAAAACCCATCTACTCTAATCTCGAAATAATATTCAGAGCAATTGTACCGTCGCCCACCCAACCTGTAAAGTAGACGGACGATGATTTCTTTCAGCAGAGTGTACAAGGAGTTAACCAATAAAATCAAGTCTATTCTATTTTAGAAAATACCTCTTTCATAACCCAAAATATAGAAAGGCAAGCGTGGAGAATAATGATAATGCAGTGAAATGCGAACTTGAAGCTTGCATTCTCATCCGTTCTGAAATGTATCCCGCAGCCGCGCTCCCGCACGAATGCGCGATGGCGCTTTAACGGATCGCAGATGAATGACAGAAGATTCAATCTCTGCATCCGCCGGTGACGGCTGGTATACTGAGAACAGCAACCCATGCACATGCGCTAGGAGGCGCCGGGACGCTCCCGCCGACCGTACTCTCATCGCCGGAGGTGACAACATGCGCATCCTCCTTGTCGAAGACGAAAAGCGCCTGGCGGCGGCGCTACTTCAGTTGTTCAAAGAGCACCACTACGCGGCCGATGTCGCCTACGACGGCATCACCGGGTGGGACCTGGCAAGCACGAACAGCTATGACATCCTCGTCCTGGACGTGATGCTGCCCGAGATGAGCGGATTGGAGATTGTTCGTCAGGTGCGCGCACAGAAGCTGGACGTGCCCATTTTGTTGTTGACGGCCCGCGACGCGGTCAGCGACCGGGTAGCCGGGCTGGACGCAGGCGCCGATGATTATCTCGTCAAACCCTTTGCTAACGAGGAACTGCTGGCTCGCATTCGCGCCCTGGCTCGTCGTCCGGCCGCTCTGGTTGGCACGGACGCCATCGCCGCCGGGCCGTTTCGGATAGACTTGGGGAGCCGCGAGGCGACGCGGGATGGACAGCCGCTCAACTTGACCGCCAAAGAATTCCAATTACTGGAACTGTTCATTCGCAACCATGGGAAAGTCCTGGCCAAGGACCTCATTTTGGACCGGATTTGGGGTCCGGATGCAGACGTTATCGCCAATGCAGTGGAAAACTACGTTCACTTCCTGCGCAAGAAGATTGACCAGCCGGGACAGCCTTCCTATATTGAGACGGTGCGCGGCGTGGGCTATGTCTTTAAAATCCCTGAATGACAAGGACGAGTTCCTGTGTTCAATCGCGTTCGATTGCAACTGACCGCTCTCACTGTCACCCTGTTTGCGGTCCTCTACGCGCTCTCCGCGTACGCCATCTTTTCCATCGTGCATCGCGCGGTGCTGCGCAATGTGGATTCCCAGCTGGTGTACACCATCCACCAGTTCGAGGGCAATCCGAACCGCATGGCGGCCCTTCCTCCCAACACCTACTGCATCGTACGCGAGGGGCCCCTGGTGAACACCAACGCCAGCTATCAGCTCGTCGCCTTCCTGCAAAACTGGCTGCAGAACCAGGACCCCGATGAGCCCATCGTGGCGGACATGCACGGGCCTAATGAAACCATGTACCGAGTCTACTACCAACCGTTGCTCAACGCGGGCGGCCAGGTCTTCTACATTCTCCTGGCCCAGAACGTCAACCGCGAATGGGCGGTGCTGGACCAGCTGCGAGCCGTGCTTTGGTGGGTCGGCGCCAGCGGCGCGCTGGCGGCGGCGGTGCTCGGTTTCTGGCTGGCCGCCCGTGCCCTGCTGCCCATTCGCAAGGCGTATCAGCGTCAGACCGAGTTTGTCGCCGACGCCTCGCACGAATTGCGCACACCGTTGGCGGTGATACAGTCCAACCTGGATATTGTCCTCAACCACAGCGACCAATCGGTGATCGACAACCTGGAATGGATTCAAAACGCCCGCAGCGAGGCCCGACGTCTCGCCAAACTGGTGGAGGACCTGCTGACCTTGGCCCGCCAGGACGCCGACAAGGCCTTGCTGCACCGCGACAGGGTGGACGCCAATGCGCTCGTGCACCGTCTCGTTGAATTGTTCCTGCCCCTGGCCGACGCCCGAAACGTGCGTTTGTCCGCCGACGTGGAGCCCGGAGTCACAGTCCTGGGAGATGGGGACCGATTGCACCAGTTGTTCGTCATCCTGATTGACAACGCCATCAAGTACAACCGTCCCGGTGGACAGGTTTCGGTGCGCGTCCGCACGAGCCGAAACTGGGCGCTGTTTCATGTCGAAGATACCGGCATCGGCATCCCGGCAGCAGACCTGCCCAGGGTATTCGAACGCTTTTTCCGGGCCGATCCCGCCCGTCAGCACGAGGAGACGACCGGCGCCGGGCTCGGTCTGTCCATGGCGCAGTGGATTGTCGAGGCCCACAAGGGACGGATTCGGGTGGATAGTGTGGAAGGCCAAGGCACCACGGTCAGTGTGCAGCTGCCGCTCGCCGCGCGAGGAAACGACGCCGCGGCCAAGGGCGCGCACGGCTGATCCCCCGCGCCACGCTCACACCTGGTACAGGCGGCGGATGACCTCGGCCAGCTCCAGCGCCGCCGCTGCCGCGTTGGCGGCCGCATCCTCGTCCCAGCGGCGGGCCGGCAGGAGATCGCGCAGGGTCACCGCCGTATCCGGCTGCACCCGGTACTCCTGACCGGCGATGGTGTAAAACTCGTTAATCCAACCGAGCGCCGGCGCCAGGGCGATGTCCACCGTGATGCAGGCATGGACCAACACAAATCCGGGGTGTCGCGAAGCCACACCCGCCAATCCGCCCCGCCAGGCCTGTGCGGTCCCGACCAGCTTGCGCCCGCCTGCCAGCACGTTGTAGGATCCGTCGCAGTAGCTGCCAGGGAGGTCCCCCGTCGCCGCCGGGACATCGTGGTCAGCCAACCAGACCAACAGCGGCCGGCACAGCAAGCGGTAATAGGCGTCCGTCGTCGCCGCCGCGTGCGTACGCGGCAGGATGAAAGACAGGTGCAGCACGCCATCCCCCTGCGGGACCGCGGTGCCGCCCGTCTGGCGGACAATGACGTCGAGGCCCTTCTCCCGCAGCGCCTGGGCGGCTGCCTGCCCACGGTCGCTGGCCACGTCCTTGCGACTCACCGCAATGCCTGGGTTGTGGGCGGATCGCCACAGGCGAATGAGCGGCGGTGATTCACCTTTCGCCACCGCCTGCCCCAGGTGCATCTCCAGGTCGGCGTTATACTGCCCATCCTCCAGCGCTTCGAGGAAACTGAATTCCACCGTCTCGGGCAACAAGCTGCGTTCGTCCGTTGTCCACATCCCCGCCGGCCCTCCCCATCCGTAACCATCTGCCGGCTACCACTATACCAAATCGCGCTTGATCACGAAAAAACGCCCCGGCGCACCTTGAGACCGCCGGGGCTGGTAGGATTTGCGACAGCGGTGCACTCAACCGAGCACACGTGTGCACTTGGACAATCTCGGTTCCCAGTAGGAAGTATTGAGCGACTGGTAACAGACGCCTCCATGGACGGTGGCGGAGATGAACTGGCCGCCGCCGGCCCAGATGCCGACGTGTGAATACACGTCTCCCGTGGTGTTGAAAAAGACGAGGTCCCCAGGCTGCAGATCGGAGACGGAGATTTTCTGGCCGACCTGTGCCTGTCCCGCCGCAGTGCGCGGCAGCTTGATGCCAAAGTGCGCGTACACCGCCTGCACCAGGCCGGAACAATCCCAGCCGGAGGTCGATTCTCCGCCGTACAGGTACGGATCGCCCACAAACTGTTTTGCGTAATTCACGACCGCCTGCCCGCTCACCGACTGGGTCACCGTCTCAGGCGGCAGTCCACCGCGCGACGATGGCGTCGGCGCGGTGGACGTTCCGCTGTTGCCCGACGCGGCCGGGCTTTGTGTGACCGAGGTAGAAGCGGTGCCTGAGAGGCGCAGGGCCATGCCCGGATAGATCAGATTCGGGTTGGAAATCGAATTCCAAGCAACCAAATTGCCCACGCTGACCTGATAGCGCTGGGCGATAGACCACAGCGTATCTCCCTTGCGCACGACATACGTTGTGGCACTGCTGGCCGTGCTGCTCGTGGACGTGCTGATAGATGTCGCATCGGTTGTCGACGACGACGCATCGCCGGACAGACATAGAATCTGGTTGGGATAGATGAGATCTGGGTTGGCTAGGTGGTTGTACGCCACCAGTTGAGAGACCGTGAGACCGTGTCTGCGGGCGATGGACCAGACACTGTCTCCCGGCTTGACCTTGTACGTGGTGGCGGCCCAGGCGCTGGTCACGCCGACCGTCCCGGTTAAGGCGCTGCCCACGACAATCCCGAACATGCTGCGGCCAAACCGTGTCCGCCGCACCGACGAGCGGCGGAGATGGCGCGGCTGTCTGTGATGTCGCTTGCGGTGTTTCACTCCATCGACTCCTTCTCTCGTCCTGCGAGGATCATTGCCCGCCCCAGGAACACGGGCCAACCAAGGCCAACATCGTCCGCAGGCGGCTTCCCCCGTCCGCGTCTCGCGATAGGACTCGTAGGATTGGTATATTTAAAGGTTTTGTCGCTAGTGTAACGAGATTTGTCGAACGGCTCAAGCCGTAGTTTTTTACAGACTTCCGTTCACGAAGCAGGAATACAGCATTCTGGAATTTCTAGCGTTCCTCCCCTGGTTGCCACCACGCTCTCAGGGCGCGGGCAAACTGACCGGCGCATGCCGGCAGGCTGCCCTCCCGCCGACCGATGAGCGTGATAGTGCGCGCTCCAAGTTGTTCGTCCACCGGTTCTATCACCCGGAGCCGTCCCGCTGCGACATCGTCCGCGACACAGGAGCGAGGCAGGCAGGACAGACCTACCCCTAGTTGGACCAAGCGACTGATGCTCTCCAGACTGTCTGTCTCCATTGCGACCGTGAGGGACAAACCGGCTGAACGGGCCAGGTCATCCAGGATGCGGCGCAGACCGGAGCCCCTGCGCATCAGCACCAGCGGCTCGCTCATCCACTCACCGCGCGAAGCTTGACCGCGCTCGGCCAACGGATGCCCTGGCGCGGCCACCAACAACAGCTCGTCGCGCAGCAGCGGGGCCGTCCAACAGTCGGCCATGTCCTCGCCCACCGTGGTCACCACGCCCAGGTCAATCTCCCGCCGCTGCAGGGCTGCGGCAATCTCCTTGGACGATCCGCTCGTCACCTGAAACTGCACGCGCGGGTGCTGGCGGCGGTAGGCAGCCAAAACGGGTGGCAGCAGATAGATGGACGGAGTCAACCCTGCCCCCAGATAGACCGTGCCCACGTCCGCGTCTAGGAGGGCACTCAATTCGTCTCGCATCTTGTCATGCAGGCCCTGATGGATCTTGGCGTAACGATAGACCACGGTGCCGGCGCGGTTGAGCACCAGCCGCTTACCCATTCGGTCAAACAGCCTAACCCCTAAGCGCTCCTCCAACTGCTGCAGCTGCCGCGTGACGGTGGGTTGGGTGAGGTGCAGCTGTTCAGCGGCCCGCACCAGACTCGACGATTCCACCACGGCAATCAACGTGCGCAGCCAAGCATCCAAATCAACATCCCTCGCCTTCATCCAATTAGCGGCGCGTTAGCGGCGCGGCCCCGTGTTATGCGATCCGTTATACGATATTCGTATAGAAAGTATACAACAAATCAATTTTACACATAACAAAATCGACCGTAGACTGGGACGTGTACGAATGGGCTGCTGGCCCCATGACCGCGGTTTGATCGAACGGTTCCGTCGGCACAGTATGCGCCGCAGCCGCAGCCCGATTTTGCTGAACACGGAGGCGACGGACATGGTGCACGCGGTGGTAGGCGCCCAGTACGGCGATGAAGGGAAGGGCAAGATGGTCGACTATTTCGCCGTCGATGCCGACATCGTGATTCGCTACCAGGGGGGCGGCAACGCGGGCCACACGATTGTGAATGAGCACGGCCGATTTGCCCTGCACCTGGTACCTTCAGGCATTTTCAATCCCGACACCAAGGCTGTGCTGGGGACCGGTGTGGTCGTCCACCCGATGAATCTCGTCCAAGAGTTGAAATCGCTTAACGATGCCGGAATCTCGACAGATAATCTGATCATCTCTGAACGCGCCCACCTGGTGCTGCCGTATCACATTTGGCAAGACGAATACGAGGAACACGCGCGATCGCGGAAAGTCGGAACGACTCGACAGGGCATCGGGCCAGCGTACCAGGACAAGGTTGGCCGCTTCGGCATCCAAATCGGTGAGATGCGCGACCTTGGACATTTCCGCAGCCGCGTTGAACAGGCGTACCGAGCGAAAATGGAACGCATGCCAGGCATGGCCGCGTTCGCGAAGTCGTTTGCGGAGATTTGGAAAGAACTAGTAGAGGCGCGTGAGTATTTACTGCCTTACATTCACGACACGCTTCCCCTGCTGCAGGCGGCGGTATCTTCTGGGAAGTACGTGCTGCTCGAGGGCCAGCTCGGCATCATGCGGGACCTGGATTGGGGAGTCTACCCGTTTGTCACCTCTTCGTCCCCCATCGCCGGCGGTGTCCCGGCCGGGTGCGGCCTTCCCCCGCAAGCCGTAACACGAGTGACCGGCATCACGAAAGCCTACACGACGGCGGTTGGAGCGGGGCCATTCCCCACCGCACTGAACGACGAGTTCGGTCGGCACCTGCAGGAAAAGGGCCATGAGTACGGCGCCACCACCGGCCGTCAACGCGATTGCGGCTGGCTCGATATTCCGACACTGCGCTACGGCGCCTTCATCAACGGGTATACGGAGCTGGCCATGATGAAACTGGACGTCCTCTCTGGATTGCCGCGGGTGGCGTTATGCGTGGCCTACGAACTGGATGGTCAGCGTTATGACTATCCCCTGCCGGCTTACCAGCTGGAGCGAGTGACCCCGGTGTACGAATGGCACGACGGATGGCAACAGGACCTGTCCGACTGTCATCGCTTTGAAGATTTGCCGGAGGAGGCGAAAGGCTTGGTGAAGCGGATTGAAACCCTGGTCGGCGTGCCCATCCGGTTTGTCTCCGTCGGGCCTGACCGTCGGCAAACGATTGTTCGGTGAGCCTGCCCACGGTGAATCGACAGGCGCGTCGCGTACGCGCCTGGGAACTGCCTAACGACGGGCCTCATTCCAGACCTTGCACCCCGTGGACAAACAAGGGAATTCCTTCCTTTCCATCATATTGGCCCTATCGTTTTTCCCGAAAGAGTAAACATAGTGTAGAATAGAACATTGAGTTGCGTGAATCCGCGGATTCGTGCGCCTGAGCGGCCCTCTCGCGCACCCCGGGGCCATGCAGACAATCGACAGACATCTGCAACGCACAAGAGGAAGCACGAAAAAGGGATCACGTACATGGGGTTGAACGGGTTGACCGAGGCCAAAGACCTACTCCTAAACATCGCCAACATCCTGGTGCCGTTATTTGTCTGCCAGGGTATCATCAATCAACGAGAGCACATCGACAGCGTGCAGGCCAAGGCCATCGCCACCGCCTGCTCTGTCGTGTCCATACTCTTGTGCATGACGTTTCCCGCATCTATCGCCCACCAGAGTTATGACCTGCGCGCCGTGCCATGGATCATTTCCAGTCTATACCAGGGATACTGGGCGTGCACGGTCCTGACCCTCACGATGTACGCCTATCAGGCGATACTGCACGGTGCTGGATCCTATCCGATGCTTATCAGCTACGTGTACGTGCTGCCGGCATTGTACGTGGTCATCGGCAACTTCCGGCAGCAAAACCGACGCCCACGCATCATCACCGCCGTCCTGTTGACGAGCACGACCGCCTTTGCCGTACTGGTGACGACAACGCTGTTCCAAATGGCCCATGGCGAACACAACCTTCTCGCACCCGAGCGGTTGTTCCTCGACAGCATCTACCTATTCGCCCACTCAGTCTTGGCTTGGATATCCGTGGCCATCATCGAGCACCAAAACGAGTTTTGGCGCATGCAGCGGCGCGTACAGGACATGGAACAGACCCAGGTATTGGGTCAATTGGCCGCCTCCATCGCCCACGAGGTCCGCAATCCACTGACGGTCGTTCGCGGGTTTCTGCAGCTTTTGCGGGGAGACGCGGACGTCCCGCCCGAGAAGTGGCGGATGTATATCGAGACCAGCATACAGGAATTGGATAGGGCGGAAGACATTATTTCCCGATACCTGGCGATGGCCAAATCGACCGAAGGCCAAAAAACGCGCATCGACGTGCGGGAACGAGTGCGACTCCTGGTGGACATGATGTCGCCTTATGCGGTGCTGCGCGGCATCGACATCGTAGAATTGTGCGAGCCCGAGTTGTATGTATGGGGAGACCCGAAGCGATTGGACCAAGCGCTCATGAACATTGCAAAGAACGGTATTGAAGCGATGCCGAAAGGAAAAACCCTGCGCATCTATGGGTACCGTGAACATGAGCAGGTGGCCTTGGTCATTGCCGACGCGGGGGTCGGCATGACGCCAGAGGAAATCGAACGGCTGGGCACCCCCTACTACTCGACGAAGACATCCGGCACCGGCCTGGGCCTGATGGTCAGCTACCGCATCATCCGCGATATGGGCGGCCGAATTGAGGTGCAGAGTGAAAAGGGGTTCGGCACGCGCTTCACGATTTACTTGCCGACTGCGGAACTATAGAGACCCACAGCCCATGTAGCAAGTGTCCCTTTTCCACAGGTGATGGACACAGAGACTGTCCACCCTCGCCGCTCGACGCTGACGCCGCCGACGCAGTTCGGGCCAGGTTCACCGCAACCACCCGCTCACCGCGAGTTGACAGAACCTCTGCGGACCGCGCCCGAGGACCCGATTCGGCGGGCCATAAGCAGAGCGACACGCCGCCCACATCCCAGACCACCGCCTCCCCCCGACGTTCCGGGAGAGGGAGAAACGGACCATAGTACTGAGACAACCGCTCACTCGTTCGGGCGGGACTTTGCACCAGTGCGTGCATCCGCGTGAGGCGGAGATCACCATCCGCAAACGGTGCGTTCCCCCGCTCCTGGTCTGCGCCGTGACTGCCGTTCCGTTGCTGGCCAGATGCAGTCGAACCCGTGCTGTCCGCCGCTATAGACTCCTGTGGGCGCGGCCCCCACTCAATCAGAAACGGCAGCGGGAAATTCGCTCCCGCCTCACGCGCCGGAAACAGCAGACGCCAGGTCAACTCCAGCCCATCTGGTCGCACGCGGCGCCCTCTGACCGGGCCCACGAACGGAAGGCCGGCCTCCCTCCACGTATCGGCTACCGCGTCCAGGGCGGAGGTGCGCAGCGCCAGCTGCGAAACCCCTTCTCCCCGCGCCAAATCGTAGAGCAGCCAACGGCCGAACTCGTTGCCGGCGGCCAAGTCGCTATCGAAGACCGCCGCCCATTCCACATACACTGGGCCCAAGTGAGCCAGTGTGTTGTATGTGCCCCACGCCTCGTGACGCCCGCCCTCGCTGGTCGCCAGAGGGAACTGGTGCATAAAGGTATGGCGCGCCTGGTGGGCATCTCGCACCGCGTGAACAACGTGGTCCAGCACCAACCTCATATCCCATCCCCCACCCTTGGCCGAGCCAGCGTTACGACTTTGGGCCCGCCTTGAGGACGCGAATCAGGTCCGATTCGCTCATGTTCGAGCGGAACGTGTAGGTCCCCGGGCGCAGGTCCTGATCCGCGTGCGTGTCCTTCATCTTCATGTCAAACGCGATGGCGCTCTTGACCAAATGGTGCTGTTGCAAAAACACCGACAGGTCGTGCACGGGCGTTCCCAGACGCAGAGTGTAGGTATAGGTTTTCGGCGCGCTGGAAGCCGCATGTTGACTGGACGGGGATGTGGACTTCGCGGCGTCGGCGGTCTGCTTGTCACTGGACGAAGTGGTGGATGCCTTATCCTCGCTCGCCGCTTTTCCCGCGCTCGCTGAGGAGGACGCGGCCGCAGGCGCCGAGGCGGATTGAGATCCCGGTTTCACCAACTGATAGCCGTGACTCTGCGCCCACGATTCCACCCCCTGCTTGGTCAACTCAGCCGCGGCCGCCGACGTCTTGCCACCGTGGTGCAGGCTGTCGGCCAACAAAAACCCGATGCAACCCGCAACCACCACACAGGCCCCCGAAACCATGCGGGCAAAAGTCCGTGTGCGCGTGAACGGAACGTAGTGAATCGACGTCACTGATTGCACCCGCCACTCATCCGAGCGATAGCGCAGCCGTACATCAATGCACAGTCCCCCGGAGAGGCGCGCGCGTACGTGAAACAGCATACCTCCGTCAGTCAATGGCTCCACCGCCAGCACACGCCCGTGAAGGACAGCCCTCCAAACGTCGGCACGAACATCGGGGGTGTTGGGCTTGTCAAATGCGGCCGTGTCCAAATAAGGCCGCAGCTCATCAACAAACGGCGTCTGCGGCAGGTCCGCGCAGCCAAGTTCGCGTGCTGCTTTGGCAAACGGCATGGCAACCGCCGAGTTGAGCAGCGAATACAGGGGTTGCAACGACTGGAACTCCGGATTGGCCACAGATTCCCCTCCTCCAATGCAAAGCCTGCGGGTCAGGTTGTTTAGTACCCGCGTTGTCTATCCACCAACCCTGTCAGGGGCTCACCCACTTCGTATCGTCTCAGGTCATTATCCCTTTGACCATAGGCTGTTTGCTTGGGACTTGTCAAGCATCAGGATCTACCTGCTTGCACCCTGGGCGTTTATCGACCGGGCAAAAGGCGCCGAGAGCTCGGCCACAGCCAGCCCAGACGGGTCTGCAAACAGCAACAGGACGGCCACTTCGGCCGTCCTGCTGTAAGGTAGCGCTTGTGTCGTTGCAACCACGCCTCACACTGAACCCCTGGATACGTAGGCCTGCGGTAGCATCGCACATCCGCCTCCCTTACGCCCGTAGTATTCTCGACAGAGGCCTGGCCCATGCACCCTTGGTGTCACTTTCGTCTGGAAAGCGGTTTTACTTGTGGGAATCCGTGTACAGTTACCCCCACATTTCCGTTGCCGGCGACGGAATATATGAGGACGAATGCAGAAAGTGGGAGGTACCGGACATGAAGACCACAGGCATTGTCCGTAAGGTGGATCAGCTCGGACGGATAGCCATCCCGGCCGAACTGCGCCGCACCTTCGGTATTGAGATCAAGGACCCGCTGGCCATCTATACCGATCGGGACCGCATCATCCTCAAGCGCTACGAGCCTGCCTGCATCTTTTGCGGCAATCTGGACGAGTCGATTGAGTCCTTCCACGGACGCATGATCTGCCGCGAGTGCCGGGAAGAGTTGCAGCAATTGGCGTTGGCGCGCATGTCCTGAACACCCACGGAGGTACTTACCGTGGTGCTCCGGTGAGGCTGTTCAGCCAGGCCCAAACCTCCGCTTCGCTGGGAAGCGCGGGAATTGCCCCGCGTTTGGTCGCGGTCAGCGCCCCCGCCGCGTTGGCGAATCGGAGTGCATGCAGCCAGTCGGATGGTGTCAGCGCGTACAGATCAAAGTCAAATTCGGCAAGACGAGCCAACACCCCGGCCATGAACGCGTCCCCGGCACCGGTGGTGTCCACCGCCTCCACCGGTGCGCTGGGGACATGAATGACCTCCGTCTCCTGGCCGGGTACATAGACGACCGATCCGTCCGCTCCCAGTGTGACCAACAAGGCACGCACTCGGTACGTGTCCGCCAAGCGACGAATGGCATCGGCGAAGCCTGCGGACAACCGCAGGCCTTCGCCATCCCTCTGCCACACGGACTCGGCTT
This sequence comes from Alicyclobacillus shizuokensis NBRC 103103, assembly GCF_001552255.1. GTDB lineage: Bacteria > Bacillota > Bacilli > Alicyclobacillales > Alicyclobacillaceae > Alicyclobacillus_G > Alicyclobacillus_G shizuokensis. The sequence continues at coordinate 35,954 of NZ_BCQV01000033.1, forward strand.
GGGCCGCCCATTGCGGACAGAGGAACCTCAGTTCCTCTTCGGACACCTTGACCACATCAGCTAGGGTCAAGCCTTCGTGAATACACTGTCGGGCTACCTCCAGGTCTTCCCATAGCGGGGGTCTCAGGTTTACGTCGAAAGAAACCACCCGGCCTGCCCGCTTCGCGGTCTGCGCCGCCGCCAGCGTGGTCTGCCGTGCCGGGTTGTCGGTCAGGGAAACCGACCCAAAATGGAACAGAGGCGTGCTGGCCACCCGATTCCAGTCGATGTCCTCCGTCGAAAGCTGGGTGTCGGCCCCCGGATGGCGGTAGAAGTGAAACGTGCGCTCCCCGTTTGGCGACAGGTGAACAAACGCCAGGGTCGTAGGCGTCGTCCGAGACACCACAAGTCCAGCGGTGTCGACGCCACAATCCATCAGTGTGTCCCTCAGCTGCTGGCCGAACGCATCGGGTCCGACCATGCCCACAAAGCCAGCCGGAACGCCAAACCGAACCAAAGCTGCGCACACGTTGGCCGGGGCGCCGCCAGGATTCGCGGCAAATACCGGTACACTCGGACGATCACCAACCGGTGGCGCCTCAACCGGGGTGAAATCGATAAGCAATTCCCCGAGCGCGATTACCTTGGGGGGCTGCCCTGCCGCGGAAAAGCGCGTTTTGGAATGGGCACGTATGTCCGTTTGCAAATGACTCACCTCAGGCCTATGTATGCGTGGGCAGCTCCAATCGCCAGCTCATCGGTTCGCTGTCCCTCATGATCTATAATAATAAATAATACAACAACGGCATGTGTGCGACGTCCGCGCCCTTGAGTGGGCGCGCCAGACGCTCGGCGTGCCCAAGCCGGATGACGAGCGACCATCATGGCAGAGTGGATAGCCAGGACGAAGTGACGGCTGGACCTGGCCGGAGGAGGGATACGCGTTGCCAACCGACGCATTCGGACGCTCCCTGCGCGACTTACGGATTTCGGTCACGGACCGGTGCAATTTCCGCTGTCGATACTGCATGCCTAAAGAGGTCTTTGGGCCCGATTTTGCCTTCCTCCCGCGCACCGCCCTATTGACGTTTGAGGAGATCGTTCGCTTCACCCGCATCGCCGCCCAACTGGGTGTCCGCAAGGTGCGCCTGACCGGCGGCGAGCCGCTGTTGCGCCGCGACCTAGAGGAGTTGGTCGCCCAGTTGGCCGAGCTCGACGATATCGAGGACATCGCCTTGACCACGAACGGATCGCTCCTGACAAGAGACAAGGCGGTCGCCCTGCGCGCCGCTGGACTGCGGCGCATCACCATCAGCCTTGATTCGTTGGACGACGCCGTCTTCATGGCGATGAACGATGTGCATTTTCCGGTCGCCAAGGTCTTGCAGGCGATTGAAAACGCCTACGCGGCGGGCCTGCGCCCGGTCAAGGTCAACATGGTGGTCCGACGCGGCTGGAACGAGGACAGCATCATCCCGATGGCGGAGCGGTTTCGCGGCAGTGGCTGCATCGTGAGGTTCATCGAATACATGGATGTGGGCAACTCCAACGGATGGAAGCTGGACGACGTGGTTCCGGCGGAAGAAATCCTCCGTCGTATCCACCAGCATTGGCCGCTGGAAGCCGTGCCCCCGCGCACTCCAGGCGAGGTGGCCACCCGGTTTCGCTACGCCGACGGACAGGGTGAAATTGGCGTCATCGCCTCGGTGACGCGGCCGTTTTGCGGTCAATGCACGCGCCTCAGGTTATCGGCCGAAGGCAAACTGTATACCTGCTTGTTTGCATCGCACGGGTTTGATGTGCGTGCTCCGCTGCGCGCCGGCGCGTCCGATGCCGAGCTGCTGGAACTGCTCAACCAATTGTGGGGCGAGCGCCGGGACCGGTACTCCGAACTGAGGACGCAGGCCACCAGTCAACGGCCAAAAGTGGAAATGTCCCACATCGGGGGGTGATGGGCATGGAACAAGAGCAAATGGAGTCCTCCAGCCCGCGCGTGGGTGGCATCGTGCTGGCCGCCGGATTGTCCACCCGCATGGGCCGACCCAAGCCGCTGCTGGAGTTGGCCGGCATCCCGTTTGTGCGTCGCGTGGCGGCCGCGGCGACGTCCGGAGGACTGGCGCCGGTGGTCGTCGTGGTGGGACCCGATGAGCTGCAGGTGCGACGCGCCCTTGCCGGGTTGCCAGGTATACGGTTGGTGAAAAACCCGGATTACGCTTCCGGTATGGCCTCCTCGCTGGCCACCGGTGTGCGGGAGGTGATGGCGTACTGCGACGCCGTGATGGTGCTGCTGGCGGATCAACCCTTGCTGCCCGCCAGCGTGGTGGACCAACTGCGCGCCCGCTACGCTGAGGAACGAGCGGGCGGCATTCTCATCGTGCGCGCCCGTTACGCCGGCCAGCCAGGCCATCCCGTGCTGTTTGACAGCGCTGTGTTTCCGGAACTACTGCAGCTGCAGGGGGACGTTGGCGCCCGGTCGGTCGTCTCGCACCACGCGTCCGCGCTTGCTTGGGCCGACTTTGCCAACCCGTGGTGGGGCAAAGATGTGGACACCCCCGAGGCCCTGTCCGAGGTGCTCGCGGCATGCGAAGATATGCGTCGCGGTTAGCCGGAAGCGCGTCCGGCGGCTAGGGACGAATCGTGTAGTGGTCCACGGCGCTGCTTCAAAAAACCGCCCTGACGGCCGTTTTTCACGTCCAGCATGTCGGTCGTAATTCTATGCTTTCGCTATCCATTCCCAAGCCTGTTCCAGGTCCGCCCAGTTTCCTGCCGGTCGCACCGCCTGGCACACGCGCAGCAACGCCTGCGCCGCTGCCGTGGCTGGGCGATAGGCCGAATCTGCCGCGAGTGGGTTCAACCAGATCAGCTGCCGCGTCCACCGTCGCAACCAAGCCAGCTCCCCGACCAAGCCACGCTGGCTGGGGCCTGCCGTCGCCCCTTCCTGCTCACTGGCTGTCGCCTCAAACCCGTCTGTGACCAGCAGCACGTACGCACCCCGCTGCAGCATACGGCGCGCATATTGGCGGCGAAACTCGGCCAACGCCTCGGTCAGCCGCGTACCGCCAGCAAAATCGGGAATGCGCGCCATCGCGTCCGCCAGCGCCCGATTGGGGCTGTGCTGGCGCAGTTCGCGGGTGATGCGGGACAGACGCGTCGAGAAGACGAACACCTCCAACGGCACCCGCCGTTGCAGCAGCACGTGGGCGAAACTAAGCAGCGCCCGGCTGTATGGCTCCATGGAGCCACTGACGTCGCACAACATCACCACGGGCCGTGGCACGACGGCGCGGGCCGCGTATAGCCAGCGCAGGACCTCGCCGTGCCCAAGGCTGCTGCGCAGCGTCCGCGCGAGGTCTATCCGCCTTTGCCGTCGATCCGAACGCCACCGCCGGCTGAGGCGCATCGGTCCGGAGACCGCCCCCGACCAACGAGCCAGTTCTCGCAGCTCAGTCTCGGTCAACCGGGCGAAGTCGGTTTGGCGCAGCGTTTCCTGGCGGCTGGCTCCCCGCCGCCAGTTCACCTGCACCTGGTCGTCCTCCTGTGGATCTGGCCGGCCCTCGTCGCGCTCTGCCGGTCCCTTCGCCCTCAGCCACACCACCTGCGGCCTTTGCCACCGCTGCGCGCGCAGGCGCGCCACATGGGCCGCCAGGGTGTTCTCGGCGAGGAACGGCAGCGACGGTCCGCGGAGTGTACGCAGGAATTGGTGCCACAGGGCGTCGAACATAACAAACTCATCCGCCCGTTTCGCCACCACTGCCCGCACGGCAAAGCGGCAGACGGCTTCCTCATCCAAGCCCACAGCCGCCAGGGCCGCGAGCGCCGCAGCCTCCTCCTCAGCGCCGATGGAGAAGCCGAAGGCCCGCAGCGCCCGCAAGAACACCAACATGTTTTCCTCTATCAGCGCTGGCTCAATCATCCACCTGTCCCCCGGGCATAGCGCCGACTTCAGCCAACAGGCGCCGCAGCGGCGACGAATCGGCCTCCCGGTCTCCGAGCAACAGGTCCAAGTCGTCACGGTACTTGAGCAGGCACCCGAGCGTCGCCTCCACCCGCTCCGCATCGAGACGTCTGGCTCCGAGCGCCGTCAGCGCCTCCGCCCACTGAATGGTCTCCGCCACCCCGGGCGCCTTGAACAGCGGTTCTTGCCGCAAGCGCTGAACAAAGGCCGTGATGCTGGCCGCCAACTGGGCGGACACCCCGGGCACCCGCTCGCGGACAATGCGCACTTCCTTGTCGAAGGACGGGTAGTCCAGCCAGTGGTACAAGCACCGGCGCTTGAGCGCGTCGTGCAACTCGCGCGTGCGGTTGGAGGTGAGAACGACCAGGGGCTCTTCCTGGGCCCGCAGCGTCCCCAGTTCCGGGATAGTCACCTGAAATTCGGCCAACAGCTCGAGCAGAAACGCTTCGAACTCCTCGTCGCTGCGGTCGACCTCGTCAATCAGCAGAACCGGAGCCGGGCCGTCGGGCACCACCGCCGCCAACAGCGGGCGGCGCAGCAGAAACCTCGGCCCAAACAGCTCCTGCTCCAACGCAGCGCGCCCAGCGGCGTCCTCCGCCGCCCGCTCCCAGAGGCGAATGTGCAACAGCTGCAGTGGATAGTTCCACTCGTACAGGGCGCTGGCCTTATCCATCCCTTCATAGCATTGCAGGCGAACCAGCGGGCGGTCCAGCACCGCGGCAACCACTTTGGCGACCTCAGTCTTGCCGACACCCGCCTCCCCTTCGAGGAACAAAGGGCGCTTGAGGGCCAGCGCCAAAAACACGCTGGTTGCGAGCGCCTTGTCCGCGATGTAGCCGGCCCGGGCAAAGGCCCGCTCGACGTCTTCAGGGCCCGTAAACGGGTGGTTCACAGCAACACCTTCCGTAGCACCCGCTCCGTATAGACACAGCACAGGTGGCGGCGGTATTCCTCCGACGCGTACACGTCCGATCCTATCGATCCGTCCTCCGCCGCGTACTGGGCGGCCTGCCGGATGATTTCCAGAGACGCCGTCTGCCCAACCAGCGCTTCCTCCACCTGGTAGGCGCGGTACGCGCAATCCGCAGCCCCGGTCACGCCGATGCGCGCGTGTTCCACCGTTCCGTCCGCGGCCACGGTCACCGTTGCCGCCACACCGACCACCGCGTAGCCCGAAGCCGGGTGCGGACACTTCACATAGGCGCTTCTGGTGTTGGACGCCGGTACGGGCACCGCCACCGACGAGATCACCTGCCCGTCCGGCAGGGCCGTCACCATCGGCCCGAGGAAAAAATCTTCCGCCGCCAGTACGTCCCGCCCCGCCGGTCCCATCACGGTCAGTCGAGCGTCGTAGGCGAGCGCCACAGCCGGCAGATCGGAGGACGGATCGGCATGGGCCAGGTTCCCGCCTATGGTGCCGCGGTTGCGCACCTGCAGGTCGCCGATTCGCGCGGCCGCCTCCGCCAACGCCGGCAAGTGGGTACGAATGAGCGGATGCTTCGCCACGTCGGCGTGCGTGGTCAGCGCACCGATGACAATCTCGTCGCCCACGCGCTGAATCCCCCGCAGTTCCTTGACCCCGCTGATGTCCACCAGAGTGCCCGGGTTGGCCAGGCGCATTTTCATCAGCGGCAGCAAACTGTGCCCGCCCGCGAGCAGCTTGGCGCCCGAGTCCTCCTGCAGAATGGCAATCGCCTCGGCGACGGAGTTGGCCCGTCGATACGCGAACGCCTGTGGAATCATGAACGTTGCCCCCCTTCCTGTATCGATCGCCACACGCGCTCCGGCGTCAGCGGCATCTGAATTTCCCGCACGCCAAACGGCGCCAGGGCGTCCAGCACTGCGTTGACCACCGTCGGCGTCGCGGCAATCGTGCCGGTTTCGCCGATGCCTTTGACGCCCAGCGGATTGTGCGGTGACGGGGTTTCGGTGAACGCAGTTTCAAAATTCGGGAAGAAGCGTGCCTTCGGCATCGCGTAGTCCATCAGCGTGCCAGTCACCAACTGCCCCTGTTCGTCGTACACGGCCCCTTCCCACAGGGCCTGGCCAATGCCCTGGACGATGCCGCCGTGCACCTGGCCTTCCGCAATCATCGGGTTGATGACGCGCCCGCAGTCGTCCACCGCAATGTAGCGGTCGATGCGGACATCGCCCGTATCCGTGTCCACCTCGACCATGCAGATGTGGGTGCCGAACGAATAGGTGAAGTTGGCCGGGTCATAGAAGGCCTGCGCCTCCAGAGACGGCTCGACCCCCTGGGGCAGATTCCAGGCCAGGTGCGCCTGGAGGGCCACGTCTTGGAAGCTGACGCTGCGGCTCTTCGCCCCTTTGGCGTAGAACCGCCCATCTTCACACTCCACGTCTTCGGCCGACACCTCCAGCATGTGCGCGGCAATCCGGCGCGCCTTCTCCAACACCCTGTCCAGCGCCACCGCCAAGGCGCTGCCCGCCACCGGCGTCGTGCGCGATCCGTACGTTCCCCAGCCCATCGAGATGCGGGCCGTGTCACCATGCACTACCTCGACATCTTCCACCAACACCCCGAGTTTGTCGGCCACAATCTGGGCAAAAGTGGTCTCCTCGCCTTGCCCGTGCGGTGAGGAGCCGGTAAACACGGTCACCTTGCCCGTCGGGTGCACGCGCACTGTGGAACTCTCCCACAGTCCGCCCTGGAAGCCGACCGCCCCGGCCACCTGGGAAGGACCGAGCCCACAGATCTCCACGTACGTCGTCACCCCGACACCCACATGCCGGCCCTGCGCCCGCAGTTCCTGTTGTTTGCGGCGGAAGCCGTCGTAATCCGCCATATCCAAGGCCCGCGACAGCGCCAAGTGGTAGTTGCCGCTGTCATACTCCAGACCGGTCGGCGTGTGGTAGGGGAATTCGTCCGCCGGAATCAGGTTGCGGCGGCGCACCTCGACCGGATCCATGCGGATTTCCCGGGCGTACAAATCGACCATGCGCTCCAACAGGTATGTCGCCTCCGGCCGCCCAGCTCCCCGGTAGGCATCGGTGGGCGTGGTGTTGGTGAACACCCCGTACACGTCCACGCCGACGTACGGAATCGTGTACGGCCCAGGGACAATCAGGCCAAAGAGGATGGTGGGCACACCCGGAGCCGCGGTGGACAGGTACGCTCCCATGTTGGCATAGGCGCGGACGCGAATCGCCTGGATGCGCCCGTCCCGTGTACCGGCCAATTCCAGTTCCTCCACATGGTCGCGGCCGTGCGTGGTGACCAAGAAGTGCTCCCGCCTGTCCTCCGTCCACTTGACCGGACGCCCCAAATCCATCGCCGCAAACGCCACCAGCGCCTCATCCGGGTACACGGCAATCTTGGCGCCAAAACCGCCCCCCACGTCGGTCGCGACCACACGCAGGCGATGCTCGGGGATGCCGAGGATGCCGGAGAGAACGAAGCGGTGGATGTGCGGATTCTGGGAAGTCACCCAGACCGTCAACTCCCCTGTCGCCGGGTTGTACTGGGCGACCGAGGCGCGCGGCTCCATTGGGTTGGGCACCAACCGCTGCTGCCGGATGGTATGCCGCACCACCACCTCCGCCTGGGCGAACACCTCGTCCGTGGCATTGCCAATCTGCCAGTGGAAGGCCACGTTGTCCGGCGCCTCCGCGTGCAAAACAGGCGCCCCGTTTTCCATCGCCTCCACCTGGTTCACCACCGCGGGCAGCACCTCGTACTGCACGGAAATGAGGTCAAGGGCGTCGCGCGCCGCGTAACGGGTGTCGGCGATCACCATCGCCACCCCGTCACCGACGTAGCGCACCTTGTCGACCGCCAGCGCGCGATGGGGCGGCGTCTTCAAGTCGGATTCGGGTGGAATCCAAGCCGTCGGAACGCTGCCCATGCGCTCGGCCAGGTCCCGCCCCGTATAGACCGCCACGACCCCTGGCGCACGCTTGGCCGCCTCGACGTCGATGCCGATAATCCGCGCGTGCGCGTGCGGACTGCGCAGAATCGCTGCATACAACATTCCGGGTAGCTGCACGTCGTCGGTGTACTGCCCGCGCCCGGTGATAAAACGCGGGTCTTCGCGGCGCTTGACCACCTGCCCAAACACCGTGCTCATGCGTCCTCCCCCTCCTGACGCGTCAACTCTTGGGCGCCGCCGGTCGGTGCCGAGGCCGCCACCTCAACCGCGGGCTCGGGTTCGACCTCAGGCGTCCTGTCGGCCGCGTACTGAATGGCCCGGACAATGTTCTGGTACCCGGTGCAGCGGCAGATGACCCCTTCCAGCCCCTCGCGGATCTCTTCCTCGGTCGGATGCGGGTTTTCGTTCAGGAGCCCGGCGGCGGTCATAATCACCCCCGGCGTGCAAAATCCGCACTGCAGCCCATGTTTTTCCCAGAACCCTTCCTGGACCGGGTGCAGCTTGTCGATGCGGCCGAGCCCTTCAATCGTTGTCACTTCACACCCGTCCGCCTGCACCGCCAACACGGTGCACGACTTGACCGCCTTCCCGTCCAAGAGCACGGTGCAGGCCCCGCACTGGCTGGTGTCGCAGCCGACGTGCGTCCCGGTCAGCCCCAACTCGTCGCGCAGGAAATGGACCAATAGGAGGCGCGCCTCCACCTCCCGCGTGTAGGACGTCCCATTGACCGACAGCGTGATGGCACACTTGCTTCCCTCCAAACGCCATTCCTCCTTCGCACTGGTTCGTCCTTTCCTTTCTTATGGCGTTTTGTTCAGAATCAGAAGCGTCATCCAGCCCAGACGCCTGATTCTCCGCCTCCACTCCTGCCTGCCGCCGCAGCCATGCCCTGACCGAGCCCACGCCCCGGCATTTGCGCGCATGGGTATCTTTTGATCTGGATGGTAGCACTGGGGTATTATTCTCGCAATCCTATGCGACTATGAAAAAGTTTGTCATTTCTTGTCGAACTGCGTTGTGAGCGATGAACCGTAATGGATTGTATACAATTGAACGCAAAAATTACTTCTATATGTCCTGAAACATCCCTCTCATCGGACACTTTATCTATTCCGATTCGTTACCTATGGCTATTTCATCCCCGAATACTTCAGACAGACTGATCTCGAAATCATCCAACACGGACACTTTCACCTTCTCGTTTCGTTCATGAATCTGATTTTGCGAGTACCTCCCATTGTCGTCCAAAACGAATACCTGTACATATTGGGTCAACGGATCGATGATCCAATATTCCCCAACCCTGGCTTGCTCGTATGTTCGCAATTTGATAATTTTATCTTTTCTAACTGTAGAAGGGGACAAAATTTCAATCACCCAAATTGGGACACCGCTCACCATCCGTCTGTGTTGACCGCCGCAAATGACAAATATGTCGGGTTGCACAACATCCTTTGCATTCAGGTTGTCTTCCGCATCAAACAGCAACAAGTCTGTGGGGGCAGTGTACACTCTGCATGGACTCCCCTTTGACCTCAGATAATTCCATATAAAACCGGACAGATTCATCGAAACTTGCTGATGCCATGATGAAGGGCTGGTCATGAGATAGGGAACACCGTCAAGCAATTCGTATCGTTCGTCGGTATCCCAGGATAGATAATCCTTCAGCGTGTAACGTTTGCTGAAATCAATCCTGTTGACGCTCATGGTTTCACCTCCTTCATAAATCCCATTCTATGTTACCATCGTCACCGGAGGTTGCATCTATGTGCGCCAAGCCAAGCTGATTCATAAATCCACGACACATTTGGCTTGTCCGGTATCTGAATGATATAATCCCTCTTCGCTCACGCGAAGGGGTGATACACAATCGCCCGACGCACAGAGCGCCAGGCGCGACCACAGCCAACGGCCAAGCGGCCTCTGTAAGTGGACGCTGGTTTCACTCCGCCAGCGTCTGGGGGACACGGGATTCACGTCGCGGCTCCCGGCCCGCGTGGGTGGACAACCGCCCCGACCCGCCGCGGTGATGGAGAAACAGGTTCAAGAACACGGCCGTGATCGATCCGCTGACAATCCCGTTTTGCAGCAGCATCTGCAGGGAACCCGGGAGATGGCTGAACACCTGCGGCACGACCGCGGATCCTAAGCCGACCGCGACGCTGCAAGCCACAATCAGAAGGTTCTCGTTGTGGCTAAAGTCGACATGCGAGAGGATGTTCATTCCGTAGGCGACCACCATGCCGAACATGGCCATCATCGCGCCGCCGAGGACGGAGCTGGGAATCACCGTCGCCAACGCTGCCAGCTTGGGGAGACAGCCGAGGATGACCAGAATCACGCCGGCCGCAACAACGACGTTGCGCCCCTTCACGCGCGTCAGCGAGACCAGGCCGACATTCTGCGAGAACGTGGTGTACGGAAAGGTATTGAACAAGCCGCCAATCAGGATGGCCAGACCCTCCGCCCGCAGTCCCTTGACGATGTCCGCCTCCGTGATGGATTGGCCGGTAACCCGGCTGATGGCGAAGTAGACGCCGGTGGACTCGACCAAACTGACCAGGCAGACCACGCACATCGTCAGCACAGCCATCGGTTGGAAGCGCGGCACTCCGAAGTAGAACGGGTGCACGACGCTCACCCAGGAGGCCGAGGCCACGGCGTCGAAGTGGACGATGCCGAACAGCCAACCCGCCAGGGTGCCCGCATGAGGCCAATCAACACGGAGACGGCGCGGGCAAAGCCGGTCAAGAAGCGGTTGACCAGCAAAATGAGAAGCAGCGTGCCGAACGCCAGACAGAGGTTCAGCGGCCGGCCGAAGTCGGAGCTGCCGCTGCCCCCGGCCGCGTCGTTCATGGCCACCGGGATGAGGGACAGACCGATGATGGTGACGACAGACCCCGTCACCACAGTCGGAAACAGGCGCAGCACCTTGCCAAAGACAGGCGCCACCAACACGACCATCAGACCGGCCGCCAGGATGGCGCCGAAGACGGCGGGCAGCCCGGACGTCTGACCGATGGCCGTGATGGGCGCGACGGCAGTGAACGTGCAGCCCAGTACCACCGGCAGACGGATGCCGACAAAGCGCGTTCCGATGACCTGCAAGAGGGTGGCGAGGCCGCAGGTGAACAGGTCCGAAGCCAGCAGATACGCCATCTGCGCCGAGTTCAGCTTTAACGCGCTGCCGATGAGCAACGGCACCACGACCGTCCCGGCGTACATGGCCAGCACGTGCTGCAGGCCGAGCGTGACCACCTGCGCCCGCCGCAGCGACTGAGTAGGCATCGTCATCAAAAGCCACTCCCGTTCTGTGAGAAATAGGGTTGTGGACGTTGCAGAGGGGATGTCCCAGCCAGGGCGTTGTTCGGTGCGGCGTCCACCGCACCCTCATCGGCCAGGAACTCTATCCCGTCCGTGCCCATACGGAGAATGCGCGCCAGGGCGCAGACCGGTACCCCGAGGGCGTCCAACTGTCGCCGCCCCTCCTGGAAACTCTTCTCGATGACCACCCCCACCCCAACCAGGTGGGCTCCCGCGTGCCGAATCATCTCGCACAACCCAAGGATTGCGCCTCCCCGCGCGAGGATGTCGTCAACAATCAGCACCCGCTCTCCCGGGCGCAGATAGGTCTTGGAGATGGTGATAGGAACCGTCTCGCCGCGCGTGTACGAGACAATCGGCACGGAATACGCCTCGCCCGACTGCGTGAGGGCGCGCCGCTTCTTGGCGTAGACAAACGGAACATCCAGGCACAGCGCGGTCGCCATCGCGATATGGATACCGCTGGCCTCGACCGTTAGCACCTTGTCCACCCGCTCGGCTGCGAACCGCGCGGCAAAAGCCTTGCCGATGTCCATAATGAAAGCGGGATCGACCTGGTGGTTGAGAAATGAGTCGACCTTCAGAACGGTCGGTGACACTACGCGCCCTTCCTCCCGGATGCGGCGGTGAAGCGACTGCACAGGTCATCACACTCCTGGCACGAAAAAGTGAGAGGTCGTCCATGTCCGGCGGGGAACCACAAGCCAACAGAAAAAGCCCAGACCGACAGGTTTGACCACCAATTGCAAGCAAGTGAAACCTGTCCGTCTGGGCTTTTATCCCTCTGGTGTGCCGCTCGGATGTCCGCGCGGACGCGTCGCTCGGTCCTGACCGCAGGCGAGGCCATGGCATGTTGTGCCCCTGCCGTGACAGACTACACGCAGCATGTCCGCCAACAAATGCGGCTCTGCTTTCCGACGCGCGCATGCGTCGCCGCCGCCATTCCCTGTCGGCCACCGCTTCCCCTGCGCGGAACCCTAGACGCGCTTTCACTCGTAGTCAAACGATTTACGGTCGTTTGGTAGAGACTGCCGGGCCGTATCCCCCGCATTATACGAGCTCTATGCAGTTGATTCGACGTGACCACCATAACAGAGCCGCAGGGCTTTGACAAGAGGCTATGAAAAGAACCGAAAAGGACGCAAGCGGACCCTGCGGTCCAAACAACCGCCGATCCGCCCCGCGACTTGCTTCATTCAACCCTATGCACGGACACAGACAGGGCCTCAATCTGTTCTACAATGCCGGGGTCTGCCTCGGCGTCCGTAATGAGCATGTCCGCCACCCGCACCGGTGCGATTTTGGTGAAGGCGCGCTTTTGAAACTTGCTCGAGTCCACCAACAGGATGAGTTCGTCCGAGTTGGCAATCATCTTCGCCTTGACCCGCGCTTGCTCCTCCGTGGTCTCGCTGATACCGTACTCGAGGTGGCAGCCCCCGCAAGACATGAACAGTTTGCCCACATGGTAGCTGTCCAGCGAGCGCTCGGCCAGCGGACCGACAAAGGAGAGCGACCTGACAGCCAGGTTCCCCCCAACCGAGATGACTTGGATGTTGTCCTTGCCGGCCAGTTCCATGACCACCTTGACCGAATTGGTGACCACAGTCAACGGGATGTCGGGAAGAATCTTCGCCATCTGCCAGGCGGTCGTACTGGCGTCGAGCATGATTTGGTCGCCTACTTCAATCCACTCCATCGCCTTCTCGGCAATCTTGCGCTTCTGCTCAATCCGTTCAATTTCCCGCTCCGACACCGGGATTTCCAGTCCCGGCTCCTCGTTACGGACCGCCCCGCCGTGGGTGCGCAGGACCTTGCCCTCTGACTCCAATTTATCGAGGTCGCGCCGTATCGTCTCCTCCGTCACCTGGAACAGTTCGCTCAGCTCGGAGACGCGCACACTCCCCTCCCGCTCGACAAGCTCCACAATGCGGCGGTGCCGGTCTGCCATCAACATTGAATTCATCACCGACTTACCATAGGTGGTTTTCATTGCACTACCTCGTAAACGCGGCCGCCACGCCTCCGTCCACGGTCAACATGCAGCCCGTCGTCTTGGCCGCTCTCCCGGACGCCAGGAACAAAATGGCTTCCGCAATGTCTTCCGGCACCACGTTGACATGGAGGAGGGTTCGGTTCTTATAATACTCTTCCAGTTCGTCCGGGGAAATCCCGTAGGCGGCGGCGCGCTCCTCGCGCCAGCTGGAGTTCCAGATCTGCGACCCTTGCAGGACCGCGTCCGGCAGCACCGAATTGACGCGGATTCCGTGCGGCCCGCCCTCGACCGCCAAACAGCGCGCCAGATGGACCTCCAGCGCCTTGGCGCTGCTGTACGCCGCCGCGTCCTTGCCCGCGTACACCGAGTTTTTGGACGCGACAAACACGATGCTGCCACCAATGCCTTGCCGCAGCAGCGTGACGAACGCCGCCCGCGAGGTCAGGAAGTACCCGGTCCCCAGCACGGCCAGGTTGCGATTCCATTCGTCCAGCGTGGTCTCCGTGAGGGCTGCGGAACTGGCCAGGCCCGCGTTCGACACGAGCAGGTCCAGACCGCCGTAGGCCAGGATCGTCGCCCGCATCGCCTCCTCGACCGCGTCCTCCCTAGTCACATCCAGGTACACCGAGGTGACTGTCCCTTCACCAAAGCGATCCGCCAGTTCCCCCGCCACCTGCCGCGCCCGGTCCGTGTTGATGTCCGCGATGACCACGTGCGCGCCGGCGGCCGCCAGACGCTCGGCGGTGGCGCTGCCGATGCCTCCCGCACCGCCGGTGACAAACGCCACCTGCCGCGACAACTCTTTCTCCGGCGGGGCGAGCGATAGTTTGTAGAGTTCAAGCGGCCAATACTCCACACGGAACGACTCCCGCTCATCCAGGGACACGAACCGCCCGAGCGTGCTCGCCCCCTTCATCACCGCCACCGCCCGTCGGTACAGATCTACCGCGATATTTGCCATCTTCTTCGTCTTGCCCGTGCCGATTACCCCGAGCCCGGGAATGAGAATCACGCGCGGGTACGGATCGGCCATAGACTGGTGACCGTCTGTGTGTCGCTGGAAATACTCGCTGTACTCGGCTGCGTACCGCTCCATTCCGGCCCGCAGGCGCGCAACCAACTGCTCCACATCTTCGCTCTCCGGTTGCCAGTCGACATAGAGCGGGACCCGTTTCGTATGGACAAGGTGATCCGGACAGGCGGCGCCCACCTGCGACAGCTCTGGGGCATCCTGGCTGTTGACAAACTGGAGCAAGTCATCGCTGTCGTCATAGGTCAGAATTGCCCGCTGCCTTTGCGACACCAGGCCGCGGATGACAGGCAGCACCTCCGCCGCCACCTGCTGACGTCGCTCGCGTGGGAGAGACTGATTCCGGGGGCCGCCGAACACGGTTTGCGGGTTCATCCGGGCGGCAATGTAATCGGCCGCCTCCTGAATCACCCGCAGGGTGTTCTGGTAGCAGGCGTCGGACGTGTCTCCCCACGTGATGAGGCCGTGTTTCTCCATCAACACCAATTCACACGCCGGATTCGCCGCCACCGCTTCGGCAATCATCTTCGACAATTGAAAGCCCGGACGCACATACGGCACCCAGACCATTCGCTGGCCGAACAACTCCTCGGCCAACTGGCGGCCGTTGTCGGCGCAGCAGAAGGAGATGATGCTGTCCGGGTGGGTGTGGTCAATATGGGCGAACGGGAGAAACGCGTGCAGGAGCGTCTCAATGGAAGAGCGCGGGTGGCGCGCGTCCAGCATGCAGTGAGCAAGGTACTCCACCATCTCCTCGTCACTCAACTCATCCCGCTCAAGCAGCGGCATGATGTCGTCCAAACGCAGTGCAGTGAAGCTTTTCTCGGTGGCCTCGGCCAAGTCGGAACCGCTTCCCTTGACCCAAAGCACCTTGACCTGACGACCCCGAAAGTCGGTCATCATCGTCTTCATTGATGTGTTCCCGCCGCCCCAGTTGCACACGGATCTGTCGGAACCCAACCGGTTGGAGCGAACCACCAGTTGCTGCAAAGAAGTCTCAACAACGGTTGCCGTCATCAACAAGTATCTCCTTTCACCTGTCGCCCTTGCCCCCATCCGCCCGTGCGGGCGCTGGCCGGCGTGGGCTCTGTCTGTTCCATGAGCGCAACGAGCCGCTCATACCCAAGCGCCCAGCGCCCATCGTCTGGGCGTGGCGTGTAGGTTGTCTGGGCAAACGAACGGCCAATGAGCGCCGGGATCTCATCCACCCCGCTCAATTCCCCTTGGACAATCAGCTGTGCGCACAGATTCCCAATCACGGTCGCCTCAGCCGGTCCAGCCACCACCGGCTTGCCCGTGGCGTCGGCCGTCCACTGACACAAGGCGGCGTTGTTCACCCCGCCTCCCACCACGTGAATCACATCGAACCGACTCTGCGTTGCCTCTTCCAGACGCTCCAACACCCAGCGGTACTTGAGCGCCAGGCTTTCGAGGATACAGCGCACCACCGCTGCGTCGTCCTCGGGCACATGTTGGCCCGTACGCGCCGCGAAAGCCTGTATCGTCTGGACCATGTCGTCCGGCGCCAGGAACACATCCGCGTCCGGATCGATCACACAGGCCATTGGGTTGGCACGCTGGGCCATGGCCATCATGTCAGCAAACGACACGTTGCGGCCCTGGTGCGCCCAAAGGCGGCGTACCTCCTGCAACAACCACAGGCCCATTACATTTTTTAACAACCGGTAGTTGCCGACACCGCCTTCGTTGGTGAAGTTAAACTGTTCGGTCACCTCTGTGATGAGCGGCCGCGGGACGAGTGTGCCGACCAACGACCACGTACCGCTAGAGATGTAGGCCACTTTGCGCGCGCCTGACGGCAACGCGAGAATCGCGGAGGCGGTGTCGTGTTCCGCCACATTCACGACATCGACGCGACCGGCTCCCAGTTGCGCCTGCAAGCGGGGACGCAGGCTCCCGAGCCGGTGCAGCGGCGGTACCACGGGCGGCAGCAGATCCGACGGAATCCCGAGCGCAGCAAGCAAATCGCCGTCCCAATCCAACGTGCCCTGACGCAGCAGCTGCGTTGTGGTGGCATCGG
Source organism: Alicyclobacillus shizuokensis NBRC 103103 (assembly GCF_001552255.1). GTDB lineage: Bacteria > Bacillota > Bacilli > Alicyclobacillales > Alicyclobacillaceae > Alicyclobacillus_G > Alicyclobacillus_G shizuokensis. The sequence continues at coordinate 52,169 of NZ_BCQV01000033.1, forward strand.
TGAACTCGCTCGCCAGCTCGCCCGTCAGATAAAACGTGAAAAGATCGGGCAACAGCACCGCGTGCCGCGCGCAGTCCAACAGCTGCGGACGCTCGGTACGCAAGTAAGCGAGTTGAAAAATGGTATTGATGGGCAGGATTTGAATGCCCGTCCGCCGAAACAAATCATGCTTGGAGATAGAAGCCAACACCTGTGTCATGGCCGCTACGAACTGTGGGTTTCGATAGTGCCGGGGATTCGCGACCAATTCCCCGTGACCATCAATTAAGCCAAAGTCTACCGCCCAAGTATCGATACCGAGGCTGTCAATCCCACCCTGCTGTCGAGCCGCCAACAGACCAACCCACACCTCGTGGAACAGCCGGGGAAAATCCCAATACACCGTATCGCCCAATGTGGCTGGCTGATTGGGAAAGCGGGTCAATTCCTTCAGCAAGAGCACTTGTCCGTCAAACTCCCCCAGGACTGTGCGCCCGTTGCTCGCCCCCAAATCCGCCGCAAAGCCGCGCCACCTGGCCATCACGTCCACCCTTGCCCCCCAGTCCCCCGCTGCAGCCGCTGCTTGGCTTCGTCACTGTGCAGGTACGCCGCCAACGGATCCTGCGGCACGCCGAGCTCCTCACGCACCTCGGCCAACAACGGTCGCACATCCGTCTGAAACGCGTCGTAGAGTATGCGCTCGGCGCGAATGACATCGCCTTCCGCCTGCGCATCCCGAAGTTCTTGGCGCGGTACCAACAACGCCTTGGCGAACGCCGTCTGGATGTTTTCCACCGAACGCAGGACGGCCGGGATCTTCGGCTCGATGTTGTGGGACTGGTCAATCATGTAAGCCACCTGCGACGCACAGGCCGCGGTGTCTGCGTCTTTTTCCGCGCTCACCAATTCGAGACAAATGAGAAAGAGTTCATAGGGATCGATGGAGCCGACCATCAGGTCATCATCTGCGTATTTTCGGTTGTTGAAGTGAAAACCGCCCAGCTTACCCTCATCCAACAGCGTAGCCACAATGTGCGCAATGTTCGTTCCTTGCGGGTGATGGCCTAGATCAACCAACACCTGGGCTTTATCCCCCAGCTTCAAGCAACAACTGTACGCGGTTCCCCAGTCGGGCAGGTCCGTATGATAAAACGCAGGTTCGAAAAACTTGTACTCAATAAGCATCCGGGCACCTTCCGGCAATTCCGTGTAGACACGCTCAAGTGCCTCTATCAAATACTGCCTCCGCTTGCGAAAGTCGTCCTGTCCTGGATAGTTGGTTCCATCAGCGATCCACAGGCTGAGCACGTCCGAGTTTACCGCCTTCATGATCTCGACGCACTGGAGCATGTGGGCAACGGCCTTCTCGCGCACCTCTTTACGCGGGTGACAGACACTCCCCAACGCGTAGTCGTCGTCCTGAAACAGATTGGGATTGACCGCGCCAATTTGGAGACCCAGCTGTTCGGCATAGGCTTTCAGGTCCCGGTAGTCATCGACGTGGTCCCACGGAATGTGGATGGCCACCTTGGGACACACACCCGTCAGGCGATGCACCAGTGCCGCATCTTCGAGTTTCTCATACGGATTGCGAGGAACACCGGGCTGCCGGAACACCTTGAACCTCGTGCCGCTGTTGGCATATCCCCAGGATGGGGTTTCGATGATGAGGGATTTGAGTTTGGATTTGATGGAATGGAGATCACGGTCGGACTTCTTAGAGCCACTCCTCCACGCCTCGTCCTCGCGCATATGTGCCATGCTTGTGGAACACTCCCCTAAACTTACGTTGCGTCAGTATTTGAAGCGCCAAACCCACACGGACCTATGGCTGTGATACAAATTCAGTATACCATAGAATTTGTTTTTTGTTGTTTTATGATCGTATACTCTTATTTTTTCGGGCCGTTCTTGTCCGTATTATCTTGCCCTGCTGTGTTTCTCATTCGATCAGCCGGCATTTGGGTCGGTAAAGAGTTTTCGTCGCAACCATGATTGACAAAGTCGTGGCCACAGGATGGTGTTCTGCCAATTTCCATCATCGGATATGTAGCTCAAATGGCCTATGACATCGCCAAAGTGCAGATGCGAAAAGCAAACTATTTTCCACGGGGACATCTCAGATAATACCTGGCTAGCGTTACCGATTGGTTCTACGTCGCTAGAATGGTATCGGTGACGGAAAGGGAGACGCCCGATAATGTCGCTTCTCCAACAAGCGACAGGCTCGCCCTGGTGGTCAGCTTGATGCCTGTGTCCACGACCTGGCATTACAAATGATATGTCTGGAAAAGCCTTTTCATTTGGCATGTATATGCACATGCTAGGGTACTCTGCATTGCCCCATCGCCCTCCTGAGTTGGTGTTCCTAAAGATGCGCGATCATGGGCCGTACGCCCCCTGAGGGAAGTGAAACACTTCAGGTAGGGGTACCATCGTCCGTCCTTCGTGATCGGCTATCAAGATATCCGACATATACTTTTGCCACCGTATATTCGCCGGATGTTCCTCAATAGACTTGATAGCCGAGTCCAAGTCTTCAGCCTCCATGTAGGCATACAGGATATTCCCATCCATGAAAATACTGTAGGTCTTGATGCCTACACTTTCAAAGACCCTTAACAAATCTTCATGGACCGCTTGATGCCGCCGCACGTATTCTTCTGCTGTTCCCTCACGAATGCGCAATTTAAACGCTCGTCTTTGCACGACATATCATCCTTTCGCATTGGATCTGACATTCTATTCAGTAAATATATACCCTTTCCCCAGTTCGTGCCGATTGGTATATAGCCAGAATGACTTTTAGGACGTGGAGAGATTCCTCGCCATTCACGAGAGGTTCTCTATCCTCTTGAATGGCAGCAATCATGTCAGCCAGCTGACGGCCATGCGCATGGCCTTCCTCCTCGACATAATTGGGTGCACAGTTGGTCCCGCCTTCGCCGAACATCGGATCCGGGTGTCCCGGCTGGCGATAGTATAGATTCCTGAGAGTGTGGTTCTGGATAACCGCGCTGCCTAGTTCACCAATGATCTCTAGCCTCGTGTCGAGTCCCGGGTAGGCGCTTGTGGTGGCACTGATGGTTCCGACGGCACCGTTCTTGAAGACAAGTGCCACAGCCGCAGTATCCTCGACCTCAATTCCCTTGTGTGTAAACGTTCCTGTGTGCGCAAAAACACTCTCTATCGGCCCCATGATGTATTGCATGATGTCAATGGTGTGGAGGGCTTGAATCATCAACACTCCGCCACCATCCATTGCCCAGGTTCCAGCCCCACGGCTTCTATCGTAATAAGACTGACCACGGAACCAGTGGACAGTCGCCTGAGCAAGCACTGGCTTGCCGAATCTGCCGTTAACCATATCTTCTTTCACACGCATCGTGGATAGATCAAATCTATGCTGGGAAATGACCGCCAGCTTGACGCCTGCGGCCCGACAAGCGGCAATGGCCTGCTGCGCCTTTTCAAGCGTGACATCTAAGGGTTTTTCAACAATGACGTGTTTTCCCGCTTTCGCAGCAGACATCGCAATGTCAGCGTGCGTCCCGCTCGGGGTTAAAATGCAGACAACGTCTATATCCGCACGATCGAATAGTCGACTATAGTCGGTAAACCAGTCTACATCGACCTTGTTAGCTATAGTTCTAGCCCTGTCGCCATTCACATCACAAACGGCTACCAGGTTTGCGTTGTCCAAGTGCTTGATTAGATCCAGATAGATTCGGCTGATCCCTCCACACCCAATGATTGCAAACGATATAGCCTTCTTCATGCAACCATATCCTCCCCTAGTATTTCCGCTATTACGCCTTAAGCCCTTGTGTTGCGATTCCCTTTACCAAGTACTTCTGAAACACCACAAAAATAATTAACACAGGAATAATAGAGAGCATAGACATGGCAAACATCTGCCCCCACTCACTCTGACCTGTATTGTCGAGGAACAGGTTCAATCCAATAGGAACCGTGAACAGATGAGGATCAGTCAGATATATTAACTGGGTAAAGAAGTCTCCCCATGTCCAATAAAAGGCAAATATCGATATCGTTATCAATGCAGGTCTGGCCAGCGGGAGAATAATGGACACAAACATCCGAAACAAGCTACAGCCGTCAATTGCAGCAGCTTCGTCCAGATCCCTTGGGATTCCACGTATGAACTGAACCATTAGGTAAATAAAGAACGGCGTTGTGCCCAGAAAACTGGGCAATGTTAGAGGTATAAATGTATTCACCCATCCTATTTTATGGAAAATTATATATTGAGGAATCAGAGTAATTTGTACGGGAAGCATCATTGTACCTAACATGAACCCGAATAAGAAGTTTTTCAGCCGGAATTGAAGTCTGGCGAAGGCAAATCCAGTTAGCGAGGCACTAAAAAGACTGCCTAGTACTACGATGACCGCGATAACTGTGGAGTGAACAAAGTAGGTGCCAAAACTAATTCCATCATGCCCTACCCATCCGTTGATATAGTTCTGAAGAGTCCAACTTGCAGGAAGTAGCGAGGTAGTTGAGAAGATTTGCCTCGCAGGCTTGAATGACGCAAAGAACATCCACAATATCGGGTACACCATCAAGAAACTCCCGATGATGAGCAACACATGGGTGATACACGATTGGACAAATGGCCTCTTCATTGTTTCACTCCCTCAATCCTCATAATGAACCCAATACCTGGATGTCAAGAACAGTAAAGCTGAGCACACGGCAATGATAAGAAGCAGCACAACAGCAAGAGCAGCCGCATATCCCATATGAAAATATGTAAATCCTTGATTGTAGAGATAAAGAACATAAAGTA
>NZ_BCQV01000034.1 GCF_001552255.1 Alicyclobacillus shizuokensis NBRC 103103
GGGGTATTGTTGAAAATTCTGTTTGCCTGCTATTTTGAACTCCCTCACTACGGGGGACTGAGCCGCTATGTCTATACATTGAAGGAGGAACTTGAGGAACATGGACATCATGTTGACATATTAGCCCATCATCCTGGTATGAATAAAATTTACAAGTTCAATTACATCCAGAATGATTTTGGATGGGATTTAACGGGTGCCGAGATCGACAAAACCGTGAACCATCATTCCGAACGCCTCTCGATCAAGGACGTCATTGATCATCAAGTATTCCGGTACTACGAAAATGAATTGCCGTATGTCGACCCGCGAATTCGTTGGAGGGAGATTGAACGTTATACTTTTGAAGTGGCGGCAGCTCTCCTCAATTTGAATGGTTATGATTTAATCCATACTCACGATATCCTGTCTACACGTGCCTTATGGAGAGTAAAGCCGAAAGACATCCCCCTTGTCGCAACGATACACGGGATTCTGGCTACCGAATATATCAATTCTGGCGAAATCACGGACAAAGATAGTATCAATTGGAAATACGCTGTAACAGAAGAGTATTATGGACACCTATCGACGGATGCGACGATTGTTCCAACCAATTGGCAGAAAATCCAGTTGAGTACTCATTACGGAATTCCAGCCGAGAAGATCAACGTGATTCCTTATGGAATGAATTTGGCTCCTTTCTTAAAACAGTTAAAGCATGAACCATACCCGCACTTGAAAGAGGAGCAAAAAAATCCCGGCAAAATTGTGATTGCTTGCCCCGCTCGACTTGTGCCGGAAAAAGATCACAAAACGCTGATCGACGCATTAAGAATACTGAAGGACAAACGAAACGACTTCGTCTGTTGGTTCATAGGAGATGGAAATTTGAGATATGAATTGGAACTGCAAGCAAAGCGGCTGGGCGTGCATGAGAACATTGTATTTTTCGGAGCAAGGTGGGATGTGCCGGCTTTGCTGAAACTATCAAATATAATCGTACTTGCGTCCAAACAGGATATGCATCCGTACACGCTTATGGAAGCACAAATCGCGGGTAAGCCTTGTGTGGCCTCAGACGCCGGCGGCATACCTGAAGTCGTAAGACACAGAGAGACCGGTTTGATCTTCGAAACGGGAAACAGTGTTCAACTGGCGGAGAGTATATCGGAGTTAATGGATAATCCGGGACTCCGGCTCAAATTGGCAGCCAAGGCGGCTGACAGGGGCAAGGTGCAATATTCCTCAGAAACGCTATTTGAAAAGACGATGCACATATACTACCAGACAATCGAAAAGAAAAGATTAACACCTCACTATTTTACTGAAGAATCAGATATGATAGGTAAGTATGGATTGGTAAAGACCAGGTCAGGGCTCGATGACGCGGCTTCGAGTTTATTTAAATTTGAGTTGGATTACTCGAAATTCGATGACCAGAAATGGAGCACTATTTTACGGAGTGTGCCGATTGACTATTCGATTCCTGATGCAGCTTATGTCCAGGCTTTAGCCAAATGGAAAAATGGATTCTGACATCAGGTGTGGGCCTGGACTTTCGCCTTCCCCTTGACGCGCTGGCTGCTTCAGGATCTCCACGTATCGGGCTCTAGCCACTACTGGGCCTGTAACACTTATATAGGGAGATATTATCTACGTTCGAATCGAGTACAGATTCCTGTATCTGATCACCTCCATCGACGGCCCGTTGTCAAATCGGCGATTTACGGTGCCGGATGGGTTCCCGAAGTTCTCGCTGTTCCCGAGGGGCAATATGACTTCCCCTCAACGGGAGACGGTGAAGGTATCGCATAACCCATTCGGCATCTTTGACCTCCGTCTTTCGTCCGTGCACCTACTTGACAGGCTGGGCGTAAGCGAAAGGATGCATCACCAACAAATCGGCACCGGCCGCATCGAGTGGTGGGTTGCCCGTTAGATGAACGATTCGAATTTCTTCGGCAGTCGCCTATGCAATGAACAGTTCCTCCGGCGGCGTGATTTGCATGCGGATGGGACGACGATGCAAGTGCTTCAGGAGCCCGAACAGGCAGCACAGACGAAGGCGCATGCGTGGCTGCATTCGACTGGACGGGATGGGCAGTCCATCGTTGCTTACGATTCCGAAGAGACGCGGTTCACGGAACATCCGCAGCAATTCCCGGAGAATCTTGCGGTTGTGGGGGCCTTTTGGCAAGGCTTTCAACGCAAGGGGAGCAAATTCTGCCCAAGAGAGTCCTTGGACAGAACATTGTGGAAGCCGCGAAGGAGAATGGACCCCAATCGCTGGTGTACTTGCATGACCTGTTTGACAGTTCTCAAACGTCGACCTTGGGGTCTCAGCGGAACTCAATGCCGTGGATCCCCGGTCAACCATCCTGACGGAGGATGTCCGTCTCGATCCGAAAATTGGCCATAACAATTCCCTTGCCGATGGGATGCAAGGTGGTGGCATTCACCGTTCACGGTGTAGCGTGTCTAGCCAAGTAGGCATCTGTCCTCTCCAATGGGTAATGTGGGACAGCGGTTTGCATGAGGATCCGCAAATTTCTTGGGCTTCGTTTCCCGCTCGGTTCCTTAAAGACACATGTCCAACAAGTTAACAATTGGTTACAAGACCACAGTCTTCGTCCAAGCACTTCTCATTGTACACTCGTACTTTGATTGTGACACGACAAGAGGAGTGATGAACGAAGGCAGCGCGATTCAGACCCAAACATGACGGCTGATGCGCAGATGGCAGATGAAAGAACAATCCATTCAAATAAAAATGAGAAGGGAAAGAAACATTGTGGACAACGGGATCGACCAATACCAAAAAATAACTGTTGATTATGATCTATTGAGCACTCTTGACTTGCCCATCGCTATCCCTTTTGTGCTCACCGTAAATTGGAATGGGGTGAAATTCGAGTTCTTAATAAAAATCAATGTGAACTCCCCCAACTTACTTGTATTTAGTTCCGGTGCCATGGTAACCAAGGTGAATCTTCCATATTTCCAGAGACATTCCTGGATTTATGATTTCGAGGATTCGATGATCTACTATAATGATCCGACTCTGTATTTAGGGGATATTCCTTTGGGGTGGGGCCAAGGAACTTGGGACAGATTTTATCTGAAAGATATTGCAACGATTTTGACAAAACTCATAGGAAAAATAGGGGTTAACCAGCAGAACGTGCTATTCTACGGGTCTTCTGGTGGCGGATTCATGTCTCTAATATTGGCTGGATACATCAGAGACTCGACGGCTCTTGTGAATTGTCCTCAAACCTGTTTGACAAAATGGCTTGAAATACCTGTTCAAAATGTCTTTAACCTCTCTTATCCGAGTCTGTCTATCCAGGAGGTCCTGAAGGTATTTCCGGAGCGCATAAATGTTATAAAATTTTATAATCACATAAAGTATGTTCCTAAAATTTACTATTTACAGAACGCTGCGTGCGAGTATGATATGACAAACCATGTTATTCCCTTTCTTTCCGATCTGCAGTTCATGGAAGACGGGTGTGTTGTAAATAAAGTCATCGTGGACTTGTATTATGACAAGCAGCCAGGGCCTGCGATCCTTCCGGCACTCGGGGGACACGGAGCACTTGGGAAATACGAGACCATAAATTACATTAATCAAGTGAAGGCGAAATGATGAATTCCGACGCACGGGCCTGGTTATTCACAGCCGTGTTGAAAATCACGCGTATAGCTGAGAAACCTTCAATTCGAAGTCAGTTCCCCGTTATCACGAAAACGAAAAACTGCGCCATCTCGCGCAGCCTTAGCTTTGGTGCGGTCGAGAGGACTTGAACCTCCACGAGCTTGCGCCCACAAGAACCTGAATCTTGCGCGTCTGCCAATTCCGCCACGACCGCATGAACTGAGTTGTGCTTGGCCATCGATTGGCTCAACTGGTCACAGGAAGCATTATATCAGGCCTTTACTCCGGATGCAAGCTCTATTGGACAAAAACGCAGGGCGGCAAAAGGACAAGCATCTAGGCGCCCAGGCCGCATCGAGGCGGCGATGATAAAGTGAAGATGAGAGTATCGATTGACGCCGCGTGTGGTCATCGTCACGCCGACACGGGACCTGGGGCTGCAGTCCCTGATTGACTTCGGTATGGTCCTGGCTGAGCTGGCGGCAGCCAGCCCGAAGCGGGTGGCGTTTATCGCCAGCGGCGACCAAGCGCATACGTACGATGGGGACGGGCCGTACGGGTACGACCCGGCTGCGGCGGAATTCGATGCGACCATCGCTCGGTTGGTGAGAGAGGGGCGCCTGGAGGGCCTGCTCGATATCCCGAAGTTTTTGGTGGATGCGGCAAAGCGGGACAGCCCTTGGCAGTTGGCCATCCTGTTGGCATCCACCAACGGCTTCCGTTGCGCGGGCAGCTGGTGTCGTATCAGGTACCCACGTATTACGGCATGATGTGCGCAGCTTACCATCCTGTCGCGGGATCAGGCTTGCTGCTCGGCTGCGGCGACCGTGTGCAGCAGTAAAGTGGCGATGGTGACGGGCCCCACACCACCCGGGACCGGCGTGATGGCCCCGGCGACCTCGACACAGGAGGCAAAGTCGGCGTCCCCCACATTGCCTTCATTATAGCCGGCGTCGATGACGATGGCGCCTGGCTTCAGCCAGTCACCCTGCAGGAAACGCGGTCGTCCGACTGCGGCAATGACCACGTCGGCCTGCCGGACGATAGCCGGGATATCCTGGCTTCGTGAGTGGCAGATGGTGACGGTGCAGTCGCGGTTGAGCAACATAGCTGCGATAGGTTTGCCCAGTATGGCGCTGCGGCCCAATACAACGGCGTGCCGGCCTGTCAACGGAACTTGATAGAAGTCCAGAATGTGGAGGATGGCCTGCGGAGTGCAGGCGCGATGCGCCGGTCGGCCAAAGGCGGCGAGGCCGAAGCCGGCGCTTGTTACTCCGTCGACATCTTTATCCAATCGAATGGCGTCGAAGGCCACGCGCTCATCGATGCTGTCGGGCACCGGATGCTGCAGCAGGATGCCGTGAATCTGGGGATCCGCATTCAGACGCTGGATGGTGTCGACGAGGGATTGACTGCTTGTGTTGGACGGCAGGTGGATGGGCACGGAGCGCAGCCCCAGCCGCCTGCAGGCGTTGCTCTTCATGCGTACATAGGTCGCCGAAGCTGGGTCATCGCCGACCAGAACAGTGGCCAGACACGGGGTGACACCGCGAGCGGTCAGGGCCGTCACGCGTTGTCGGATTTGGGCGTGAATCTGTTCCACGACCGGTTTTCCATAGAGTATGGTTGCTTCTGGCATGGACATCGACTCCATTTCTGCTGGTGCAGGGACGTTACCCAGCTATCGTACCGAATCACGGGCGGGATCGCCAGGCGCACGGTTGACATCGTTTTCATCGGTTCGCTACCATGAAATCGTGGCGTTCGATTTGGAATATTGTTTCATATATGTAGTTTCATTTATGTCATAGAGTCCAGGATGAGGGGGAGAGTGTGTTGGGGCGTCTACAGGACAGGGTGGCGGTGGTGACCGGCGCGGCCCGTGGTATCGGCGCGGCCACCGCGAAGCGCCTGGCGGCGGACGGTGCGAAGGTGGCGGTGTTGGACCTGCGCAAAGAAGCCTGCCAAGACACGGTGAACGCTATTTCAGCTGCCGGCGGCCATGCGCTGGCGGTTGGGTGCGATGTCCGCGACGCACAGCAGGTGGAAGCCGCGATGCAGCAGGTAGTGGCTCGTTGGGGCCGGCTCGACATTCTCGTCAACAACGCCGGTATCATCCGCGACAACCTGTTGTTTCGGATGAGCGAGGACGATTGGGATATGGTCATGAACGTCCATCTCAAAGGCGCGTTCCTGTGCAGCCGCGCCGCGCAGCGCTACATGGTTGAGCAGCGCTACGGTAAGATTGTCAACACGAGCAGCACCTCGGCCCTCGGCAATCGGGGACAGGCCAACTATGCGACCGCCAAAGCGGGCCTGCAGGGGTTTACACGCACCTTGGCGATCGAACTGGGGCCGTTCAACATCAATGTCAACGCCGTGGCGCCGGGGTTCATTGTGACTGATATGACGCGCGCAGCGGCGGAACGCGTCGGCATGAGCTTTGAGGAGTTTGAGCGGGCTGCCATCGAGCGGATTCCGCTGCGCCGTGCGGGGAAGCCGGAGGATGTGGCGAATGTGGTGGCGTTTTTGGTCAGCGATGAGGCGAGCTACGTCTCGGGCCAGGTGATCTACATCAACGGCGCGCGCCCGCAGGGATGAGCGTGTACCGTGGGGACGAGGAGGAGATGGACATGGGGGCCGACAGGCTGCGCCCGTTTCTTGGGAAATCATCGGATCCGGTAAGAAACGAGGTGGAGAAACGGGCCATACGCAAGTTTGCGCGGGCCATCGGATCGAACAATCCTCTTTATCTGGACGAGGAGTACGCTCAGCGCAGCCGCTACGGCCGCTTATTGGCGCCGCCGACGTTCAGTCGCACTTTCGACTACGGATCGATACCCGGGCTTGATTTTCCCCGTGACGGGTTGTTGCACGGTGAACAGGCGTACGAGTATTTCCGGCCGATTCTGGCTGGGGATACGGTCTATTGCTCCATGGAACTGACCGATGTCGTCGAAAAGCAGGGCCGTTCGGGAGCGATGACGTTGGTCGTGTTTACCTATCGGGTCTTGAGCGAGGGTGGAGAACTGTTGGAGCGTTCCCGTTCCACCCTGATTCGCAGGGGACAGGGGGAGGAATGATGGGGACCAGGTTTGCGCGTGGTGAGACGATAGGGCCCGTGAGCATGCCGCCGGTGACGCGGATTCAACTTGTCCAATACGCGGACGCTTCCGGCGATTTCAATCCGATTCACACCGTCGACCAGTTCGCCCAGGCAGTGGGCCTGGGCGGTGTCATTGCCCACGGGATGCTGACCATGGCCTTTGTCGGGGAAATGCTCACGCAGGTTATCGGCGAAGCCGGCGACTTGCTCCAGTTTTCGGTGCGCTTTACGGATATGGTGCGTCCCGGGGATGTGGTGACGTGCCAGGGACGGATTGAACGCGTGGAGATCCGCGACGCATGGGAGATTGCGGAGTGCGACGTGTCCGCCGCCGTAGCCTCCGACCGTACGGTGGTGCAGGGGAAGGCGGTGTTCCGCGTTCCGCATGCCACCTAGGCGTGCCGGGGTGGGCACTGGGGCAGCCTAGTTGGTAACGGGGAGCCCTTTGGGCGCCGGTGTCCCTGGGACCGTGTCGTCAACAGCGTCTGTCCGCTGCCGGGAAATTTGGTATACTCGGATAGGAAGCGTAGGCAGGGGGGCAGCGAGGATGCGTTTTACCAAGATGCATGCGTTGGGCAACAATTACATCTACATAGACGAGTTTCAGGAGTCGATGGCGGCTGTCGATCTGCCTGCGTTAGCGCGTGCGGTGAGTGATGTACGGCGCGGCATCGGGTCGGACGGCCTGATTCTCATCGGCCCGTCCGAGCGTGCGACGGTGCGGATGCGGATGTGGAACGCGGACGGATCGGAGTCCGAGACGTGCGGCAACGGCTTGCGATGCGTGGCCAAATATGCGTATGAGCACGGGTACACCGAAGCCGAGGAGTTCCCGATAGAAGTGAAGACGGGCGTGGTGATGGCCCGCGTCTGGGTCCGCGGAGGACGGGTGGAGCGCGTGACGATAGACATGGGACGGCCGAGGTTTGGGGCTGAGGCGGTGGGCTTTCGCGGTGAGGTGGAGGCTGCGGAACCGTCCCGCGCGTCGGTTTCGACGCCGGTCGGTACGTTCAGCGGGACGTTGGTGTCGATGGGCAACCCGCACTTTGTCATCCGTTCTGCGCAGGCGGCGGCAGTGCCACTGGCGGAGGTGGGACCCCACATCGAGGGCCACCCAGACTTTGCCCACCGGGTCAATGTGGAATTTGTCACCCCGCGGAGCGACAGGGAACTAGACTTTCGGGTTTGGGAGCGCGGTTCCGGCATCACCCTGGCGTGCGGCACCGGGGCCTGCGCAAGTGTCGCCGCCGGGGTGCGTGAAGGCTGGTTGTGTCCTCGCGTCGTAGTGCACCTGGAGGGTGGCGATTTAGATATCCAGGTGGACGATGAGGGCCGGGTGTGGATGACCGGCGAGGCGGTCGAGGTGATGTCGGGGGACTTTGTTTGGCCGAGGCGCGAGGACGCCGGGCCGGCAGTGTCGGCGGCCGGCTCAACGGTTGTGGCCGGCGCGCAGGGGGAGCAGGACTAAGAAGCTGATGACCGAGATTGTGATGGCGATGGCGGCGGCGCCGACGGCGAGTATGAAAAGCGTCAACACCGCCGCCGTCAACCAGAGCCCAATCCCTCCCAGGCGTCCCAGGCGTTTGCGCCGGCGCCGCACGAAGATGGCGTTGTGCCCTTCCCCCAGCAGCCACAGGGCCAGCGCAGACACGGCCGCGAGCCACGCCTGGCCCAGCCACGGATGCCATGCTGCGCCCACCCATCCGATGGCAAACAAAACCGTCAGGGGGAGGAGCGCAGTCTCAAGATTCAGAAGTTTCAATCGGATGCCGGCGGTTCGGCACACGTTGACGGCCACGACGTGGTGGATGAGCGTATACAGACGCAGGCCACCGTACGCGATGGGGATGCACAGCAGGGCAGCCAAGAAAACACCGAGGTTGGCGAGGGCTGGGGGCATTGGGCGTCCACTGACCAGCCTGGCGGCTTGGGTGGGCCAGTCTGGATGGACAATCCAACTGGCGAGGGCGGTGACCCCGACGGACCAGGCGGTGGCCCAGCGGCAGCGGAGGACAGCGGTCGCCAGTGGCTGCGACAGGTGGTCGAGCACAGAGCGGGGCCGGCTCAGTAAGCGGATGAGGTCCTTCCAATAGGCCAAGCAAGCATCTCCCAGCACCGGGCTTCTCCTCCTTTCATCCCGCTCGGTCCACCCGCTGTCTCTCCGTGCAGCATAGCATGGAGCGAGGTGACAGCGGGATTACCCGATTCATCGGCTGTCGCGGCCTGAAGATTGTGTCACACAGCAACCTTTCCCGCCGTCTGGTTTGCAAAGAACCTGCTCATACCGTGGGATACCCACTCCGTGGTTCAGTTGGCAGACGCCTTCAGGAGGGAGATGGGACCCGGCTCCAGCCCTTCGGTTAGGGTTCCGTACTATACAGGAAGCGCCCCTCCTGCCACACGGCCCGCACTTTGCCCGCATCCAGAAGCCGTTGCACGTGCGCCAGCAGTGTTCGTCGCGCGACCCTTTCCACGCCGGCAGGCAGCGAATCGCCGTAGATCCGTTGCCGCAGTTCTCGAATACCGAGCGGCCTTTGGGAGACCAAAGAGAGAATCTCCGCCTCGCGCCGAAGCCGCCGTTCTTTCGTCTGCAGGGCGGCTGCACGCGCGTCCAGCGTCGGACCGTGTCCGGGGCCCGCGACGGAGCAGCCGCTCTGCGCGATGGCTGTGAGCGCGGTCAGGTAGTCGTCCATGTGCCCGTCCGGCGGTCCAATCCATACCGTCCCCGCGCCGGACAGGTGGTCTCCGACCAAGATCACTCCATCCGCCGGGACTTCGACATGCAGGTGGCCGTGTGTGTGACCGGGCTGATGGCGGATGATGACAGACAGTTCCGCGAGTTGGAGCTGCGCCGGCGTAGGCTGAAGCAACTCCGGGGGCACGCCGAGCGCTTGTCGGGCGGGCGGATGGTCCAATGGGTGGAGGTGGATGGGAACTTGCCACTGGGCCGCCAGCCGGGGCAAACCCGCGGTGTGATCCACATGGTGGTGGGTGGCGATGATCTGCAGGCGTTGGACGCCCAGGTTGCGCAGGAATTGTGTCAGCCACGACAGGTGACGCTCCTCGGTTGTGCCCAGGTCCACCAGTAGGCAGTCGTCGCCGGTCGCGATTACGTACGTGTTGGTATGATCAAGGGGCGGCAGGGTGGGAGTCGGAAATGGCACTTGCCAGACGTGCTCCGATACACGCACCGGGACCGGATTGGATTCTTGAACGGGCAACGGACTCCCTCCTCACCAGAAGTACGAGCGTATCTCAATCTATACCGTAAACGCTTCCGGCGCTCGAAGCAACTCCCAGGCGCATAGCCATGCACGTGCAAACTGAGGTAAAGTAGCGTGGTGGCTGAAGCGCCCGCAAACGGGCCGACAGTAGGTTGGAGAGCAGGATGGAGGGATGGCGCGATGGCATCGCTACTCACCCGCCCTTGGCGGGCTGCGCTGATTGATTTGGACGGCACGGTGTACCGCGGGGACGAGGTGATTGAGGGAGCGGCGGCGTTCGTTGAGCGCCTGCGGGAACGCCGGATTCAGCCCGTTTTCTTGACCAACAACTCTGTCCGCACGCCGCAGCAAACAGCGGACAAGCTCAACCGCATGGGCATCGCGGCAAGACCAGAAGAGGTGGTGACCTCCAGCGAAGCGAGCGCCGATTATGTGCTGCGCCGGGTTGGCCACGGCCGCGTCGGTTATCTGGGGGAGGCCGGGGTTGCGGAGGCGTTGGCGGCCGTCGGGCTGACCGGGGTATGCCTACGCGGGTGGCAGGAAGGCGCCTTGCCCGAAGTGGATGGGCTGGTGCTCGGGCTTGATCGGCGGGCGGGATACCTGGACTATGCCGCGTTCTCCCTGCTCGCCATGGAACTGGGCTGGTTTGTTCTCACCAATCCCGATGTGCGACTGCCGGTGGGCAGCCGGTTCTATCCCGGCAACGGGGCCGTTGGGCGCATGATTGCCGAGGCCAGTGGTGTGGACGCCGTCATTATCGGCAAACCTTCTCCCGAATTCATTGATTACGCGTTGTCCCGCTACGGTGTCGCCCGCTCCGATGCGTTCATCATTGGCGACAACCTACGCACCGATATCGAGGCCGGGCGAGTGTCCGGATTGACCACGGTGTGGGTGCAAAGCGGCGTCCAGTACGGGGGCGAGCAAGCTGCTCCGCCACCCGATTACGTGTTTTCTTCGGTCGCCGACGTCCGGTAACGGGGTGAGCCGGTCGCGGGGCCAAGGCGGGGGTGGCACTGGGCAAACCGCTCCTGGCGCGGCTTGACAGGGGTTTTGGACAAACAGGTTGCCTGCCGTATATATAGTGGGTATAATCGGTATTGACAACTCATCATCCACTAGATATGGAGTCTCGCTTCGGCGATTCGGTGGACCGCCCTGGCGCCGACGGGAGGGAGAGAGATGCGATGTCCCTACTGCGGTTGCGATAATTCGCGTGTAATTGAGTCGCGGGCCGGTGAGGACGGGTGCACCATTCGCCGCCGCCGCGAGTGCACCAATCCGGCCTGTGCCCGTCGCTTCACCACCTATGAGCGGGTCGAGCAGCGTCCGTTGATGGTGATCAAGAAGGATGCAAAGCGTGAAGAATTCTCAGCGGACAAGCTCTACCGCGGTTTGATGAAGGCGTGCGAAAAGCGCCCGATTCCGGCGGATGCGGTGGAAGACGTGGTGCACCGCATCGAGCGCGGTCTGCGTCTGGAGTACGAACGCGAGGTCCCCTCCTCGGTCATCGGGGAACGCGTGATGGAGGAACTGCGGCAGCTGGACGGCGTCGCCTATGTCCGTTTTGCCAGCGTGTACCGGCAGTTTCGGGACGTGGAAACGCTGGCCCAGGAAGTGTTGGGTCTGTTGAGCGACAGGTCACTGCAAGGCGGACGCACCGATGGCTCTGAGGGGCCGTAACTTGAAAAAATACATACCGGGGGTTGAACGAATGAGCCACACTCTCGAACAAAGCATGCTTCCGTTTACTGCCGAGGATGCCCTGAGCCCCACAGGGGAACGGATTGTGGCAGACAGGTACCTGCTCAAGGATGTGACCAAGAAATCCTTGGGTCTTGGAGCGCTTGTGGTCGCGGTACTGGACAAAAAGCGCGCCTATCACGAATTGGCGCGCGTGGTCCATGTGAATGAGGCCGATCGCTCGGTCACGGTGGAGCTGAAGGACGGGGTGCGCGAGGTGCTGCCGTTCCATCAGGTGGACGTGCTGTTGGAGACCGCTCCCCGGCAGATGTGGCGACGAGTGGCCCGGGGCGCCGCGGAGGTGACCAAGGATCCTGCCTATTGGGAGGAAAAGTTTTATCAGCTGCAGAGCCGCTGGCGGTACGTTCCGGGCGGGCGTGTGAACGCGTCACTGGGGTCCGGCATGCAGACAACCAGCTACAACTGCTTTGTGATTCCCAGCGTCGGGCCAACTCTGCGCGATTACGCGGAATCGTTCGGTCAAACCCTGGAAATTCAGGCGCGTAGCGGTGGCGTCGGTATGAACCTGTCGCGCATACCGCCTCAGGGGAGCCTGGTGCCGGTGTCCTCGGAGCCGCGCAACAAATATCTCAATCTGGTTCTAGACGTATGGCACGCGGACCTGCCGGAGTTTCTTGAGGCGTCCTACCCGCACAGCACCAAGGTCGTGCGCGTCAACCGCAGCTTCCTGCGTGCTGTGGAAGAGGACGCGAAGTGGCAGTTTGTCTTTCCGGACACCAGTGTCGACGGGTATGACGATCTGTGGAACGGGCGCATTGAGGATTGGCTGGCGGAAGGCCGCCCGGTGATTCGTTCCGAGCCAGTGTCAGCCAAGGACCTGTACGAAAAGATCTTGGCCAGCGGCGCCCTGGTGTTATCGGACATCATCGGCGCCGTGCTCTATCCCGGCGACCAACGCAGCACCATTGCGGAGACCCTCGCCGACATGTGGGAACGGATGCAGGAGGGGAAGACGGTTTCCATTATCTTGTCCTCGTTGCGCCCCCGTTACAGTTATGTGCGCGGTGTCAACGGGAGGAGCTCCGGGGCCTATTCGTGGGGCCAGTTGTACGACAAGGGCAATCAGGTGTTTGGCGACGGGTTTGGCCCGGTGGGCGTCGGGGAGATCATGAGCGTCGGCTGCCAGCTGACCCTGCAGGGCGGGTCCCGCCGCGGGGCGTTGATGTTGATCCTGGCCGACCGCCATGCTGACATCCTCAAGTTCATTCGCTGCAAGCAGGTGGACGGCGTCATCACGGGGGCCAACATCTCGGTCGGTGTATCGGAGCGCTTCATGGCCGCCAAGGAGGCGGATGAGCCGTGGCCGATTGGTTTCGTGCGGGAACAGGACGTCAACGACTTTGACGGGGATTTTGACCGGTGGGAGCAGAACGGCCGCGAGTTTGTTGTGCACGATACCCTCACCGCCCGCCAGCTGTGGGATGAGTTGGTGACCTCGGCCTGGAAGTCGGCGGAGCCGGGCGTGGTCTTTCTGGGCCGCGCGAATAAAATGTCCAATTCTTGGTATTATAATCCATTGGTTGCCACCAACCCCTGCGGGGAACAGCCGCTGCCGGCTTACGGCATCTGCAACCTGGGAGCCGTGGTGTTGAGCAAGTTCGCCGCCGGATTCGCGGATTCAGGGGAACGGGTGGAGTTTCAGGATCCGGTCAAGGAGGAAGCCGTTCGGCAGGCCCTTTTGCGGCACTTTGACCGCGAACGAGCGGAGTTTTTCCTCCATCACATCCGTTGGGAGGAATTGGAGGATGTGGTCCGGTCCGGCCTGCGGTTCCAGGACGCTGTCATCGACGCGACGTACTACCCGTTTGCCGAGAACCGTCGCAACCAGATGAGCGAACGGCGCGTGGGCCTTGGCATTATGGGGCTGCACGATCTGCTGCTGTATTGCGGTGTGCGCTACGGATCGGAAGAGTCGGTGCGGCTGATTGACGTGGTGCTGGGCTTCATGGCGGAGTGGTGTTATCTGGAGTCGGTGGAGTTGGCCAAGGAGAACGGGCCGTTTGAACGGTTTGACGCCGAGAAATTCCTGCAGTCCGGGTACATGCGGCAAATGGCGGCGGAGCGTCCGCATGTGGCCGAGGCAGTGCGGCGGCACGGGGTGCGGAACGTGACAACCATGACCATTGCGCCTACCGGCACCACGGGCACCATGGTCGGCTGTTCGACTGGGTGCGAACCGTATTATGCTTGGTCCTACTTCCGCAACTCGCGGCTCGGAATGTTCGAGGAGAACGCCGCCATCGTGCAGGAGTACTTCGCGACCCATCCGCAGGCCCAAGAACTGCCCGACTACTTCGTGACGGCCATGGACCTGACGCCTGAGGAGCATGTGCGGGTACAGGCCGCGCTGCAAAAGTGGATTGACAGTTCCATCTCCAAAACCTGCAATGCGCCCAACTCCTACACCGTCGAGGATACCAAGCGGCTGTACGACCTGGCCTACGAACTCGGCTGCAAGGGTGTGACCATTTATCGCGACGGTTCCCGCTCGGAGCAGGTGCTGTCGTTGAAGACCGACGAATCTGCCAAAGCCTCAGTAGGGGGCGAGGGAGCAGAGGCGGCGCCCGCGTCGGTGGGCGGCGACGGGCAGGGCGCAAAGCCAGCTGCGCCCGCACCGGCAACGGTTGGCTACGTCAAACGCCGCCGTCCTGATGTGCTGTACGGCGCCACCTATAAAAAGGAGACGCCGCTCGGCAAAGCGTACATCACCATCAACGACGATCCGGACGAACACGTGGCGCTGGAGATTTTCGTGAATATCGGCAAGGCGGGCAGCGATGTGTATGCCGCCAATGAAGCGCTGGGCCGCGCCATCACCTTGTACCTGCGCGACTCCAACAACCCCAACAAAGAGGCCGAATTGGTCAAGCATTTTTCGGGGATTGGCGGATATAATTCCGTCGGGTTTGGCGACCGCCGCATCACGTCCGTGCCGGATGCGATTGCCAAGGCGTTGATTGAACACGCGGAGACGTTCCCGATGCGTCGCCGTGGATTTGCCGAATGGGCGTCGGGACAGGAAACGGCCACGTCCGAGGGAGCCGCTGCCTTGCCGCTGCGCTCGTACAGTGTAGCCAAGGACCTGTGTCCAAACTGTCACCAGCTGTCGTTGGTCCGCACTGGCGGCTGCTACGAGTGTGAGGCGTGCGGATACAGTAAGTGCTGACGCCTGCGGCGGAGTCGAGGAGTCGCATGAATGTGGCAACATCATCTTGACACTGGCCGTAAGGCCATTCATACTATAGGGCGAGACAGCTTTACATAGTTAAGCTGATAACGCTCTGTAAGTTAAATCCGGTGGACTGGGAGGGAGCGTACATGGCGTTGGATCGATGGACGGTGGATGTGGACCACAGCAGCATCGATTTTTCCGTTCGTCACATGATGGTTTCAAAGGTGAAAGGGACCTTTCAACGGTTTTCGGCGGAGATTCAAGCAGACCCCGACGACCTGACCACGGCCAGCGTTCGCTTCGAGATTGACGTGAACAGCGTGGACACCCGCAATCAGGACCGCGATAAGCACTTGGTGTCGGCTGACTTCTTTGATGCTGAAAACCATCCGAAGATCACCTTCCAGTCGACGCGCATCGTCAAGAAGAGTGAGGGCGAATACGAAGTGACGGGCGATCTGACGATTCGCGGTGTCACCCGTCCGGAGACGTTCCTGGTCACCTACGAAGGTCAGGGGAAGGACCCCTGGGGCAACATCAAGGTGGGCTTCAGTGGACATGGAACCATCAACCGTGAAGAGTATGGTCTAAAGTGGAATGCTGCGCTGGAGACGGGCGGCGTCTTGGTCGGCAACGATGTGCAGGTTTCCATTGAATTGGAAGCGTCCAAACAGGCCTGAGGGTTTCGGCTTCACAGCCGAAGGACCACGTCGCGCCTGATGTCGCAGGCCGTCGATCAATCACCTGTCTGACGGTCCGACGGGTTGACTACCAGGGGGGCAGATGAACTGCTCCCTTTTTTTTTGCTGGGGCTGGGTCAGAGGAGGGGAGCCGGCGCTGCGTCCGCCTCGTGAACCGAGGATGGTGTATAATGAGGATGTTGTGCGCTGTTTGGTCAGGCGAGGCACGACACTTCAGAGACGTTGATCATGACGGTTCGTCATTGTAAGGGGAGTTATACGTTGACATCATCGGCTAGGATAGTGGTAACGGGACTGGGGGCTGTCACGCCGCATGGAGTGGGAGTTGAACCCTTTTGGAACGGAATCATCCAGAATCGCTCCGCAGTGCGCACCACAAAGGACCCGGTGCTTGCGCCCTGGGCACCTGTGGTGGCCGACGTACCGGATTTCGAGCCATCTGACTTTCTCTCCCGGAAGACGGTCCGGGATACAGCTCGGTTCAGTCAGATGGCGTTGGTGGCGGCCATGGAGGCGGTGCGTGACGCAGGTTTGACTGCCGATGAGGGCTGGAATCCCGGGACGAGTCCGGACAGGACCGGGGTTTTCATGGGTACGAGCTTTGGTTCCATTCGCAACATGGACGATGCCGCTACGGAGCTGGCGAGGGACGCACTGGCACGCGTGGAGCCGCGGTTGGTTTCCAAGTCCATCCCGAACGCGGCCGGCAGCTCGGTAGCGATTCATTTCAATATTCAAGGGCCTGTGCTCACCTACACAACGGCCTGCGCCTCCTCGGCCAATTCGATTGGCGAGGCGGCCAGTTGGATTCAAAGCGGCCGCGTGGATGTGGCCTTGGCGGGAGGCAGCGATTGTCTCTTTGCCTCCACACTGCTCGCGGGCCTGCGCGCTTCGGGGGCGCTGGTGAGCCACGGCCCGGACGACCATTCGCGTTGGTCGCGCCCGTTCGACATCGACCGCTCGGGCATGGTGATGGGAGAAGGCGCGGCCATCTTGGTCTTGGAGCCTTTGGAGCGGGCGTTGGCGCGTGGGGCGCACATCTACGCGGAGTTGGTCGGGTACGGCACATCGAACGATGCCTTCCACCAGATTGCCCCGCATCCGGAAGGAATCGGGGCGATGGCGGCGATGCGGATGGCCCTGGCGCAGGCGGGGGTGCAACCGGCAGACATTGATTACATCAATGCCCATGCCACTTCCACCAAGGCGGGGGATACGGCCGAGATTAAGGCGCTGTCGGCACTGTTCGGCGAAGCACTCGACCATATCGCGGTCAGCTCCATCAAAGGTTCCATTGGCCACCTGCTGGGAGCGGCGGGAGGCGTGGAGAGTTTGGCCTGCGTGAAGGCCTTGGAAACGGGATGGCTGCCGCCGAACCTGCACTGTGACCATCCCGAGCCCGGGACACCCAAGTGTCTGGTTCAGGAGGCGCGCCCGCAGGCTATCCGCTACGCGCTGAGCAATTCGTTTGGGTTCGGTGGTCAGAATGGCGTTTTGTTATGGAAACGGTACGAGGAATAAAGGTGAGAGCGAGAAGCGGGGCAGGGCATACGCCTGCCCCGCTGGCTTGATCTGGCCGATTGCGGTTCAACTTCACACCATGGTCAATCCGCCGGAGACGGAGAGCACCTGTCCCGTGATCTGAGAGGCTGCACCGCTGGCCAAGAACACGATAGCTTCCGCCACGTCCCGTGGCTCGGCAATCTTCCGCAGGGGAATGCGGCGTATCATCTTGTCAATCAGCTTCTGTGCGTCTTCATCTTCGCTGTTGACCGCCAGGATGCGCGTGCGCGTGGGACCAGGGGAGACGCAGTTGACTCGAACGCGGTATCGCGCTGTCTCTTGGGCAATGGATTTGGAAAACGCCACCACACCGCCTTTGCTGGCCGCGTATACCGCTTCGCCCGCCATGCCAACGCGCCCGGCATCGGACACCACGTTCACGATGCTACCAGATTCGGCTGCCACCATATCGCCCAATACCGCCCGCGTTGTGTAGATGACACCCCACAGGTTGGTATCGACAACGCGTCTCCAGTAGTCGGCGTCCTCGTCAAGGAACCGGGACGTCAGGGTGTAGCCGGCGTTGTTCACCAAAATGTCGACGGTGCCGAACCCCGCCGCCAGTTGCTGATAGGCTGTCTTGACCTGCTCTTCACTGCCGACATCGACGGTCTGTCCGAAGACCCGTCCACCGAGGGCCGAGACCGCCTTCTGCACGCTGTCCGCGTGCAAGGCCCAGATGGCGACTTCGTATCCCCGTTCCAGGAACAACTCGGCGGCCGCAAAGCCGATGCCCTGGGCTCCTCCGGTGATGAGAACCCGTTTCTTCCTTGCCATCAGCCGAGTTTCCCCAATCGCGGCCAGGCGGCATGCAGTGCCTGGCGCTCCCTTTCGTAGATGCTGACAAACCGCTCGGCGGCTTCGGGCCCAGAGAGAAGCTCCAGCTTGCGGACCTCGAGCGGATCGGCATCGCGGATAATTTGCACGTCTTCCTCAGTCGGGGGTTCTGTCACCGGTATGGAGCTGGGAGCATGGATCTCAAAACCGCTCTTCTCCTGCACTTCCTCCAACGTGACCCCGGGATGCAGGGAGCGGACGGCCATCGTGCCGTCGGGACCGGTGAAGTCGAACACGCCCAGGTCGGTTACCAGGACGCTCGGGGCGCCATGCTCTCCCAGCGTAGCATCCCGATCCGGTCCCGTGCCGGCGCCGCTGCGAAAATCGACCTGTTCCACGACCGTGCGCCGGCTGTGCGTCAGCACGTAGTAAAAGATCTGCGACAGGTGGCTCGTATCCTCCGGGATACCGCGCGAACCGACCATTGCCACCTTGGGCTGGTGCCAGTCGCCGATCACGCTGATGTTCGTGTTCCCGTGCCGGTCAATCTGTGCCGGATTGATCCAGATGCGAAAACGGTCGGTGAAGATGGCGTCGAAAATCTCCTCCATGGTCAAGGGGATGCCGCGCTGTGCGTCGGTGAGAAACTGACCCAAACTGAGCGTGGGCATCGGCGTGACCTCCATCCCTGATTCCGGCGTGGCCAAAACGGCCAGGTCGGGCGCGTAGCGCGCCTTGGCCAACAGTGCGGACAATGCCCCGAAGGCCGTGACCGAACTGACCATGACTTCGCCGCTGAATTGGCGTGCCATGGTGGTGATGAGGAACTCGTCCAATGCGTACCTCTCATCCAGTGGCATCGTGATTCTCCTTTCCGGGAGGGTGTGCCCTTGATCTCAAACCTTCAAGCGGGCGAGCAGTGCCTCGACGCCGCCCTGCCGTTCAAGGTAGCGGGATTGATCCGTGTAGATGTATTGATCCGCATACGCGCGCCACGCATCGTCGTTGGCCGAGTACCTCAGGTAGTCCTGCAGGTGGCGCAGGTCCGCTCGGTAGTCGGGTGCGCAGCCGGTGGGATGCGCGCCCCACGGGAGCTCGACGACGCCGGTGGTATGCACGCGCAGGATCTGGACGTCGCGCCCGTAACGCTGCAGCTCGTCGGAGGAGATGATGCGCTCGCACGACATATACGTCCGGCGCGCCGCCTTCGCGCAAAGCACATCCACGTGGCCATCGCCAAGGATCACGCCGTTGCCTTTGGCGTCCGCGTAATTCACATGGATGAGAGCGACGTCCGGCTTGAGGGCGGGCACCGCGACCAACTCCTCGCCGTGGAACGGGTCTTTGAAGCGCCGGAAGGAGGTGTTGACCGACAGCACGTCGGTAGCCAGCCCCGCGTGGGTGGGGAGGAAGGGAACCCGCTTGATGGTGGCATCCAGCCCGGCCATCACGGTGTATTCGGTCCACTCCTCGAAACGGAGCGCCTGTTGTTGACGGGCGCGGCGAAAGTGGGGGGCGAGCCCCAAAACCTCAAAGCCGACGAACGCGTAAATGACTTCGGATACAGATCCCGTGCCAATCAGCAGGTCCACATCCGGCCCGCCGACATCGACGATAAGGCGCAGGTCTTTCACGGAGCTGCGCGCGAGTGCTCGTATCAAGGCCATCGGCTTGCGGGAGAGTGACGAGCCGCCGATGGCCACGGTGGAGCCATTCGGAATGTCGGCCACCACCTGGTCAACGGTCATCCGCTTGTCCAATCTGATCACCTTCCTTGGCACACTGAAATGCCGGCTGTTGCAGGGACGTGACAGGTCTGGCCTGCAACAGCCATAGGCCGTCGAGCAGCCGGTTACGGGCGCAAGTCTTTGGTGGTCTCAAACGGCCCCGAGGTATGGGTCAGTCCACCGTCTACTCGTATCACCTGACCGGTGATGAATCGGGACAGGTCGCTGGCCAAAAAGACGGCGACGTCGGCCACGTCCTTAGGTGTGGCCAACCGGCCGAGCGGGGTGTGTCGACTGACCTCGCGCTCAAACTGCGCGTACGAATCGCCCATGTAGTAGCGGGCGGAATCGGTTGCCACCACGCCTGGAGCCAACGCGTTGCAGGTGATGCCGCGCGGCCCCAGTTCATAGGACAGGTAGCGAGTCAGGGTCTCCACGGCCGCCTTGGCCGAGCCGATGGATCCGTACAGCGGCAGGGTGAAGTCGGTACCGTGCCCGGTCACGGTGATGATGCGGCCGTCCCGACCCTGCATGAGCGGTACCGCCAGTTGGACGGAGGTTACGAGCGCGTTGATCAACAGACGATAGGTCCGGTCGATGTGGTGCGGCTTCATCTGCAGCACCGGCTTGAACGCGGTGGCGGCGGCGTTGGCCATGAAGATGTCGAGCCGGCCGTAGGTTTCGCCGACCACCTGAAACATCCGCTCGATATCCTCGCTGGATTCCAAATCGGCCTGGACCGCTACGCTGCGCCGGCCCAGGGATTGAATCTCTCGCACAACCTCCTGTGCCAGGTCGGCCTGTCGATTGTAATGCACCACCACGTCCGCACCCGCCTGCGCCATAGCGACAGCAGAGGCGCGGCCAATGCCGCGTGAACTCCCAGTGATCAGGGCAATCTTTCCAGCCAGCAGGTCGTTCATGAGGTCAAACCCTTTCCAAGCCATTCTCCACCGTCAATCACGAACACCTCGCCGTTGACAAAATCCGCGTAGGGAGAGAGCAGATAGGTGGCAGCGTTGGCGATTTCGGACGGATCGGCAAAGCGGCCAACTGGGATCTTGGCTTTCAGACGCGCTTCGTCGGCCGGATCGGCCCACAATGGGCGTGCGCCTTCGGTGTCGGTCGGACCCGGGCAAACGGCGTTCACACGGATGCCGTAGTGCGCCCACTCGACAGCCAGGGTGCGCGTCATGGCGACCACTCCCGCCTTGGCTGCCACCGAGTGCACGGTCCGCGGGCCCCCTGTCCACGCGTAGCTGGCGACGATGGAGAGGATGCGGCCGCCGTTTTTCGACTCGATCATCTTGAGACCGGCCGCCCGCGTGCAGTAAAAGGTGCCATTGAGCACGGACCCCACAACGGCGTTCCAGCCGTTGACGGAGAGCTTCTCGCTGTCCACGATGAAGTTCCCGGCCGCGGAGTTGACGAGCATGTCCAGCCGGCCGGTTTTCTCCACCGCTGTGTTCATCAAGTGTTCGACCTGCTCCGGATCGCGGACGTCGGTCGGTACGGCGAACGCTTCGCCCCCGGCGCTCTGGATTTCCGCCACGGCCTTCTCCAGGTGTTCGGGATTGCGACTGGCCAGGGCCACGCGCGCTCCCAGGTTCGAAAGATATTTGGCGATGGCGAAACCGATGCCCGTGCCGCCGCCGGTGATGACGGCGGTCTGGCCACGGAACGTGTCATTGGGCAACATGGGTTTGTGCATATGAGTTTCCCCTTTCCGATGTGTTCTCCCGCTGGGTGACGCTTCATTGACCTGTGAAGTGGGGTTCACGTTTTTCCAGAAACGCCCTGACCGCCTCTTGGTGATCTTGTGTCTTCGCGAGCCGGTCTTGGGCTTCCCGTTCAAATACCACGGTTTCTTCCAAGGAATGGGCCACTGCCAGGTCGTACAGGCGGCGGATTTCCGCGTACGCCCGAGTCGGACCAGCCGCTAGCTCGGCGAGCAGGGTGCGCGCCTCTTCCCACGCCTCATCCAGAGAGGCGTTGACTTTGGCCGCGAGCCCCAGGGCAACGGCTTCCTCAGGCGTCAGGGCGCTGCCGCGCAGCGTGAGGGACAGCGCACGGGCGTGGCCGATGGCACGGGCGAGCAGGAAGGTGACCGCCGTGTCGGGGGCGAGCCCCACTTTCACGAACACCGGCGAAAGATTCGATTTGCTGTGCAGGATGCGAAAGTCTGCGGCCAACACCAACGCCAGGCCGCCGCCGACAGCCGCGCCGTTGACCAGAGCCACAGTGGGTTGAGGTAACGAGCGCAGGCGCCGAACAATCGGTATGTACCCCTCCTCGACGACGCGCCCCAACTCGGGACCGTTGGTCTCGTAATAATCGGCCAGTTCCCGCACATCCTGGCCGACGCAAAAGGCGCGTCCGGCTCCCGTTATGAGCACAGCCCGAATATTCGGGTCTTTGGCCACCCGGTCCAACGCGTGCAGCAACTCGCGGCGCATGGTTTGCGTCAGCGCGTTCAGAGCGTCTGGACGGTTCAGGGTCACGGTGGCGACAGCGCCATCGACCTGATATTGAATTTCCTGATAATCCATTCGCAACCTCCCCAACATGACAGACGTCCAACCAACAGCTTGTCCCCATGCCGAGCGAACGTGTTCGAGGGGCTCGGGGAACCATTCCTATTTTATTATAAAAGCCGAGCCCATGGACAACCCGAGCGTCGGGGAGCGACCAGCGCTTTGGACCGTGTGTTCGCCGAGGATGGACCGGCTGATGTCTCAGCCGAATCCGCGGCCGGGCCGCTGGGTCAGGTGTGGTAGGCGGGCTCCCCGAGCAGCTCGGGAATCGTGGAAAACGTATAACCTTCTCGACGCAGCACTTGAACGATATGAGGCAAGGCGTCCACTGTGTCCTGTAAGCTTTCTCCCCGTCCGCCGGCTGAGTGCATAAGAACGATGGCTTCGGGTGCAATATGCGACAACACGTTGCTGGCCACCTGGGCGCTGGTTAACCCCGACCAATCGAGACTGTCGACGTTCCAGAGCAGCAGTTTCATGTCTAGTTGCTGAATCACGTCGATCACGGTGCGATTGATGGCCCCATAGGGAGGGCGCAGAAATCGCGGGTTAAGGTTGACTGTGCGCATGATGGTCTCGTTGGTTGTGGTGATTTCGCTGCGAATGCGCTCTCTGGGCAGCTTGGTCAGGTTAGGGTGATGATAGCTGTGGTTGGCCACCACGTGTCCCTCGCGGACGATTCGTTGCAGGACATCGGGGGAGGCTTCCACTCGCTGCCCGACACAACAGAACGTCGCCTTCACCTTCAAGTCGGACAACACAGACAAGATGCGTGGCGTCCATTCGTTGTCGGGTCCGTCATCAAAGGTCAGGGCCACTGTCCGGCGCTGGTTGGGACCGTGCAGAATGACCAGATTGGGGTATCGGCTGTGCCAGTCAATGTGCTGCGACCTCGGAGGGCGTTCGCTTGAACTCTCTGCGCCGTGTCTATGCGGTGCGGGTTGCTGACGGTTCCATACCCATCCGTCGACTGTGAACAATTGCACCCCCCCCCTTTTATCGTCTTTAAGATACGGGCGATGATCTGGTGAGGTTCCACACTTTTTTATCCGAACTACAATTTTTCTCTCGACCGGTAATGGTCTGAGGTAGTAACCTATACACGTGTGTGCGACGCAGGTCGTAGTGGACGCCGAATCATAGTTCTGAAACATCTCGGGAATGGTGGGTGCACAAACACATGGAATGGATACATGGCGGCGTGACGGCGCCGCAGGGGTTCTTGGCCGCGGCTGCGCGGGCGGGAGTCAAGGCTTCGGGAGCAGATGACCTGGCTGTGGTCTTGAGCGAGGCAGACGCGAGCGCAGCAGGCGTGTTTACGACTAACGTTGTGCAAGCCGCTCCCGTTCATTGGTCCCGCTCCATCGTCCACAGGCGTGGCCGCGCGCGTGCTGTGCTGCTGAACAGCGGTAACGCGAACGCCTGCACGGGACGGCAAGGCGATGCCGACGTCCGGGCGATGGCGGCAACAGCGGCCCGTCTCCTGTCCATACAGCCTGAGGACGTATTGGTGGCCTCGACCGGCGTGATTGGCGTGCCCCTGCCCATGGATTTAGTGTTGGATGGAATGGGCCGTTTGGGTGCTGCCTTGGCGCGGGGACCGGCCGCAGATGCCCGGGCGGCGGACGCTATTCGTACGACAGACACCGTGATGAAGCAGGCGGCCATCCGTTTTCCGCTGCGGGGCAGGGTTGTGACTATCGGGGGGATGGCCAAGGGGTCGGGGATGATTCACCCCAACATGGCCACGATGTTGGCTGTTCTTACCACGGATGCAGAGGTGGCGCCCGATGTGCTGCAGACAGCCCTGGCGGACGGGGTCGATGCTTCCTTCAACATGCTCTCCATCGACGGCGACACCAGCACCAATGACAGTGTGTTTGTCCTGGCCAACGGCGCATCCGGGGTGGAAATTGCTCGAGAATCGGATGCCTATGCGCAATTTTCGCGAGCGTTGACAGCGGTCATGGTATCGTTGGCGAAGCAGATTGCCCGCGATGGGGAGGGAGCCACCAAGCTGCTGGAGGTCAAGGTTGTCGGCGCCCAGGATACTGAGGCGGCGCGCCGTTTGGCCAAATCGGTGGTGTCCTCGAATCTGGTGAAGTCCGCGATGTTCGGTCGCGACGCCAACTGGGGACGGGTGCTGGCGGCTCTCGGCTACAGCGGGGTGCAATTCGACCCGCAGCGGGTGCGTGTGGATTTTGTGAGCCCATATGGCCAGATTCTGTTGTTGGAGAACGGAGAACCGGTGTCCTTCTCGGAAACGGAGGCCAGACGGGTGTTGAGCGCCGACGAGGTGCAGGTGTGCGTGGCCCTGAACGCGGGAGACGGCATGGCTGTCGCCTGGGGGTGCGATTTGACCTATGACTACGTACGCATCAACGCCGATTATCGCACGTGATCGGCCCGGTCTTGAGGTTTGACGGCAACCAATAAGGCAGAATATAATGTCGAAATGGCAGCAATGCGAGGAGGCGAGGTCCATGATCAAGACTTATTTTTACAACCATCAAGATCAACGAATGTATCATGATGTGGACCTTTCGCGCCTGCAGGATTTGCTCGCCGATGAAAACAGCCTGTTATGGATAGACCTCTACAACTGCACCCTGGACGAACTGAAGTGGGTGGCCGCCAAGTTTGATTTCCATCCCCTGGCCATTGAGGACTGTCTGCACGATTCGCCGCGGTCCAAGGTGGATCGGTATGATGAATATTATTTTTTTACGTTTCATGCCCTAAAGTACGATGAAGAGAGTGAACGCGAGGTTACCACGGAAGAACTCAATGTATTCTTGGCGAAAAACTACATCGTCACCGTGCATCGGCATCCTGTTCAGCCTATCGGCCGGATTGCCGCTCAGTCGCTGCGGGATTCGTTCCACATGAACAAAGGACCGGATTTTCTGCTGTACTCGATTGTCGACGGCATAACCGATGAGTACTTTCCAATCATGGAGCGGATCTCCGCTCGTATCGACGAGTTGGAAGATGAGATGTATGAGCACCCGGCCATGGAGATCACCGAGGAGTTTCTGTCTCTAAAACGAACCATTGTGCTGATTCGTCGGGTGGTGCAGCCCAAGAAGCGAATCTTTCAAAACGTGGGTTCGGCGTACTCGTTCGCGGTGAAGGAAGAAAACATTCCTTACTATATGGACCTCACGGACCATCTCGAACGGATCTCAGACTCCATCGAGGTATTTGGCGACTTGGTTTCAGGCGCGTTGGACACGTATTCGTCTTTGGTTTCGGCAAAAACCAACGAGACGATGCGGGTGTTAACGGTCATTACCACGGTGACCGCTACCCTGACGCTGATCACGGGCTACTTCGGCATGAACGTACCGATTCCGTTTCAAAGGCGCTGGCTGTCAACCGTAATCGTGACAGCCGGGCTCCTGGTCATTATCTGGATCATGATTCGCGCGTTCCGGCGGCGGAAGTGGATCTAGCTCGTGTTCACTTTGAGGGTATCACGTTTTCGCTGACTGCCATACTTGAAATAGTCGCTCCCGGCTCCTGGTGTCTGGAGTCGGTCTTTTTTGTGGGTTCTGTCGCTGCAGGGACGTAGCAGAGTTGCTTCCGGGATTGTTTGGTTGCTAAAATATATGGCGAGAAAGTGTGGGAGTGGTGAACACAAATGGATGCGGGGGCACACTGGATTCGCCAGTTCGAAGACATCATGTCTCGGTTTCAGCAGATAGCGCATGTACAGTCGCAGGTGAAAAAGTTCGGTTTGACGACCAGCGAAATGTTCATCTTGCGCTATCTGGACGCGTGTGGCCGAGCCAAGGCTTCGGATTTGGCCCGTGTCGTCGGGTTGAGCCCAGGCGCTATCACCCAGGTATGCGACGAGTTGGTGAAGTCGGGCTTTGTCGACAGGACGCGGTCTGAGGAAGATCGACGCGTGGTATACATCGCCATAACAAACCAAGGCAAGCAGAAGCTCGAACATATCCGATCCGTTCGCATTCAAAAGTGGCGCAGTATCTTGGAGCAACTGGGGCCCGATGACGCGGCAACGCTGCTCCGCATCCTGCAACGTGTGGTCGATTTGATAGGAGATGCCGTGAAGGAGCATGAGCTGGAACAAGATAGTGTACGCTCGGAGACGCCGGATCATCCATGCACGTGATGTGCGCCGGATATGTTTTGGCCGGAGTGCATGGGTTCGGGTAACCCGATGGCCGTTTCCCGACATAGACTATAGGGAGACTGACCCATCGCTCGTCGCGATGGACGGGGGGCGCGGGGAATGTGTGAGGTTCATCCGGGCTGGGGCGCCGGGCCCACGCCGGAACCCAATGAATGGGCACCTACCTGGAGTTATCCGTACTGGTACGGGCAGCCCGTGGAGCTGATGCCTTGGTGGCTACGCGCCCACGCTTATGAACCCCATCGCCGGGGCGGGACAGCCGCCCGGTGGGCGCGAGCCGAGTCCCTCGCCAAGGCTCAGGCCGCCGCTGCCTATCCTGTGGGGGGGCCTTGGTATCCGCTTCCGGTGGTTCACCCACAATGGCTGGACCCATGGGGCATGCAGGTGTATCACGGGGTCTGGTGGCCGTGAGGATGCAGGCCCTGACCGCGACATTGCGACTGGTGTGGCGTGCCAAGAAAGCGGTGGTGGCACAGCTTGGAGAGTACGGTCTCCTTCGTGGTTCTTATCACGGGCTTGGTTGCAACAACCAGCTTGCCACGTAGCCAATGGCCCCTTCGGGCAGTTGAATCTTGTCCCATCCGTTGAACTCCTCGAGTTTCCAGACCATTTCTCCGGCTGTGGCTGACGCCACCACCGCATAGTTGGTTCCCGGTCCCGAACGAACATTGATAGTCTGTCCGGTGACCACCATTTTGACCGCCCCTGGAGACGGAGGGGCTCCTCCCGTCGCGTTTGTGCTGTCGCCGGAAACAGCGGAATTTGCGCTAGTCGAGGTTGTGTTGTCATTTTGCTGCTGTGTGTCGGCGGTTGTTGTGGCTGAGCGAATGCGGGCTTTTGCGCCCATCCCGTCCGCTGGGCTCCAATGCTCTGTGATGTACGGGTCTTGCACCGGGTTCGCGACATGTGTTCCGTCGTCCAGCAGGTGCTTGGCGGCATAGCGAGCTTCCGCCGGATTGACAATCCAATAGCTAGCGTCATGGGGGATGTTGGGATCCGGGTTGTGGAACGACCCCGGCAAGGTTTCGGTGACTATCGGGTACTGCTTGAAACTTGTCGCCTGGGTGGCCAGGTGTATCACTTGGGCCAAGCTCATGTCGGTGTCAATGGTCCCCCAAAACTCCCGAATCAACTGCGGCAGACGCACGATATTGGCCGGATCCATGAGCTTATGGGAGAGTGCCTTCAAGAACTCTTGCTGTCGCTGAGTGCGCCCGATGTCGCCGAGTCGGTCGTGGCGGAAACGGACAAAACCCAGGGCTTGGGCGCCGCTGAGGGTTTGAACCCCAGGTTGGAGATTGATGACACCGTATTCTTTGTCGCCCGTACGGTAGTACATGCGCTCCGGGACATCAATTCGGATGCCGCCCAACGTGTCGATGATTTTCACCAGACCACCGAAGTGGGTGAGCGCATAATTGTCAATATGAACGTCTAACAGTTCACTGACCATTCGTTCCGTCAGGGCGGGTCCACCGAGCGAAAGAGCTTCGTTGATCTTGCCTTGCATGCCGTCGGGAAAGGTGATCTTCGTATCCCGCGGGATGGAGAGCATTTCAATTCGATGATGAGCTCGGTCGATGCTGCATAAAATCAACACGTCGGTGTTGCCATCCACCTCACCCGGGCGCGTATCGGAACCGATGAGCAAGATGTTGGTTCTATCCGGATCTGCAGGAATTTTCGGTTGTTCCGCCACGTCCGTGTATTTCGAAGCGCTCGGGGCGGGAACAGTTTTTAACGGCCGGTGCAGCGCGTAATACGCCCCGCCGGCCACACCGACGCAGGCCGCCGCAGTGACGAGGACGATTGCGCGTTTCCACCGACCGGTCCCGCCCCGGCCGGTGGAATGGGGGGAATTGTGCCGCCGTGGACGGCCTGCCATAATTCAGTCACTCTCCCAACATGACCAAAGTCGAGTATTGTCGAAACCGTATCCAATCCATATGATACACGACATAAAAAATTGAGTATTATGATAATATGTCCTCAAATACGAACCCCATGATGCAGCAATGACGTCGGTGCGCTACCTAGAACTGGTCCGACGGTCCAATACCGTCGGACATTGCTTCGGTTCCTGTCAATCGTGGTGTCCTTTCCAAGGCTCGTCCAGGACCTGATTACAGTTCGCGCAGACGTATCGATACGTCACATTGGTGGTCCGTCCCTCGACAGGTGAGGATGATTGAATGACGACGCTGGCGTCGAGTTGAACAATTTTCTCTTCCCGGAACCATGTGTGGTTGCAGTTCGGACAAGTGTGCACATGTCCGTGATGGGCCATTCTCACTCACCTCGCCCATGATTATATAGAAGGAACTGGCATTCATGCAAACCAGTGTGGATGTGGAGAGCGCGCCGCCAGTCGACAGACCGCTTGGCCTCGCCCTATCCGTGTTATAATGTGGGCAATGCTAGGGTACGGTTACTCGGATGGGTCACTGTGTGGGGAGGATGCTCTTGAATCCTTTTTTGCCCGATTGGATGTTTGCTGCCTTCGCCATTGGTGGCTGGGAGCTGTGTCGAACGTTGGGGCGAATGTTTCACATGATGGCGTTGATGACCCGTATCGGGGCTGCCATTGTCGGGGTGTGCGCGATGGTACTAGCTATTCGCTATGCGGTGCGGCTGCTGCGCAGAATCCGACACCCGGAGCAGCCGGACCCCGACGAATGGAAGCGGTATTGAGCGGTCGGTACCTTCGTCTTTTTTGGCGCTTTGGGGAGAGATGCGCGCGGCATACAGATCAGGGAGGGGAGATCAGAGTGGCTCGGGTACATATGGAAACGAGAGACGGTGTGGCGGTGTTGACGCTGGATAACCCGCCGCTCAACGTGCTGAGCACGGAGATGAGCGACAAAATCCGTGCGGCGGTAGCGCAGGTTGCGGTGGCAGAAGATGTGTTTGCCGTGGTCGTGACGGGGCAGGGTGAGCGGGCCTTCATGGCTGGCGCGGACATTAAAGAGTTTCCGCGGTATATGGAGCAGGGCATCGCCGAGGCCATGGCGCTGCAGTTCGACGACACGATGAATCAGCTCTCTCGGTTGGGCAAGCCCACCGTGGCCGCGCTCAACGGTGTCACCCTCGGGGGCGGGTTGGAACTGGCCTTGGCGTGCGATTTTCGCATTGCCGAGCAACATGTCGAGCTGGGGTTCCCGGAGGTCAAGCTGGGGGTATTCCCCGGCGCAGGCGGGACGCAGCGCCTGCCCAGACTTATCGGGCCGTCACGGGCCAAGGAATTGATCTTGACGGGTCAGGCGATTGGTGCCGATACAGCCCTGCAAATAGGATTGGTCAATCAGGTTGTCCCGCGTGGCCAGGCCTGCGCTCGGGCGGTGGAGTTTTTGCAGGTGTTTCGGGAACGGAGTCAGGCCTCCCTGCGGCTGGCCAAGATGGCGATTGACCAAGGATTGGATGGTAGCCTGGAGACCGGTTTGCGTCTGGAGGCCAAATTGTTTGGCCAAGTCTTTGAAACAGAGGATGCCCGGGAAGGGATCACGGCCTTTATCGAAAAGCGAAAACCGGCTTTTCGTCACCGATAGGCCGACGACAGGGCTGTGTGGACACATCGCCTCGCACGGCAGGGGAGTGAGAATATGGGCAGTCCCGCCGCATTTGCGCTGGGTGCTTGGTTTCTGCTCGGGTTACTGGCAATCGTGAGCTCGTTTGGAGTCGGTGCATTCCTCAACATGGTTTTGCGCCGCTGGTGGGTGTCCTTGTTCCTATATGGGTTGGTAACGGTGTATGTGCTGCTGAGAACGGGGGGGCGCATGGCAGCAACCGAATGGGGATTGTTTGCCGTGGGCTGGCTGGGCAGCCTGCTCGCTGCCTGGCTCGTACACGGGCTGAAAAAGCGCGGCTACCCACTTTTTTCCTAATGCCCCCTGCATCTGTAGGCATGAGCGTATCCCACCTGGGCCATGCTGTGAAAAAAAAAAAGACGAGCTGTCTCGCGTCGTCCTTTTTTCAGCATTCGGTGCGGGACCCACCCCGTTTGAGGTTGGGTCCACAAGCAGCCGGGTCCAGACATGTCCGAACGAGTCTTTGGCTGTTACTTTCCGTAGCGGGCCAACGCTTCTTGGAGAATGCGTTGCGCGTCGTCCGTACCCTTCCACCCCTCGATGTGGGTCTCCTTGCCCTCCAGGTCCTTGTACACTTGGAAGAAGTGGGCGATTTCTTTCAGGATGTGCGGAGGGATGTCTTCCAAGCTTTGCACCTGCGCGAAGCGCGGGTCCTGTGTGGCGACGCCGATGAGCTTTTCGTCCGGGCCCTTGTCATCCGCCATCAGCAGCACACCTACCACGCGCGTCTCAATCACGCAGCCTGGGAAGGTGGGATTGCTGACCAAGACGAGGGCATCGAGCGGATCGCCATCTTCGGCCAGGGTGTTTTGTATGTATCCGTAATCAGCCGGATAATGCATTGGGGAGTACAGAACGCGGTCAAGCCGGAAAACGCCGGCCTTTTTGTCGAATTCATACTTGTTTTGGCTGCCTCTGGGAATCTCGATCAGAACATCGACTTGAAAAGTTTCGTTGGCCATCAGGTTTACCTCCCTTGCCGGGGGCGTGCACAAGCGGCGCCCGCCGATTCTCTTTACCAATCCATTATAATGGATTGTATGCGAGGTGGAAACTGAAGCGGGACGAGTGTGCGAGATCGGCGGGCGCCCGGAGCGTCTGTGCATCCACGTAATCAGGGGGTTGCGGAAAATTGAACAAATGGATCTGGCCAGTCACGGCCGTCCTCGTCGGGGCGAGTGCCGTTGTGCATTATGTGCACGCGGCCGCCATCTGGGTTTTCCTGCTTTCGTGTTTGAGCATCATTCCCTTGGCCGGCATCATGGGCAGGTCAACCGAGTCCATCGCCGCCCATGCCGGTCCACGCCTGGGCGGGCTGTTGTCGGCCACGTTTGGGAACGCGGTGGAACTTATCATCGGTGTAATGGCCATTAAGGACGGGCTGGTGGATTTGGTCAAAGCGTCCATCACGGGGTCCATCCTGGGCAACTTGTTGTTCGTATTGGGTGTCAGCTTCTTTGTCGGCGGTATTCGCCACCCGATTCAGCGGTTTAACATTCGGGCGGCCCGCAGCAACTCCTCGATGTTGGTGGCGAGCATCGGCGTGGCGTACATCGTACCGGCGATTTTTGCCACGGGCACCCGCGGCTCGCATATCCTTTTGTCGAGCGTCGTCGCCGCCACATTGTTCGTACTGTACATAGGTGGGCTGTACTTCTCGCTGATCACGCACCGGGACCTATTTGAGTCCATCAACACGGTTGCGGCCAATTCAGAGGAGGACGAGCCGTGGCGGCTGTGGCCGGCCGTGTTGATCTTGTTCCTGACTACCATTTTGGTCAGCTTTGAGAGCGAGTGGCTGGTGGACACCGTGAAAGAGGTCGGCCATACGTTTGGCTGGAGCGAACTGTTCCTCGGTGTCATTGTCGTGGCGATTGTCGGCAACGCCGCCGAGCACGCCTCGGCCGTACTCATGGCGTGGAAAAACCGGATGGACCTCTCGCTCGAGATTGCGGTGGGCAGCAGTCTGCAGGTAGCCATGTTTGTGGCGCCGGTCCTGTTTGCTGCCAGCCTTCTTCTGGGTCATCCCATGTACTTGGTGTTCAGTTGGCCGGAGTTGGCCTGTCTGGGAGCCGGAGCGCTCCTCATTGCTATTCTCATGATGGACGGGGAATCGAACTGGCTGGAAGGGGCGTTGGCGTTGTCTGCGTACGTCATCATGGCGGTCGGGTTCTACTCGTTGCCAAGCCCCTGAAGGGCGGCCCGTGCACGTGGGCCCGACCGTTGAGGCCGGTACGGGGGCGCGTGCCGGGCCTAGCTCAGCTCATCTGCTTCGGCAGGTACCCATGTTCATGCAACGATTTCAGTATCGCCTCGATGTGCGTCTGGTCCCGCGTCTCCAGGTCGATGTCAACCTCTGTCTGGCCGAGCGCGATGCGCGTACCGACACGGTGGTGATGAATGCTCAGCACGTTGGCCCCTAGACCGGCAAACACGTCCAACAGGCTGCGCAGCGCGCCAGGCTTGTCTGCGAGCGTCACGGACAGCCGCACAAACCGGCCGGACTCGACCAGTCCATGTTCTATGATGCGCGAGAGCATAGTCACGTCCACGTTTCCCCCCGACACAATGACCACGGTATCTCCCATGTCCGTCGGCAGCTTGCTGTAGGCGACGGCGGCCACCGCGGCCGCGGCGGCGCCCTCTGCCACGACCTTGGAGCGCTCCAGGAGTAACACCATGCAGCGGGCAATCTGTTCCTCTTCGACGGTGATCACGTCATCCAACAACCGAGCGACCAGCCTGTAGGGAAGGCGCCCGGGTTCCGCGACTGCGATCCCGTCCGCAATCGTGGGCGCCACCTGTACCGTCGTGCGCCTGCCGGCGTCCAGGGATGCCCGAAAGGCCGGTGCGGAGGCCGCCTCAACCCCGATGACACGGATATCGGGTCGCAACGACTTGACCGCCACCGCGATGCCGGCCGCAAGTCCGCCGCCTCCAATCGGAACCACGATAGCGGAAGCGCTGGGAACCTGCTCGAGCACCTCCAGCGCAATCGTCCCCTGGCCGGCTATCACGGCCGCATCGTCAAAGGCGTGAACGAATGTGGCGCCCCGCAGGGACTGCAATTCGCAGGCGCGGACGTACGCCTCGTCGTAGGTGGCTCCCGCCAATACCACCTCCGCGCCGTAGCGGCGGGTGGCGGCCACCTTGGCTAGGCTGGCTGATTCGGGCATGACGATGGTGCAAGGGACGTTGTGTGCTCGAGCGGCATACGCCACTCCTTGCGCGTGGTTCCCGGCCGAGGCCGCAATAACGCCGCGGCGACGCTGTTCACCAGCTAGCAGGGCAATCTTGTTGTAGGCGCCGCGCAGCTTGAATGATCCGGTTGTTTGCAGATTTTCCAGCTTGAGAAAGACGCGGTTGCCGCACATCTCCGAGAAGGTCTGCGAGAGGTCGACTGGGGTCGTTTGGATGACGCCGGACAGCCGCCTTCGCGCGGCTTGAATCTGGGCGAGATCAGGCGCTTGGTGATTCTGTGGTGTGGTCTGCAAGGTGACAGCCCCTTTTTTCCCACCGCTTGCCCGGCTGTCGGCTGGGCATGCGCAGATTGTCGTCGTTTTTCCAGGTGTGATAGAATCGAATATTATTGTAGCAGAGGAATCGGCGGCGCGACAGGCCGCCGAGGCGAGGGGGCGGCAGGATGTTGCAGGTGGCAGAGCGTGTCCGACCCGGGCTGGATAAGATCCAGCCGTATGTGCCGGGATTGACGGATGATGATATCAAACGGATGTTCGGTGTGCAGCGCGTCGTCAAACTGAACGCGAATGAGAATGCCCTGGGACCGTCGCCGAAAGCCCTGCAGGCGATTGCAGCGGAGATCAGTAGCCTGCATTTGTACCCGGACGGAGGCAGCGGCTTTCTGCGCCAGGCTATCGCCCAGTTCCATGGCGTGGGAGAAGAGCATGTGTTGGCTGGAAACGGATCGGACGATATTATTAAACTTTTGGCTGAGACGTTTTTGGAACCTGGGGATGAGGTGGTGGTGCCGACACCTTCCTTCTCCCAGTACGGGTTTGGAGCGGCGATCATGGGGGCGCGGCAAGTGACCGTCTCCCTGAAAAGGGATTTCACGTACGATGTGGAGGCACTGCGAGCCGCCGTCGGGCCCCATACGAAAATCGTGTATGTCTGTTCTCCCAATAACCCAACGGGCACCCTGTTCACGGCGGAGCAAGCCGAGTGGCTGCTGGACTCCCTGCCTGAGCACGTGCTGTTGGTGTTCGACCTGGCGTACAACGATTACTCTGAGAACCCCGCCCGCGTGCGCGAGACGCCGCGGCTGTTGGTGGATCCGCGGGTGATCATCCTGCACACATTTTCGAAGCTGTATGGTCTGGCCGGCCTGCGCATCGGCTATGGGTTGGCGCATCCGGATGTGTGGCGTTTTGTCCATCGCGTAAGGGAGCCGTTCAATGTCAATCGCATGGCTCAGCGTGCGGCCGCGGCCGCGCTTGCGGATGAGGAACACCGACAGAAGTCGCGCGAGCATGCGGCCCGCTGTCGGGAATTCTTTCGTTTCGCGGCGGCTGACTTGGGGTTGGAGATGGTGCCGAGTGAGGCCAATTTCGTCTTCATTCGCACCGGCGACGGCATGGCCACGGTGCGGGCGCTGATGGCGCACGGGGTTTTGGTGCGGGCAGGCTTCTCCGGGGCGGAGGAGTACATTCGGGTGACGTTTGGCAAGGAAGAGGACAATCGGGCCTTCCATCACGCCATGCAGGCTGTACTGGCGGAATCGCGGAAGACGGCGCCCTAATCCGTCTCATTGGGTGGCCCGCCACCGTTCGGACGGCGCCAAGAACCGCTGGCTTTGCCAGCGGTTCTTGGTTCCTGCGGTGGAGCAGCGCTCCGGCCCTGAGTGGTCGCCTACGCGTCCTGCTCCACAGCCACCCGACGTCGGTCGCGGATGTACAGGTAGATGGCCAAGCCGACGCCGATGATGACCAGCGGCGCAGCCGTCCACTGAGCCGCATCCCAGTGAAACAGGAAACGAGGAGAATCCCCTCTCAACATTTCGAGGAAGAAACGCACCGCATTGTAGCCCACCAAATAATAGGCAAACAGCCAGCCCTGCGGCCAGCGTCTCTGCTTCATAATGAGCATCAGCGCAAACAAAATGATATCCGCCTGCCCCTCCCAAACCTCGGCGGGCCAAAGAGGCTGGTTGCCGTACGTCTGGTGGGCCAGAGTGGAGGAAGGATAAAGCAGTCCGAACCCGCGGTGGGTCGGATCGCCAAAGGCGTCGCCGTTCATCAGGTTGGCGTCGCGGCCAATGCTTTGCCCAAGCAATAGCGCCGGCGCAAAGATATCGGCCAGTACCCAGAAGTTAAGACGGTGTCGCCATATGTACCAAGCCCCGGCGACGAGTGCGCCGACAAATCCACCTTGAATCGACAAGCCTCCGTGCCAAATCGCGATGATCTCGCCGGGATGCTGCGCATAATAGCCCCAGTCGAAAAAAAAGACCTGCCAAAAGCGGGACCCAATCAATCCGGCGATCAACAGCAGCGGGGCCAGATTCCAGATGTGAGGGGTGTACTCTTTACGCCCGTCCGCATGCGCAAAATACAGGGCAGCCCCCAGACCCAACAAAAACGCTGCCGCGAAGATGGTGCTGTACGCGCGTACCGGAAAATTGCCAATCCAGAACCAGTATTGATGCAAACTCCATCACGTCTCCTTGCGCGTCGAGACGGACGGCCCCAGTCAACAAGGGGCGGTCCATCTGCGGCTGGCCTGTCCAGCGTCCCCATTATAACACACCCCAGAATCGACAGGCTTCGCGCCGGTTTCACGCAAGGTCTGCAGGGTCTCAGTTTTCGCCCTCGATGGTGCCTTCGGGAGCGTTGGCCGGTGGTTCCTTGCGGGCGACCTTGCGATCACTGCTGACCGGATTTTGGTCTCGTAAATGGGATACACTCTGCTGGCCGGGGCGCCAAGGCGTCGACTTGCCGAGCCGTTCCGGGTGGGTGGCGGCCAGGTACGCGCCGTCGGGGAACTCTTCCAACTGCAGGTCGTTTCTCCAGGCTTCCACCACATCCGTATCCGCCGCTTCGACTGGGCCCGGGTTGTAGGCCCCCGATGGGGACACTGTTTGGGAACGATTTGGATTGCGCTCAAATTGGTCCTCGTGGGTCCTGGAAGTGGACATCTGTATCACCTCGTGGTTATAGTTTCATGGAGGCGGTCGGCCTATCCACCCGCGGCGCAGAATCCGCGGCTAGCGGGGAGTCTTTCAAGTGAGGAAGGATGTTCATGTCAGAGACTGTGCGGGTGCGGTTTGCGCCCAGCCCAACCGGGGCTCTACATATTGGAGGAGCCCGTACCGCGTACTTTAACTGGTTATTTGCACGGCAGAACCAAGGGGTGTTTGTACTACGCATCGATGACACCGACAGGGCGCGCTCCACCGAGGCTTCGTACCGGCAGATTCTCGACAGTTTTCGCTGGCTGGGCATTGATTGGGACGAGGGTCCTGACACGGGGGGACCCTACGGTCCCTATCGGCAGTCCGAGCGGCTGGCCATCTACCGCCAGCACCTGGAGCGCTTGCTGGCTGCAGACCAAGTCTATCCATGTTTTTGCACACAGGAACAATTGGCCAAGGACCGAGAACAGATGCAGAAACAGGGATTGGCACCGCGCTACACGGGGAGGTGCCGCGACTTGTCTCCAGAGGAGAGGCAGCGACGGTTGGCAGCGGGCGATCCGCATGTCTACCGCCTACGTACTCCCTCTGCGGGAGAAACGGTGGTGCACGACCTCATCCGGGGCGATGTCGTGTTTGCCAACAGCGAACTGGACGACTTCATCGTGTGGAAGGCCGACGATACTCCCACGTACCACTTCGCCAGTTGTGTCGACGACAGCGAGATGCATATTACCCACATCATTCGGGCAGAGGAGCATCTCTCCAACACGCCGAGGCATATCGCGTTGTTTCGTGCGTTGGCGGCGCCGGTGCCCGTGTTCGCACATGTGCCAATGATTCTGGCCCCGGACAGAAGCAAGTTGAGCAAACGGCATGGCGCCACCAGTGTGGAAGAATACCGTGCACAAGGCATTCTTCCGGAAGCGCTGGTGAACTATCTGCTGCTGCTCGGATTTGCCCCCGGTGACGACGTGGAGGTCCTGGACCGAGAGGAAGCACTGCGCCGTTTTGATTTGACGCGGGTGACCAAGCACGCGGCCGTGTATGACGTGAAGAAACTGGAGTGGATAAACGCTCAGTACGTGCGTCGATTGTCGCCCGATGAGGTGTTGCACAGGGTATGGCCGGAACTCATGCAACGCGACTGGGTTCGTCCCGACATGAACGAGCAGGCGTTGGCCTGGCTGCGCACGGTCATCCAGGCTGTGCAAGCGCGCGCCCGCAGTCTGCCCGACCTGGTCGACAGTATGGCGTACTTTTTCAC
This sequence comes from Alicyclobacillus shizuokensis NBRC 103103, assembly GCF_001552255.1. Lineage (GTDB taxonomy): Bacteria > Bacillota > Bacilli > Alicyclobacillales > Alicyclobacillaceae > Alicyclobacillus_G > Alicyclobacillus_G shizuokensis. The sequence continues at coordinate 37,370 of NZ_BCQV01000034.1, forward strand.
GGCGGATTATGACTACGACGAAAAAGGCGCCAAAAAACACTTTGCGCACAGCGAGACGGCGACGCGGCTTGAGTCGGCGGCGGCTGTGTTGCAGGATGTCAGGCCGTTCACCGTCGTCAACGTCGAGTCGTGCTATCGCCGCTTGATAGCGGAGTGGGGCATCAAAGGCGGCCAGCTGATTCATCCCACTCGCCTCGCGATCACCGGTCTGACGGTGGGACCCGGCTTGTTTGACGTGATGGCACTCCTGGGTGCTTCCGAGTGCCAGCGACGCATGCGCAGGGCGGCCGACTGGATCCGATCGCATCAACCTTAACGACGGTATTCGGGTTGCGCAGGCGGCGTGCGCCGGGGCATGCCATATCGGGCGCCCCCGGCCCCGCGGCCGCGGCGGCCGAGCGCAGAGGCACTCAATCGAAACACGGTATTGACAAGCGCTTTGTAGCCCAGTATACTAGCAAACGTCGGCGGTCGACCTCCGAAAGGAAGAGCGCCGCAAGGCATGCGGTGCCGGATGGTGTAATGGTAGCACGACTGACTCTGGATCAGTTAGTCTAGGTTCGAGTCCTAGTCCGGCAGCCATGGCCCTATCGTCTAATGGTTAGGACGCCGCCCTCTCACGGCGGTAATCGGGGTTCGAATCCCCGTAGGGTCACCATGGGGGTCATTAGCTCAATTGGTAGAGCATCCGACTCTTAATCGGCAGGTTGAAGGTTCGAGTCCTTCATGACCCACCATACTTTCTTTGTCCAAGGCAACCCCGTGGCTGTTATGGCTGCGGGGTATTTTCGTCTCCGTATCGATCCGGATGCGGTATGATGAAAGCAGACGTGCGGAGGGGGGCGAGACGATGGACGCCAGGCTGAACGCGTGCCGCCGGCAGATTGAACAGTGGCTGGAGGATTACGGGGAGTCGGTGTTCACGGCGTGCACGGAGAAGTGCGAGGATGCGGCGGCAGCCCGCGATTGTTTTGTTCATGTGTTCCTGGCAGCCTTCCGCGCGCTTTACCATAAACGGGACCACAGGGTGCAGGATGCGCCTCAGGAATGGTTAATGTCTCAGGTGTCCTCATGGAGGCCTGAAGTGCAGAGATTGGCGTTCGTGCCGGCTTATTGGGAAGGACATTCTTCCTATGAGAACTTACGGTGTCAAACCCAGAAGCTGCTCAAGGCGCAAGCGGTGGCCGAGTGGGCGCGACAACGACAGCAGGGACCGCGCTGGACACGCTATGCCCTGGTTCTCACCGGCGTGTTTGGGGTTTTGGCGGTGGCGGCCGCCGAGTTTGGAAACATCTGGCTGCATCCGGCGCATGCCGCTCTGGATCGTAACAGCAAATCTCCGGCATTGCCGCCGGTGCTGTCCAACCTACCCACCGCGACGAAAGCTCAGTTTGCCTTGGGGAGGACCAGCGTCTCCCTCGACCATGCGGCTGCCAACGGCAATGCGTTGTTTCTGCCTCGCCTGCAGACCACGGACACCAAGGGCACTCGTGAGATTGACGTTTACGGGTATCGCTACCGCGACAGCGGACGTGCCCTCGACAGCGCCCAAGACATGTTCGGTCGCATTCGGCTTCATTCACCGGGGGCGAAAAGTTTGACCGAGTCGGCCTGGTTGGTGGCCTCGTGGTCGTTTCAACCGGCCGATGAACGATGGGCCATCGCCACAGTCGAGTGGCAGCCGCGGGATGCACAGACCGCGGATGGGGGTGTGCTGCAGGTATACGCACTGAATCTCAGCACAGGTCAGTCCGCGCTGGTCAAGACATTGGCTCTGGGCGGCAGCGGGGCCGACAGCTACACCGTCGCAGCCGGTCATGGACGTGTGGTGATGGAAGGCGAGGTTGGGAACAACGTGGCCACGGCCAACGGCGCAGGGGCTGCGGTCGCCCTGCCCATCCAGGTGTACAACTTGGAGGGGACGTATCCAGGGCACGCTCTGGTTCTGTGGAAGGAGTTGCGGGCGCCTGGGATGCCGCTGGCCCATCCGGTTGTCACCCAGACGGGAGTCATCAGCGAGGCGGTGGATGCCACCTCGTCCGGCAACTCGGCGTGGTATTTTCTGAATTGGAATGGCCAGGTGTCAGACCTCGCGGGCCCTCCGTCCGATGGTCAACCTCATTGGGCGCTGCAGGGCGAGGATGGACGCATGTGGTGGGTCGAGACGACGCCGGACGCGCGTCAGGGCCAGGGGCGGCAGCAGGTTTTGATGGGCTCCATGAACCAGAAATCGAGCGTGGATCAATCGCCCGCGCTCACCCTCGACGGCTCAGTCTACGGGCTGGCCGTGAGCAACGGAAACTTAATTTGGCTGCAGGACGTCGGCAACGTCCCGCAGTTGGTGGTGGCTGAGGTCAAATGAACAATCAAATTCGCGACAAATTGCAGTTGTTGCCAGACAAGCCCGGCGTTTACCTCATGAAGGACAGCGCTGGTCGGGTGATTTACGTCGGCAAGGCGAAGGTGTTGAAAAACCGGGTGCGTTCGTACTTCACCGGCTCTCATGACCGGAAGACGCAGCACATGGTGTCCAACATCGCCGATTTCGAGTACATTGTTACCGACAATGTGGTCGAGGCGCTGGTGCTTGAGTGCAACCTGATCAAACAGCACTCGCCGCAGTACAACATCATGCTGCGGGATGACAAAGCCTATCCATACATCAAGATCACCAACGAAGAGCATCCACGGCTGGAGATCGTCCGACGGGTGAAAAAGGACAAGGCGAAATACTTTGGTCCCTATCCCAATGCGACATCGGCGTCCGAGACGCGCCGCCTGTTGGACAGATTGTACCCGCTTCGCAAATGCAAGCGACTGAAACCGAAAGTGTGTCTGTATTACCACATCGGTCAGTGCTTGGGACCGTGCGAGTTTCCCGTCGAGACGGCTCAATACGACCAATTGGTCCGCGAGATCACGCGTTTCTTGAACGGAGGTCACAAAGCGGTTCAGGAGGAATTGCGGGAGCGGATGGAGCGTGAGGCGGAGCAATTAAATTTTGAGCGGGCGGCCGAGTTGAGGGACCTGATTGCCCATATTGAGCGGGTCATGGAACCGCAAAAAGTGTCCGTCTTGGACGACGCGGACAGGGATGTGTTTGGATACTACGCGGATAAAGGGTTGCTCTGCGTACAGGTGTTTTATGTGCGATCCGGGAAACTGATTGAACGCTCAGTCAACATCCTCAAACATTACGGTGTTCCGGCCGATGATTTCATGTCCTTTGTGGAACAGTTTTATTATGAGCAGGCGGATGTTCCTAAGGAAGTCCTGCTGCCCCAGGGCACGAACAGCGACGTTTTGAGCGAGTGGTTGGGCGCCCGCTGTTTGCACCCAAAGCGCGGGCAAAAGCGCCAGCTTGTGGACTTGGCTTGCGAAAATGCCCGCCTGGCCTTGTTGGAGCGGCTGAAGCTGCTTGAAAAAGACATGGATCGGACGCTGGGGGCGGTCATCTCGTTGGGCGAGCAACTGGGAATCCCGGAGCCGCGGCGCATCGAGGCCTTTGACAACTCCAACTTGCAGGGTGCGGATGCGGTGGCGGCGATGGTTGTGTTTCTCGACGGCAAACCGGCACGCAGCGAGTACCGTAAATACAAGATCCGATCCGTACGAGGTCCGGACGATTACGAATCGATGCGGGAGGTTATTCGCCGGCGCTACTCCCGGGTGCTCAAGGAGAAGCTACCGCTGCCCGACCTGATTGTGATTGATGGGGGCAAAGGGCAGTTGCATGCGGCCCTCGACGTCTTGGAGAACGAACTGGATCTGGAGCTACCGGTGGTCGGCCTGGCGAAGGACGACAGACATCGCACGCACCAGCTGTTCTTCCGCGACGAAGATGAACCCATTCCGATGGACCGGCATTCCAGCGCCTTCTATCTGTTGGAACGGGTTCAGGACGAAGTGCACCGGTTTGCCATCACGTTTCACCGCCAACGGCGCCAAAAGACCGGGCTCGCTTCGCGCTTGGATGAGATCCCCGGGATTGGACCGGAGCGCCGCCGCCGTTTACTGCAGCACTTTGGCTCCTTGAAAGCCATCCAGGAAGCGGACCTGGCCGCGCTGCGGGAAGTCGGCATTGGAGAAAAATTAGCGAAGAAGATTCAGGCGCACCTCGCCAATGCGGGCAGCGCAAAGGATGGCGTTTCTTGACGCTGTCTGTTGCAACCAGTACAATTTGCTGTAGACCCGTCGCCAATCGGCCAGGCAGTCGTGCTACGACTGCCCTTACATATGTATGGCTTTGTTCCGGTGGCGACACACGGGCCCGCGATCGGCGCCGTCGGGGACCGGCAATTGAAGGGAGGCACAGGCGTGGCTACTACCAACGCCCACACAGAATTCATTCTGCGTCGATTACATACGCTGGCAGGTGTGATTCCAGTCGGACTGTTCTTATTGGAGCACCTGTTTACGAACTCAATGGCTACTTCGGGGCCGGAGACGTTCAACAGTGCGGTGTACACGATTCAGCACATTCCGTTCCTGCATTTCATTGAGTTCATTTTTATCTTTCTGCCGCTGGTGTACCACGGTGTGTTTGGCCTGTACGTGGCGTTCACGTCCGGCTACAACGCCGGTCAGTACTCCTGGGGGCGCAACGTGATGTTCGTCCTGCAGCGGGTTAGTGGTGTCATCACGTTTGTCTTCATTATCTTCCACCTGTGGACAACCCGGTTTTCCGGTAAAGCGCCAACCTTTCAGATGGTGCACGACCTGTTGGTCAACAATCCAGCGTACTTCTGGTTCATGATCATCGGGGTCGTGGCGGCGACGTTCCACTTCTCCAATGGTTTGTGGTCGTTCTGCATCCACTGGGGAATCACGGTCGGACAGCGGGCGCAGCGGGTGTCGGCCTACGTGTTCTTTGTCGTTTTCATCGTGCTGGCTGCGGTTGGCGTTGATGCCTTGATTGCGTTCACGACACAAACCGCGTAGGCTGGAGGAGGTAAAACGTTATGAGTGATCAGCGGATCATCGTGGTCGGCGGCGGTTTGGCCGGCCTGATGGCGACGATAAAATGCGCCGAAGCCGGGATGCCGGTGGACCTATTCTCCCTCGTCCCGGTCAAACGCTCCCACTCCGTATGTGCGCAGGGGGGTATCAACGGAGCCGTCAACACCAAAGGCGAAGGCGACAGCCCGTGGGAGCACTTTGACGACACGATTTACGGCGGCGATTTCCTGGCCAATCAGACCCAGGTCTTGGGAATGTGCGAAGCGGCGCCGGGCATCATCCATTTAATGGATCGCATGGGCGTCATGTTCAATCGCACCCCCGAGGGTCTACTGGATTTTCGTCGATTTGGTGGAACCAAGCATCACCGCACTGCCTTTGCCGGAGCTTCCACGGGCCAACAGCTGTTGTATGCGTTGGACGAACAGGTGCGCCGGCATGAGGTTGCTGGTCTCGTGCGAAAGTACGAAGGATGGGAATTCCTATGCGCAGTACTGGACGATGCGGGTGTGTGCCGGGGCATCATTGCGCAGGACCTGCGGTCGATGGAGATCCATGCCTTTCGTGCGGATGCGGTCATTATGGCCACCGGGGGCTTGGGCATGGTGTTCGGCAAGAGCACCAACTCGATGATCAACACCGGTACCGCTTTGTCAGCCTTGTATCAGCAAGGGGTGTACTACGCCAACCCAGAGATGATTCAGGTGCATCCGACGGCCATCCCCGGGGACGACAAGCTGCGCTTAATGTCCGAGTCGGCCCGCGGTGAGGGCGGACGGGTATGGACCTACAAGGACGGAAAACCCTGGTATTTCCTGGAAGAGTGGTACCCTGAGTATGGAAATTTGGTGCCGCGCGACGTGGCCACTCGCGCCATTTTCAAGGTCTGTGTCGACATGGGGCTTGGTGTCGACGGAAAAAATCAAGTGTATTTGGATCTCTCCCATATCCCGGCAGACGTACTGAATGTGAAGCTGGGCAACATCCTGGAGATCTACGAGAAATTCGTCGGTGACGACCCGAGGAAGGTTCCGATGCGGATCTTCCCTGCGATGCACTATAGCATGGGCGGTATGTGGGTCGATATCAATCAGCAGACCAACATTCCCGGGTTGTTCGCCTGCGGCGAGTGCGAGTACCAGTATCACGGGGCCAATCGTTTGGGCGCCAATTCGTTGCTGTCCTGCATCTACGGTGGCATGGTGGCAGGTCCCAATGCGGTCAACTATGCACGCAATCTCACCAAATCCAGCGCTGATCTGGATGCTTCCTTATTTGAGCGGTATCGCCAGCAGCAGCAGGATAAGTTTGAGGGCCTGCTGAAGATGGAAGGAGACGAAAACCCTTATCAACTGCACAGGGAATTGGGCCAGTTGATGACGGACAATGTGACGGTTGTTCGCTACAATGACCGGCTCAAGAGGACGGATGAAAAGATTCAGGAACTGATGGAACGCTATAAGCGGATTGGCATGGCCGACACGTCGCGGTGGGAAAACCAGATGGCTCCGTTCACGCGCCAACTGTGGAACATGTTTGAGTTGGCCCGTGCCATCACCCTTGGAGCACTCAACCGGAACGAGAGCCGCGGCGCTCATTACAAGCCGGAGTTTCCGGAACGCGACGACGAGAACTGGCTCAAGACCACGAAGGCCAAGTGGACGCCGGATGGCCCAAAATTTGAATATGAGGATGTCGATGTGTCTCTCATCAAACCGAGGCTGCGCAACTATGCCGTGAAGAAGGAGGAGACCACCTGATGAGTGGGAGCGCGACGGCAGAACGGCAGACGGCTGCGACTACAAAGACGGTGCACTTGATCATTGAACGGCAGGACGGGCCCGACTCTCCGAGTTACACAGAGGAGTTTGAAGTACCGTACCAGCCTGGAATGAATGTCATTGCTTGTTTGATGGAGATCCAGCGCAACCCGGTGAATAAGGCGGGTAAGCGTGTGGCTCCGGTAACTTGGGAAATGAATTGCCTAGAGGAGATTTGCGGCGCCTGTTCGATGGTGATCAACGGTAAGCCGCGGCAGGCGTGCACGGCCTTGGTCGATAAGTTGGAGCAGCCCATTCGCTTGAAGCCGATGCGCACGTTTCCTGTGGTGCGGGACCTGGTGGTAGATCGCAGCCGCATGTTTGAGGCGCTGAAAAAGGTGAAAGCTTGGATTCCGATTGACGGGACCTACGATCTCGGGCCAGGACCTCGGATGAACGAGCGGGATCGGCAGTGGGCTTATGAGTTGTCTCGTTGTTTTACCTGCGGCTGCTGCGTGGAGGCCTGCCCGAATGTGAATGAGCGCACCTCGTTCATGGGGGCCTTTGCGATTTCGCAGGCGCGCCTGTTCAACGCACATCCAACTGGGGCCATGCACCGGGCGGACCGGCTGGAAGCGTTGATGGAGGAAGGCGGCATTCACGAATGCGGGAACGCGCAGAACTGCGTGCAGGTCTGCCCGAAGGGCATCCCCTTGACCACGTCGATTGCCGCCATGAATCGCCAGGTCACCTATCACGCCATCGGGGCTTGGTTGAAGAAATAACCCCTTTTTGGAGCTTGGACGCCCGCTCGCGGGCGTTTTTTCATGAGGTTGCTGCCGCCTTCACTAGGCCATACTGAAGCTGGAGGTGGCGGCATGAGACGTTCTTCCGAAGCTCCGGTCATTGTGGCCTTGGTGGCATTGATGCTGACAGCCACGCTGGGACTATTCAACTCACTGCGAACTGGGGACGAGTTTGCGCATCTGGCCACACTCGGACGATCCGTCCAGCAGTGGTTGTCGTCCCATCGTGTCGGCAACGTCCTGCGGCAGCACTTCTCGGTTGTGGGCGGTCCGGCAGCGGCTCCGGCGAGCACGTCCTCGGTGCAAACGCAGCCGGAGGAGATGGAGGGCATGTCGGGGATTGCGCAACGACTCATGCACTCGCTGCGTCCGGAAGATTGGAAACGGTTGGGTGAGGCGCTGACCACGCCCGATGAGCACAAGGCGGCACAGATCTTTTCGCAGGTCCTGAGCAGCCGCCTGACGCCCCAGGACGCCGCATGGCTGAGGCGTCATTTCCACGGGCGGACTGCATTCGATGCGGAGGATGTGCGTCTCCTTCGGGCCGCCTTTTCAGAGATGAAGCAGGAGTTGACTCCGGACGAACAGCGGATGCTGCTGGCTCAATTGAGATCGTGGTTGTCGAATTAGAGTAGGGCTTGGCGCCAATTGCGGCTGTTTGACTGTCATCTCGGCGGATGGCGTGATAGACTAGCCATGGACCTGGATAAGCCGGGAGGCGGCATGTCAGGTTCTGGAATACATACGTGAATGGTTGTGGAGGAGGAGAACCAGCGGTGTCAAAGAGGAGCCAGCAACTGGTCCAATACCTGGTTGACATCTCAACGAACCTGCAGGATGCAGCGAATCTGTTTGGCGAGGGACTCAAAGACCTGTCCCATCCCGAGTTCCTGGCTGCCAACGTAAAGCGCCTGGAGGAAAAAGGGGATGACTTGACGAGTGAATTGTTGTCCCTGATCAATGCAACCTACATTACCCCTCTGGACCGTGAAGACTATCTTGAGCTGGCGCTGCGCATGGACGACATTGTGGACGGATTGGAGGCCTGCACGGTTCGTTTTGATTTGTATCAAATCACGCAGCCGACTCCTGTGATGTTTGAGTTTGCCCAAAACATCGCGGACAGCGTAGATGAAATCGCGGCGGCGATGTCCAAACTGCAGGCCCGCAAGTTGTTGGAACTGCGGGAGCATACACAGCGGCTCAACCACTTGGAGAAGACAGGCGATGCCCTCCTGCGCACCTCTTTGCGGTCGTTGTTCAGCGAATCGACCGACGCCATTCAGTTGATCAAACTGAAGGAAATTTATGAAATCCTCGAGAGTATAACCGACAAGTGCGAGGACGTTGGCGATGTGCTGGATTCCGTGATCGTGAAAAACGCGTAGGAAGGTGCGAGATGTCCGGCATCATATTACTTATCGTCGTGCTCGCTGTCGTATTCGATTACAGCAACGGGTTCCACGATACGGCGAATGCGATTGCGACAACGGTTTCCACGCGAGCCCTGTCTCCGCGCCGGGCCGTGGTCCTGGCGGGAGCGATGAATTTTATCGGCGCCTTGGTGTTCACCGGCGTCGCCAAGACGATTGGCGGGAACATTGCCGATCCGTTCACCCTTCAGCATGGTATGGTGATTGTCTTGGCGGCCTTGATCGCGGCCATTGCGTGGAACCTCTTGACTTGGTACTTCGGCATCCCCAGCTCGTCGTCGCACGCCCTGATTGGCGGTTTGAGCGGGGCGGTGGTCGGCGCGGCCGGATTTCGCGCGCTGCATTGGGCGGGGTTTCTCAGCGTCATCGAGGCACTGGTTTTGTCTCCGATTGCTGCGATGATAGTTGGGTACATCCTGATGACCCTATTGAAATGGTTGTTCGGAAGCACGTCCCCGCACAAGGCCAATCGTGTCTTTCGTACCCTGCAGATCTTTTCGGCGGCCTTTCAGGCGTTCAGCCACGGCACCAACGACGCTCAGAAGACGATGGGGATCATCACGTTTGCGCTGGTTGCCGGGGGCTTTCAAAGTGAACTGGAAGTACCGCTATGGGTCAAGGTGCTGAGCGCTTTCGCCATGGCTGCCGGGACGGCTTCGGGGGGATGGCGCATCATCAAGACGGTCGGATCGAAAATCATTAAGCTGGAACCCATCAACGGCTTTGCCTCGGATTTGACTTCGGCCACGGTCATCCTCACAGCCACCTTGTGCAAACAACCGGTGAGCACAACCCATGTGATCTCTTCGGCCATCATGGGGACCGGGGCTGCCAAACGATTTCGCCAGGTCAATTGGGGTATGGCGATCCGGATTGTCATCGCCTGGTTCATCACCATTCCTGCGACCGGTATACTGGCCGCGCTGTTGGCGCGAATCTTTGTGCTGTAGAAGACCGCGGCGGGAGATTCGGTCAGCAGAGGATTGCTAGGCACCGTCAGGAGTATCTCTGGAAACCAAAAAAGGCGCCGCGTGGGCGCCTTTTCGCTTTACCCGGCCGTGGAACCGGCAGCGAGAGCCGCTTCGATTGCGCTCCATTCAGACTCATCGGTAATATTAGACAGCGACGGGTTGCCCGCAGCGTCGTAGACGACCTTCAGCAGAGCCAGTTGATCCGCGTCCTCCGCACTTTGCAGGAGCACATATTGACGCTCCTGGACAGCGAACGATTCGCCCACGTAAAAGGGATGAGCCTGCCCGTTCTCGTCTTGCAGATACAGGACAGACAACTCCTGACAAGAACAATGGTCGTGACCGCAGCTGCATGCCATCGTGACTTCACCTTCCCTGATATCATCATACCAAAGCACGGAGGCCGGATCACGATCCCAGCAAGATCCCAGCAAGTCACGACCTCAGCGAGAAACCTCTACCACCCAGCGGCGTAGAGGCGATGCGCTTGCTCAGATGGTGATTTCGCCCAGGCGCACAAGTTCAACGACAGCTTGCGAACGGCCTTTGACATTCAGCTTCTTCATGACATTAGAGATGTGATTTCGGACCGTCTTTTCGCTGACGAATAACTGTGCGGCGATTTCCTTAGTGGTTTTGTCCTGAACAAGGAGCTCAAACACTTCCCGCTCGCGGTTGGTCAGAAGCGACTTGGTGCGCATATCTTGGTCGCCGGACATATCTCCCTATCCCTCCTTGTCGGTCGGTCTACAAGTACGGGATACAGTCACGGTATAGTATGTCGGGGTGAGATCGCGCGTGCGAGCGCGTGAAAACATGGGCAACCGGCGCAAAATCGGTTGGCTTCGTCTGACTTCGTCGCATCCTACAAGGGCGCATCGACAGAGATACAGCTCGTTGACGCCCGCCGGAGCGAGTGTTAAAATGCATGCGAGCATGGGACATTTGTCCCTCGAATGAGGTGTAGAACGTGAACCCATCCCTGCCGGATTGCGTCGTCGAAATCGAACAGAGACTGCGTCAGATATCCGCACTTGTTCGGCGACGTGGACGAGCCTTATTGGAACGGTATGGGATAACACCTCCACAATTTGATGCCCTCCTCATTTTGGATAAGGAAGGCGAGCTTACCATTGGCGAGATGAGCACTCGCTTGGGACTGGCATACAGCACGACGACCGACCTGGTTGACCGCTTGGAGCGCGCCGGATTTGTGGTTCGCCAGCGGGACCGGGTGGATCGACGCGTGGTACGAGTGTGTATGCAATCCTCAGGAGCTCAATTGATTGAGGATGTTCTGGATGCACGCCGGGCGTATCTAGCGCGCATTTTGGAGCCCTTGGGTCCAGAGGAAAAGCGAGAGGTCCTGCGTGTGCTCGACCTGCTTTATACCCATATGGCACACTGAGGGCAGCCATCCCGCAAGGTGCGGGCAGACGGGCTTCATTCCTGCGGTCGGCTGAATACGTTATATGCTGTCAGCATCCAGGTGGGAGAGATGAGAGGACGTGCACGTTGAACAGCCAATCGCAGTATTTGATTCAGGAATTGGCGGACTGACAGTCGTTTCGGAGATCATGTCCGTCCTTCCGGACGAAGCCATTCTGTATTTCGGTGATACGGCTCGGTGTCCTTATGGAGATAGGGATCCGGACGAGGTGCTTGAGTTCAGCCTTCAAATAGCGGATTTCTTGTTGTCTCAACAGGTCAAACTGCTGGTGGTTGCCTGTAACACGGCGACGGCCGTGGCATTGCCCGAGCTTCAGCAGCGTTCGCCGATCCCGGTGTTGGGCGTGATTCAACCCGGTGCGCGGGCGGCGGTGAACAGCGCCACGCCGCGCCGGCGTCGGATTGGTGTCATCGGCACGGCTGTCACCATAGCCAGCGGCGCATACGCTGATGCGGTCCACGTCTTGGATTCGTCCATCGACGTGGTGAGCCTGGCTTGTCCACAGTTCGTCCCGCTGGTGGAATCCGGGCGTTGGGACGGAGCCGATGTGGAGCAGGTAGTACGCGAGTCGTTGCTGCCCCTGTTGCTGTACGATATCGATGCCTTAATCCTCGGCTGTACGCACTATCCGTTGTTGTCGTCTCCGATTGCTCGGGTCGTAGGACCTGAGGTGCAGCTGATCTCTTCGGCGGCAGAGACGGCGCGCGAGGTTCGTGGAGTGTTGGCGCGGCAGCGCCTGTTGCGACCTTCGGGTGACCCTCCCATTCATCAATTCTACACCACCGGAGATGAACAAAAGATGGAAGTGGCGGTGCAGGACTGGTTGGGTCTGCCAGCGGATCGGGCGCGGGTGCGGTGTGTCGATCCGATGGTCCTGCACGCTCGTTAGGTGGACGCGGGGGAGTCTGCGGTTGTCAGAACCGCTGGCGTCAAGGGCGGCAATCGGTACCATCGGTGGGCTGTGATGCGGGGGATTGTGATGGAAACTGTGTTCGTGGCCACAAAAAATGCGCACAAGGTCGCTGAATTTGAGCGTTTGCTGGCGCCCCTGGGCGCGTCCGTGTGCGGACTGCCGGACGGGCTGGATCCAGCCCCGGAGACGGGGACGCAGCTTGTGAGCAATGCGGTGGAAAAGGCGGCCTACTATGCCCCGTACTGCCGCGGGTGGGTGCTTGCCGACGATTCTGGGCTGTGTGTCGACGCCCTCGATGGTAGGCCGGGCGTCATGTCCGCCCGCTATGCCGGCGTTCATGGCGACGACGCGGCCAACAATGCGAAGCTGTTGCGGGAACTTGCGGAAATCCCGGATGCGCAGCGGACAGCGGAGTTCGTGTGTGCCCTCGCGCTTTGGCACCATGAGTTGTGCGTGGGCCTGACTGCGGTGGGGCGCGTTCGAGGCATCATCCTGAGGGAACCCCATGGGGCCAACGGGTTCGGGTATGACCCGCTGTTTTGGGTGCCCGAACTCGGACGCACCTTCGCCGATATGACAGTCGAGGAGAAGAATCAGTACTCTCATCGCAGGCGGGCGGTCGACAGGTTGCTGGAGCTGGCGGCGCACATCCCTATGGTTTCTTGATCTGTGCCCCTGCTTGCAGTAAACTTGTTGCGTGTCATCAAAGGTTATCTAGCCTGCACCCCGAGGGTGCAGTTCCATAGCAGAACTCCAGCCTTCCCACCTGGGAGCGTGGGTTCGAGCCCATCACCCGCTTCACGTGTCTCAGTAGCTCAGCTGGATAGAGCAACAGCCTTCTAAGCTGTGGGTCGGGGGTTCGAATCCCTCCTGAGACGCCAGTACAAACTCCCCAAATCCCTTGTCCCGCAAGGGATTTTTCTTTTTCCTAAAAATGAGTGTCAGGCTGATTGAGTATCCTTGGGAACAGATTGGGAACGAAATCACGAGCTTTGGGAACGGCCGAACGGATTTAGCTTTTTAAGCCGGTCCGCTGTCTTTCGGCTCATCAACTCCGACTCATGGGTATAAAAATCCGCGGTTGTCGATAGCCGGGTATGCCGTAGGCGGATGGCCTTCAAATCCGCCCCATCCTCGCGTAAAAGCATGGCGGTGGTGTATCTAAGGTGATACAGCCGGATGTGGGGAAGGTCATGCTGGGTGGCCGCCATGGTCATTGGCGGAGGTGTGGCCAATGACACCGGACTTGCGATATCCTGTCGAGGTCTCGATCGACAAAACTTTACCCACAGGTTACATCGAAAGGTCGAGAGGAGAATAGGGAATTCCCAGCAGAATAGCTCGTCTTATTACTTGGAAAAAGATGTAACACCCATGGCCTTGTGATGACTTGCCCTTGAATGTTAAAATATAAAAGTCCTAAGAATAAGGATGTTGAAAAATTAAATTCTGGTTTTTCCAATATTTCTATAACTAAAAGGAGGGGTCGGTTTGAAGGCGCTTGTGTATCGTGGTCCCGGAAAGAAGGAATGGACGGACAAACCAATGCCAACCATTCAATCGCCCACCGATGCGATTGTTAGAATCACGAAGACCACCATATGCGGTACGGACCTGCACATCTTGAAAGGTGATGTGCCTGCGGTCGTCGAGGGCCGGACGCTTGGCCATGAAGGCGTCGGCATTATTGAGGAAGTCGGATCTGGCGTTCATAACTTCAAGGCTGGAGACAGGGTTGTGATTTCCTGCGTTACGTCCTGCGCCAAGTGTGATAACTGTAGGAAAGGCATGTACTCGCATTGTGAAGACGGCGGATGGATTCTTGGCCATCTCATCGATGGAACACAGGCTGAGTATGTCCGCATTCCATATGCCGACACCAGTCTGTATCCGATACCGGACGGCGCCGATGAAGAGGCGCTCGTGATGCTAAGTGATATCCTGCCCACTGGTTTTGAGGTAGGTGTCCTGAAGGGGAAAGTCCAGCCGGGAGATACTGTGGCACTTGTCGGCACCGGGCCTGTCGGGTTGGCGGCACTCCTTACGGCTCAGTTCTATTCTCCCGCTGAAATCATCGCGATTGACCTGGATGACAATCGACTGGAGGTTGCGCGGAAGTTTGGTGCCACGAAGACCATTAACAGTTCCAGCGACAACGCTGTGCAAGCTGTTTTGGACCTGACGAACGGCAGGGGTGTGGACGTTGCAATTGAAGCGGTCGGGGTACCAGCCACGTTCGAGCTCTGCCAGGAGGTTGTGGCTGCGGGCGGCCGCATTGCCAACGTGGGCGTGCACGGAAAGAGTGTGGATCTCCACCTCGAGAAACTGTGGATTCACAATATCACTTTAACCACTGGACTCGTGGATACCAATTCGACACCGATGCTGCTGAAAACCGTAGCTGCCGGAAAGATTGAGCCCAAGCTGCTTATCACCCACCGTTTTCCACTCTCTGATATCATAAAGGCATACGATGTCTTCGGAAACGCCGCGAAAGAGAATGCACTGAAGGTCATTCTGTATCAATGAGATCTTAGTCGTGGTGAGTTGTGGCACAGTAGATGCCATGCAGATCCCCTTCAAACATCATGAAGGGGGTCTTTTCAATCTTAGTGGGGTTCGATTCCTAAGCTTTACGAAGGTGATATATTGGTTCATGGTCACGCACTGTACCATCAGTGCATACCCTGCGGTGACTTCGTTCATACAATCGGGACGATAATGAATTGGGAACGAGTTGGGAACGAAACGCAGTACGGGGCAGGGAACGCTTATCCTATAGAGTCCACAAAGAAACCCGTGAAAACCTGCCTGACCACCCT
>NZ_BCQV01000035.1 GCF_001552255.1 Alicyclobacillus shizuokensis NBRC 103103
TTAGGATGAGGGATAAGAGCCGGCTCTGGAAATTCTTCAACGTTGTTCCAGATGGCCTGGGCCATCTGGAAATTCAACGAAAAAGAACTTCTATGACCATGATACGAGGAGGATATATGATGTCCAAAGAGAACCATTGCGTCATGTGTGGACGACCAATTGAGGATAAGAATAATCTCATCGTATCCATGAAACCCTTGCATAATGACTTTTATGCAGCGGCTGCACGAGGAAAAGAAGTTTTTTTGATGGGCAGGATGTGGTCAACAGCCTCGGATTCAATGTGCTCTGCATAGTGATCATAATGATCTGGCTTTTGTTTGAGTCTTTCTACATTTTATCGTCAATTATGTTAATCCCGATTATTTTACGCATAGTCTCATGGTTTCTGTATGAGAAACAATACCGCGTATGAATTCTTGAGACACCTTCTGATGGTGATGATAATACCGCCAAGGAAGGCGTAAATGTTGTTTTCACATGTACTGTCATCAAAGCGTTCGAGTAATTAACCGACTCCGCCAACAACATACATGATACTCGAACAAAACTAGTTAACATAATATATATTATCGGACGTTTTGGCGCTGATTGACACCACCGTGAAGCTTAAACTGGCCTTTACCTAAACCCGGGCGGTCAGGTCAACTAGACGTAATTAACAAAATTTACGCATCCGGTGCCTCTGCTAAAGCGATACTCAGCCTACGCCGGCCCGGAAGTCGCCGAGTTGTGGTCCCCCAGATCCGAGCAGAAATTCAACTCCGTTAACCCGGGCACGGTACCGATCTGGCATGTTAGTCTGTACCGGGGCTACACATTAGGATTGCCCAATCCTCACGTGAAATGTGTCTGAGCGGTCCGGATAGAATTCACCCAATTAGGCCTCCAACTGCTGGAGCCCCCATGAGCAAACCTAGTGCCTGCGGGTTCCCCCCGAGGGTGCATCGTGTTGGAACGGGTGCCGTGGGTGTCCCGAGGACAGTGACACTAAAGTCGGCAGGGAATGCCCCTGTAGCAAACCTGTTGCCGAAAATAAAACGTACTGAATCTCATGAAGGCCATGTTGATCGTTGCGCCGGCTCGCATCTGTTCCCTGGGTAGCAGTCTGGGCATAAAGGTCCGACGTGCTGAAACGTTAAGCGAGCTGAGCAGGGACTGCACGATGAGGAGGCTGTATAACAGCCAGACCTACCCCAGACCACAGAATGCCTGTGCTACGAACGTCCCGGACATTACGGTCTGACCATTAGTGGCCAGCAGAATAATTTTGCGCCGATCAACAGAGTCTCCTATAGTAGTCCCGCCGATAAGTACAAATCCAATCGACGGTAACAATTGAGAATAAACTTTGATTTTAGATGGTTTTTCTGACTGAATCAGATTTAGGGCTTTTGTGTCGTCCGACACCTCATTCAAGATGGACGTATGCATCGATACACCTCTGGCCCCGGACCTGGCTGCTCCGATCTCATCCAATCATATTATCATATCACATCATATCATCATATCACAAATATATCACAATCGATTGCGAAGCTTGTGCCGACAAAGCGGCAAATGGCTTGGTTACTTTGTCCCGTTCACATACAAGCCCAACCCAATACCGTGTACCGAATGGCGGAGGCGCGTTGGGGATTGCTGTCTGGGTGTCACTAGAACGGGATCATGGTGACATGCCCACCGCATGCACGCCCACCCTCTGCAGTCAAAAACACGATGAAGGGACGGTGGAAACCATGGGGTGGATGCATGCGTTTATCGTAGCGAATCTCATTGGTATCGGGGCCAACTTGGATAATTGTGGTGTCGGGATTGCTTACGGAAGCAAGAAGATCAGGTTCCCACACTGGGTCAATGCCATCGTCAATGCGATTGGATTTGTCACGGCCCTTCTTGGCGCTTACGTCGGAGAAGTGATTTCTTGGTATATCTCTCCGGACGTCGCTGCTTGGGCTGCATGCATCGCTTTGTGTATAATTGGTCTATTCTTCTGGTATTCAGCCTATGTACACCCACGTATTTCCACAAACAAGTGGCAAATGAAGATCGAGAGGCCCGGATGGAAACAAGGAGTCATGCTGGGTTGGACTTTGTCCCTCACAAACGTTGCCAGTGGATTTGGTGTAACGATATCCAATACAAATAGCACTATGCTGTGGATAGCGGCCCTGACCATTGCTCTCTGGGGATACATTGCGATTTGGATTGGAAATATTGTTGGGATTGGCGTTCTGTCCAAAATTCTAGGCAAATACTCTTCCCTGATAGCGGGGCTCTTGCTCATCGTGGTCGGCATTCATCAAGTCTTGTCCTCATGGTGATTCATGTTGAAAGACCCACTTCCCCATTGGATTGGATTCATCGTTGGACTCACATTTATTGGTTGGGGCTTAGTCCTGATTTTTCACTCAATTTTTAACTAGTTGGGGAAAAGACTTGCGAATGCGGAAACAATACCGTTATTCAGGAAGGCAACTTGCGCATGTTATAATCAATTCCCTTTATCGCTTCTCGGAGGCTGTTCAGGTCATACATGTCCCATCTATCACATAGACATACATTGTCGAAACCAAGATTATAGGCGATGGGGCTCGCCGGCACTGTTCGATTGGGACTGATGGCTCCTACCGAGCTGACGAAGCCAGCGCGGTAGGAGCCCTCTGATGTTTGGAGGGGAACCGATGTCAAATCAACTTGCATTAGGGCTCATCAGTCTTATCGTTGCCATCGACAATGCATTGTTTGCAGGCATGGTTCTATCCTGGACCTCTGGGAAGCATAAGAAAGAAACCATGATCGTGGTCGGCAGTGCCCTCAGTATTTATCAGATTTTGGCAACCATTGGAGTGGGCCAACTTCTCTCGAACGTGACCTTTCGCATCCTTGTCATCTTGGTGCTGATATGGATGTCCATCCGTGCACTGATGATACCGTCGACAAGTCGTTCCAACAGCAACATCAGCGTGATATGGAAGGTGTTCATGTATACAGCACTTGGAAACTTAGACAATGTGATCTGGCTAGGTTCGGAACTAAAAGGACAATACTTTTGGTTTATTTCTTTTTCACTGATAACCATTCCCCTCTTCATCATTACCTCTCTCTTCCTGTCGGACCAATTTGAAAGACATCATTGGATACGCATACTTGGTTCGGGAATGATGGCATGGGCGGCCGGCGGATTGATTCTTGAGACACCTGGATGGAAAATCACGAGTAACAATACCATCTTTCCATTTCCGCAGCTCATAATCACCCTATTCATAGTCATGATGGCATTCTTTGTAAACCTGCTCGTGATCCGACGCCAGTCTCATCAACGACACCTGTAAATGTCTGCCTCAGACAAAATTCATGAGATAGAATTCATGAAATGTCCTCATACAATCATGCCATATTCCATCATACGTGCTCATACGTGCTCACGGGGTCTCATCCCTTGCCCGCTGGGGACGCAACGAGGTTGCCACTCAACAAGATCGCCGGACCGGACGCTGCCTGGATGAAAGGCTTTAGTGTCTCCAATGTCTGGTGAACCTTGGATGCGGAAAGAACTGCCTCTAGAACGACCGGTGAATGGTTCGCAAACTGAAACATTTTGGTCTTACGAATCACGTGATCTTGGCCAAACCCTTCTAGAGCACGAATCACATTCACCCACTGGATATCAAGCTTCTGTAATTCCCGCACAAATGCGTGGTACAACGGAGTGCCGTTGTATTCGTCCTCCTCTTTCATAAAAACCTTGAGAAGGGAATCATTCTGCATTTCGGGGTTCTCTCCTCTCCAGTCCTCTTGTTTGACATTCCACGCTTCCGGCACCATGAAGGCTTGTCCACGAGCGTCCTGAATTTCTTTATGAAGGTGTTCCATGATATCTTGAAGCTCCTCTTGGTTAGCAAAGACTTCGACCTTAATGGGGAGTTGCTCCGACATGTATTCGGAATGCATATTCTGAATGTGACCCTGCTTGTCCAGGCCTTCTTCACTACGGTAAACGGTAACGCCTGGAGCTCCAGACCGCCAGAGGTATCGAACTACATCTTCAAATATCAGTCGGCCAAATAATCCCTTTCTGTCACTCTCATGAAGTAGAATCTGCAACAATCCCTCTCGCTTCAACGCATTCACCTCACATGTTGAATCTGTTGAATCGACCAAACGAGCAACAATCCACCCAAGAAAAAGCTGCCTAATTCGATTTACTGCGCTCTTTGTGCACCTGACAGTGTTGGACAATCGCCGTGTCATCAGGAACATCTCGTACCGCTGCCCGCAGTGCCTTGTTCCCGTCAATCACGACCAGGATTCCGTCGTTGGTCTTCAGGCCACGTTCCACGAGGTCGGACAGGAATACCTTGCACACCGCGGCGTTCTCGGTGGCTCCGCGCCACACGCCTCGTACCTGCTTCTTGCCCTAACCCGTTATACCAAACAGGGTCAGGAGACCGCCACTTTCAAATTTCCACGAAATTCGGGATCACGCCCGGAAATGTTGCCATGATACCACTCCAAAATATCTTTGCCATCTGTACGTGAAGTGAATGCAGCCGCTACAGACATGGCCCTTCATTGCTCCGCTCTGGATTCGGTTCAGCGCCGTCTCTCCCCCACCATTGTTCGCAGGTATCCGCCGGCATCGTCCAGCAGGGCGTTTTCGGCTATTCTGGCCAGAACCGTATACACACAGGGCTGTGCACTGTCAGGATGTCCCCGGTGGGCCGTGGAATCCCTCGCTCATCAAGCGCAAACACCCTCAGGTCATCACTGTCCTGGTTCGCGACCATCAAATAATCGCCTCTCGGTGAGATCGCAAAGTGGCGTGGCGTACGACCGTGCGTGGGGACGTGGCAGAGGTATTGGAGATGACCGGCCGCATCAACCCCGTAACATGCCAACGTGTCGTGCCCGCGATTGGAGGCGTAAAGAAACCGCCCGTCGGGCGTAATGTGCACGTCGGCAGCCGTGCTGGGGGCTGAGAAGTTCCGCGGCAGCAGCGGGTATGTCGCGTGGGTCGACAAGCGACCGCTGCTTGGGTCCCAATCGTAGGCCACCAGCGTCGAGTCAAGTTCACAACACACATAGACCATCGGCAAGAACGGGTGAAACACGAGGTGCCGCGGACCTGTGCCAGCGGGTGTGGAGGCTGTGCTGTGCGCACACAGTTGGCCAGTCGATGCATCCAGATGGTACACCACAACCGTATCCAACCCCAAATCCGGCACCAACACCCAGTTTGAGGCCGCATCCGGCACCGCGCTGTGCGGATGCGGGCCTGCCTGTCGATCCGACCGCGTCCCGTGTCCTTGATGGCGCACGAACGCGCTTCGCTCACCGATGGCTCTTCTGTCTTGCAACGGAAATATGCAGATGCTGCCTCCTTCGTAATTGGCTACCGTCATAAAGCGAGCGTCTGCGGTCAACTGGATGTAACAAGGGGCCGCCCCACCGGTGGACACGCGCCCCAGCTGGCACAGCCGGCGATGGGAGCGGTCCACCTGCACGACGACAGCTTGGCCGTGTTGGGTTTCGCTCACGCAGTACAGCGTACCTCCGCTCGGGTGCACAGCCAAGAAGGACGGATTCTCAATGCCCGCGAGCGAATCCACGATGGTGAGTTCTCCTGTCGCAAGATTCCACTCGATCCAGTGCACGCCCGGATCGTCAGCGGCCGAATAGGACCCAACGAACACGTCCAGTCGCTGAGCCGAATGCTTGGAACCCATCACGCGCAAAATCTAACCCCTCTCTCTTTTGGAATTTCCCAATCCGAGTATGTATCCATTCCATAGCGGGCCATGATGTAGATGGGCGCGCATCCAGATGTGAAATCCTATCAGACCGCGCGTCCATGGGAGGACCGGCATGGACATGGAGAAAGCCGTGCTGCTGACCACTATCATGCCTGCGACGGATCGGATTTGCGACCACGGTTGTCGCGATGTGGTGGAAGTGACCAACGTATGCGACGGAACGACATGGCGCTGTTGCCTGCTCTCGTTCGAACGGTTTCTGGAGCGCAGCTTGGCCACTATTGACGACTATTCGCGCGGGCACTCACCAGACTCAACAGCAGATACAGGATGAAGGCGTAGGCGCCCGAGGCCGCCAAAATGCCACCCAAAGCAGACAAGAGCGTTGAGGCCGCAGGAGACGACAGGGCCGATGCCACGTTTGGAGACAGGGAGAAAACCAGCAACAAGGTGCCGACGAGGGAGGCCATGACCTGCGCGTACGCCCATCCTCGGTTGGCCTGGCAAATCCCCAACAGCAGCGGAAACAGGGTATATCCCACCGCGTACACCAAGGTCGTCGCCCAGCCGAGAAACAACAGATGCATGGCGGCCGCCGAGTCCACGTCTTGCCCGAAGAGCAGCCACAATCCCAAGGCGAGCGCGTACAGTGCCGCCCCCCACCACGCCCAGCGCGCCGCACCGGTGAGGCGATTGCCAGCGTCCGCCGCCCGCCACAGCCCTCCGACCTGCAGTAGGGACTGAATCGCCACCGCCGCGCCAAAGAACGCGCTGGCCGCCCGGAGCGCCTGCGTGCCCCACACGACCCCGGCCACAGCCGCCAGCAGCGACAGGCCCCAGAGCACCTGCACGGTTTTTGCAACCGCGACCGGAGCCGCCCTTGCGGTCAGGCGCGGGAATAAATGCAAAGACACCGCCATGAGTGTTCCTCCCACCCATCCCTGCACCAACAAATGAGCCGGGATTGGCCACTCGAGCCACACGCGATGCCCATGGCGCAGGCTTTGCGCAGCTATCCATACGGTGGCCGCGATGAGCGCCATCAGCGCGAGATCTGTACCTCGCTGGGCGACGCCATCAGACTGGCGCCAACGCGGGGAGCGGCCGAGAAACTGTACGGTTGTGGGCAGAACGTCCGCACCGGGCCTGTTCGCCGGACCGCGGCGGGCGGCCATCACCGCGCTGAGGATGTTCAGCAGAAAAACCACTGGAGCGGCTGCTTGCAACACATCACCGAAGACGGAAAGCGCATTTTGATGGCCAAGACTGCCGAACAGTATTGCGAGAACGCCGGCTTCGGCGACAACCAGGTGTATCCACCCCAGCACCCGCCACGGTGGCTGCAGGCCGGCGGACACGCGGAGCACCGCGTAGGTCATGCCATACATCATCATGGTCAACCAGCCAAAAGGGTTGATCTCCGCATGCACCGCCAGAACATCCGCCGCCTCGGCATGGGCGGCCATCACCGCCCCCAGAACTGAACCCACCAAAAAATGCACCCCGGCCAAGGCGATGAACGCCTTCGCCACGGGTGGAACCACCACCGTCTTCACCTGCATCCGCTCCCATCATGCCGCCATGCCGCCCGGTCCGCCACGTCCACCGTGCCAGCTCGTTGTGTGTCACAGGCAGCCGAATAGGCACGCCACCTTCCGCTGCTTGGCCGTGTTCTTCGGCAAAGTGACGAATCCACATGAAACGCCGCGATCTCGTGGGGACCCGCGTTGACAAACGTGATGGTCAAAGGCTCCCCGACCTTGCCGTATAAAGGATGGCTGACGCTGGAACGCCCGCCCATGGAACGTAACGCAAGACGGTTATCCATTTTTCATCTTATCGTAACGGCGAAACTCGCGCAGAGGCCAGTACGGATGCGCGCAATCGAGCGTAGTTCTTTTAGACCATATCGACCCGTCCACAAGGGCTGGTTGTCCGTGGTCGATGGCGCGCATGCAAACCTACCCGTTTTCGTCTCCACTTGTCTCTGCGTTCGGGTAGACTGTAGACAGATGCAGAACCGGACTGGGGGCAGTATCTGTGCAAACATCGACAAAAAAGCACCTTTCCGCCACCGTCACCTACCTTCTCGCCGGGCTGTTTATCGCCGTTACCTGCCTGGCCGCGACCGGGTGGGCCATGCCGGAGTGGGTCGGCGGCCAGTGGTGGGGATGGGCAACGGTAAGTGTGCTGCACGGCGTCTTGCTCGGATTCATGCTCACGGTGGCTTATGGGGTGTTGTATCAGGTCGTTCCCATCGCGTTTCAGGCACCGCCGATGCCGCGCCATATTCTCTACTGGCACCTCCCCCTGCACCTTGCCTCCACGGCCGGATTGTTGCTGGGCTTTGTCGCGCACTGGAGGTGGCTGACCACCTTGGGTGGCCTTGGGGTGTTGGCTGGTTTGCTCGCGTTTCTCCATTTTCTGTATCACAGAAGCTACAAACACGCACGCAACCGTACGCCGGTTCACCGTATGTTGGGCATTCCCATTCTCGGGCTTGTCTTCACCATCCTTTTTGGACTGGACCAGGCGGCCCGGCCTACGGGCGTCGACAGCCACCTCCTGCTCACCCATGCGGTTCTGGGCGGGCTTGTGTTTTGGGGCGGACTGGTCATGGTCATCTCCTACAAGTTTGTCCCGATGTTCGTACTCAGTCACGGCTACCGCGCATCGCTGACCCGGGCCGGGGTGTTCTATTTCGTAGGCTGTGGCCTTCTGGCCGGATGCCATTTTTTCCAGCACCTGCAGCCTACCTTGTCCGCATCCGGCGCCTTCTGGATGCGAGCCGTGGAGTTCCTTTGCGCGCTGGCCGTTGTCGTCGGCTTGGGCCTGTTCAGCCTGGATATGGGACGCATCGTGACGGCCCGCAAACGAAAGCGCATAGTGTTTCCGTTGCGGGTAGCGTTGGCAGCCCTTTGTGTGACGCTTGTCAGCGAAGCCCTGCTGGCGGTCTGTGCGGCTGCCCCCAACCTGCGCTTGCTGGTGCTGGCGGCGTACCTATTTTTGTTTGCCGGTCTGGTCCCACTGGTCTTCGCCTATGCGCAAAAAATCGTACCCTTTCTTTGGTTTGAGTACCGCTTCAGCAAGCGGCCCGAGCGCAAGTCCGCTCCGCTCATCGACGACATGGTGCCGCCGGGCCGCGCACGCGCCGCTCTGACTCTGTACGCCCTGGGTACACTATGCGGTGGCATGCTAGTCTGCGGATTTGTGCCCCTTCCATGGCTGCAGGCCGGAGCCTGCGTCAGCGCGACACTGACCACCGCGGGCGCACTCATCCTGTTCACGGCGCTGTGCCACGTACTGACCATCGGCGGCCCAAGACCGGTTGAAGACCCGACCGCTGATCGATGAAAACGGGCGCTATGGTCCGTTCGGACTAGGCAATGACTAGTTCCCATGGAACTGGAGTGAAAGTTTTGAAAGCTGTACAATACTGTAGAATGAGGTGGGTTTCCGCCCAACACGCTTGGTCCACCATCTGGTGGCGCCGCAACAACCTCATGGAAAGCCCGGTGATTTCCGTCGTGAAATGGTCCGATAGGTGGCATCGACCCCGCCACGCGTTCGCACGCATGGACGCCTGGCTGATTGATTTCCTGCAGAGACGCTTCAACCTGTTGATGGCTCTCGTCCTCGTCGGTCTGTGCGTGTGGGGATTGGTGTCCGGGTTCGCGTGGTTTGTCCTGGGCATGGCGGCCGTCGGTGCTCTGAGTTATTTCATGGGTCTGACCGTTTCTCTGCTCTGCGGCATCGCGTGTACCGGCGCGGACATCGGACTCGGCGTGGGATTGGGGACGAATTGGAGTGTGTCGCCGGTTTTGCTGCAATGCGTGGGGTACGGCTGCAGCGCATGGCTCGGCTTTCGCCACAAGCAACAGCAGGAACAGGCGAAACAACGGTTGTTAACCAGCTACGACGGCCATGAACCCCAGATTCTGCCCTGGGCCGTTGTCAACGAAATCCGCACATCTCTGGCCGCTGTGCGCTTCCTGCTCTTTCCACTGCACGAGGAACACACCAGTCAGGAACTCAAGAAAGCCACGGACGAACTGTCCCGCTTGGAGGCGCTCTTTACAGAAATTGAACAAGAAGAGATGCAGAGAAAGCGGCGCTAGCTCTGCGATGCGTCATCCCCTTGACCGGGAATCGTATATCCCTCCCGAACCGCATAGGCGGCCGCCTGTGCCCGGTTGTTCAAGTGCAGCTTGTCCAGGATATTGCGTACATGGTTGCGCACCGTGTTTTCGCTGATGAACAGAGCGCGAGCGATGTCGCGGTTGCTGGCCCCGACGCTCAAGTGCCGCAACACTTCGACCTCACGGTCGGTCAGCTTTTCGACTCCTTCGGCTTGACTGGCGGGCTGTGGGTTGTTGAGCTCGGTAATGATGCGCATGGCCAAGTTACCAGGGATGACAGGTTCCCCGGCGTGCACCCGACGGACGGCTTCCATCACTTCGGTGGGCCCCGCGTTTTTCAAAATGTATCCGGCAGCACCGTTCTTCACGGCTTCGAACAGCGTCTCTTCGGCATCCGACACGGTAAGAATAAGTATGGAAACATCCGGGAACTGCCGCTTGATCAGCAGTGTGGCTTCCAACCCGTTGCACACCGGCATGTTGATGTCCATCAAGACGACATCCGGACGGAGTTCAGCACATTGTCGCAGAGCTTCCTGGCCGTTTGCCGCCTCCCCCACCACCGCGATGTCCTCCGCGCGTTCCAGAATCGCCCGCACGCCTTGCCGAAACAGCTCGTGGTCATCGACCACCAACACGCCAATGGCGGCTTTTGATTCGCCAAGATCCATACCTACCGCCTCCACTTCAAACCTCTCGGCAAGATCCATGATAGCGCTTCGGCGCTTCCGGTGCACGCCCGCCGCGCGTGTCGGACTGTGTCGGAACCGTGACAACGTATGGGAGCCCCTGGCTACCGCCGTGCACGATTCATTACAATGGAATTACGGGAATTACGAGAAGGGAATTCGCTGGTGTGTCTTGCACACCCATCGGGGAACGGAGTGGATATGGGGTGGAAGAGGTCGTCCGAGCCGGAAAGTCACAAACGGCCCGTCGAAACAAGCTGAGTGAATCGGCCCGGCGGAGGCTGGAGCTTCATTATACACTACAGGAACGTCATCGCTTGGCGCGTGATTTGCACGATGGTATCTCACAGGATCTCGCCTACGCTAGTTCGTTGGCCAAGCGCTTGGTGGCGGACAGCGAGTCGGGCCGTCCCATCCCAGTGGAGGATGTGAGAGCCATCAGCCGTATTCTGGATCAAAGCCTGGTGGAACTGCGTCAGGCCATCTACGACCTCGCGGTCGATCCGGACGAAGACCTGCTGCGTCACATTCGGCGCTATGCAGCCGACTTTCAGTCGCGCTACGGCATTACGATAGAAGTTGACGTTGAGGGTTCCATCCCAATGTTGGACGCGTACATCACCAGCCAAATTCTGCGTGTCGTGCAAGAAGCCCTGGCCAACGTATGCAAACACGCTCATGCCCAACGCGTGCAGATCCGGGTCCGGCGAACGGGTACCTCGACCACTTCGGACTTGGCCGGACATGAAGGAGTCGATTGGGATGGGATTGCAGTCAGCATAAGCGACGATGGACGGGGGTTCACCCCGTCCATCCCCGCCTCCCCCGGACACTATGGGCTTCAGACCATGCGTGAACGCTGTCAACTGATTGGCGGCAAGTGCCAGGTCAACTCCGAGATCGGCCGGGGAACAGTGGTAACACTTGAGGTTCCCCTCCGTGGGCCGGAACCATAATCCGATAGTTTGCGCCCAGAGCGGTCAGGGCGCACAGGTCCGCGAACAACAGCGAAGAGAAGGAGACGTGCGTGAGAAAAGCGGGTAAGCTCAGATGGGAAAAAATCAGCCAAGCCCCGCTGAATGCCTGTAGACAAATCAGAGCGACCGAAAGAACGGTGAAGCAGCAAATCCCCCGACTGACCGTGCGGAATCGATACCCCAGGATGGCCAGTCGGATGGTGACCAGGAGCAGACCCAGGGCGAGACCGCGATGCATCACGTCGATGACAAATACATGGGGCATCGTGTGGTACGACTCCATAGGCAACGGCCAGCCCCGAAAACTCGCTCCGTCGCCCGTGCTGGCGACATAGGATCCGACGTAAATCGCGACGTAGGAGAACGCAAGCGCAAACCATGACCAAAGATACAGCGTTCTCCCCAAGCTCGCGTCGTCACGGCCATGTGCAACCTTGTGCGCTAGCTCAGGGCGCCACCCCTGTCCCCGCTCGGTTCGCCAGCTTCCCACTGTCATAACCGTTACACCACCCAGCGCCAAAAGGGCGATTCCCATATGCGTAGCCATCAGCGCAGGTGGATTGATGGCGAACACGGCCAGCGCCCCGAGTATGGACTCCAAAACCACGCCCAGCACCATCCAGGCAATCGAGATGCGCACCCAACGATGTCTGCCG
Source organism: Alicyclobacillus shizuokensis NBRC 103103 (assembly GCF_001552255.1). Classification (GTDB taxonomy): domain Bacteria; phylum Bacillota; class Bacilli; order Alicyclobacillales; family Alicyclobacillaceae; genus Alicyclobacillus_G; species Alicyclobacillus_G shizuokensis. The sequence goes on from NZ_BCQV01000035.1 coordinate 12,218, forward strand.
TACCAGCGCCAGGCGCAGATGATGGTCACCAGCAGCAAGATCTCCATCGTGAACACACTAACGCGATGGGCATACTCGATGGCAGTGTGTTCCGACCAAACGGACGGGATGAGTTGTCCCTTGCAGAGTGGCCAATCGTGTCCACACCCATAGACCGATCCGGTCGCTGTATCGGTAAACCCAATCACATTAGCGACAAACAGGACAATCAGGGTGGTCAGCGACAACCCGAACAGCCGACCCTGCCGCGGCTTAGCTGCCCCGTCCGACGTGGGTTTAATGGCCTGCATACTCATCTGCGGCAACCTCCTGTATTTCGAGCGCTCGTGTCCCCGTGGGCCTTGCGCCGACTGGGCTCCTCATTGCGGACAAGGTCAGCCGCGTTTCCATCATACCAGGCTCGCCACCACAAGCAGCGTGAACAATGCTGGCAAATCCAGCAGCGACCATAAAAACGTCCGCTTGGCCCAGACGGTGGTCTCGTCGGCCTCGCGCCACATGCGCAGGTTGGCCAGCAAAAAGACCACGCCCACGGCCGCTGCGGCAACGACGTACCAGGCATGGACAGTACCGGTGAGCCAGGGTACGAGTGAAACCAGCAACAGGAGCACGGCGTACCCCACGCATTGGCGCTTGGTGGTCCGTGCGCCGCGGACCGCTGGCATCATCGGAATTCCGGCCCGTACGTAATCGGCATTCTTATACAGCGCCAACGCCCAAAAATGTGGCGGCGTCCAAAAGAACACAATGGCAAACAGCGCCCAAGCAGTCACGCTCAGGTGCCCGGTGACGGCGGCCCAACCTACCAGTGGCGGAAACGCGCCCGCGCCACCACCAATGACGATGTTTTGCGGTGTGGTACGCTTGAGCCACATGGTATAAATCACGGCGTAGTAGACAAATCCGGCTGCGGACAACAGCGCCGACAGCGGATTCGCAAACACCCAGAGGACGACCACCGACAACACGCCCAACGTGATTCCGTACGCGAGGGTCGCCCGTGAAGACACCCGGCCCATTGGCAAGGGACGCCTTGCCGTCCGCGACATGACCGCATCGATGTCCCGGTCATACCACATGTTCACGGCCGCCGCCCCGCCTGTCGACAGAGCCAGACCCAGCAGCAACGCGAGGCTTTGTCCAAGGCTGGGTATGCCCCCTCGCGCGACGATGGCCGCGGCGTAGGCGGTGAATAACAGCAGCACCATGATTCGCGGCTTTGTCAGCTCAATGAACACCTTGACGGTGTCCAGCCAACCGCGCGGCACTTGCACAACGTCCGCATCCGATTTCGCCCGTCCGACTGACATCGTCGCCATGGACGATTCTCCTTTCTCATCAAGGGGCTTGGTCAGAGACTGGGTGAGTTACCCAGCCTCTTCCCAGTGTGCGACCCTTGGGACGGTAAAATGCACCAGACCCGTCAATACGACTGATAATGGAAGGTCATAATCCAGATGGACATCAGACAGATGGCAAACGTGAAGATCAGACCTATCAACAACGTCACCGAGTGGTACGGAGGACCGTCACCTTCCGTAACGTGCATGAAGAAGAACAGCTGTACCAAGATCTGCAATCCGGCCAGAATCATCAAGATCCACATCGTCGGCCCGAGGGACATGGCGTGCGTCAGCGCCAACACGAAAGAGATGGCGGTCAGCACCAAGGACAACACGTAACCCACAATGTATAGGGTCGGCGAATGGTGGCCGTGCTGAGTTGTTTGCGCTCCCCGCTCCATTTTACATCACCACCCCGGACAAGTAGACAACCGTGAAGATGAACACCCACACGACATCGAGGAAGTGCCAGTACAGGTTGACGATAAACACCTTGCGCGCGGTGACCGCGGTGATGCCGCGCCGCGCCACCTGCAGCAACGTGATGAACATCCAGCCAATGCCGAGCGACACGTGACTGCCGTGCGTGCCCACCAGAGTGAAAAACGCCGACAGGAACGCGCTCCTCTGCATCGTCGCCCCTTCCGCCACGTCTGCCACGAACTCTTGGATTTCCAGGCCCACGAATCCGAGTCCGAGCAGCATGGTGACGATAAGCCACGCCATCAGCTGCTTCTTATGCCCGTTGCGCATGGCCAAGGTCGCCAATCCGCCGGTAAAACTGCTGGTCAACAGCAAGAACGTCTCGATGGTGAAGCCAGGCACGTCAAAAATTTCGTGCGGCGTCGGACCGCCATCCGTATGCGTCCGCACCACCAGATAGGTGGCAAACAGACACGCGAACAGCAGCATGTCCGTCGAGAGAAATAACCAGAACCCCATAATGCGGACGGACTGGTGCGGGTCTCGGTACTCTATGGACGAGGCCCGCGCAGATCCGCCGGGTGTGACGTGTTTTTCTGCGAGCGCCATGCTTACAACCTCCCCAGCGCCGACTCGGTCTCAACGACCTCGTGGGGCGGAATGTGATACTCGTCGTCGTACTCAAACGCACGCAGGATGAGACAGATGACCACACCGAGCAATCCCAGCGCCGCCAACCAGAACCATTCGAACACGAAACCAAATCCAGCCACGAAGAAGCAGGCACTGAGAATGAAGGGACGCCCCGAATTCTTCGGCATGTGAATCGGCGCAATCTCATCGGCGGACGGTCGCAACGCCTGGATTTGACCCGTTTGCTTCATCTCCCACCAAGCGTCACGCGAGGTGACCGTGGGAATGACCGCAAAGTTATAATGCGGGACCGGCGACGGCAACGACCATTCCAGCGTGCGTCCATCCCAGATGTCGCCCGTCACGTCGCGCTCACCGTACTTGATGCTGTACAGGACCTGCGCCACGATGAACAAGAAGCCGATGCCCATCAGATACGCGCCGATGGTCGAGACCAGGTTCAGCGTGTTCCAACCCATGTCGGCCGGGTAGACGTACATACGCCGCTGCATGCCCATAAAGCCCAGTGCATACTGCGGCATGAAGCACACATAGAAACCGATGTTAAAGAACCAGAAGGCGTAGCGGCCCAGCCTATCGTCCAGCTTGAAGCCGAACATTTTCGGCCACCAATAGTACATCCCAGCCAGCATGCCAAAGACCACGCCGCCAATCAGCACCTGGTGGAAGTGAGCAATCAAGAAGTAGCTGTTGTGGTACTGATAATCAGCCGGCGCAGCCGCCAGCATGACGCCGGTGGCGCCACCGATGGCGAAGCACGGTACAAACGCGATGGTCCACAACATCGGCAGCTCCAGACGGATGCGGCCGCGAAACATCGTGAACAACCAGTTGAAGATCTTCACACCGGTCGGGATGGCCACAGCCATTGACGCCACGGCAAAGAAGGTGTTGACATCGGCGCCCGCGCCCATCGTGAAGAAGTGGTGCGCCCACACAAAGTAGCTGATGACGCTGATGAGCAGCAAGGACGCAACCATCGAAGTGTATCCGAAGACGCGCTTGCGCGAGAACGTCGCCACAACCTCGGAGAACACCCCGAAAGCCGGCATGATGACGATGTACACCTCCGGGTGACCCCAGATCCAGAACAGGTTGATGTACATCATCGGATCGCCGCCGTGCGCCATGGTGAAAAAGTGCGTACCGACTATCCGATCCAGCAGCAACAGCGCCAGCGCCACCGTCAATGCTGGAAAGGCGAAGATGATGACCAACGACGTCGCCACAACTGACCATGTGAACAACGGCATCCGCATCAGAGTCATCCCAGGCGCCCGCATTTTCAGGATGGTTGCCAGGAAGTTGATGCCTGTACCGATGCTGCCGATACCCGAAATCTGCAGCGCGAGCAAATAGAAGTTCTCACCGGGCCCCTTGTCAAACTCCGGTCCGGCCAATGGCGGATAGCTGACCCAGCCCGCGTCCGGGGAACCGCCAAATACGAAGGAGATGTTAAACAACAGCGCCCCGAAGAAAAACAGCCAAAAACTGATGGCATTCAAGTACGGGAACGCCACGTCGCGAGCGCCAATCTGCAGCGGCACCGCGATGTTGAACAAGGCGAAGATGAACGGCATGGCCATGAACAGAATCATGATAGTGCCGTGCGTCGTGAAGATCTGATCATAGTGTTCGGCGTCCAGAAAGTGATTGTTGGGCACCGCCAGCTGCGTGCGCAAGAGCAGCGCGTCCACGCCGCCGCGAAACATCATCAGCAGTGACGCTATCAGGTACATGATGCCAATCTTCTTGTGGTCAACGGTGGTCAACCACTCGCGCCACAACCATCCCCACTTTTTAAAATAGGTGAGGACGAACACAATCCCAAAACCTGTAAGCAAAATCAGGACGTCCGAAATCCAAATCAGCGGACCCTCGTTCCACATCAGGTACTGGTCCCCAAACGTATGGAGCCATTGTGGCATCGACCGTTCACTCCTTTCGCCAGTACGCCATCAGGAATGCGTGTTCGAGTCCTTGGAAGTCTGCGAACCCATACCGCTCATGCCGGGCATGTTCGCATCCAAACCTTGGTCCATCATCATGTCGGGCATGTAGCGGCCGCCGTTCTTCCACACAATCTTGTCAAAGAGGTTCTTTGGATACGACGAGTAGCTCGCCGTGCCCATGGTCCCCGGCTGTTTCAGCTTGTTGTACCCAGCCATGGTCAGGGCTGGCGAGGACGACTTCACTTGTTGCACCCACTGATTGAATTCGCTGTCCGACTTCGCCACCACTTGGAAGTGCATGTGGGCAAATCCCTTGCCGGTGAAGTTGGCGCCCGTGCCGAAGTAGCTGCCCGGCTTATCCGCCTGCAACCACAGCCGCATCGCCATACCGGGCATGGTGTATTCCTGCCCGCCCAGCTGTGGAACCCAGAACGAGTTCATGGGAGCGTCAGAAGTGAGTACAAACTGCACCGGTACCCCCGTGGGAATCTCGCAGTAATTGACCGTGGCCACTTTCTGATCGGGATACTGGAATAACCACTTCCAGTCGAGGGACGTGACCTGAATCGTGATGGGTTTCACGTCCTTTTCCGGGGGCTGAACCAGAGAGAATGTACTCTTGCCGGTGTAGTACCCGAGCAGCCCCACGATGACAATCGGGATGCCCCACCACACCACCTCCAGCCACTTGCTCTCCGACCACTCCGGTGTATACCCAGCCTTGTTTCCGGGACGATCCCGGTAGCGTATGACAATAAATGCCAACAACGCCAATACGGGTACGATGACAATGAGCACAAGAATCGTGGATAACTCAATGAGGTGCAACTCCTCGCGACCGACAGGTCCTGCCGGGTTGAGCACTATGTATTCAGGTCCACATCCGGTGGCCAGAAACAGCAGAGCCAACGCCGTCAGACCCATCGCTCCCATACGTCTTGGTGTCCGACTCCTCAAGGCCCCATCTCTCCTTTCTGTCTTCGATGTTCTGACACTCATGCCAAGGGTAGCCCGGCGCCCTTCTGCTGCCTGTGCGCCCGATCACACCGGTACGGCGCCTGACAGGTTCGGTCACATTTCGTTCGATCCGACCGTGGATCGCACGGAACCCATGTCAACCATACTTCCTTCAAAACACCAGAGTAAGACGCACTCGGCCTGTTTATGAAATAGTCCTTTCGTGCTACAGGCATAGTCCGTATTAGTGCCTGGACAGCAGAAAGGGGGCGCCCACTCAAGTAGGGCTCCCCCATCAGGCTTGCGCCTCATGCAAGGCGGCGGTCTGGCCGAAAACGGTCTTCTTTTAGAGAACTTTGCTTAAAAAGACACGGGTTCGCTCCTCCTGGGGATGCGCAAACAATGCGTCGGGTTGGCCCTCCTCGACGATGCAGCCGTCATCCATGAACAACACCCTATCCGCGACCTCGCGAGCAAATCCCATCTCATGGGTCACGATGACCATCGTCATCCCTTCCCGCGCCAGGTCCTTCATCACCTGCAAGACTTCACCGACCATTTCCGGATCCAGCGCGGACGTGGGCTCGTCAAACAGCATGACCTGCGGCCGCATCGCCAACGCCCGCGCAATCGCAACGCGCTGTTGCTGACCGCCCGACAACTGGTCTGGGTAGCTGTTCTCTTTGCCGCTCAGCCCGACCTTGGCCAGCAGAGAACGCGCCAAGGATTCCGCCTCATCGGCCGGCATGCGGAGTACCTGGCGTGGGCCAATCGTGATATTGTCGAGCGCGGTGAGGTGATGAAACAGGTTGAACCGCTGAAATACCATGCCCACCTGCTTGCGCACGTTGACGATGTTGGTCTTGGGGTTTGTAATCTCCTGCCCGACGACCACAATTCGACCGGAGGTCGGACGTTCCAATCCGTTCAGGCAGCGCAGAAAGGTGCTTTTGCCACCTCCTGAGGGTCCAATGACCACCACCACTTCCTGCGGCTGCACCCGTGTCGTTATGCCCCGCAACACCTGATGGTCGCCAAACTGTTTGTGCAGGTCCTCAACGCTGATCAATCTGCAGCCTCCTCTCCAAATAGTTGGCCAGACGGCTGACCGCGAAGATGACGATAAAATAGAGGGCCGCCACGACCGTATAGATGGAAAATGCTGCATAGGTTTGGGCAACCGTAATCTGTCCCTGATACATCAGGTCCACGACTCCAACGGGAGCCACCAGAGAGGTATCCTTGATGGTTTGCGCAAACTGATTCACCAACGGCGGAATCATGCGCTTGAACGCCTGCGGCAGGATAATATGGCGCATGGTCTGGTAGCCGGTCATACCGAGGCTTTCCGCGGCCTCCCGCTGACCGCGGTCCACGCCAAGGATTCCGGCCCGGACAATCTCCGTCACATAGGCCCCCTCGTTCAATGCCAGGGCGGCCGAGACCCCGATGATGGGATACAAGTCTTGGCCGAACCACGCGTTCAGCGGCATGATAGAAGGCAGCGCAAACACCATATAAAAGATCTGGACCAAGAGCGGTGTTCCGCGAAATATTTCCACATATACCGTGCTAATGCCGCGCAGCACACCGAATCGGGACAGTTTGCACAGGGCGGCGATGAGCCCCAGAATAACGGAGACAACAGCGGCCACCAAAGAAAACTCAATCGTTCTGAGCAGCCCGTGCAGCAGCAGTGGCAGCTGGACAAAGGCTGTGTGCCACGCGTTCATGCGTTACAATCCCCTTCCTTCGTACAAAGGCGCAGCCACCGTCCCGGCTGCGCCTTTCCATCCCAACCTGCGTCCTCAGTTTCGATACGCACACGCCCGACTGCCAAAAGGAAACCGAGCCTTGGGGCTGATTCATTGGACGGCGACAGAAGCGGGACTCACCACGCCTTTCACCATGCCCCGCTCGTCGCCGTTGAAGTACTTGTCAAACAGCTTCTTGTACTCCCCGTTCTCTTGGATCTTCTTCAGGCCGTCGTTGATCTCCTTCAACAACTCCGGCTTCTTCTTGCTCACGGCGATGCCATAGTATTCGCCCGTCAACAACCCACCCACGATATGGACGTCCGGGTGCGACTTGGCGAACAACACGTTCGAAGGGTTGTCGAATACGACCGCATCGGCGCCGCCGCTCTCCAGGGCATTGTAGGCGTCCTGAGTGATCGAAAACTGTTTGATATTCGTGATGCCCGCCTTCTTCAACACGTCGACGGACGAGGTTGCTGTTTCCGTCGCCACCACGTGGCCTTTTAAATCCGCCAGATTGTGTATCGAGGAGCCCTTCTTCGTCAGCACCGAGACCCCCGAACGATAATAGGCATTGGAAAAGTTGACATTCTGCATTCGGTCCTTTTTAATCGTCATGCCGGCCACTGCCGCATCCACCGATCCCGCTTGCAATGCGGGAATGATGCCGTCAAAGGAGACCGACTTGATCTGCACGTTCAGGTGCTCGGCTTTGCCGATCTCCTTGATCATGTCGATGTCAAACCCGACAATCTTCCCATTCTGCGCATACTCAAACGGAGGAAACGTCGCGTTGCTCGCCACCACGATGGTGTCTTGCTTCTGTCCACTGCCGGAACTGGTGTTGGAACCACTGTTGGTCTGCGCTCCGCAGCCGGCCAGCGCCACAGCGACAGCCATAGCCGCGGCGAGTGCACCCGTCTTTTTCACATTTGATCCCCTCTCTTGTTGACTTGTCTGACTATTGGTCAAGGCAACGTTCCTCATTTTCGACACGTCCCTTTGTTTCCCTGCCGAGACGGGCGCGAACCCATGAAGTCGCGGCCTGCCCTGTGTGGATTATAGTGAACCTATTCATTTTGATCAATAGTTATGCATGAGTTCTTGTTTCCTGCGGGTCCCATCCGTGGTATCTTGTCAAAGACAGCCTGAACCGTTTCAGATCTGATTGTGGGATGGGATGGGATGACATGACATATTGGCAAGACCAGCAGGCGTGGCAAAAGCTGCTTGGCGATCTGGTGGCAATCCCCAGCGTCACCGGATCGACGGGCGAACGCGAAATGATTCTGTATATTCATTTGTTATTGAGCCAGCTTCCCTATTTTCAAGCGCATCCAGAACACCTGCGAACCTGGCCGACTGGAGACGGCCGATACGCCTTGACCGCGTTGGCTCGGAGTGTCCCTGAATCTCCACAGACCGTGATTCTGTTGAGCCATTTTGACGTCGTACCGGTGGATGAGTTTGGCCCCTGGCAAACGTGCGCCTTCGACATTCAGCGGATGACACAGGTCCTGATGCAGGAGGACTGCGCCCCAGCGGACGTGCAGGGCGAGGTCCAGGGCGAGGTCCAGGGCGGGGGCTGGGTCGCTGGCCGCGGCAGCATGGACATGAAAGGCGGTTTAGCCCTCCACCTGACACTCCTCGAGCGAGCGACCCTCGGCGCATTTCCGGGCAACGTGCTGCTCGTCACCGTGCCGGATGAGGAAGCCAATTCCCTTGGCATGCGGACGATGGTTCCCGCGTTGCGAAAATTGGCCGACAGCTGCGGGTTAATCTACCGCTGCGTGCTCAACTCGGAACCGGTCTTCTCGTCGCCCGTCGGCAGCCATGACCACGTGGTGTATTCGGGATCCGTCGGCAAGGTCCTGCCGGGCATTCTCTGTTGCGGAAAGGAGGCGCACGTCGGCGAGCCCTGTTCCGGAATCAACGCCACCTTGCTGGCCTCCACCGTGGCCACAAAACTGGAGGTGAATCCCGAACTGTGCGACCAGCATGGGATGGAAGCTTCGCCTCCGCCCACCGTGCTGTGGCAGGCGGATCTAAAGCAGCAATACTCAGTCAAAATCCCTCACCGCGCCATCGTTTTTGCCAACCTGTTCATCCTGCGCCGTTCGGGCTTGGAAGTGGAAAGACAGCTCTTGGCCCTGCTGCGGCAGGCGGCCAGGAACGCGGAATCTATCTATCGGGATCGTCTGGCCTCTTCACCTGCGGCCCCAGCGCGACGTGCAGAGGTTCACATCCGCACCCTGAGCTATCGAGAGTTGTGCCAGTACGCGTTGGCGAAGCATGGGCGGACCGCGCTCACAGACGCGACAGAACAAGCCTTGGCCTCGCAGCCGGCATCGCTCGATGCACGCACCCAGAGCGTCCTGTGCGCAGAGGCCGTCGCCAATCTCTGTCCGGAACTGGCGCCGATGTTGGTACTGTTTTTTGCGCCTCCGTTCTATCCGGCTGTGTCTTCATCCGGACATCCGCGGGTGGAGCGAGTACTGGAAGCCCTCACCCAATACGCCCAGTCCCGCCACGGGGTGAGTCTCCAACGAAAGCATTACTTTCCGGGCATTTCCGACCTCAGCTATATCGGACTGCAGCAGTCTGAACAGGAGATGGAGGCTATTGTCGCCAACATGCCTATCTGGAACCGGGGCTACGACCTGCCGTTATCGGACATGTCGCGGGTGGTGGCGCCCGTTCTCAACCTGGGGCCACTCGGGCGGGACGCCCACCAGGTCGGGGAGCGGCTGCATGCGGACAGCGCCTGGCACATCACGCTGGATCTCCTGCACTGCACAATCACAGAGCTGCTGAGTTCCCCTGATTGAACCATGTTGAAAGCGCCGCATAGGTCCTGCTCAGACCATGCGGCGCGAGTTCCTTTTCGCCGCAAATCCCAGAACAACGGCGACAAGCATAGATTCCCACCACGGAATTGCATTACTCTTTCTCATCGTTGTTCTCACCTCCAAAGTGCTTCATAAGCCATGCAAGCCAGTCTTGCAGAACTGTAGTGTTGAGCCTGTAAATAATAAAAGTGCCTTCCCGTTGATCAACAACTACATGCGCATTCTTGAGCACATTCAAATGACGACTAATCGTTGGCTGAGCATGTGAAAAGTGGCTTGCTATCTCGCCGGCCGTTTTTGGTCCATCCTTCAACAATTCGATGATCTTCCTGCGTGTCGGATCGGACATCGCCTTAAAAATCCCCTCATTCATCGGACTTCATCGTCCATCACAGACCTTCCTTCCCCCGATGTGCGGGCACCTTCAATTTCCATACTTGATTATATAGCTAAATGGCTAAACATTGAATGGGCGAATGTCGCGGAATCCACGCATCCATACCGTCAAAGCGCATATGCGAGTTACAAACGCACACGATAAAACTCCGAAATCCATTGACACTGCCATGAACGTGCGGTAAAATACACACCACAAAATTTATATATCAATTTTTTATTGTATCACAATTTATATCCGATGTCAATGGATATTTGAACGCTTGTGTGCCAAGAATTTGATCTTCACGGGAGTGAAGCCACATGTTACTGTCCCGCTTCCTCAACTCCATGAGCATTGCAACTCAAATGCCGTATGTAACAGAACTGCTCTCCCTAAACGAAAGGACCATGGCGTACAACCTGCAGCTAACCCCTCGTGACATTCAGGACTTGATGACGGCCAGAACTCAAGTTCTGTACAGTTACGGGCGAGTGGAATTGGGAATTGAAGCCACGAAAGAACTCATTGAAGTTTTTTCCACGTCCCCGTATATCTGTCAAGAGAACTACCTCTCGACACTGAATGAACTTCACGAGATTTTCTATTACTTAAAAAACGAGACTGAAGACAAGATCGGCGATTTCAAGTTGATCGCGATGATGAAAGAATACTTTGACGACGAATGCGCGGGTTCCCTGAAACTGTTACGAAACAACCTTGAAGAGTTCGCTGAGAATTTCAGAATCCAGACCATGCGTCAAGAGTATCTGAAGGAAGGAGACGATGAATCGTGATACCTGGCGACGCGGGCTATGCCGCAAGTGATAACCAGTCACTAACGTCCTCGAACGATATCAATCCATCACGGCTGAACAAGCATCAGTATACGCTCTCCCTCTTGAACGAAGCACAGCGCATTGGCCTGTTAAGCCATCAGGAAGTTTATAGCATCCAATATAAGTTGATGGTTATCTTGCAGGACCTGATTCGGCGGTACACACAGGGAAAAAGCTCGTCCGTTGCGACTGACACAGCGGAAAGCATCCTAACGTCCATCCTGTATGCCGTGGACGCTGATTTATTGAATTTTGAGCATCCCAATCAAGCAATCACCTACTTGAAAACAAGCGACGTTGTGAAACTCTATGAAAGAGGGGTGGAGCGAGTCAGTCAATGCCTCGAAGAGGTAAAGTCACTTTATAAAGAAGTCAAGCAACATAAGCTAGACGTTCCGGTCGCTGCCTACAACACGACGATTGATGAATCGTTACCCCTATTTATAAAGAAATACAACATCCTATTCGAAGCCCATAACACAATGGCGAGCATTGATTATCCCTTGGCGATGGATAACATGCGCTTGCAGGGTGTCTTCTACATGAAGCACTATTTGGAGCGTCTGCAACTTGAGAATGAATTTTGCTCGAGATTTAACCCAAAAGCTCTGATTCATATCATGGAGAGTTTCGGACGGTTGCATAGATTTGATTACCGGATCGAGTTATTCAACATTTTTGAACTGTGTCTTCACAACTCCTTGTTCTCCATCCTATCAGGGGGTGACGCCGACCAAGTTCAAATTTCAGCGCATCAATTCGAACGGTTGGAACGGATGCTCAGCCAATCGGATGCGCGCGGGATCGAAAAAATGATTCATACGTCTCTGAAGCGTCTCCAATACGCATTGCAAATCCATGACCCTCAGACGGTCGATTATATGAATCAATGTAGCAGGGAACTGATAGGACGTATTCTCAACGCAGCTAAACACGACAACCTACAATCCGTGATCATTACGGATAGACCAGAGAAAATCAAACCCGTTGTCATGTCCATCCATACAAGCAACAGAATGAGCGATGTCCGGTTGAGACAACTGCTCGACGAAGTGATTCGCAGCGAAACGAAGGAGGAGAAAATCCGACTTATCAAATCGAATTTCTCCTCCCTACACGATTACTTAGATCTGTTGGAAAGTGACTGCCTTTATGGAGATGAGTACGAAGCGCTATATGCCTCTTTTGGCGACGTGGAGCTTGCAATCCTGTCGAAAATCGTCTTTTACGAAGAGTTGCGGGGTGGAGACACCGAACTGCGAACCATCGTGTTCCAGAAGAAACGGGCCGAATTCGATTGGCAAGTACATCTCATTGAGTTCATGAAGCGTTTGAGTCCTTCCCGGGTCCATACGATTGAGCAACTGATCGATTCCATCTGCTATGAAGACATCAAGTTCAATTGATACGGGACGGGAAAGCATGAAACAACCGCATCCGAAGCTGGAATGGGCACCCATTTTACTCCAATCACTCCATTGCCTCTTTGCACGTTACAGTCTTAGGTGATGGTGTAAATTCAGTGGTTTCTTCTTGACGAGAAAGCCACCGAGTGCAATGAACAAGCAGTGTACGAAAGGCGAGTAACCCTATTCAAGACGCCCATCGAAATCGGACTCGCAAGTTTAGCTCACAATCTGATGAAGAAGGCGGCCTTATTAGGGTAGGAAGGACTGCCTTTTCGCACAAAATGCTGAAAAACAAATCACCAAACACAACTGGGGCTGTCCCCTCCCCCATCTTACGATGGGTTTAGGGACAGCCCCCCTCTGTCATGCCAAGTTTTACGGCTTAAACATAGGCCAGCCCGTCGTACAATGGGAAACGCGCGCACAACGCCCCCACCTTCTGCCGCGCGGCGGCGAATGCCGATTCGCTCCCGTCCTTCAGTGTGAGGGCCAGAATGTCGGCTATCTCCGCCATGGCCTGCTGGTCCATGCCGCGCGTGGTGACGGCGGGAGTGCCCAGGCGAATGCCACTGGTCGTGTTCGGCTTTTCCGGGTCAAACGGTATGGCGTTCTTGTTTACGGTCACGCCCACCTCGTCGAGCCGTCGTTCTGCTTCCTTGCCCGTCAAGCCCACGTTGCGCAAATCAATCAACATCAAGTGATTGTCCGTTCCCCCGGATACCAACGTAAATCCCCGCGTGGACAGCGCGTCAGCGAGAGCCTGGGCGTTATCCACCACCGCTTGTGAATACTGGCGAAACTCGGGGCGCAGCGCCTCGCCAAACGCCACCGCCTTGGCGGCAATGATGTGCATCAGCGGCCCACCTTGAATGCCTGGGAACACCGCCTTGTCAATGGCTTTCGCGTGCTCTGCCTTGCACAAGATCATTCCGCCTCGCGGCCCGCGCAGCGTTTTGTGCGTGGTGGTAGTCACAAAGTCTGCGTACGGCACCGGCGACGGATGATGGCCCGTGGCCACCAGACCGGCGATGTGGGCCATATCCACCATCAACAACGCCCCCACCTTGTCGGCGATGGCCCGCAGCCGCGCAAAGTCGATGACCCGCGGATAGGCGCTGGCGCCCGCGACCAACAACCGCGGCCGGTGCTCCTCGGCCAGCCGCTCCACCTCATCATAATCAATCCGCTGGCTGGCGGCATCGACTCCATACGGCACAAACCGGTAGGTCTTGCCCGAAAAATTGACTGGGCTCCCATGCGTTAGATGGCCGCCGTGCGCCAAGTTCATCCCCAACACGGTGTCCCCCGGGTTGAGAACCGCAAAGTAAACGGCCGCATTGGCCTGGGCTCCCGAATGCGGCTGCACGTTGGCATGGTCGGCGCCGAACAATTCCTTCGCCCGCTCGATGGCAATCCGCTCGATCACGTCCACATGTTCGCAGCCGCCGTAGTAACGACGCCCGGGATATCCTTCAGCGTATTTGTTGGTCAGAACGGTTCCCATGGCCGCCAACACGGCCCGACTGACGAAGTTCTCCGAAGCGATGAGTTCGATCTTTTGCCGCTGCCGTTCCAACTCGGCCTGCATAGCCGCGGCCACGTCCGCATCCATCTGGTTCAAAAACGTCACATGCCTTCCCCCTCGTGATCGGGCCATCGCCGCACACGCACGCATTAGAGCACCGAGACGACGCGGATATCGCGCACCCCCCTGATGCCGGCCCGCAAGTCCGCCAGCACCGAAGCTGGGACAGGCTGATCCACCTCACACACTGTGACCGCGTCGCCACCTTTTGTCCACCGCTCCAAACTCAGGCGCGCAATGTTGGAGCCACGCTCGTCCAACAGGCGCGATACGCGAGCGAGAAACCCCTGTTCATCCACATGATACAAGATTAGCGTGAAACGTTCACCTGTGAACCTGACGTGCAGGCCGTCCAGTTCTATCACCTCGACCTTTCCCCCGCCGATGGAACTGGCCACCAGAGCGGTCGCTCTGGTGGCGCCCGCCAGCACCACGCGCACGGTGTTCGGGTGATGGTGCTCCGCTCGGCCCGCGGCGAACTCGTAAGCAAGCCCCGCCTCATGGGCGAGATCCCGGGCCCTTCTGACATCCGCATCCGCCGTGTCCAGCCCGAGCACCCCGGCCAGCAGCGCGACATCGGTCCCGTGACCGCGATAGGTGGCCAGAAAGGAGCCCATCAATTCAAACCGGACCTGGGTCGGGCGCTCTCCCAGCACCTCCCGCGCCAAACGGCCAATGCGCACCGCACCCGCCGTATGCGAACTGGAAGGACCCACCATCACCGGACCGATGATTTCAAAGGCGCTGTTGTATTTCACCGGTCACCCTCCCGTCGCGGGCCGAGCTTTGTTCCTCCGAGGCGGCGTCACAGGGACGCGCCAGACCCGACTGTGGTCGCCCCGACGAAGCCCCGCTATCAAGCAGTTCGTCCTCGCCAAACACCTTGACCCGATACGCTCGCCCCGTCGGCGTCCCCGCCAGGCCGCCCAGTCCAGTCTCACGCAATGACACGGGCATCTCCTGGCCAATCTGACGCATGGCGTCCACCACTTCATCGGGCGGGATGACACTGCGGACGCCCGCCAACGCCATGTCGGCCGCTGCCAGCGCGGTGATGGCGTGTAAACCGTTGCGCGTGACGCAAGGGACCTCGACCAGTCCCGCCATCGGATCGCACACAAGCCCGAGTGAGTTTTGCAACGCCAAAGCCGCCGCATGCACCGCCGCTTGCGGCGATCCGCCCGCCAGTTCGACCAACGCCCCGGCGGCCATGGCGGTGGCAGACCCCACCTCCGCCTGGCAGCCGCCGGCCGCGCCGGAAATGCAGGCCGCGTTGGCGATGGCGAGCCCCAGCGCTGCGGCCGTAAACAGACTCCACACCAGCTGGTCTCGCGTATACCGACCGGAGTCCAGGAGGCTTACCAGAACCCCCGGCAAGATTCCCGCAGCGCCCGCTGTCGGCGTAGCCACGATGCGCCCCATCGCCGCATTGACTTCCGACACCGCCAACGCGTACGCCATCGCCCGCAGGGGCTCCGGGGGCACAAAACTGGCGCCGCGTTCAAGGTAGGTGTGCACGCGCGCCGCATCCTGTCCAGTCAGCCCCGTGCGCGAGCGCTCCGGTTCCAGGATACCTTTGCGCACCGCCTGTTCCATCACCGCAAACTGGCTCGCCATCTTGGCCATCAGCTGGTCTTCGTCGAGCCCCGATTGTTGCTCTTCGACGGACATCATCAGACGAGCAATCGACAGGCCCCTGTCTTCCGCCTGCCGCGCCAGTTGAGAAAGGCTGGTAAAGGACACTCTCCAACACCTCGATTTCACTCAAATCGATGGCGGAGCACCGGCTGCCTGGCCGCCTGCACCTCGTCCAACCGACCCACAACCGTCGTGTGCGGCGCCGATCTGACGACCTCCGGGTGTTCCTGAGCCTCGTCGGCAATCTGCAGCATGACCGCGATAAACTCCTCCAGTGTCTCCAGGCTCTCCGTGTCCGTCGGCTCAATCATCATGCATTCGTCCACGATGAGCGGAAAGTAGACGGTTGGTGGGTGCATACCGAAATCCAGTACGCGTTTGGCGATATCCAGCGTCTTCACCCCGTTTTTCTTTTGGCGTACGGCAGAGAGGACAAACTCGTGCTTGCACACCCGATCAAACGGTAGGTGGTAGGCATTCTCCAGTCGCCGCATCACGTAATTGGCCGCCAACACCGCGGATTCGGACGCCTGTTTGAGTCCTTCAGCCCCCATCGTGCGGATATACGCGTAGGCGCGCACCAAGACGCCGAAGTTGCCGTAGAAGCCCTTGACCTTGCCAATCGAGCGGGGTACATCCCAATTCCATCGATACCGCCCATCGGCGTCCTGTTCTACGGTGGGTATTGGCAGATACGGCGCCAGGAACTGCTTCACACCCACCGGACCGGCCCCTGGGCCACCGCCCCCGTGGGGCGTCGAGAAGGTTTTGTGCAGGTTCAGGTGCACGACGTCGAATCCCATGTCGCCGGGGCGGGTGTAACCCAAGATGGCGTTGGCGTTGGCCCCATCGTAGTACAGTAGGCCACCCGCCTCGTGGACAATGCGGGCAATCTCTTCAATCTGGGTCTCAAACAAGCCGAGTGTGCTCGGGTTGGTCAACATCAGCGCCGCCGTGTCCGGACCGACCGCAGTGCGCAGGGCTGCCAGATCCACATTTCCATCTGCGTCCGAGGGAATCGTCACAGCCTTCAACCCCGCCATCGTCACACTGGCCGGATTGGTTCCGTGGGAGGAGTCGGGAACGATGACCTTGTCCCGTTTTTCCCCGCGATCCCGATGGTACGCGGCAATCATCAACAGGCCGGTCCATTCCCCCTGGGCGCCAGCCGCCGGCTGCAGGCTGACCGCATCCATACCGGTGATCTCCATCAGGTCCCGCTGCAAGCGGTGCATCAATGCCAACGCCCCTTGCACCGTCTCCTCAGGCTGATAGGGATGGATGTGGGCAAATCCAGGCAAACCGGCCGCCTTTTCGTTACGCTTTGGGTTGTACTTCATCGTACACGAGCCGAGCGGATAAAAGCCCGAATCGACGCCGTGGTTGCGCGTGGACAGGGCCGTAAAGTGGCGAACCACATCCAATTCGCTCAACTCGGGTAGACGAGGCGCATCCTGGCGGTAGTAGCTGCCCAATTCGCTCGCCGCGTCAAACTCCGGTACGTCCAAGGCCGGCAGCGTGTAAGCGGTGCGTCCCGGCCGGCTGCGCTCAAACACGAGGGGAACCGTCTGCTTGGTCACGTCGGTCATACAAGCGCCTCCTTCACCCGCTGCACCAAGCTATCGATTTCGGCGCGCGTGCGCACTTCGGTTACCGTCAGCAGCACACAGTCTTGCAACTCCGGATAGAACCGGCCCAGGTCCAGCCCGAACAAGAAACCTTCGGCCAGCAGGCGCTTCTGTACGGGTGCGACCGGGCGCGGCAGCCGCACGACGAACTCGTTGAAAAAGGGACCGGAAAAGACGCCCTGCACACCATCAACCTGTTCCAGACAGTGCCTCAGGTAGTGCGCCTTATGGTAGTTCTGGAGCGCCAACTCACGCATGCCCTGTGGTCCCATGTACGTCAGATAGACCGTTGCCGCCAGGGCGTTCAAGGCCTGGTTTGAGCAGATGTTGGAAGACGCCTTTTCGCGGCGGATGTGCTGTTCCCGCGCTTGCAGCGTGAGGACGTATCCCCGCCGCCCGTCTGCGTCCACCGTCTCGCCCACGATGCGTCCCGGCAGGCGCCGCATCAGGTCGCGGTGCGCGGCCATCATGCCCAAGTATGGCCCGCCAAAGCTCAACCGGTTGCCGAGCGATTGCCCTTCCGCAACCACCACGTCCGCGCCCAGCCGCCCCGGCGGCTCCAGCAATCCCAAGGCAACAGGGTACGCGCTGACGACCAACAGCGCCCCTGCTCTATGTGCGATGTCCGCGATGCGGGCCAGGTCTTCCAACTGGCCGAAGAAATTCGGGTATTGCACCAACACACCCGCTGTCGTCTCATCGCACAGCGATTGCAGCTGCTCAAGGTCGATACGCCCATCCTGATGCGGAATCTCCACCAGCTCCACCGACTGGCCGCCGGCGTAGGTCGCCACCACCTGGCGATACTCGGGATGAAGCGTGCCGGCCAGCAGCAACCGGTTGCGACGCGTGTGGGTACAAGCCACCATGCCGGCTTCGCCCAGCGCCGTCGGCCCGTCGTACATCGACGCATTGGCCAAATCCATGCCCGTGAGTTCCGCCACCAGGGTCTGATACTCAAAGATGGCCTGCAGCATCCCTTGGCTGACCTCTGGCTGGTATTGCGTGTAGGACGTGTAAAATTCGGATCGGCCGAGTATCGCCTCCACAACGCTCGGCTGATAATGCTCGTAGGCGCCGGCTCCCAGAAAGCTCACCAGCTGATCAAGGTCCTGATTTTGTTGGGCCAGTCCCTGCATGTGACGAAACAGTTCCAACTCGGACATGGCATCGGGCAGTTGAAGCGGCCGCTTCAGACGCACCGACTCGGGGATGTCGGCGAACAACTCCCCGATATCCGAAATACCGAGAAAGTCCATCATCGTTTGCCTGTCTTCATCGGTGTGCGGAAGATAGCTGAAGTTTGCCAAGCGTCCTTCACCCCTCATACTCGTTCTATCCACGCCTAGCGCGCTCGCCGATAGAAGGGGATTTTCACCACCTCGGCGACGGTCGCGCGCCCCCGGATGTCGATGCCGACTTGGCTGCCAATCTTTACGCATCCGGCATCCACGAGCGCCAAGGCAATCCCCTGGTGCAGGGTCGGCGAATGCGTTCCCGAGGTCACCCTGCCGATACACGTGCCCTCGCGTGCGGTGCAACCGTGGGACAGCGCCACAATCGCCTGACCCGCCCGCGGCACGCCTCGGTGCAGCAGTCTCAGCCCCACCAGTTCCCGAGCCGGTCCCGTCTCCTGCTGGGTGATCAGGGACGCGCGCCCGATGAAATCACCCTTGTCGAACTTGACGAAGCGGTGGAGACCGGCTTCGAGTGGTGTGATATCCGTGTCCAACTCATGCCCATACAACGGCAGAGCGGCTTCCAGCCGCAGCGTGTCACGCGCCCCCAATCCACAGGGAAGCAGCCCGTCCGCCTCACCCACGGCCAGCAGCCTCCGCCACAAAGTAGGCGCCGATTCCGGTGGGACGTAGATTTCAAAACCGTCCTCGCCCGTGTACCCGGTGCGGGAGACAAGAGCCTGCACCCCGTCCACTTCGCCCATGACAAAGCGGTACGGCCGTACGGCGGCCAAGGACACGGAGGTCAGTCGCTGCAGAATCGATGCAGCTCGCGGACCTTGCAACGCCAACAATGCACACTCATCCGACCGATTCCTGACAGACACCGCATACCCGGTTGCATGTTCTGACAACCAGGCATAGTCCTTGTCGATATTGGCTGCGTTCACGACAAGCAGGTACCGCTCGTCCGTCAGACAGTAGACCAACAGGTCGTCCACGGTACCCCCGTGTTCATACAGCATCGGCGAATAGACCGCACGCCCGGGAACGAGTCTGGACAGGTCGTTGGTCACCATCGACTGCAAGAATGACCGCGCCTCGCGCCCGACGACCTCGAATTCCCCCATGTGTGACACATCAAACAAACCGGCCGCGCCACGCACGGCCTCATGTTCCTTGAGGATGCTGTCAAACTGAACGGGCATCTCCCATCCGCCAAAATCCACCAGTTTTGCGCCGTATTCCACATATAATGGATGCAGAACGGTCCGTTTCAGGCTAGACACGCCACTCCCTCCTGTTCGCATGGCGGCCTTCCCCGCCTTTCGCGCATCATTAGGTACACAAACAAGAAAGGCACATAAAAAAACAGAGACACACGAAGACCACGTCCTCGTCGTCTCTGTCTCACAACCTGAGAGTTCCCCACAACCAAGTGGTTACCCCATCGGTAGCCGTCCCCAAGCGGCTTCTCCAGAGCTGCATCCTGTGGCGTTATTACGACCTGAGAGATTTTGTGCGGGCCGAGGCTGCAGCCGCACATTGCCCCATCGGTGGTATCACTACACTCTCACGCCAGCAGTCATCTGCGCACTATGTATTTTTCGGATTCCCACCTCACTATAATAGGGAACGAGACGCGTTGCAATACCTTTTTCACCGAATAAGTTGGCCCTGTGCAGAACTGACCGCACAGGGCTACGCATCCTGAATACCGCCTCAGCATACAGGAGTGGTCGTGCAAGTTGTCACGTTGTACGGAATCAGGAGAATGAACAAGACGAAGATGATCAGGAACACGATTGCCCAGCGGGTATATGCGCCAAGAGCGCCGTCGTACATCCCGCAGCCCTCCTTCGTGCACCAAATGTCTCCCAGAAGACCGCCGGGGCTGCCTCGTAGCCATCACGGGGACTCAATATCCAGCCGCCGCGCCATAACCCGGGACCAACAGGAAGAACAGGACGAAGATGATTAGGAACACGACAGCCCACCGGGTATATCCGCCAAAAACTCCGTACACTTTCCACACCTCCTCGCCCGGTCTTGGTTCACCATATGAGGCTGCCAGGTGCTTTCGTCGCGGTATTCGCCCGGTCCTACCCATGGATTTACAGATTCTCCCATCTCTTGCATGGCAACAACATCCGTGCAAGACCGGCGGCAGAATGCACAAGCTAAGACCGCCAAAGCAATGGCGCTGAGCAGGCTGTCGTACCGGAGGGGAGAGCAACATGGATAGCTGTTACTACTGCCAACACCCAATCGAGGGAAAGCCGCATTATGTGACCTTCTACGAGGTGGACGATGAACACGACGAGCCGCTCTGCGACTCGTGTTATGCAGAGTGGTTGGAGTCGATGAAGGGGTAGACCACCTGATGTAGTTGGAACCATGCCCCGGGGAAAATGAGTGCTCTGCGGTGCCCCGGGGCGCCAGGTCACACTTAGCCCTCCAGGCCTCGGTATTGGTCCTGCAGGGATCTGACCACGGACGGATCGGCTAAAGTGGAGGTGTCGCCAATCACCCGGCCTTCCGCGATGTCGCGCAACAAGCGGCGCATAATCTTGCCGCTGCGAGTCTTGGGCAAGTCAGCCGTAAAGAGGATCTCCTCGGGACGGGCCATGGCACCGATGGTCGACGCCACATGACGCTTCAGTTCCTGGGCCAGCTGGTCGTCTGGGTCAACGCCTTCCTTCACCGTCACAAAGGCGGTGATAGCCTGACCTTTTACATCATGGGCGCGTCCAATCACTGCCGCCTCGGCAACAGCCGCGTGCGCCACCAGGGCACTTTCGACCTCCATCGTGCCGATGCGATGTCCAGACACGTTAATCACGTCGTCGATTCGACCCAAAATCCACAGGTACCCATCTTCGTCCATGTAGGCCCCGTCTCCCGACAAATAAAGACCATCGAATTTGCCAAAATACGTGTTGCGGAAACGTTCATCATCGCCCCACACCGTGCGCAGCATGGAGGGCCACGGACGTTTCACGACCAGGTAGCCACCCTGGCCGCGAGGAACCGGTTGACCCTGCTCGTCCACAATATCGATCTCAATTCCGGGCACAGGACGTGTGGCCGAGCCGGGTTTCGTGGCAACAAGACCTGGAAGCGGTGCCACCATGGCGCATCCGGTCTCTGTCTGCCACCACGTGTCCACAATAGGGCAACGCCCCTGCCCAACGTGTTCGTGAAACCACATCCACGCCTCAGGGTTGATGGGTTCACCGACCGTCCCCAACAAGCGCAGGCTGCCCAGGTTATATGCCTTCAGATACTCCTCGCCCCACTTCATGAACATGCGAATGGACGTAGGAGCTGTGTAGAAAATTGTCACTCCATACCGCTCAATGAGCTGCCAAAACCTGTCGCGCCCTGGATAGTCCGGAGCCCCTTCATACAGGACAACGGTCGCCCCAGCTGACAAAGGACCATAAACCACATAGGTGTGTCCCGTTACCCAGCCGATGTCCGCCGAACAGAAATAGACGTCGCTGTCCTTGATGTCGAAGACGCTGCGCATGGACGTGTTCACGCCCACCATGTATCCGCCTGTGCTATGCACAATCCCCTTGGGTTTGCCTGTGGTACCCGAGGTATACAGAAGATATAAAATGTCTTCGGCATCCATCGGCTCGGGTGGGAAAGGGGCCGTCGGCGACTTCGCCATTTCTTCCTGCCAGTCCAGGTCCCGACCGGCTACCATGGTAGCTCCTGATGCGCCGCCGACGCGCCGAACGACCAATACCTGCTCGACCGATGTCCCGAGAACCGCTTCATCCGCGTTCTGTTTGAGGGGAATGACCTGGCCTCGCCGCCAGCCTCCGTCCGCTGTGATCAGCAACTTGGAACCCGCATCGACCAGGCGATCCCTGAGACTGGCCGCTGAAAAGCCACCAAAGACCACCGAATGAATGGCACCGATCTTAGCGCAAGCGAGCATGGCTATGGGCAACTCCGGGATCATCGGCAGATAGATGGTGACCCGGTCCCCTTTCTGTACCCCTAACCGTCGCAGCATGTGGGCAGCACGGTCCACCTCGCGCCCCAGCAGGTCGTACGTGAAGACCCTTTGATCACCGGGCTCGCCTTCCCAAATGATGGCGGCTTTGTTCTTCCGAGGACCCTCTCGATGCCGATCCACCGTGTTCTGGGCGGCGTTCAGCTTACCATCCGCAAACCAACGAGCGTGCGGGGGATTCCACTCCAAGACGCGAGTGAACGGCTTCATCCAGGTGATATACGACGCCTGTTCTGCCCAATACCCCTCTGGGTCTTGCTGTGCCCGCTCGTAGACGGCAGGATCCGCGAAATTGGCTTGCTGCCGGAAAGACTCGGAAGGAGAAAACGTCCGATTTTCATGCATCCAGGTGTCCAACGCTTGGCTCGGGGTCCCCATGTGTCAACTCCCCCTCGATGTCCTGATGTATCCGGTTTGCTACGACAATGATGGCGATCACAATCGGCTGTCTCAATCTGCACGCCTATGCGAGCGCTTACTTCCTGAAATAGAACAAGCACCCATATGAAACAAAATAATTATACAAGTTGAAGGGCGAACTTTCAAACCCTTCTCTTTCCTGTCGATCCGGTGTTTATAGACTGCGCACCATACCTCCGTCTACCAAAACAGCCTGTCCCGTCACGTAGCCGTTGGCCGCGGAGCCAAGAAAAAGTGCCATCTGGGCAAACTCGTCCGGCTGCCCGTAGCGTCCCATCGGGATTTTTTCATACCACCGCCGCTGCACTTCAGCCACTGAGATCCCTTGTTTGTCCGCATCTATGCGATCGAGCGAGGCCACTCGGTCGGTCGCGATGCGCCCGGGGCCCAGTGTGTTGATCAAAATATTGTACGGAGCCAATTCCGTCGCAAGACTCTTCGCCAGTCCCAGCACACCCGCGCGAAAGGTATTGGACAGAATCAATCGGTCGACAGGCTGTCGAATGGAAGACGATGCGATGTTGACAATGCGCCCCCAACGCTGCTCCTGCATGTGCGGGAGCACACGACGAGTAGAGCGGATGAAGCTCATCAGGCATAAATCGAAGGCTTCCTGCCACTGGGCGTCATCAACCTCCACAAAAGCCCCCACGGGCGGTCCGCCGGTGTTGTTGATGAGCACGTCCACTCCACCCCACCGCCGTTCAATCACTTGAAAGACATGGTCGAGCTGATCCACTCGCGACAGGTCACAGATCACCCCCATGACGTTCTGGTTAGTCGCGGAGGATTGAATGTCCGCCACGGCTTCCTCAAGACGGTTCTCATCTCGCCCCGTAATGGCCACCAGGGCTCCCTCGGACGCGAACGCTTTTGCCACGGCAAAACCCAGGCCGCGGGTCGCCGCTTGAACCAGCACCGTCTTTCCGGCTACTCCGACGTCCATATTGCCAGCCCCCTGTCCTTATGGTGCTTTAAAAAGGAAAACCCAGCCGATACATCACTCTGCGCAAGCCTCCCTGTCCAATGACGGCATGAGGGAGCCAAAGCTCCCCCGCCGTGTGGGAATGTGGTGGACTTACTTCAAATCAATTCGAACGCCTCGCCAGATGCGGCACGTTGGCGCGGTGAATTTGTTTCCAAGGAATCGGCGTCAGAGCCGCTTCGTCCATCACCCGAGCACGCCTGTCCACAATGCCTTCGGCGAAGTCATTGCGCCTCAGTGCACCGTGAAACGTGAACGCATCATTGTGATTGTCCGTATGTTGATTTGTCATGCCACACACCCCCTGCCCATAGGACTGCCCGATTGGACCGAGCGCATGCGTTCAAACCATATGTTCATATCACAGCCGGGTGTGCTCACGCAGCCAATGGGGAAGCTCGGCCATCGGCACCCGCGTCTGCTGCATGGAATCACGATCGCGGATGGTGACACATTGATCTTCTTCAGACTGAAAATCGTACGTGATACAATAAGGGGTGCCGATCTCATCGTGGCGTCGATAGCGTTTGCCAATCGATCCGGATTCGTCGTAGTCCACGCGAAATTCGCGGCATAAATCCTGAAACAGCGCGCGCGCCGGGTCGCCGAGTTTCTTGGACAAAGGAAACACAGCCGCCTTGAAGGGCGCCACCGCCGGATGAAAGTGCAAAACCGTGCGCACATCCCCGTCCTCCAGGATTTGCTCTTCGTACGCATCCGCAAACACGGCCAATAGCAGCCTCTCCACACCAATGGAAGGTTCAATGCAGTAGGGCAAAAACGGCTCTTTTCCTGGCTCGCTCACCATGAAGTCTTCCTGGGAGTGCTTCTGGTGTTGCCCTAAATCGTAGTTTGTACGGTTTGCCACGCCCAGCAATTCTCCCCAGCCGAAAGGAAACCGATACTCTATATCCGTCGTCGCGGCACTGTAATGGGACAACTGCTCCGGAGCGTGATCCCGCAGACGCAGATTATCATCGGAAAGACCGAGGGACCGCAGCCAGTCGTGACAAAACTTGCGCCAATACTGAAACCACTCCATGTCGGTGCCGGGTTCGCAGAAGAATTCCAACTCCATCTGTTCAAACTCCCGGGTGCGGAAGATGAAATTGCCTGGTGTGATTTCGTTACGGAAGCTCTTTCCGATTTGTCCGATGCCAAACGGCAGCTTCTTGCGCATGGTTCTTTGTACATGGCGGAAATTCACAAAGATACCCTGGGCTGTCTCCGGGCGCAAAAAAATCTCGCTGCTAGTGTCCTCGGTCACTCCCTGGTGCGTACGGAACATCATGTTGAATTGGCGAATCGAGGTGAAATCCGTAGAGCCACACTCGGGGCAGTGAACATCGTATTCGCGGAGCAATGATTCCATCTCGGAAAACGGCATGCCGTCCACGGATATATCCACGCCTTGGGCAGACAATGCCTCCTCGAGCAGCTTGTCCGCCCGATATCGAGCCTTGCATTGACGGCAGTCAACCATTGGATCATGAAAGTTGGTCACATGCCCAGATGCCACCCACACGTCCCGATTCATCAAAATGGCAGCGTCCAGGCCCACGTTGTAGGGAGATTCTTGAATAAACTTCTGCCACCACAAACGCTTCAGATTAAGTTTCAACTCGACGCCGAGAGGCCCGTAATCCCAAGCGTTGGCCAAACCGCCATAGATATCGGAGCCTGGAAAAATGAAACCCCGGTGTTTCGCCAGAGCCACTAGTTGTTCCATGGTAACTGACATGTCTCGTCCTCCCGAACCCTGTCAACCTCGCAAGTGCACATGGCTATCATACTGTAAGGGCTTTGCTCGGTGCAATGAAGAAATGGTTTCCCAGATCCGGAGATACGAAGGACCCGCCTGCCAAAACTCTCTCCTCCTGTGCATGCGGTCGAGCCCGTGTATAATGAGACACGGTACACCACTCTTTCGAGCGAGGGGAAGCCATTGGAGATTCGCATGGTACTGTTGGACATCGATGGAACTCTTGTGCATCAGCGCCGTTTGGTTCCAAGCGCCCACCGCGTGATTGCGGGACTTCGGCAGAATGGCCTTGAAGTGGCTTTATGCACAGGACGCTCTGTCCTTCATGCGCGGCAGGTGCAAGAAGTGCTGGGTGTCGAGCACTGTGTTTATTTCAACGGAGCCCTCGCCAGTTCACGCGGCCGCATTATCCAGGCAATGCCGCTGCCGAACAATGTGGTGCAACGAATGATTGGATTTACGAGGCAACACAACTTGCCGCTGATTCTGCACACCACGGACAGGGCTATCTCGCTGTCCCCGATTCCCAAACCGCTGCAACCACTTCTCAATTCCTACGACTTCTCCCCCATCGAAGTGGTTGACGAATATCCGCTGTCCGACAGACCAACCGTGTTCCAGAGCAATGTCCTGGTGACACCAGATTGGGATGAGGAAATCCAACGGCAACTTCCTGAGTGTCTGCTCTATCGCTGGGACTGGAACGCCATCGACTTGCAACAGGGAGCGTGTGACAAGTCCGTAGGCGCCCACGCACTGCTCACCTACCTCGGAATCAAACCGGAACAAGCAGTCCACATCGGCGATGGCGGCAATGACATCCCGCTCTTTCGACAAGTAGGGATCTCGGTCGCCATGGGCAACGCTGCAGCGCCCGTGCGGCAACAAGCCTCGTTTGTCACCAAGTCGGTGGAAGAAGACGGGGTCCTGCATGCTTGTCTAACCTTGGGACTCCTGTAATCCTTGAACTATAGAATGTGGCATAGGGATGAGCAGCGTCTGCCCGGGCTGGATGTCCTCGGAACTGCGCAGGTGATTCATTTGTACTACCACCTGCACCCAATGCCGCACATCACCCTGCAGTCGCTGCCGCTCGACGATGGACCACACGGTGTCCCCCGGCCGAACCTGGTATTTGGCCGTCCTTTCCGTCTGACCATGGCCTGGAAGAAGCATTCCAATCCCCACGAAGCCTCCAAGCAAACACAAGACAACCGCCAATAGCAGAACACGACGCGGCGCCCGCGGCAGGAATGCCGCCTGCTCGCCCCCAAGGGACCGCCGGATACGCTGTAACTCAGAATAACTGTACACTTCAATTCCCCTTCCCAGGAAGACGTCATCCGCATAAGAACACTTGTTCTCCATGAACATACCCAAACATACGTTCGCTGTCAAGACGAAAAACGAACACCTGTTTGCGTGCCACCTGCCATTGTGGTATGCTGTGGAAAAGCTGAAGGTGGATTCGGAAAGCGAGGATTTCCTGTGACAGGCCTGAGCCCGCGGCAACAAGCGATTCTCGATTTTATCCGCAAAAACATTCGTGAAAAAGGATACCCACCGTCCGTGCGCGAAATCGGCGAAGCTGTGGGATTAGCATCCAGTTCCACAGTCCACGGGCACCTGGCCCGCTTGCAGGCCAAAGGGTTTCTGCGTAGAGACCCAACCAAGCCCCGTGCCATCGAACTCCTCGAAGATGAGAGGCAGACAGATAACTCCTTGCCGATGGTCGAGACGGTACTGGCCCCCATTGTGGGCAAGGTGACTGCGGGCATCCCCATCACCGCAGTGGAAAACATCGAAGACTACTTTCCGTTGCCAAAAGACATGGTGCGCGATGAGGATGTGTACCTCCTCAGCGTGGAGGGCGATAGCATGGTGGAAGCCGGCATTCTGGACGGAGACTATGTTATCGTACGCAAGCAAGACACTGCGCGCAATGGGGAAATTGTCGTGGCGCTGACCGAAGACAACGAGGCGACGGTAAAACGGTTCTACCGCGAACGGGATTGCATTCGCCTGCAGCCCGAGAACTCGACCATGGCACCTCTATTCTACAAGGACGTGCGCATTCTCGGGCGCGTCATCGGTGTGTTTCGACAACTGACTTAGCATTCCACTCGTCCGGGAGGATCTGCGTCAAGGCTTGGCTCCTTTTTAGCTGAATTGATAAAAACGGACGTCACTCCAAAACCAACAACATCAAGCGGCTGATGAAAAAGTGGACGCGAGGAGGTTGTCCCCCACGTCCACTTCGACCTGCTTTATTGCTTCCCAGCCCCCATCAGTACAGGTTCAGGTATTGATCCGTCTCCCATTCCGTAACCTGTGTGCGGTACATGTTCCACTCAATCTTCTTTGCCTCTACGAAATGGGTGAGAACATGGTCACCGAGAGCCGCACACACAACATCATCGTGTGTCAGAGCCTCCAGCGACATGAGCAGATTTTCCGGCAGGTTGCGGATGCCAACCTCCTCTTTCTCCTCGTCGCTCATGATGTAGATATTGCGGTCTACAGGATCCGGCAACGGCAGTTGCCTGCGGATGCCGTCCAAACCGGCGGCCAACATGGAAGCAATGGCGAGGTACGGGTTGCAGGATGGATCTGGGCTGCGCACCTCGATGCGCGTGCTCATGCCCCGAGCGGCCGGAATGCGAACCAGCGGCGATCGATTCTTCGGCGACCACGCCACGTAGCAGGGAGCCTCATAGCCTGGCACCAACCGCTTGTACGAGTTGACCGTCGGGTTGCAAATCGCTGTGAACGCCGGCGCGTGCTCCAAAACGCCAGCCAGAAAATAGCGGGCCGTCTGACTCAATCCCAACTCGTCCGTTTCATCATAAAACGCATTCTGCCCGTCCTTGAACAGGGACAAGTGGCAGTGCATACCAGAGCCGTTGATGCCGAACACCGGCTTGGGCATAAAGGTAGCGTGCAGCCCATGCTGGCGGGCAATCGTCTTAACCACCATGCGGAAAGTCGCGATGTTGTCCGCGGCGGCCACGGCGTCCGCATACTTGAAATCAATTTCATGCTGTCCAGGGGCCACCTCGTGGTGAGAGGCCTCGATCTCAAAGCCCATGGCCTCCAGGGTCAAGACGATTTCACGCCGGCAGTTTTCCCCCAAGTCCAGCGGCGCCCAATCGAAGTATCCGCCGTCGTCATTGACTTCCAGCGTGGAACGGCCGTGATCATCCAGCTTGAACAAAAAGAACTCCGGTTCCGGACCAACGTTGAAAGCACTGAAACCCATGTCCCGGGCCTCGCTCAGGACTCGCTTCAAGACAGACCGCGGATCGCCGGCGAACGGCTCTCCCTCCGGGGTATAAATGTCACAAATCAATCGCGCCACAGAGCCCTGCTCTGAATTCCAAGGAAGCACAAGCCAAGTGCTCCTGTCCGGCACGAGGTACATATCCGATTCTTCGATGCGGACGAATCCCTCAATGGAAGACCCGTCAAACATGATTTTGTTGTCAAGGGCTTTCGGCAGTTGGTCCACCGGAATTTCAACATTTTTCACGACACCTAATAAGTCAGTGAATTGCAGGCGTACATACTTGACATTGTGCTCATTGGCAAGTTGAAGAATTTGCTCTTTGCTGTACTCTTGTTTCAAATGAACACCCTCCACTCACAACGATCTCCGCCCATCAACTCTCCTGTCGAGGCCATGAGACTCCGACTGCCTCCTTCATGGACGACGGCGGTAAAAACGAGACAAGTCCCCTTGCAGCACTGATTGCGACGGACCTTTGCCTTCTCCGAGCAGTTCCCGCTCGACCCACCGGTACACCTGCTGGTCAGTCGCCTCCTCTCGGACCGATTGACCCCTCCGCTTTTGTTTGGCTTCTGCAGCCAGAAAGTTCCGAACGTCAGACAACGTCATGCCCTCGTCCAGCAAGCTGCGGATGTGCACGAGGCGCTCGACGTCGACAAAGGAGAACAGGCGTCGATTCCCTTCCGTTCGGCCAGGCGAAACCAATCCCTGCTGTTCATAGTAGCGAATCTGCCGAGCGGTCAACCCGGTCAATTGGTGCACAACCCCTATCGAGAAAAGCGGCTGCCGCATCCGGTCCTTGAGGTCCATCGCCACCCCTCCGTGCCCAGCGGTTAAGGTCATGTTATCATCCCCCCCGATTCGACACAACCTTTTTTGTTAGGTTTTTTAACAGTCAACGTGGCAAAAGATGCTCAAATTTCGGCGATTAACTCTGGTACATCGCATCCACAATGCGCTCTAATGCGATATACACGTGCTCCACAGTCAGTCCGCCTTGCATGTAGGCCACATACGGCGAACGAAACGGTGCATCGGCTGTCAACTCCAGAGAAGCGCCCTGAACAAAGGTCCCGGCCGCCATGACGACCGGGGAGTCATATCCCGGCATCGGAGCGGCCTCCGGCTGTACAAAGGAGTCCACAGGGGCGCTGCTTTGTACAGCACGGCAAAACGCCATCAATGTGTCGGGACGTTCAAACCGAATCGACAGGATGAGATCTGTGCGTGGATCCTCCCAGCGGGGAGACACCTCGAGCCCCAAGGATTCGAACACAGCCGCGGCCAGGACCGAGCCCTTCACGGCCTGCGAGACCGCATGCGGCGCCAAAAACAGTCCCTGGTAGAAGGGGCGCAAGAATTCATGGGTCGGCCCCGATTCCCGCCCCAAGCCCGGAGCGTAGAGCTGGTCGGCGGCAGCCTCGACCAAGTCTCTCCTGCCAACCACGTATCCCCCCGTGGTGGCCAGTCCTCCCCCTGGGTTTTTAATCAGGGATCCCATCACAAGGTCCGCTCCCACCTCGGTTGGCTCCTGTGTCTCGACAAACTCTCCGTAGCAGTTATCCACGAGCAGGAAAGCCTGCTGGGCGTGTGCCCGTATGGCCTGGATGGCGCTCGCCAGCTCTCCGACCGACAGCGAGTTGCGCAGGCTGTAACCGCGTGAGCGCTGGAACATCACTGCCTTTGTCGTCGGTCCGACAGCCCGCCTCACCGCCTCCACGTCGACACTCCCATCATCCCGCAAAGGCACGATGGTGTGCGAAACCCCCCACGCGCCCAAGCTCCCCGGATGCGGGCGGATGCCGACCACTGTCTCCAGGGTGTCGTACGGCGCACCAGTCGCAAATACGAGGTGATCCCCTGGTCGAAGCGTGGCAAACAACCCCAGACGCAGGGCGTGTGTGCCGGAAACCACTTGCGGCCGCACCAGAGCCGCTTCGCTGGCGAAAACGCGCGCCCAGATGGCTTCCAGCTTGTCCCTTCCGGCGTCGTCCAGACCGTAGCCGGTGGAGCCCAGCAGGTCCTGGGCGGTGACGTGCTCTGCTTGAAAGGCCGCGAGCACCTTTTTCTGGTTGACGATGGACTGGCGATCAATGCGGGCAAATACAGGCTGTACCTTCTGCCAGGCCGCCTCAAGTATCGACGATGGGGAAGCCTTCATGAGCACATCCTTTCCTAATCAAGCACCGAAGCCCATTCCCGTGTAGGACGGCCTTTCTTCTATTCTTCTTTCATTGTATCACAGCGATGGTCACAGACTGGACAGCGCCCACGTGCAAGAGCTGTGTGGCGCAGTACCAACGGAAGCGTCGTCTCAGCTTCGCGGCGGCCCTCGCGACGGCCGGATCGTCTGGCCGCGGCGAACACCAGCAGGGTCCACAGCACAAGGACAACAAGGCACCAGCCCCACAGATTCATCGCAGATGCACCCCATTCCCCTCTGGTGCCTGCCACAGCCGATGGGTCGTCAGTTCGGCCAACACGCTGACCACCGGCATAGCGAGAAACGCCAGCACGGTCAACCCTGCGTTGGTCAAAACAGAGACACCCAGCGCGGCCAGGACCAGTAGCAAGGTCTCGATGGTGCCGATACGCACAGCCACGTTCCCCTGTCCGCTGCGCCTGTCGACCCCTCGATCCATGAGGTCATCCAGCCAGTCTATCGCTGCCATCACCGCCAAGCCCCATAAGGCCGTCTGCCATCCCGTAAGCAGACACGCCAATGCCATCGCGGCGGCAATCTCCACGTACGCAGGGAGACGAGTCGGCATTTTGGCTTTCCAATTGGAAAACATGCCTACCGAATAGCTCCCGAAGAAAACAGCGATTGCAACGTTTAGATTCAAAAACGCAGCCACGAGGGCAATGACGAGCCCGTACGGCAAGGCCGCCCGTTCCAACCGGGCTGCCAGTGTTCGTTTCCCACAAGCTAGGTCATAATCGCGATCCAGATAGTCGTCCATCAGCTTCACCGCGGCGGCCATCAGCAACAGACAGGCGAGTGTGCGCACAACGTCAAGCCATTCGCCAGACACACTGTTTCACCTCGCGAAAGCCGTTTCCGTTCAGAGCGGATACGGGCAGGATGAGCGCTGGTGAGACCCGACGCGCCAACTGACGGTAGCCCCGTTTTGCGGCCGGCAAGTCAATCTTGTTGGCCAACAGCAGGTAGCCTTTCGACTTTCGGCCGAACGCGTAAATCTGTTCGTCCAGAGGTGCCCACATGATCTCCGCTGCATCCACCATGTGCAAGATCACATCCGCGTGCAACAGCTGCTCCAGCGTCTGCGCCATCGCGCTGCGAAGGCCGACATCCGAGTGGATGCCGTCGGTCAGCCCTGTGGAATCGGTAAGCATCAATTGGTACCCGAGTTTTCCGCGTGGGACATCGATATCCACCGACTGGAGCGCGCGCGTGAAGTGCGGAGCAGCGTTGGTCAATTCGGCTTTGGACTGTTGCACGCCCAATCGCAGACTCTCCCGCCGGCCCTCAGGATGTTCCACGCGCCAGCGCAGCTTAGAGAGCCCCAGATACTCCGCAAAATGAATGCAAAACAAGGTCTTGCCCACATTGCTGCGCCCGACAATTAGGGCCCGTTTCACAGCACTTCCCCCTCCCAGACAAAATCGCTCGCCTCCAGGGTCATGGCCGCTTCACGGCTGATACGCGCTTCCCCGAACAGGCGCATCGCATGTCGACGAATGGAGCGTTCCAAGGCATTGCGGACATAGCGTGCATTGCTGAAGTGACCGCGGCGCGCGCGTGTATACAGAATTTCCTGGAGATGAGCGCGGAGTTTGTGTTCTGCCTCTCGGCTTAGTCGGTACTGCCGTTCGCTGGCCATTTTCCGCGCGATGGCCATCAGCGCAGAGGCGTCGTAATCGGGAAAGGTGAGGTGAATGGGAAAGCGGCTTGGCAGGCCCGGATTGGTTGCCAGAAACCAATCCATTTCCTGTTCGTATCCGGCGATGATCACAATCAGTTGGTCGCGATAGTCCTCCATGCTTTTGACGAGACAATCAATGGCTTCGCGCCCAAAGTCCTTTTCCCCGCCACGCGCCAGTGAATACGCCTCATCAATAAACAGGACGCCTCCAAGTGCCTTTTTCACTTGCTCACGTGTCTTTTGGGCGGTATGCCCAATATACTCGCCGACCAAATCGGCTCGTTCAACCTCCACTAGGTGCCCTTTGCTGAGCCATCCACACTGGTGAAGCATCTGCGACAGCAGCCGGGCCACCGTGGTTTTCCCGGTACCAGGATTGCCTTTGAACACCATGTGCAAGACGACCGGTTCATCCTGCAGCTGAAACTGCCGGCGACGCTGCTGCATGTACAACAGGGCAAAGATCTCGCGCACGGTCGTCTTCACTTGTTCCAACCCAACCATCGTGTCCAGCTCTGCCAGAAGGTTCAGTAGAGCCGACCGACTCAGGGGCTCCTGTTCAGCCTCCGGCGGATTGTCTCCGGGCCCGGCCAACCACTGCAGGGCTTCAGCCAGCGCGATTTGACCGTCCCGGTAACGCTGCAAGATTTCACGGGAATGTTCATGGACTTCGGAAGCGGGAGGTGTTCGGCGCACGCACATCACCTCGACGGTCAGTTTCCGCGGCCGCTGCCCGTTTGGGCTAACAACCATGGTAGCCTATGCGTCGAGGCCCGCCTGGGTGATCACCCAGATGAACACACGTTCAGCCCTTGCGCTTGGCCGTGCGCGGCCGCAGGATTTCAGGCCGCCCGGAAATGGTAGACATCGGTTTGCGAAGCAGGATGTCTTGCAGGCCATTTTTCCATCGAAAGGGGATCAAGGGCCACAGATAGGGCACTCCCAAGGAGCGCGTGGTAGCAAGCAGTAGCACCCACGCGGCGATTCCCACGAGAAACCCCCAAGCGCGAATACCTATGGCAAATCCGGCCTGGGTGACGAGGATGAGAAAGAGTCGCGTGAGCGCATTGGCGTTCGCCAGCTCGAACGAGGAAATCGCGAATTGAGCAATCAACACGAATGCCATGTAGACCAAGACCTCCGGTTGAAATAACTGGATCTTGCTCGCGAATTCCCCGAAGATGACAGCCGCGACAATACTGACCGACGAGGCGAGCACGCTCGGGATGTTGACCATCGCCATCCGCAACACGTCCAATCCTAGCTCCACGATCAACAGTTCTACCCATATGGGCAGCGGATACGTGGTGTCGGCGCGAAAAAATGAGAATTCCTTCGGAACCGCCTCTGGATGCAGATTGACGACTAAAAAGATGCCCGGCAGCAGGGTGCTGAGCAATACGGACAACAGGACCACCCAGCGCATGTACGTACCCACCAGCGGATAGGAATGGTACTCGCCTGGGTTTTGCAACAACTGGAAAAATGTGACCGGCGCGATGATCACCTCTGGGGTGGTGTCCGGAATAATCAACACATGCCCGTCAACCAACGCTGTCGCCGCCACGTCGGCTCGTTCCGTATAGCGCACAATCGGATACGGATTCCACTTGACACGCATCATCTGGTCCGTGATCGCTTGTTCCGCCATCGGGATGGCATCCACGTCAATTGAATTGAGGGCGATCCGGACGTGATCCACCAGCTCTGGATTGGTCACGTCCTGCAGGTACATGATGGTGACGTCCGTCTTCGAACGGTTGCCCACCTGCAGCAGTTCGGTGCGAATGCGCGGGTCCTTCAGGCGTCTGCGAATGAGGGCGACGTTGAACAGCATGGTTTCCACAAAACCGTCCCGCGGGCCGCGCACGGTCCGTTCAATCTCGCTCTCGCCGATGCTGCGCATCGGATAAATGCGGGTATCGATAAGCAGCGCCACATCAAACCCGTCAATAAAGATGACCATGGGACCAGACAGGATTTGCCGAATCAGTTCGCCCATGTCGGCAAACGGCTGAACCTGCACAAACCCTATGTGCGTGTTCAGGTATTGAGCCAACTCCTGGATGCTGAAGCCTTCGCCTTCTCGGCGCGTCACAAACTCACTGATCTGCCGCTCAAAATTATCCAGAATCAGCACGAGGTTGGTCGTCGTGAAATACCCGTTCAGAACATACACCATCATGTTCAGATCGCCGTAGCGGAAAGGCTTGGCTATCAGGTCCCAGGCGTTACCCGGACCGTACCCGATTCCAAGCAGTCGATTGAGATAGTCCACGTTGTCCTGCAGATTACGGGAGATTGGGGGCACGTGTTGCTTATCCACGTCCCATTGCCGCGACTGGCGACCAACCTCTTTTTCTTGATTGGTCTCGAACATGGTCACGTACCTCCTCGTCTGGGCTGTCTGCTTAGTCTTCCTCCCAGCATGCGCGACATACCTGCGCCACCTGAAACCGTCTGTTCAGCACCTGCATAACGGGAATTGAAGAAGCGAGAATGTAAATACAGACCTGTATGAGCAAATCACAGCAGGGAGGAAAAACCTGTGGGTAAATCCCTCGACGTTCGGCGGGAGATGGAACGAATTCGACAAGAGCATGAATCGGCGGTATCCACATACACGCAACAACAAGCCCGAGTGCAGGCTATCCAGCGCGACACCCGGGCACAACTGGAGAACACGCTGTCCTGGTGTGCACGACAGTGGGCCGCTGCGGACCCACATTTGCAGGTTGGGCCCTCGCCGGACGCCAATCCTGGCTTCATAATCCGTTTTCGGGACTCTGTTCAGCCGCCAGAGTTCATCGTCTCCACCAATTGCCAAGGAGAGCATGTGCAAGTCATAGTCAAGGATGGCCATTGGCGGCAAACACCCAATGTTTTTGATAAATTTGCTGACTGGATGGATCAACGAGAGGTGTTTAATGGAAAGTTCGACGCGCAGCAGGTGGAAGCGGCCTTGGCCGAAACGTACTTATCCTGGTACCAAGAGGCGTTACGGCTCCGGGACGGCATGAAGCCCTAAAACCATCACCTTGAAGCATCCACTGGCCCGATGCCCAGTGGTTCAAGTGGCCAGTGAACGAAAAAAGCGAGCCCTGTTGGCTCGCTTAAACTGGCGGAGTGAGAGGGATTCGAACCCTCGATACGCCTCTACAGCGTATACTCGCTTAGCAGGCGAGCGCCTTCGACCTACTCGGCCATCACTCCACGCAAACCGTCTCGTAGAAACGGGACGCACTTTATTGTATGAAGTCCGGAACGTATTGTCAAGTTGATTCTCCCGCCTGGAGGCCTCAGCCCCCACTGCGCAAACGACTAAGGTCTCCCCGACTGGGTTTTTCCCTGACTTGCCGCATCACACACCCGAGCTGCGGGAAACCTACGAGTAGTGGTTGCTCGGTGTGCCCAACAACAGGAGGTGACAGCCTATGGAACTCACGCGTGCGCGGCAGATCCTCGAATCGCCTCGCATCATCGCAGTGACGTATCGAGGACGCCCGGTTCATATCGACGAGATTTACGAATCCAACGGCTATGCCAAGATTCGATATGAGAATGGGGAAACTCTCACGGCGCCAGTCGCCGACCTGCGCGAAGAGTGAACACAATCGGCCGGCAGAATCCAATCGCCATGGGTCCTGCCGACCCTGAACTCCCGCTGCGTCCATCGGCGCACAGGCCGCACCCAGTCCTACATCACACGCCGGCCGTATAAATACTTGTCCGACCAGTAGGCATCGCTGAGACTCACAACCCGCAGGCCATGGGTGGTCATGGCGGCAAACTGGTTCTGCCCTATATAAACGCCGTCGAACGTTGCAGAACTCCCGGTGCCCTCCAAGTCAAAAAACACCAAGTCTCCAATCCGCAAATCAGCCGGGTTGTCCACCACACTTCCTGTTTGTGCCTGCTCCTCTACCGTCCTCGGCACAGAGATGCCGGCCTCTGCCATTACTGATTGGACAAAACCAGAGGCGTCCAGATTGTTCGGCGGTGCTTGCAGCATCTGTTGCACGGCGTCATATACTTTGCGTTCCGCTTGGGAATCTTCTCCACTGGGATTGACGGAATTAACCGGTGTGGCAGGTCCTACGTGAATCGTCACCTGCGGTTCTGGGGTCCCTTCGTCGGTCGTCGATGCTTTCATGCGGTGCGATGCATACCAGACTCCCACCAGCACGATGGCCGCTCCCACAGCTCCACTCAACACCATTTTCAGCCAAGCCCAAGTTTTCATCCTCGCTCCCTCTTCCGAGTATGCGTACGCTCACCCGAGCGCAACCGGTGAACCCAGCCGTAAGCTAAGGGATACCTGTGCTTGCTTACAGGCTCCTCCTCGCTTCTTAATAGTAACATGGAATCGGAGCACAGACACCTTGACAAGGGAGAACGCGCGCAAGCTTCTCGTTCAAATATTATGGACATGCCCACGATGTTGTTTTATTATTGTCACAAGTCACACGTTGATTGTGAGGGATGTTATGTTGAGAAATGACTTCGTGGCAACAGGTCTCATCATAAACGACAGTGGAAACAAAATACTGCTTGTATTCCATAAAAAACTGAAGAAGTGGTTGCCTCCAGGTGGACATCTTGAATCTAACGAACTGCCGCACGAAGCAGCAATCAGGGAAATATATGAAGAAACTAAACTTATGCCAACGTTAATTGAACAGCCCCCAAGGATATTTAACACCAATGAAAGAGAGCTGCCTCTGCCTTATATGATATTACACGAGTATATACCCATTCACGGAACAGAGGAAGCACATACGCACGTTGATTTCATCTATATTTTCCGCTCATCGGAGGGGAGTGTTAGTCTTCAAACCTCGGAAATTGTCGATGCAAAGTGGTTTGAGCTTGATGAAGTGATGGCATGTGATACTCATGTGATACTCATGTGATACTCATGGGCCT
>NZ_BCQV01000036.1 GCF_001552255.1 Alicyclobacillus shizuokensis NBRC 103103
TACATATGGAATCTACGGACGAATCAAGACTTCATGAAACACCTGCAGATGAGCGGCTATCGTATGGAGACATCTGTAAATGCGGTCCAGATATGGGACGGAACCTTCGTGGATACGGTCAGCCATGCGGAGGTCACTGTCGAACCGGTAACAGATCAAAATTATACGGACGCCCTGTATGTGGAATGCAGCATGACGGAATTTGGGGGACGGGAAGTACGTGAGAAGGCGTTTGACCAGGAATTTCATAGTCCTTTATATACCCACTTCCTGATGCGTGTTCATGGCCATCCCGCAGGAATCGCCTGCCTTTTTATGCATGGCCGTCACGCCCGAGTCGAGTCGGTGGGCATCGTGGAGGCATGTCGCGGACGCGGATTGGTCAAACCATTGCTGCGACGGGTGCAGAAAGAGGCCAGAACCCAAGGCTGCGCTCAGTTATGGGTGTTTCCTATCGATGAAGTCGCCGAGCGGATCTATCAAAAGTGCGGCTTTGCGACGTGCGGACGTCTCGAAAGCGCGCATGCGTATCGGGACACGAGCGGATTGGGCGGAGGTCGCAAACAATAGGGGGTACAGCTTTGGAATACGTCGAATCCAAGCTCGACTTTGCGGACCATTTAGTTCCTGCTTCCAACGGAACATCGTCCTCCGTGGCGGTTACGGGCACGAAATTCGACCGTTTCAAGGGCTTATCGATGGTGCTTCTGGGAGCTGTTCTTTGGGGCGTGTCGGGAACCGTTGCGCAAGTGTTGTTTCAGGGTTATGGATTGAACCCGGGATGGTTGGTCGCCGTGCGCATGAGCGTTGCGGGCCTCCTGCTGTTGGCGGGAAGTTCCATCAAGTCCGGTCCCAGCCAGGTCCTGGCGGTGTGGACGGATAGACGAGACGCCGGGAGACTTGTCCTCTTTGGGATTGTGGGATTGCTGGGGGTCCAGTATTCCTATTTCGCATCCATCCGTTATGGGAATGCGGCCACAGGAACCATCCTTCAATACATGGGTCCCGTGTTCATCACCGTGTACGGCGCATGGCGAAGCCGGCGCATGCCGAGCGCCGCACAGGTGTTGTCCGTCTTTCTCGCTCTCGTGGGTGCCCTGTTGCTTGTCACCGATGGGGATTTTCACAGCTTTTCGGTGGCTCCCCTGGCTGTGTTGTGGGGGATTGTTTCCGCCATCACGGTGGCTTTTTATTCATTGTACCCGCAGCATTTATTGCGCCGATACGGTGCGGCGGCGACCGTGGGATGGGCTATGCTCATCGGCGGTGTCGGCATGTCCTTCGTAACCCCTCCCTGGCACTTTACCGGTCACTACACACTCGGCACCTGGGGGCTTGTTGGGTTTGTCGTTGTGTTTGGCACCTTGATTGCGTTTTACATCTACATTGCGAGTTTGAAATATATTTCCGCTTTCGAAGCAAGCGTCCTGTCCTGTGGCGAACCCTTGTCTGCCGCCATCATCGCGGTTGCGTGTCTACATGTACAAATGGGAGCGCTGGCGATGCTGGGAGGGGTGTGCATCCTTGTCACCGTCATCCTTCTGGCACGCCAGCCTGCGGAGTCGAGGTAGCTGCTCGGAGAAGGCGCTGTGGCTGGCTGTCCGACGGCATCCACCCAGTCTCTTGGCGAGGGGGCTCACGATTGGCGGTCGTCCTCCTGAAAAAGTTCCTGAAGCAGGGCCTCTCGATGAAGCAGAAATTGTTTAGAAATGATATAGTGGTCGGTATCCTCATACTTGATAGGAGATAGGGGGGAGGTATCAAAATTGAGGATGCGGGCTCCTGGGTAGCCCAAGAGAATGGGTGAGTGTGTCGCGATGATAAATTGGCTTTGCCCGCTTTGCTCGTGCTGCCAAAGGATGCGCAGCAGGGCCAGTTGTCGGGATGGAGACAGGGCGGCCTCCGGTTCGTCCAGGAGATACAGCGCCTTCCCCCGGCCTCGAAACCGGTAGGTGAAGAGGGCCAGGAACGATTCACCGTGAGATTGCTCGTGCAACGACTTGCCTCCATAGGCTGCGTAGCCGGTGGGGCACTCTCGTTCCACTTCTTCAATGTGACTGGCAAAGTTGAAGAAACTCTCTGCTCGCAGAAAAAAGCCGCGCGTGACTTTGGGAAGCCATGAGAGTTGGAGGTGTTCATACAGCTGAGATTCGGTCTTCGCCGTGGAAAACACGTTCTGCTTTCCGCCACCTTCCGGATTGAACCCCGCCTGGATGGCGATGGCCTCCAGAAGTGTGGACTTGCCTGATCCGTTTTCTCCGATGAAAAAGGTCACGGGTGTATCGAACTCCAGGCTGGAAAGCCCGCGGAATGCCGGGATGTTGTAAGGGTATGCGGGACTTTCTTGAGGCCAGTCACGAAAGCGGACCTCGCGCAGGAACACAGGTTTCACCTTCATTTCTTGTGGCAAGAACTTTTTAGATATTATAGCCGAATGTGTGCGACTGACGCAGATAGCAGCGACCTGATGCGCGTTGCAAGAGAGGACCCGCTCGCATGCGGACCGCGGGTCTGAACGGCGGAGTGGTACGGATGCGGAAAATCGCCATTATTGGTTCTCCTGGGGCGGGGAAGTCGACGCTTGCCCGGCGGCTGGGTCAGGCGACCAGGATCCCTGTGATCCATCTCGATTCGTTATTTTGGCGCCCCGGCTGGACGGCTACGCCTCGCCCTGAGTGGATTCGGCTCCACACGAAGGCGATCAGCGGTGAGGAATGGATTATCGACGGGCATTATGGTTCCACACTGGACCTGCGCATCCAGGCAGCTGATACCATCGTCTTTCTCGATGTTCCACGCTGGCTGTGCCTGTGGCGGGTGTGCAAGCGGGCCATGCGGTATGTTGGCCGCACCCGGCCAGACATGGCAGAAGGGTGTCGTGAGAAACTGGATGTGGAATTCTTGAGATACGTTTGGGGTTTTCGCAGACGCGAACAGGCGGGCATTCTACGACGGTTGCAGGACGCGCAACGTGAGGGCAAGTGCGTCATCCATTTGCGCACCCGTGCGCAAGTAGAAAGGTTTCTGAGCGAGGTTCAGGTAAGTCGGGTTGCACAAATTAGAAAGTAAGCGACGGGGGCGACGAATCATATTTCGGGAGTGCGTGGATGAGCTGAATCGTGTCATCCGAGTGATGCATGATTTTCCCCATCCTTGGTTGGTGGGCGGGAAGGGACAAGGACAACCAGGATTTCCATGTCTGTCTGCCTCACCTGACCAAGGCTCAACGTCAATGGCTGTTGCGGGCATTGCAAAGACATCAGCCCAGCTGCCCGTGGTTGGCCGAGCTGGAAGGATAATTTGCCCAGGATAGAAACGATAGTGGGAGGGATGGGCATGGAGGAAGATGTAAAGAGCTCTGTTCGAAGGCAATTCAGCCAAAATGCCGGAGACTATCGTGCGGAGCCCCTGTTTGCACAAGGTGACGATCTGCAGTACTTGCTGGAAGCTGTTCCTCTCACGGGGGCGAACGCGTTTTGGACGTGGCGACAGGAGCTGGCCATGTGGCGCTGGCGTTTGCTCCGCATGTCGAGCAATGTGTCGGAATTGACTTGACGGACTCTATGGTCAAAGTTGCGACGGATTTCGCGAGGGAACGGGGGATAGGGAACGTTCAGTTTGCGACCGGGGACGCGGAACATCTGCCCTTTCCCGCAGCGTCCTTCGACCTCGTCACCTGCCGGTTCGCCGCACACCATTTCGCGGATGTCGGCAAAGCTGTGCAGGAAGTGACGCGCGTACTGAAACCTGGGGGCGCCTTCCTGCTCATTGACCACTATGCGCCCGAAGACGAAGCTCTGGACACGTTCGTCAATCACCTGGACAAACTGCGCGATCCGTCCCATGTCCGGGAACACCGGCTTTCGGAATACCAGGCCTGGTTTGCGGATGCGGGATTGTTGTATCGCGAAGAACGTAGATGGAATCTGCCAGTGCACTTTGAGAATTGGGTGCAGAGGGCACGGACACCGGAGGATGTGAAAAGGAAGCTGGCGGATTACCTTCGCGACGCTTCTCCCTCTTGCAAGGAAACATTTTGCATTCAACTGGATGAGCATCAGCACCCGGTTTCCTTTTGTTTGAAGTGCGCCTTGGTCGTGGGCAGAAAGCCTTGATGTTTGGTGGTTCCTGGGGCAATCGGGGGGATGGGCTCCAGCTTAGCTTGCGACCGGAAAGGAGAAAAGAGAACAATGGCCTATCGGACATTGACCGACTGGGATGTGGACGATGGCCTCTCGATGCGCGAGGCTGTTCAGATCATCGAGAGGGCCTTCGTGGAGCGAGCCAAGGGAACATTTGTATCGCCGCCAAGATTTCGTGTGGACGGAGGCAAAGGGGCGCTTGTGTTCACAGCGGGGGGAGCCATCGGATCGGAAAAACTTATCGGGTTTCGTGTTTATGACACCTTTCCGGGCGAACACCCGGACCGGACACAATTGGTGGCCGTTTTCAGCGCAGAAACCGGCGCCCTGCAGGGAATCGTGCTAGGGGAACGGGTGGGTATCATGCGTACGGGCGCTATCGGCAGCGTCGCCGTGAAGCACATGGCGCGACCCGACGCGGCAACGCTCGCAATTCTGGGGACCGGCAAGCAAGCCCGGGCCCAACTCGAGGCTGCTGTTGCGGTGCGTGACTTCCAGACCGTCAAGGTTTATAGCCCCAAGGCGGAACACCGCCGGCGCTTTATCGAGACTATGGAGCCGAAGATTGCCGCCGATCTCTTTGCGGTCGAGTCAGCGAGAGCGTGCGTCGATGGGGCCGATGTCGTGATATGCGCGACCAACAGTTCCAGCCCTGTGTTGGAAGCCGAGTGGGTGAAGGAGGGCGCGCACATCAATACGGTGGGTCCGAAGTACGTGGGCGCCCATGAGATCCCGATAGAACTGATTCAGAGAAACGGCGTCCTGGCGACCGATTCGCTGGAACAACTGCAGGCGTACCCGAAGCCCCATGTGGCGACGCAAGTGTCTCAAACGCCTGACATCATCGACCTGGCGGATATCGTTGCGGGCAAGACGGCCGGGCGCAAAAGCGTTCGTGACATCACGGTCTTCTTCTCCGTCGGGCTGGCGGGCACCGAGGTTGTTCTCGCCGGTGAGGTGCTGGGGAGAACGGGCGAATAAGCCGCAGGCTGAATTTGCGGTCGTCCACTTTACGGGGCAATAAGGATGGGCTGGGCGGATGAAGCTGTTTCGCTTTGACTTGTCGTTCGGGGCGGGACGAGTGCACGGCAGGCAATTCGAACTGGCTTATAGCGCCTCGATTTCTGCTGGCCATGCTGTGTATGGGGAGGATGGAGAATGGCACGAAACACGAACGGACACGGGACTTACGGCCATCGTCGTAGAGGGTGAAGACTTGGCTCCCGAGCAGTTTATTCCTAGGGTTTCTCTGAGGCGGCATGGGTGAGAGAAGACAACCGAGTCGGCTGATATGATGCGGACACAGTTGTCAGGGAACCTTGCAGTGAAGGAGACGATAGCCAGAGTGCAAGACAGCACGTTTGACGTTCGACCGATAGCTGTTAGCGATGCTGCTGCGTATTTAGACCTATGCCGACAACTGGACAGGGAAACATCTTTCATGTTATACGAACCCGATGAACGAACGACAACAGTGGATGAGCAGCGTGAACAAATCCAGTCGATATTGAGGACTGAAAACCAAATGTACTTTGTGGCTGAATCGGGACATCGGTTGGTGGGACATGTCCAGGCTTACGGTGGGAGCCACCGGAGAAACCGAAATACAGTACATTTGGTTGTTGGTGTTTTACAGGCCTATTCCCGCAAGGGGATTGGCGCGGCCTTGCTACGAATCATGGAGGAGTGGGCGCGAAATGTTGGCATTCATCGCCTTGAGCTCACAGTTATGACGCATAACTTGGCGGCTGTAAACTTGTACCGAAAAGCGGGGTTCGAAATCGAAGGAACCATGCGACATACGCTGTTCGTGGATGGGCGGTACGTGGACGAATACATTATGGGCAAGGTGATCTAGGGTTGCCATTGCCTATCGGCACAAAGGTGATATGGATGTGGAAGTCCCATACGTGTCGTGTGGAATCGGTTTACATAGCGGATCAGAAGGGGACATTCGTTACCAGGCCTGTGAATAGGATTCAACTGGAGTACGGTGGGATTCCAGGGGACCTGCACTTTGGTTTGACCAAACGGTCCGGTGTTCGGGAGTCGATGTATCCTCGCGGCACAGAGATTTTCAACCGCCGTCAGGTTACGATAGTATCCCTTGAGGAATGCGGGCGCATTGCCGAACGATTGGGAGTTCCGAGCATACGTCCGGAGTGGCTTGGGGCCAACATCGCAGTCGGCGGTTTTCCAAATTTAACGACTCTGCCCGTAGGGAGTCGCATTCTGTTCCCGGGTGGAGCCGGGCTCGTGTGCGAAGGGGAAAACCTGCCGTGCACACAACCTGGAGGCGTCGTACAGGCCCAATATCCAGATGAGCCTCGTCTGTCGTCCCGGTTCGTGCGCCATGCGTTGGGGCTCCGGGGCATCATCTGTGTCGTCGAGCGTCCCGGCGTTGTCCAGACGGGCGATACGGTCAAGGTCCTGGCCTACAGTCCGCCTCACAGAAACACAGTGCCTGGGAAAGGGCTGCCTCAACAACTATGAACGGTTGTATGCTTACAGACGATTGGAAGCCGAGAGGGCATTGCCGAGCGGACCAACTCCGAATATGGGTCAGACAGGCTGCACGGATATGACCTCTCGAGCGACATCGATAAATGCCTTCATGGCCGGAGAAAGCCACTTGTCCTTGTGCCAGGCGATTTGCGTGACGATGTTGAAATCGTACCCAGTCCAAGGCAATGCCTTCAGCCAGCCTTTGGCCACTTCGTCGCGGACGGCAATCTCAGGGAGAACGGCCAGCCCCAGCCCTTCCATGGCACAGCGCTTGATGGCTTCGATACTCCTAAGCTCCAATCGGTTTGCCGGGAGAGCTCCGGCACTGGCTATGGCGCTTTCGAACGCGCTTCGGTAATGG
Source organism: Alicyclobacillus shizuokensis NBRC 103103 (assembly GCF_001552255.1). Lineage (GTDB taxonomy): Bacteria > Bacillota > Bacilli > Alicyclobacillales > Alicyclobacillaceae > Alicyclobacillus_G > Alicyclobacillus_G shizuokensis. Next base: position 7,009 of record NZ_BCQV01000036.1, read on the forward strand.
CAGCCAGGCTCGGTCAGCAGCAGAGTTTCATCGGTCAGGTCGGTGGGATACACTGCCCTTTGTTGCGTCAGAGGGTGCGTGGGATGACACACGAGCACCACGGGCTCCGGACAGAGTGGCACTATCTGCAGTGCGTCCGAAGTCGCTGCTGGCTCCAGCAAAAACGCTACGTCCAGTTCTCCGCGAGCGAGAAGGACTCGGATGTCGGCATCTGGAATGCCGGGGCGAAATGTCAGTTGTACCTTCGGATAACGCGAGTGAAACTGGCTGAGTACTGGGGGCAACCGGTAAATGCACTGGCTCTCCTGCGCGCAGATTGGCGAGCGTCCCCCTCGGTTCTTCCGGGCTTCCCACCACCTGTTGGGCCTCGTTCGACAATTGCAGGACCTGTTCCGCATACCGTTGCAAACGACGGCCAGACTCGGTCAGCAGCACGCGTTTTCCCAACCGTTCAAACAAGCGCACGCCGAGTTCGGATTCCAAGGACTGAATCTGGGCTGTAACGGTCGATTGCGCGTAATTCAAGGTCTCGGCGGCGCGGCTAAAATTAAGCGTTTTTGCGGCCGTGAGAAAAACTCGAAGCTGCTTCAGGTCCATTTGGCCAACTCCCTTATCGACCTCTCCGATAATGGTTATCGCGTCTTTCGCATACCGCGATTATACACCCTGGTGTACAATCACACTTGTTCATCGCGGAGCAAGGAGAGGGGAAATTGACAGCCGCGTTTGTCCACGGATTCCTGCTTTCATTGGGTCTCATCCTGCCGATTGGGATGCAGAATGGTTTCATCCTGATGCAGGGGGCGCTTCATCGCGGGCGGGGTTGGCTGCCTGCGGTGGTGACAGCTTCCCTGTGCGACACGTTGCTCATCGCCCTGGCGGTTCTCGGCGTCTCGGCAGTCGCGCTGCATATTGGGTGGGTGAGGTATACGCTTGGTTTCATAGGCGGGGCGTTCCTGCTGTACATGGGATGGTCCACATGGCGGGATGGCCAAGAGGAGGACGCTGCCTTCGCTGCTATGAGTACGGCGTGGACACCCAAGCGGCAGATGGGTTTCGCCACCTCCGTTTCCCTGCTCAATCCGCACGCCCTCATCGACACCTTGGCCGTAATCGGAGGGAGCGCGTCAGCGTACTCGGCTTGGGCTGAGAAGCTGGCCTTTGGCACTGCCTGCGCCGCTCTTTCATGGCTGTGGTTCTTTGGCTTGGCCGGTGTGGGCCACGTGCTCGGCAGACGCGCGCTGCAGACTACATCTTTGCGGGCGCTCCATCGGATTGCAGCGGGCATGATGTGGGCCTCCGCACTGTATTTGGGCTACATCCTGTATACATTTCGTTGACCCTGGCCTCTTGGGGCTGTGCAGTGCGTGGACATGGCGAATAACGAGCCGGCCAAGGGCCTGCCCCACCGTGCTACTTGCTACGCGCCTTCTACCGTAATTTCATGCGGCGCAGCAGCAAACTGTTCGACACCACGCTGACAGAACTGAGCGCCATGGCCGCCCCGGCGATGATGGGGCTTAAGATTCCAAGGGCTGCCAGCGGAATGCCCAATAGGTTATAGAAGAACGCCCAGAACAGGTTTTGCCGTATCTTCCGCATAGTGGCCCTAGACAGACGCAGGGCGTCGACAACGCCGTGGGTCCGGCCATGCATGAGCGCAATATGGGCCGCCTCCAACGCCACATCCGTGCCCGTGCCCATGGCCATTCCGATGTCCGCCGCGGCCAACGCGGGCGCGTCGTTGATGCCGTCCCCCACCATGGCGACCACGCGTCCTTGGTTTCTCAGTTCCTGTACCTTGGCCGCCTTGTCCTCGGGCAACACCCCGGCCATCACATGTGGAATTCCGGTTTCGTCGGCGACGGCCTGGGCGGTGCGCTCCTGGTCTCCCGTGATCAGCCATACGTCTATGCCGAGCGCTCTGAGCCCCTCGACCGTCGCGTGGGCGTCCTCTTTCAACGTGTCTGCGATGGCGATGACGCCGAGCAGCTGCTCATCCCGCGCGACCACCACCGTCGTGCGACCGGCGCGCTCGTGGCGGAAGAGTATCGCGTCCGGGAGCGGATCGGCAACAAGGTCCTGCAGCCATGCACGATTTCCGACGCGCAGCGTGGTCCCCGCCACTCGCCCTTGGATGCCTTTGCCGGGAATCGCTTCGATGCCCTCCGCGTGTGGGACGTCCACACCTTCCCCATTGGCGCACGCCACAATCGCAGCGCCGAGCGGGTGCTCGCTCTGCACCTCCAACGCGGCCGCGGCAGCGAGGAGGTCTTTGCGTGACACACCCGTCGCTGTCCAGACCTCCGTGACCTTCGGTTTGCCCGCGGTGAGGGTTCCCGTTTTGTCAAACACGACCGTGTCCACCCGGTGGGCCAGTTCCAGGTGTTCACCGCTTTTTATCAGAATTCCGGACTCAGCTCCCAATCCGGTGCCGACCATGATGGCGGTGGGGGTGGCCAGTCCCAGTGAGCAGGGGCAGGCGATGACCAGCACGGCGACGGCGGCTATGAGTCCATGGAACCAGTTTCCCGATACGCCCCAAGCGAGCAACGTGAGGATTGCCACACCAAGCACGACGGGCACAAAGACACCCGAAATTCGATCTACCAGTCGTTGCACCGGCGCCTTGGAACCCTGGGCCTGGTCGACAAGCCGGATGACTTGGGCGAGCGCCGTGTCCCGGCCGACCTTCGTGACTTCCATGAGAAAAGCGCCCGTTTGATTGACAGAAGCCCCGATGACGGGGTCCCCAGGCCCTCGAGCCACCGGCATCGCCTCACCGGTCAGGAGCGATTCATCTATCGACGTGTGGCCTTCTTTCACCACACCGTCGGCTGGAACCTTCTCCCCCGGGCGGACACGGACGAGATCGCCCACACGGAGCTCTTCCACCGGCACATCGGTTTCCACACCGTCGCGGAGCAGATGCGCCTCTTTCGCGCCCAGCTTGGCCAGCGATTCCAACGCCGCGCCCGACCGCGCCTTGGCCCGAGTCTCCAGCAGCTTGCCCATAAAAATCAAGGTCACGACCGTCGCGGAGCTGTCGAAGTACACGCCCGGCCTGCTCAAAATGGTCAAGGTCACGCTGTAAAAGTAGGCGACGCTGGTCCCAAGCGCCACGAGCACGTCCATGTTCGCGGCGCCACCCCGGAGCGCGTGGTAGGCTGCCTGATAAAACCGCCAGCCTACGTAAAACTGTACAGGCGTGGCCAGAATCAGGCTCGCCCAGCCGGGGAGGAACGGCTGTCCTCCAAACAGCATCACGAACATCTGGACCAACAAAGGCAGGGTCAGCAACGCCGAAAACCCGAACGTGACCCAGTCGCGGCGGTAGGCCTCGTCTTTGCGCCGTTTTTCCTCGTCCCTATTAGCGGCGCTTGCCAGGGTGGCGCCATATCCAGCCTTTTCCACAGCGCGGATGAGGTCCGGGGTGTCAATCAGACCCGGCACATACGTCACCTTCGCCCGTTCCGACGCCAGGTTCACGGAGGCCGACTGCACGCCAGGCAGCCGTCCGACAACCTTTTCGATGCGAGCGGCGCAGGCCGCACAGGTCATGCCTGTGATGACTAGGTCTGCTTCTTGAAGGGGCACCGTGTAGCCCGTCTTTACGATTCTATCGACAACGTCTTTCCAGGTCGTCTCCCCGCCGAGCACTACGTGCGCCCTCTCCGACGCCAGATTGACGTGCACCGCCTGGACTCCGGGCAGTTTCCCCACGGTCTTTTCAATCCGTGCAGCACAGGCGGCGCAGGTCATGCCCTCGACAGGCAGGGTCATTTCTGTGACTTGCGACACAACTTCATCCCCCGATTCTTGCTTATCCGCGGGTGAATTGGCGAATCACGCTCATCAGTTCCTCAATCTTCTCGTCGCCGTGGTCTTGGTGAGCCAAGGCATCGGCCACACAACCGCGGGTATGGGATTCGAGAATGGCCAGGCCCACTTGGTGAACCGCACTCTTGATGGCGGCGATTTGCACAAGAATATCGACACAATAGCGGTCTTCCTCAATCATCCGCTGGATTCCGCGGACTTGACCTTCCACGCGCCGCAGCCGGCTCAGCAGTTCATCCTTTTGATGGGCGTAGCTGTGTCGGGCATGCTCTGGACTCATGGGGGACCTCCTCACCTTCGTCGCTTCCGATAAGAAAACCATACCCCCCTACCGTATAAATGTCAATTCTCATCCCAGAAATGCCGGCACATGTTGTATCATGGGTGTGTATTTGTAGGAAGATACCTTTCCCCGTACGGGATGGCGTCTTGAAGGCGATGAAAGGGGCCGCGGGAACCACGTGCAGAACGAAAGGCGAACCATAGACCAGGACGGATGCAACAGGAACGGGTACAGGCCTATGGCGGTAAAGGTGCAGATTGGGCCTCCGAAGGGGGAAACGGAGTGGCGTTGGCTTCACACCCTGTGGCAACAGGAATGGGGTGGAGACACGATGGTCAGTCGCGGACACATCTATCAACTCGCCGATCTCGTCTCGCTGGTGGCCAAGGTGGATGGCGAGATGGCGGGGGCGGCAACGTATCGGATTGATGGCAGGGGTGGCTGCGAACTGATGAGTATCAACGCGACCCGACCCCACGCTGGGGTGGGCAGCCGCTTGCTTGAAGCGGTGGAACGTGCGGCGAGGGAAGCCGGATGCCGCCGGGTGTGGTTGATTACCAGCAACGACAACCTAAACGCCCTGCGCTTCTATCAACGCCGTGGGTACCGCATGGCCGCCCTGTACCCGGGCGCCATCGATGAAGCCCGGCGCATCAAACCGTCCATCCCGCTTGTGGGCAACGACGGGATTGAAATTCATGATGAACTGGAGCTCGCCAAAGCGCTCGCTTAATTCCTGGCGGATTCGAACCGGTTGGGGAGACTCTGGCCTCCGGGTAACCGGTTGAGCGGATGAGGAGGCACGCATGAAGAGGGTTTGTGTATTTGCTGGTTCCAGCACAGGAATTGACCCGGCGTACACGGTGGCTGCGCGGCAGCTTGGGGAAACCATCGCGGCCAGCGGATTGGAGCTGGTCTACGGCGGATCGAAAGTAGGACTGATGGGCGAGGTGGCCAACACGGTGTTGCGACATGGCGGCACCGTGATTGGTGTCATGCCAACGGGCTTGTTTCGAACCGAAGTTGTGCACACGGGACTGTCGCGGTTCATCGAGGTCAAGGACATGCATGAGCGCAAGGCCGCGATGGGCAACCTGTCCGACGCGTTTGTCGCCTTGCCTGGGGGATACGGCACCTTCGAGGAGTTGTTTGAGGTGGTCAGCTGGGCCCAGCTCGGCATCCATCGCAAACCTATCGGGTTGTTGAACGTTCAGGGCTATTATGTCCCCTTGCTGCAGATGGTCGACCACGCGGTGCGGGTGGGCTTTGTCCGCAGCGCCTCCAGGCAATTGCTCCTCGCAGCGGACAATGCGCCGGACTTGTTGGAAGCGTTGAAAGCCCATCCGCCCGCAGAAGTCGAACCCAGGTGGCAGCCTCCTGCTCAGGACTCCGCAAACTAGCTGCTCGCCGTACCGCCGACGAGTCTACCTTTCCGCAGGGCTTAAGACCGGCTTGAGACCGAACGAGGCCCCACGACCACAGCCCCTTAGGGGCCGGCAAGCCGCAAACGGGCCGCGTCTGGGATACCACGCGCAGCACCGCCAGGGAGCAGGCCCGTTCAGCGCCAGATCAGTCGGCGCGCTGAACGTGGGTGCTTGAGTTCCTGGATGGTCTTCAGAATGGACGTCAGCTGTTCGTCTCGGCTCTTGCGATGAGCATCCTCCTGCAGCTCCAGGATGTTCAGGATGCGCTCGACTTTCTCCTGAAGTTCCTGTTGCGTCGCCGCCAGCGTGTCAATAGCCGCTTGACAGGCGGCGATACGCTGGAGCAACCGTCCTTCAACCACCGCCCCGGAACCCGAGCCGGACTGGGATGCATCGCTTGCATCCCGGGGTTTTCGTCCCGGGGTCTCATCCGTAAGGAAAGCTTGTACATCGCGGGGTTGAATGATATAGGTGGGACCGAACGGTTCATCGACCTGTGTCGCCTTCAGCTTGCCCCGTTGAATCCAGCGCCGGACTGTGCTGGGATGGCAGCCCAGAGCCTGGGCGGCTTCGCGCACGGTCATGGGGCATCCCTCCTCATGAAAGCTTTGTTTCGAGTGTAGCCCATGCGGGCCGCGAGGTGTGTCGAAGCGGCCCGTCGACCGCTGGCAGTCAGTCCGGACCGCTTTTCGCGGCGGAACGGATTTCCTATACTGAGAATGGCAAGCACAAGATGGACTGTTTGAAACCGGAGACAGTTGAACGCGATAGGGGGCCTCGACCATGCCGGCAGACACGCATTGGTTGACATCATACGCGGAGTTGGCGATAGAAATGGGGGTGAATCTGCAGCCGGATCAGACCCTGGTCATCCTGGCTCCGGTCGCGGCCTGCGAATTCGTGCGGTGTGTGGTTGAAACCGCCTACGGGTATGGGGCCAAGGCCGTGCACGTGCTGTGGGATGACGACCGGGTGACACATGCGCGCTTGCAGCACGAGCGGCCGGAACAATTGCGGCAATATCCGGCCTGGAAGGCGCAGGCTTATCGGGATCTGGTAGACACACGGGCCGCCTTTCTCACGGTCGTCGCACCGCATCCGAAGTTGATGGACGACGTGCCGGCCGAGCGCATGGCGCTGGCCATGCGCGCCGCAGGTCAGGCCCTGGCTGCCTACCGGGAGGCCGTCCAGTCGGCGCAGGTAAGTTGGTCGATTGTGGCCGTGCCCAATGACGACTGGGCGCGAGAGGTGTACCCGCAGAGCCCACCGCCTGAGCGGCTGGAGCGGTTGTGGCAGGCGCTGGCGCGCGTCATCCGCCTGGATACGGCCGACCCCGTAGCGGCGTGGAAGCAGCACCTAGGGCAGTTAACGAGGCGAATCGAGGCGCTCAATGGGGCGCGTTTTCGGCAACTCCGCTATCTGGGCCCAGGGACCGATTTACGGATTGGCTTGCCAAGCGAACACGTGTGGCTTGGCGGGGGCACCACGACCCAGGATGGGATCTTGTTTGTTCCGAATCTCCCGACGGAGGAATGCTTTACGGCCCCGGTGAAGACCGAAGTGGACGGCGTGGTGCGCAGTACCCGGCCCCTCTTGCACGGAGGGCAGTGGATAGAGGACTTTGAACTGCGGTTCGAGGAAGGCCGCATTGTGGAGTACAGGGCGCGCGTCGGGCAAGACGTGCTGGCGTCGATTCTCGACACCGACGAGGGGGCCCGTTTCTTGGGCGAGGTGGCCCTGGTTCCGCACAGTTCCCCGGTTTCGCGGGAGGGCGTCATGTTCTGCCATACCCTGTTGGACGAGAATGCTTCCTGTCATCTGGCCATCGGATCGGCGTATCCCATCAATCTCCGAGATGGAGCCAAGATGAGCCGTGAACAGAGGCGCTCCAAAGGCTTGAACGAGAGCCTGGTGCACGTGGATTTCATGGTGGGGTCCGCGCAGCTGAACATCGACGGGCTGGATGCGTCCGGGCGGTGGGTGCCCATCATGCGCCAGGGCGAGTGGGCGGCCGGATTGGTATGAGCGGCTGCGGGCAGCCGCTGGATGGAGGATGGTGCGGGGTTCGTGGGGCGCGAAAAAAGCTGGGGAGGGATGTAGGGTGCTGGAAACCCCTGTAACGCGATTGCTTCACATCAAGTACCCGCTGATTCAGGCGGGCATGGCGGGCGGACCGACCACCCCGGAGTTGGTGGCGGCTGTGTCTAACGCTGGAGGACTGGGAACGATTGGCGGCGGCTACCTGCAACCCGAACAACTTCGCCTGCAAATTCGACAGGTGCGGGAGTTGACGGAGAAACCGTTTGCGGTCAATCTGTTTGTCCAGCCGCCTGTACAGGCACCGGCTCAGACGGTCGTCACGCAGATGAACGACTATTTGAATCAGTTGCGCCGCGAGTTGGGTCTGCCCGAACAGACAGAGGCCACTCCTATTGACGCGGACTTTGAGGAGCAGGTTGCCGTCGTCGTGGAAGAACGGGTGCCGGTGTTCAGCTTCACCTTCGGTATTCCCCATCCGGACGTCCTGCGTCGTATTCAGGAACACAGTGTGTGTATTGGCACCGCCACCAGCGTGGGCGAAGCCGTGGCGCTGGAACAGGCGGGGGTGGACGTGCTCGTGGCTCAGGGCAGTGAGGCCGGCGGGCATCGCGGCACCTTTCTGGGACCGGAGGAGCAGGCGCTCATCGGGACGATGGCCCTGATTCCACAGGTGGTGGACCGGGTGCAAATCCCGGTCATCGCCGCCGGCGGCATTGTGGATGGCCGCGGCTTGGTCGCCGCTTTGTCTCTCGGAGCCAGCGCGGTGCAGATGGGAACCGCTTTCTTGGCCAGTCCGGAGAGTGGCGCCCATCCGCTGTACAAACGGCGGCTCATGGAGGCTGAGGAAGACAACACCGAGCTGACGCGGGCCTATTCGGGACGCCTGGCGCGCGGAATACGGACGGAATACATGCGGAAAATGGCGCAGTACCCGGGTGAAATCCCTCCCTATCCGATACAGAACACACTCACGCGAGATATTCGCAAGGCTGCGGCCGAGAGGCATGACCCAGAATACATGTCCCTCTGGGCCGGGCAGGCCCACCCGCTGGTCAACACGCATCCTGCCGCCGCGCTGGTCCAGGAGGTCATGGATGTGGCCGCGGCCACACTGCGCTCCCTGGTTCATGCTGCTCATCCATAGTCCCATCTTCTCTCTCGCCCGCGGTCCCGTAGGATTTATGGTAGTATATCTATTATTTCTATTCTGATAATCTGGCGAGGAGGGGATTGTGTGGCGAATTCGGGTGGGAATGAACTGAGGCTCGTGTTTCGTCTGCGCATTGACAAGGGGGTGCGGTTCAGCGATGCATACACCGCCATCACGGAGGCGGGTGGGGATATAGTCGCCATGGATGTGCACCACGCCACCAAGGAGCACAGCGTACGGGATATCACAGTCAGCGTGCGCAGCGACGAAGACGGACAGCGCGTGGTTGCCGCCTTGCAGTCGCGTCCTGGGATTGAAATCCTGCACGCGTCCGACCGGACGTTCTTAGTGCACCTGGGCGGCAAGATTGGCACCCACTTAAAGGTGCCCGTGAAAAACCGTGACGACCTGTCGATGGTCTACACGCCCGGTGTGGCGAGGGTTTGTCAAGCCATCCACCAGGACCCGAGCAAGGCGTTTCAACTGACTATCAAGCGCAACACCGTGGCCGTGGTTACGGACGGATCGGCCGTACTGGGCTTGGGCAACATCGGGCCGCAGGCCGCTTTGCCCGTGATGGAAGGCAAGGCGATGTTGTTCAAGCAGTTCGCGGATGTGGACGCCTTTCCCATCTGCCTGGATACCCAGGATACGGAGGAAATCATCCGCATGGTCAAGGGATTGGCGCCTGTGTTCGGCGGCATCAACCTGGAGGACATCTCGTCTCCGCGATGCTTTGAAATTGAAGAGCGGCTGCGCCAGGAATTGGACATTCCCGTGTTTCACGATGACCAACACGGCACGGCGGTGGTCATGCTGGCGGGGCTTCTGAACGCACTTAAGATTGTGGGAAAGCGCATGCAAGACCTGTACGTGGTGGTCAGCGGCGTCGGCGCGGCGGGCGTGGCTTGTACGAAAATCCTGCTGGCGTCAGGGGTGCGCGAGGTGGTTGGCTGCGACCGCGCCGGCATTATTGAATCCGGCAAGACGTACGACAACCCCATCAAACAGTGGTACGCCGAAAACACCAACCGGGCGGGGCGGTCGGGCTCCTTGGCCGACGCTATCCGCGGTGCCGACGTGTTCATTGGGGTGTCCGGGCCCGGGGTCTTGCGCGTCGAAGACCTCCAGGCGATGGCGGCCGATCCGATTGTTTTCGCCATGGCCAATCCCACCCCGGAGATTCTGCCGGAGCAGGCGGAGCCCTATGTGCGTGTGATGGCCACGGGGCGATCCGACTATCCGAATCAAATCAACAACGTCCTGTGCTTTCCGGGCATGTTCCGCGGAGCCCTGGATGTGCGGGCGAGAGAAATCAACGAGGCGATGAAATTGGCCGCCGCCCAGGCGATTGCCGCCTGCGTGCCCGAGGACCAATTGAACGAGCAGTATATCATTCCCAGCGTTTTCAATCCGCACGTGGTGGAATCGGTGCGCAGATCTGTCGCCGAAGCCGCCGTCCAAACCGGGGTCGCCAGGCGAGACGTGCGCGATGGCGCACTGGATACAGCCGTGCTGACGGAGCACAATTGACTCAGCCCCGCAGATGGGCGGCAACCGGCTCGACGGCCAACCGGCCACCGTGTGCTTTCCACCGGCCGGTTGGCTGACCGCCAAGGCAAGCGGCTACTCCCGAACCGGATGGGATAGGGAGGCAGCCGGTTGCACCCGGTGTCCGAGGTGGGCCGCCCTGCTCGAACGCGGGGCGGCGGGGCTCCATTCGGCATGCGTTGCCGAGATTCCGTGCTGGCTGAGATCCAGGCCAGCGTCCTCCTCGGCCGCGCTGACCCGCAATGGCACAAAGGAGCCAATCAGCTTGAGGGCGCCGAATGTGGAGACCGCTCCCCACAGGCAGACGACGACGGCCCCGAGAGCCTGCACGGCTACAAGTCGGATGCCGCCCCCGAACAACAGGCCGCCCTGCTTCGCGAACACGCCGACCATCACGGTGCCGAAAAGTCCGCAGGCGCCGTGGACCGCGACGGCTCCCACCGGATCGTCCACATGCAGCGCATCGACCCAGTGGGTGGCGAAGATCATCAGCACCCCTGCGCAGGCCCCGATGACGAGCGCGCCCCAAGCGCCGACATAGGCGCAGCCGGCCGTGATGGCGACCAGGCCGGCCAGGATGCCGTTGATGGTGGCGAGGACGTCCGCCTGGTCGGAGGTGACGAGCGTGTAGGTCAGCGCACAGGCACCACCGGCGATGGAAGCCAGCAGGGTGTTGACGGCGATGGGGGCAAGTTCGGGGGCCTGGGCATTCAACGTACTGCCGGCGTTGAATCCAAACCAGCCGAACCATAGGACATAGGTACCTATGGCAGCCAGGGGAACGCTGCTGGGGGGGAACGGGTTGGCGCGTCCAGCGGCGCCAAACTTCCCGATGCGCGGTCCCAACAAGCGGGCGGCGACGAGCGCGGACATGCCGGCCATGGCGTGGATGGTGGCAGATCCAGCAAAATCGCGCATGCCGAGACGGTTCAGCCAGCCATCAGCACCCCATATCCAATGACCAGAAACGGGATAAATGACGGCCGTCATGATAAGTGCGAACAACAGATACGCCTTGAAATTCATCCGCTCCGCCACAGCGCCGCTGACGATGCTGATGGCCGCCACCGCGAACGCGGCCTGAAACAACCAAAAGGCGTCGTGAGGCACCGTGGTTGGCAGGTGCGTCAGCGAGCCAGAGAGGGCAAATCCAGAGGTGCCGATGACTCCGCCCGCGTCGCGGCCGAACATCAGGCCAAAACCGATTACATAATAAGCCAACACACCGAAGATGAGATCGACGAAGACCTTCATGATGATGGAGACGTGGTTCTTGGAGCGGATAAGACCGGCCTCCAGGAGCGCAAATCCGCCCTCCATAAAGAAGATCATCGAGGCGGTCAGCACCACCCAAACCGTGTTGAGTCCAAGCGCCAAGTGGTTTCCCATCGATCCATCTCCGTTCTCTGGCTGTTCTTTCACCCATTATGCGGGGGAGGCGGGGGAATGAAAACTGTTTGTGTCAGGAAATATAACAGACGGATGTGATGTAATCGGATTCATATGGAGGAGCCCGTATCGTACGGAGGAGAAGGTTGGGGTCGCGGCTGGGATTAACTTCCTGGGTGCAACCAGCGCAGGGGCACCACGGTGCCCGGCGGGCAGGATACATCGTCGACGCGCACCAGGCAATTGGCATCGGCCAGGCTGGACAGCACTCCTGGCGACTGGGATGTCGCCGTGTCTACCCAGACGCGGCCCGATTCTATCCATCCACGCGCCCGCAGCACGCGCGTGTGCTTGACAGGCTTGAGGTTGAGGGGCCGCGTGAGAGCTCCTGAAGCGGGGAAGGGGGTGTCCAGCCAACCGAGGCTGCGGCGAATGACCGGACGGACCAGCACTTCAAACTGGATGAGGCAGGCCGCTGGGTTCCCGGAGAGAGCGAAAACCACCGTCTCTCCCCATAATCCGGCCAGAAGCGGGGTGCCGGGCCGCATCCAGACTTTTTCGAGAACCGGGGTGATTCCCAGGTCCGCCAGGACGTTGGGAACATGATCGGCGTCACCCTTGGATATGCCTCCACTCAGCACGAGATAGTCCACTCCCGAGAGGTTGGTCACCGCGGCGCGGATGGCGGATGCGTCATCCGCCACGGTTTGCACGCTGGTGATGTCCACCCCGTCTTCCAGCAGAGCGGAGGCCAAAAAGGCGTCGTTGGTTGAGTAGATCTGTCCGCGACGCAGCGGCTGCTGGGGGTTTGCCACGAGTTCGCTGCCGGTTATCACGATGGCGGCAGTCGGGCGTACGGCCACGGATACTTCGGGGACGCCGAAGCCGTGGCAGGCGGCTAAGTGGCGGGCGCTCAGACGAGTCCCGCTCGGCACAATAACTTGGCCCGCTCGTGCGTCATCTCCAGCGGGTTGGACCGACTCACCTTCCCGGATGGAGCGCAGCACGATGACCTCGTCTTCGCCGTCGTCTTCACACCACTCGAAGCGCAGGACGCTGTCGGCTCCGAGAGGCAGCGGGGCCCCCGTCATGATGCGGACGGCCTCGCCCGGGTGCACCTCGCCAGCGCTCTCGTCGCCGGCCAGCACACACCCAACCCGGCGCAAGCGAGCGCCGCGCCGGGCGCTCTCCGCCCGCACCGCGTAGCCGTCCATCATGGCGCGGGCGAACGGGGGAACCGAGGCGCGTGCGCTGACCGCCGCCGTGGTAATGCGGCCCAAAGCCTGGGCGACGGGTATCTGCTCGCTGCGCACGGGACGGTGCAGCTGCAACAGCCGGTCAAAGGCGCCGTCCAGGCCTAGCATCGTGGTCAAACCGCATCCCTCCTGGGCCTTTCTCATCCAGACACCAGCCTCATGTCACCCAATCGTCCGGCCTCAATATCCGCGCACAACTCCGCCACCGATCCGTCCGTATACACCGGAACAGAGAGGGCGGTCGCCGTCATCACCAGATCCTCGGTGGTCACGACGGCGCGCAGGTTGTTCACGGCCGAGCTGGCCAACCAGTTCAACTCGCTCGCTTGGCGAATCACCGCCAGCTTGGGGAGCGGGTGGAACTTGAAGCCTTCGACGAGGACGGCATGCAGCGGACGCCCTTGCTGACAGGCGCGATGGACCACGCGGCGGCACAGGACCAGGGGTTGCTCTGCCGCCTGGTCCGCCATGTCCCGCCACAAGGTGCGCCCGCCGCCTGCCAGCACGGTGGCCACTGCGCCGCTGTGGACATATCTTGCGGTGTCGGAGGTCGCCTTTTCCCAGTCGTCCGGAGCGGTTTCCTGCAGGTGACCGTCGTGTTTGATCACCGCGACGCGCCAACCCTGTCTCGTCCACATCTGCAGGATGCGCTCCATCAGCTGGGTCTTGCCCGAATCCTGAAACCCAACGACGGAGACGACAAGAGGGCGTGGCATCATCGCTGCGGATTGTACGGGACACCATTGGCCGCCGGTGGGGTGCTCTTTCCGACCCAACCGGCAAGGGTGAGAATGGTCAGGGCATATGGAAGCATCTGGAGCAGGTTGGACGAGATGCTGGTTCCCTGCAGAGCCAGGCCCAACGCCTGGGCCAACGGAGGATTTTCGCCAACCGCTTGTGCGCGCATCAGGACTACGTTGGAAAACGAGCGACGATTCCACTTTCCCATCTGCTATGACTCCCTTGTAATCATCTCTTTGAACCGGGAGCAAGCTCCCGGTGGACAAAAGCAGATATCAATGGGAGCAATAAATTGAAATTCGATCTGTGTGAACAAAATCCTGCTCTTGCGAGACCATCCGCGCCTGCGTTGGCTGTGACGCGTGCCTGGTTCCTGTCTCCCGACACCGGCTATGGAGACTCTGTGGAAAATGTTTGCCATGTCGCGCGAGATTATGCCGAAGTCATCACCCTGGAACCCACGTGCGGGCTTGGTGTACAGTAGACGTGCCCAAGTGGGCAAGCCTGCGTCGGGTGTGAATGCCACTGTACAAGGAGGATGTTCGGTGCAACGCGGCAAGGAACAGTTCACGACCTATGAGGATGTTGAGCGAGCCCTGGATGCGTTTGTCACGGAAGCTTTTTTTGCCGCCCCGTTTATGACCTCACTGCAATCCGGGCGCTATCAACCGCACCAAGTGCGTCACTTTGCGGTCCAATACAGCTACTATTCGCGGCACTTCCCGAGAGTCCTGGGAGCGGCCATATCGGCGATGGCCCCATTGGCCGATTGGTGGGTGCCGTTGGCCGACAACTTGTGGGACGAGGCCGGTCGGGGAGTGCCTGGTCGTTCCCACGAGGAACTCTACAAAACCTTTCTCTTTTCCGTATATCCAGAGGTTCCTCTTGATGAACGCGGAGTCCCGCTGCAGCCGATGTCGCCGGCCGTCGAGCGGGCGGTCGACACGTTCATACGCTTCTTTCAGAACGCCACCCCGTTGGAAGCGATGGCGGCTGTCGGATTGGGATCCGAAATGTTCGCCGGGCGCGTGATGAAGGCTATCGGAGAGGGTTTCACAAGGCCGGAGTACAATCGTGAGAGGAGCCTGGATGTGCGCTTTTGGGAGGTGCACGCGGATGAGCATGAACCGCGGCATTACCAATTGTGTCGCGACATCCTGAGCCGGTACACAGAACCTGGCGAACTGGCGCTGATGTTCCGGGTGGGACGCGACATCGCCAAATCGGAGGCCGACATGTACCAGGGACTGCATGAGGAAATGTTGGCTCTGCCGCAGGAAGGGTGAGGAGACGTGCCTGTACAATCAGTCATTCAAGACTGCCTGGACAGGATTCGGCCCGTGTCGTCTGCCGCGGCCGATGCTGCCCGTCTCCGATTGGATAGACTGACCAAGCCACTAGGCAGCCTGGGGCGGCTGGAAGACGTGATGGTGCGGGTTGCGGCCATGGTGGCTTCTCCCGCCCCGCGCTTGGAACAGCCGACTTGTCTGGTGTTTGCTGCCGATCACGGTGTCGCCGCCGAAGGGGTCTCGGCCTACCCGCAGGAGGTCACCGCCCAAATGGCGGTCAATATCGCCAGCGGCGGGGCCGTCAGCAGCGTCCTGGCCAGGCAGCACCAGGTTCGCCTGCAGGTGGTGGATGTGGGTGTGACAGCGCCTTTGCGCCACCCTGGCATCCTGAATCGACGGGTGCGTGCGGGTACGCGCAATTTTACCGCAGGGCCGGCGATGACCCGCAGCGAGGCGGAGGCGGCAGTCTGCACCGGGATTGACACCGTTAACCAGGCCCACGCGGCTGGGTGCGGGTTGTTGCTGGTCGGCGAGATGGGGATTGCCAACACGACCCCCGCTGCCGCCATGGCGGCCGTGCTTGGCCAGTGGCCGGTGTCTCAGGTAGTCGGGACGGGAACCGGCATCTCAAAGGCCCAATGGGAACACAAGGTCCACGTAATTGAACGCGCCTTGGACGTCAACCACCCGGATGCGGAAGATCCTTGGCAAGTTTTGGCCGCTCTGGGCGGGCTGGAGATCGCGGCCCTGGGCGGTGCGATATTGGCCGCCGCCGCCCACCGCATGCCGGTCCTCCTGGATGGGCTCATGACCGGGGTCGCAGCCCTGTGGGCGTGCCGATTGGCCGCCGATGTGAAAGATTATCTGCTGGCCTCGCACGTTTCGGCGGAGCCAGGGCACCGTATGGTGATCTCGGCTTTGGGGCTGCAGCCGCTGCTGGACCTGGAACTGAGGCTTGGCGAGGCCTCCGGCGCCCTGTTGGCGTTGCCGCTTTTGCTTGCGGCCCAACGTGTGTTCACGGAGACGGCGACGTTTGAGGAAGCCGGGGTGAGCGAACAAGCTTAGTCTAGCTTCTGTGGCCTTGCTGACCGTGCGATTCGTCCGGTTGTGCGGCCGTGAGACGACAATGCTCTGGATCTTTCGGCTTTGTTTCGATTCTCTTATATGTACGTACAAATGAATCTCTGATAAGCATGCAAACCATGCCAAAATTGGCGTGGTTTGCTGGGTGTTTGTTGAAAGCGGTTGATGAATCCGCTACAATAGACACGTGTTTCGTGACATTTCCATGTCAAATCCGGAATTCCAAGGAGGGTTCTTCTCGAAATCACATCGAAAGGCATATAAAGGAATCTAAGACGTCGTAGATGTACGTACCAATGTGCATACCAATGTCCGAAGATCCTACGTTCCTTCCCGCTAGGAGTGTGACGAACCATGGGCCATGCCCTGTTCCACCCGTCAGGGATCGATTACCTGATTGTGGTAGCCTATTTCGTTTTTGTGCTTGCGGTGGGATTCCTGTTGCGCAAGCAAACGACCACTGGGGAAGACTTCTTTCTCTCCGGACGGGCGTTGCCGGCTTGGATAACCGGTATCGCGTTCATGTCGGCTAACCTGGGCTCCACGGAGATCATCGGCATGAGTGCGGGTGGGGCCGAATACGGCATGACACAAACCCACTTTTACTGGATTGGCGCGATTCCGGCCATGGTTTTCATGGGCTTGTACATGATGCCATTCTACTACGCGTCGCGTGCCCGCTCCGTGCCGGAATACCTGAAGCTGCGATTCAATGAAGCCACGCGCGGCGTGAACGCGGCCGCGTTCGCGGTGATGACCATCCTGGTTTCGGGCATCGGTCTGTATTCGATGGCCATCCTGTTTCAAACCCTGGTCGGGTGGTCGTTGAACACCAGCATCTGGGTGTCGGCCGCCATTGTCGTCGTGTATGTGTTTCTGGGTGGATTGACGTCGTCCATCTTCAATGAGGTGACGCAGTTCTTCTTGATTGTTCTGGGGCTCTTGCCGGTGACCGTGATTGGCATGCACAACCTCGGCGGCTGGAGCGGGCTTGCCCACCGCGTGCCGGCCGACTTTTCCCACGTTTGGGCAGGGCTTGGAAGCGCCAACAATTCGCTTGGGGCCAACTGGGTCGCCGTTGTGCTCGGCCTCGGCTTCGTGACTTCGTTTGCGTACTGGACCACAGATTTTTTGGTCGTGCAGCGAACGTTTGCGGCCAACAGCATGCGGGCTGCCCAGGTGACGCCGATTTACGCGTCGTTTATCAAGATGTTCATCCCGTTCATCAGTGTAGTGGTGGGACTGATTGCGCTGGCGGTCTTTCCGCACATCGGCAAAGACGGCACGAGTTACAATTTGGCGTTCCCGCTGTTGATGGCCAAATACTATCCGGTGGGGATGATAGGCCTCGGCATCACAGCCCTGATGGCCAGCTTCATGAGCGGCATGGCCGGCAACATCACGGCGTTCACCACTGTCTGGACCTATGACATCTACCAGGCTTATATCAAAAAGGATGCGTCGGATGCGCACTACCTGTGGATGGGGCGGATCGCCACGGTGGTCGGGGTGCTCATCTCCATCGCCACATCGTACATCGCCGCCGGCTTCCCGAGCATCATGGACTATATGCAAACGCTGTTCTCGTTCTTTAACGCTCCCATCTTCGGTGTGTTTTTGCTCGGGATGTTCTGGAGACGCGCGACCGGCTGGGGCGCGTTCTGGGGATTGGTTTCCGGCATTGCGTTTGCGTTCATCTTCTACTTTTTCCTGCCCTTCCACTTCGCCACGCCCAACGCGGGCAACTTCTGGCGCGCTTGGTGGGTATGGGTGGTTACGACTGGGGTCTGCGTGCTCGTCAGTCTCGTGACCAAACCTAAGTCCGACGAAGAATTGAAAGGTCTCGTCTACGGGGTGACGAAATACCGTTCGTACAAGGGGTACCCGTGGTACAAGCGGCCTGGCGTGTTGGGCTGCATCTCACTGGCGATGTTCATTGCTCTCGACATTATCTTCTGGTAAGGGGTGAGACACCATGGCACCGTCCCCGCACAACCGATTTCTCGATCTGCGCCGCCTGATTGGTGTTCTGTTGACTTTTGACGGGCTGATCATCGCCATCTACGGTGCCGTCAAGCATCCCGGCAATCCCGATGTCCCGCTGAACCTGGACCTTTGGTGGGGATTGTTGGTCCTGGTGGTCGGCCTGCTGTTTTTGTTCGCTTCTTTGCGCCCGCCGAAGCCGCCCGAAGAGGAGCCCGATTCTTTGTCATAACAGCACCCCGTTGGCCGCTGGCGCGCCACCCGGGGAGACCCGGGTGGCGCTTGCAATTTTTTGTTTCCCGCGAGAAGATGAAAGAGGAAGCAACTGGCCAGGTTTTCCTGCGCAATCTTGGCAGCACAATCTTCATCATAAAGGAGCGATGACGGATGGACGAACAGGCGAAAAAGACCGCGCTCAGAGGCATCACATACGGGTTGTACGTGATTGGTACGAAGGTCGGCGACGACGTAAATGCGTTCACGGGCAACTGGGTGACCCAAACCTCATTTACGCCGCCTCTCGTCGCCGTGGGAGTCAAGAAGGGAACAAGCTCCTGTGACGGAATTCTGGAGAGCGGCGTGTTTTCAGTTAACGTGCTGGAAAGCGGACAGAAAGACCTCGCGTTCGCGTTCTTCAAGCCGGTCTCGCGGGTCGGCAACAAATTCGGGGACATCGAGTTTTACACGGCGACGACAGGCAGCCCCATTCTCAAGGACGCTTTGTCTTGGTTTGAGTGCAAGGTGGTGGACCACAATGACCGAGGCGACCATGTGTTGGTCGTCGGGGAGGTCATCGATGCCGGTGTGCATCGCGAGGGGAAGCCGCTGACGTTGGGCGAATTGGGCCTGTTTTACGGCGGATGAGCGGAGGGACAAACGGCGCATGCGCATTTACACCCGCGGCGGCGATAGAGGAAAGACCACTCTGATTGGCCGCAAGCGCAGGTTCAAGTCGGACGCGCGCGTCGAGGCGTACGGCAGCGTGGACGAGGCGGGGGCGTTTCTGGGCTTGGCCTGCAGTTTCCTCAGGCCTGACGAGGACGCCGATATCCTCGACCTTTTGGGCGGTGTCCAGCAGCGCCTGTGGGATGTCGGGGCCGACCTGGCGGCACCCCCGGACGCGGGTTTCACGTATCGAACACCCGACACCGCGGCCGCGGAACTGGAACCGATGATAGACAAATATCAGGCGGAGGCGGGACAACTCAGCCAGTTCATCATCCGCGGCGGCGACACGGCGGCGGCCGCCCTGCACGTTGCCTGCACCGTGGTGCGGCGGGCCGAACGCCGTGCTGTCGCCTTGATGCAGCAGGAGGAACTCCACCTACCGGCGCTCACCTACCTCAATCGGCTGTCCGACCTCTTGTTTGTCCTCGCGCGGGCTGTCAATGCCCGCCGCCAGCTTGGCGATGTGGTCTATGAGCGCAGCGGGGAAGTGTTTCGAGAACCGCACGCGGCACCCAAGGCGGACAGAAAATCGGACAATTGACAGTGCGTTGGCGACTTCTGTACAATTTCGGTGGACAAACTATCATTTCGCCTGTCAGGTGCCCTGCGTGAGCAGGGAGAATAGGGAAACCGGTGCGAATCCGGTGCGGTCCCGCCACTGTGATCAGCGGTTTGGGCGGGCGTCACTGCGGCTAAGCTGTGGGAAGGCGTTCGCTGGTCAGTGCTGAGAGCCAGGAGACCTGCCTGACGGGTGTGCGAGCTGAACCTTCGAGGAGAGGTTGAGTGCGCCGACGGGCATTTTCACCCAGTGCGTGAACTCTGCCTGCGGGCGGAGTTTTTCTATGACCACTCGCAAACGACTCGCAAGGGGACGCTCCAGACTGGTGGATGGAGGGTTCCATGTTGAAGCACAAGATGATCTCGGTCGCCACAGTAGCTGTGCTCACTGCCGCGCTCGCGGCCGCATGCGGCAGCCCAGGAGCGGGCAACCATGCGTCCGGCGCGAACCTGTCCGGCGGCAACAGCGCGTCCGGAACCGGCAGCGCGCAAACTGTGCACTATCCCCTGACGCTGACCGACGATGTTGGCCACAAGGTGACGTTGGACAAGCAGCCTCAGCGCATCATATCCGCGACGGAGGGCACGGACGAAATCCTCACGGCGCTGGTGTCCAAGAAGAAAATCGCTATGGTCACCTCCTACGCGGCAGATCCCAGCTACTCCAATGTTCGCTCCTTCGTCAAAGGCATTCCCACCATCTCCGACGCCGCCACCGATGCGGAGAAGATCCTGGCCGCCAAGCCCGACCTGGTGCTCTTGGCGTCCTATACCAAACCAGGAGCCGTGAAGCAGATTGAGCAGGCGCACGTGCCCACATACGAGTTTGACAACTTCAACTCCATCTCCGACATCGAGCGCAACATCGGCGTCGTCGGCAAGCTCGTCGGCGAACCGGCAAAAGCTCGCCAGGTGGTGCGGGACATGGAGCGGAGCTTGACCGCCATTCATCAAGCCGTGAAGAGGGAAAAGCCGGTCACCGTGCTGGACTACAGTTCCTATGGCTTTGCGGCCGGGCGCAACACGACGGTCAATGATGTGATCATCCATGCTGGCGGCAAAAACGCGGCTTCCCAGTTGAACGGATGGGCCAAGATCAGCGATGAAGAAGTCGTCAAGTTGAACCCGGACGTCATCATCGACGCTTCGGATGACAAATCGTTTATCAACAAGATCCTGCAAGACCCCAAGCTGCAAACAGTGTCGGCTGTGAAAAACCACCGGGTGTACGTGATCAACAGCGCTGACCTGGGAAGTGTGTCCCAGTATGTGGTCAGGGGCGTTTGGGATGTGGCCCATGTCCTGTACCCGAAGGCCGACCTGCCCAAGGTCACGGTTGCCCGCCCATGACCCGCGTCTCCGCCCTGCTGGTGCTGTGCAGTCTGGCGGTGGCCCTCGCAGTGGCCGCCGCCTTGGAGGTCTCCATCGGTCCCATGATGATTCCGGCGGGACGCCTGATTCCAGACACCTGGGCTTATTTGCATGGCGCGCGCAGCGGCGATGCGGTGGTGATGGGGGCCATTCGCTGGCCGCGCGCCCTGGCGGCCGTTCTCGTCGGGGCGGGACTCGCGGCGACGGGCGCCGTGCTGCAAGCCGTGTTTCGGAACTCCATGGCCGATCCGGCCGTCATAGGCGTCTCCAGCGGCGCCTCGTTGGGGGCGGTGTTGACGATTCAGACCGGTCTGGCCCAGCTGAACGCTTGGTCCACTCCCGTCGGCGCGTTCGTCACCGGGCTGCTTGTGGTCTATGTCATCTACCGTCTTGCCACGCTGCAGGGGAAGACCGCCATCCATGCCCTGCTTTTGGCAGGCGTTGCCGTCGGTTCCTTTTCCAGCGCCATGGTCACTCTGTTGCTCTCGCTGGCGCCGCTGGAGACGATGCAGCAGATGTTGTTCTGGCTCATGGGGGGGCTGGATGGCACGACGTGGATGAATGTATGGATGATTTTGGTGTTCGTGGCGGGTGGATTCGTCGTTTACCTGTGGCACGCACACGCGCTCGACATCCTGTCGCTCGGCGAAGAGCAGGCGGAAGGGCTCGGCGTCCCGTTGCAGCGTACCAAACAGGTCCTGTTTGCCACTTCCGCCCTTGTCGTCGGGGCGTGCGTGAGCGTGAGCGGTGTCATCGCCTTTGTGGGCTTGATAGTCCCGCACTTGGTGCGGATGTGGGTAGGTCCGCGCCATCGTCTGCTGCTTCCGGCCTCGGCGATGGGCGGCGGTATCCTCTTGGCGCTGGCCGATGTGCTCGCGCGCATGGTGCTGCAGCCAGTGGAACTGAACGTGGGCGTCGTCACGTCCTGTTTGGGCGCCCCGTTTTTCCTCTACCTGCTGCGCCGGCATTACCAAGCCTTCGAGCGGGGGGCGAAAGGTTGAGCGTCCGAGTTGACCTGGAACTCGCCGGGCTGGGTTTACCCCCTCGGTTGCAGGCGGTGTCCGCGCGTTGGCGGGGCGGCCAGGTGATCGGCGTCGTCGGCCCAAACGGCGCGGGGAAATCGACACTGCTGCGGCTCATCGCCGGGGTTCTGCCCGCTGCCACAGGTACGGTGTCGCTCTCTGGGCGCCCTTTACGGGGGCTTGCCAGCAGGGAGCGGGCGCGCTGGTTGGCGTATCTGCCGCAGCAGCTGCCAGAGGACTGCCCGTTCACCGTGCGTGAGTTTGTCGAGATGGGGCGCTACGCACACCGAAGCCCTTGGGGCGGGGTGGGTGGCCACGGATGGCAGGTCATCCACGACTCGATTGCACGTATGGGACTTGGCTCATACGAGGATGTGCCCCTGTCACAGCTGTCTGGGGGAGAACGGCAACGGGCGGGCGTCGCCCGCTGCTTGGCGCAAGAGAGTCCAGTGCTGTTGCTTGACGAGCCGATATCGAACCTGGATGTGCACTATCAGCTCGACATGCTCCAGCGCCTGCGTGAACTGGCAGACGCCGGCAGGTTGGTGGTTGTGGCCATCCACCACCTGGAGTTTGCGGCCCGCTATTGCTCCCAGTTGCTCCTGTTGGACAAAGGGCGCGTGTATGCGTGCGGACGGCCACAGGAGGTGCTGACCGCAGCCGCCCTTCGCGACGTTTTTGGCGTGGAAGCCGAGGTCTTCACGGATGCTCACGCTCACCTTCGCTTCACGTACCTGTACCCCAGGGAGGGTGATGCGCAGAGGCCGTCAACAGCTGTGCAGGCCGGAGAGGAGGCCAACCGTTGAAGTCGGTGTTCGTATTGGGAGGGGCGCGCAGCGGCAAAAGCGGCTACGCGGAACGCTTGGCCTGCACGTTGGCGGCGGAGAGACGCCTGTCGGTGACGTTTGTGGCCACCGCGCAGGCGACGGACGAGGAAATGGCGGACCGGATAGAGCGGCACCGCGAGGCACGCCCGCGCGATTGGGAGACGGTGGAGGAAGCGTTCGACATCGTGCCCATCCTGCGCCGTCAGCGTACGGATCAACTTATCATCGTGGATTGTCTGTCGCTGCTTCTCAACAATTGGATGTACGCTGGGTGCTCCGAGGAGCTTTACTGGCGGCGCGTGAACGCTTTGGCGGATGCGGTGACCATGGCTGTTGGCCCGGTGATTATGGTCAGCAACGAGGTGGGGGCTGGGATTGTCCCGGCGGATGGCCTGTCCCGCCAGTACCGCGACTGGCTCGGATGGTTGAATCAACGGATGGCGGCCGTCGCAAACTCGGTTGTCTGGATGGTGGCCGGGATACCGGTGACTGTGAAAGGTTCGACCGAGACGCCATGATAGCCTGGCCACCGGGATTATCCCATCTCGCTCTGGCCGCATCCGCGTTGCTGTGCGACCGCATCGTGGGCGATCCCGCCCGCATCCCGCATCCGGTGGTCCTCATGGGTTGGTGGGTCCGCCGCGTGGAGGGTGTCTTGTATCGGCCGCAAGCCAGTCCGCGGACGCAGAGGTGGGCGGGTGTCGCCTTGTGGCTGCTCGTGTGCGCCCCGGTGGTGGTCCTCTCGGAAATGTTTCTCGTCCTGTTGTATCACCTCGCCCCATGGCTGGGGTGGATGGGCGGACTGGTCCTGACGAGTACAACCATCGCCTGGAAAGGTTTGCGGGCGGCGGTGGCCTCCGTCTATCAGGCCCTGCAGTGTGAGGGGCTGCCTGCCGCGCGGCTGGCGGTGGGCCAGATTGTCGGTCGGGACACAGCTCACCTGTCCGAACCGGAGGTGGTCCGGGCGGCGCTGGAGACGGTCGCCGAGAACCTGGTGGACGCCGTGGTGTCACCGGTATTGTTCGGGCTTCTGGGTGGACCCTCGCTGGCGATGCTGTACCGGGCGGTGAACACCCTTGATTCGATGGTCGGTTACAAGAACCCTCGGTATCAGTACTTTGGCTGGTTCAGCGCCCGCATGGACGACGGGTTTAACTACGTCCCAGCTCGCTTGTCTGGCCTCCTCTTGCTGGGCGCCGCTGGCTTGTGCGGCGGTAGCATGCGCCGGGGGTGGCGGGCATGGCGGGAGGACGCCCACAAGCACCCGAGCCCCAACGGTGGCATCCCAGAATCCGTCGTGGCTGGAGCCTTGGGGGTGCAGCTGGGCGGTGTCAACTCGTATGCGGGTGTGGTCTCCGTTCGCGCCCGCTTGGGCAAGGCCACCCGGCCGCTTGAGCGAAGGGATGTTTTGCGGGTCATTTCCTATTTAGACAGCGCCGCGTGGTTGCTGCTCGCGGCCTTGACGATAGGGGGCGCGGTGTATTGGCGGTTATCCGCTGGCTGACGCTCGCAGTGCAGTTTGCGACTGTATGCCCAACGCCGCGCGTGCGCGTAGTTCGGGGGTCCGACCTGCACGCGAGCATGGGCCTGGTGCCTGTGGTAGGGCTTGGCCTCGGCGGGTTTCTCTGGATTGTTTATCTGGGATTGGCGGCTGTGCTGCCTGTGCGCACGAGTGCCGCCGTTGCGCTTGCGCTGTACACTGCGAGCACGGGCGCCCTGCACCTGGATGGCTGGATGGATACTGTCGACGCTCTGGCCTGCAGGCGGTCCCGAGACGAGGCGCTGGCGGTCATGAAAGACAGTCGTTCCGGCGCCGTCGGGGTTGTGTTTTGCGTCTTGATGATCTTGGTGAAATACACAGCTTTGGTCTCCGTGCCGGCGGCGTGGCCGGCCGGCGACAAACCTTGGTTGATCCCGGACGCGTGGCTGTGGTGGGCGCCGATGCTCTCCCGGTTGGGCATGGTCTGGTCCATGCGGATGGCGCCTGCGGCTCGACCCGGGCAGGGCTTGGGGGCGATATACGCCGGTCGATTGCCGTTGCCTGTAATCTTGCTGGCTACCTTCCTCACGGGTTTATGTGGACTGGCCTTGCTTCCTGCTTGGCACGTCCTTGCCGCTGGCGCGCTCACGCTGGGGGCATGCGTCGGCTTCACAGCCTGGATGCGACGGCGCTTTGGCGGCATGACCGGAGACACCTACGGGGCGCTGCACGAGGCTCTTGAGACGCTGCTGTGGTTGATGGCGGCGGCGTTGTTGGCGCGGGAGGGATGACCATGCTGGACGCCCACGGTGGGCGAATAGAGGATTATATGGAGGATACGGGCCTGGCCGAGACGGAGATTGTGGATTTCAGCGCCAATATCAATCCCTTAGGTCCTCCGAGATCCGTGCAGGCCGCCATAGCGGACGCCCTGCCAAGCGTCCGCCATTACCCCGACACCCATCAGCGCCAAGTCAGGCGCGTGTTGTCTGAACGCTTTCAGGTCGGTGAAGAGTATATCCTTTGCGGCAATGGAGCCAGTGAAATAATCGATCTGTTTTTCCGCGCGCTGCGTCCAGCACGTGTCCACCTGGTTGAACCTGCCTTCGCAGAATACGCGCGGTTTGCCCGGCGCAGCGGAGCGGACATCCATGCGCTGACTGCCGCCTCCGAACTGCTGGCCGGGCGACTGGAGCCGGTCCTGAAGAGACTGGACGCGGCGGTGCGACCTGGTGATGCCGTAGTCCTGAACAACCCGCACAATCCCAGCGGCCGCTTCTTTTTCCGCTCGATGTGGGAACCGTTCGTCCTCGATTGGGCGGAACGCGGCGTCTGGGTGTTGTGCGACGAGTCGTTTCTGGATTTTCGGAAGGACGGGGACGCGCACTCGGCCATTCACCTGTCTGCCCAAACGCGGCGCCTTGTGACCGTGCGTTCAGCGACGAAGGTGTACGCCCTGCCCGGCCTGCGCTTTGGTTTCGGCGTCGCGCATCCCGACACAGTGCGCCGTTTGGAGGCGGGACGAGACCCTTGGAGCGTCAACCGCCTGGCCCAAGCGGCGGCCGTGGCTGCTTATCAGGATGAGTCGTTTCTGCAGGCGACCTGGCGTTGGCTGGCAGAGGAACAGGATTTTCTTGCCGCACGCTGGGGGAGCCAGGCAGGCTGGCGGTGGTATGCGGGAGACGCCAACTTTTTTCTCGTTCGGTGGAACGACGCGTCGGTCGAGGGGTTGCTTCTGTATCTCCAACAGCAGGGACTGTTCCTCCGCTCGTGCGCCAACTTTCCGGGGCTGGGACCGAACTTTTTGCGCATTGCCGTCCGCAGCCGTCCAGAGAACGAACGGCTGTGGCAGGCGGTGATGAGCTACCTGCATCCCGCTCCACCCCGTCCCGTCATGGTCCCTCTGCCGCATATCCCAGAGCCCGCTCAGCGCCGGGCCAAAAGTCTCATGCTGGTTGGCACCGCCTCAAGTGTCGGCAAGAGCGTGTTGACCGCAGCGCTGTGTCGCATTTTGCACGAGGACGGGGTGGACGTCGCCCCGTTTAAGGCGCAGAACATGTCGTTGAACTCCGCAGTCACCCCCTCCGGGCGCGAAATTGGCCGGGCGCAGGCGGTGCAGGCCGAGGCGTGCGGAATTCCTCCCAATGAGCATATGAATCCCGTGCTGCTCAAGCCAACCGGTCCGCACCAGAGCCAAGTGGTCTTGCAGGGGCGCGTGTACGACTCGGTCACTGCCAGGGAGTACTTTGCCGGCGACAAGCGTGAGCTGTGGAACGCCGTGCAGGAAAGCTACACCTACCTGGCCGAGCGCCACCAGGTGGTGGTCATCGAAGGGGCCGGGAGTCCGGTGGAAGTCAATCTCAAAGCGCGCGACATCGCCAACTTTAAGGTGGCAGCGATGGCGGATGCGAACGTGCTGCTCGTGGCGGACATCGACAGGGGGGGTGTCTTTGCGTCCATCATCGGTACGCTGGCGCTGCTTGACGCGGATGAACGAGCGCGCGTGAAAGGCATTCTCATCAATCGCTTCCGGGGCGATATGAGCCTGTTTCGTGAGGGAGTGCGGTGGTTGGAACAGCGGACCGGCCTGCCGGTCGTGGGCGTGGTTCCGTTCATTCCCCGCATCGGCATCGATGAGGAAGACTCTGTGGCCTTGGACTCCATCCGCTACCAAGGCGGAGGACGGGCAACGGACCATCACCCGGTCCCCGTGGCGCACCAACTGCGGATCGCCATTGTGCGGCTACCGCACATCGCCAATTTTACCGATTTCGACCCACTGTTTCTGGAGCCGCAGGTAGAGGCTCACTTTTGCGCCCGGCCAGAGGAACTCCAGGGCGCGGCTGCGGTCGTACTGCCGGGGACCAAGAGCACGTTGCTGGATCTGGCCTGGCTGCATGAGTCCGGATGGGTACAGGCCTTGCAATCGTTTGTCGAGGCGGGCGGATGGGTGCTCGGCGTCTGTGGGGGCTTTCAGATGCTGGGCGTGCATGTACTGGATCCGTACGGCATAGAGGCTGGGGTGAACGAAGAGCCAGGACTTGGCCTCCTTCCAGTCAGCACGGAAATTTTGCCACACAAGCGCACCGTGCTGGTCCGGGCGGAGTTGATGGGCCCGTTTGCGCCCCTGCGCGTGGACGCGTACGAGATCCACATGGGGAAAACGAATTGGCGAAGTGAATCGGTGCTGCCGTTTGCCCGTCTAGAGGACGACGCCGATGGACGGGTGCGTACGGACGGGTGCATCGCCGAAGACGGTCGTGTCATCGGCACCTATCTGCACGGGATACTCCACAATGACGATTTTCGGCGTGCTTGGTTGCGCCGCCTCTGTCAAGCGCGGGGCATTCCTTTTTCCCCGGTGCCCCTGCGGGTGCAGGCGGTGCGGGAGGAGGCGTTGGCACACCTGGCTGAGGTGGTGCGCAACCATGTCCAGCTTCCCCGGATCTATGAATGGCTGGGGATATCGAGCGGTTTTGTATCTTAAGGTGAGTTTGGTAAACTAATTCTTGAGCCTCTTGCAAGGTGAAGACACGGACAGATACGTCCGTTGGCCAGGAGGTGAAAGATGGAAGTTGGACTGCTGCTGTTGTCGCTTGTCCTGATTGCTGGCGTCTGTTCAGCCCGGGTGAACAGTCGCATTGGATTTCCGGCGTTGATAGGCTTTGTCTTGATAGGCGTCCTCATTGGCCCCAACGGGTTCGGCATCGCACCGCGTATCGATGAACACGTGGCCCAGTACCTCGGTTATGTCGCTTTGATTCTCATCCTGTTTGAAGGTGGCTTGCATACCTCCTGGACACGCATCCGCAACGCGTGGGCTCCTTCTCTATCATTGGCCACGTGGGGCGTGCTCATCAGTTCGGCTTTCATGACGGTTTTGGCTCTGGAATTGCTCCATCTGCCGTTTTACGCGGCGGCGCTTTTGGGGGTGGCCGTCAGTTCCACCGATGCGGCCTCCGTGTTCTCCATCCTCGGAGGAGCCTCCCTGCGGCGCAGGTTGGTGGACATCCTGGAGGTCGAGTCCGGCACCAATGATCCGATGGCGTTCTTTCTCACGCTCATCCTCATCGAGTGGGCGGAGCGCGGGCCGGGTTCACCAGGGGCCGCCACCCTGCATGTGGTTGTCCTGTTCGGTCTGCAGATGCTGGTCGGTTTGGCTGCCGGAGTGGCCATTGGGTATGCGGGCTCCTTCGTGAATCAGCGCATCAAACTTGACACCGGCGGGCTCTATCCGACCCTCTCTCTGGCGTTTGCTCTGCTCGCCTTCGGTGTTGCCGACGTCTTCAATGGCAGCGGGTTTCTGGCGGTGTACGTGGCGTCCGTGTGGATGGCCAACCATCGTCTCGAACACCGCTACAGTATCCTGCGTTTCCACGAAGGCGTCTCGTGGACCATGCATATCATCATGTTTGTGGTCTTGGGGCTGCAATTGAACCTCACCGGGGTTTACCGCATTATGGTTCCCGGCTTGGGACTGGCGGTCGGGGCGCTGTTTCTGGCCCGGCCGACAGCCGTGTGGCTGTCCACGTTGGGCATGGGCTTGAACTGGCGGGAAAAGGTGTTCTTGAGCTGGGCCGGTTTGCGAGGCGCCGTGCCCATTGTGTTGGTCCTGACGGCCATGCTTGCCCCTGTGTATACACCCGGAACCATGCTCGACGCCGTGTTTTTCGTTGTGCTGGCCTCCACTTTGGTGCAGGGCTTGACGGTGGTTCCGTTCGCCAAACGACTTGACTTGTTTGATCCGTCCCCCTCCGAAGGACTGTTTGAGTTGGTGGCGATTGCCCGGGAGAATGCGATTGTCCTGCCGGTGGAGATTGTCGCGGATTCGCCTCTGGTAGAAAAGAAGCTGGTCGAAGTCCCGTTTCCGCCCAATACCCTCTGTTACGCCGTCGTTCGCGGTGCCAGCGTCCTGGTTCCGCGAGGGGCAACGCGGCTGCAGGCGAATGACCACCTGTTGGTTCTGTCCGACCGGCGGCACATTCCGGACTTAATGCGCCTGTTTGCCAACGAGTCTGTGGGTTCACCGCAATTCCTTCCATGACAGCGCGTCGACAGCGGGAAAGGCGTCATCCCAGGGCCGGATCGAGCAGCCCGTAAAGCCAGAGTCGCCGGCCCGGCAGCGGCACGCCTCGCCACGTCATCAGCGGCGAGATCATGGTCTCCTGCCAACCGGCCTGCTCAAGATAGCGGCGGAATTCGGTTTGGGCGCTGGGCACGTCCACGCGTATCATCCCGGTTTCCAGCCGTTCGGCTGCTGCCGTCACACTCTTGGCCACATCCAGGGATTCCGCCAGCAGTGGGCCAATGGCGACTGCTCCGGGTCTGGGCACAAGGACGGCGGTCCCAACGAGTTGTTGTTCTCGATTCAGTGCAGCTATGGACAAACGGGCGAGGCTTCGCAGCGCCTGTCGATCCGGTTGATCTTCGGGGGAGAGGAACAGGTGATGGCGGGGTGCGCCGTTGGCTTCCTGGTCGAGGCGGGCAATTTGGGGCCAGTGCCTGGGGCTGACTTCCACGCCTCTCGCCAGCTGCCAGCCATTCTCCGCTTCTTCGCCGGCGAAGATGTCCGCGTGGACGCTGGGCGACGCTGCGTCGCTGCCAACCGGACGCTGCATGCGGTGGATGAAGCCGACCGTCTCAAACCCCAGCGATTCATAGAGACGGTAGCCCGGGGCAGTGGATAGCAATGACACGCAGGCCGCTCGCGACTGGGCGTAAGCTAAGCAGACGGATACCAAACGGCGTCCGATGCCGCACCGCTGGACATCAGGGCGAACCATGACCATGCCGATGGAGGCCCACGTGGGTGGGTAGGCGAATACGGCGGCGGTCGCCAGCAATTGGCGGCCGCGACGCAGGCCAATTACCCACCCGGCGGTCAAGAGCCACAGCACCTGTTGGCGGCGAAACGCCCATCCCAGCTGAGCCGCCAGCTCCTGAACGGCCGCCGCGTCCGAAGTGCGCAAAACCTCCCAGTCGTCGCTGTTGTTCATCCGTTCCTCTCCTTATGCTCCCTCTGATCTCTGACGCCCATTCTATCACGGTGCACTGGAAGCGCGTACCAAGCTGCCGTCGCTGCGGGGCCAGGAGGCATAACTGGGGGTGATTTCGCGAACATTGTAACCTGTCACAGTCAAGACAGGGGGATTGTTGATGCATCCACTGCAAACGCTGGCCGATGTCTGCGTCATCATCGCCTTCATCCTGGGCAGCTTTTTCCTGCTCGCGTTGGCGGGGATTGTCCTGATGCTGTATGTGCACGACCGGCGGCAAGACCAGCATCCCGTCCTGCGCAATTTTCCGGTTATTGGCATGGCGCGCTATTTTTTCGAGAAGATAGGTCCTGAACTACGCCAGTACCTGTACAACAGCGACACGGAGGGCAAACCGTTCTCCCGTGTCGACTACGAGACCATCGTCAAGAGCGCCAAGTATCAACGCAATGTGATTGGCTTTGGCTCACAGCGGGATTTCGACGGGCCCGGGTATTACATCCGCAACGCAATGTTTCCCAAGCAAATGGAGGAGTTGCGGATGGACCGAGAGACGCGCATACAAAGCAAAAAGTATGTCCTGGTCTCCGATCCGCTGTTTGGACCACGCACGGAGAAGTGGGTGGATGCCAATCCGTTGGCGTACCTGTTGGCGGACGAGGATGCGATCACGATTGGCGCGGGAGTTCCGCACCCGTTTGTGGTCAAAGGTCAGATTGGCATGTCCGGCATGAGCTTTGGCGCCCTGGGCAGCCACGCCATCTTGGCTCTCTCGCACGGCCTGGCCATCGCCCAGGGAACTTGGATGAATACGGGCGAAGGCGGGCTGTCGTCCTACCACCTGGACGGTGGGGTGGATATCATCATGCAGATTGGTCCTGGATTGTTCGGGGTGCGCGACGTCAAGGGTCGGTTCAATTGGGATGAACTGCGGCGCAAGGCGGAATTGCCGCAGGTGCGCGCCTTTGAGTTGAAACTGGCGCAGGGAGCGAAGGCGCGTGGCGGCCATATCGACGGTGACAAGGTGACGCCCGAGATCGCCAAAATTCGTCTGGTGGAACCCTATAAGCCTATTGACAGCCCAAACCGTTTCCATGAGTTCGACGACCTACCGTCACTGTTCGATTTCATGGAACGCATCCGTGCCGCGACCGGCAAGCCCGTGGGGATGAAAATGGTGGTGGGAAGTCCAGAACAGGCTGACGAGTTGGCGGCGTACATGCGCCATGCCGGGGTGGGGCCGGATTTTATCACCATCGACGGCGGGGAGGGCGGGACGGGAGCTTCTTACCAAGAATTGGCGGACACCGTGGGACTGCCCATCAAGTCGGCACTGCCTCTGGTCGACGCCGCCCTGGTTCGCCACGGGGTGCGCGACCGGGTGAGGCTCATCGCTTCCGGAAAATTGTTTTCCCCCGACCGAGTGGCGGTCGCCCTGGCCATGGGAGCGGATCTGGTCAACATTGCCCGCGGATTCATGATCACGGTGGGCTGCATTCAGGCCCTGAAGTGTCATGCAAATATCTGTCCGGTCGGGGTTGCCACAACCAATCCTGCTCTGGAGAAGGCGCTGGTGGTCGACGAAAAGAAGTACCGAGTGGCCAACTATGTGATCACGATGCGGGAAGGTTTGTTTCGGCTGGCGGCTGCGGCTGGCCTGGATTCGCCCGTCCAGTTCACGCGTTCGCATGTGGTTTATCAACACGCCGGCGGGCGGGTGTCCAGTCTGGATGAGGTGGCACCGGTCTTGGGCCGTCAGGGAGTCGCCGGACCCTGACGGCGGCCGTACCCACTCACCGCCCTGGCTGGCGATATGGGGGATGAATGGGTGGAGCAAACGGTATACGCGGCCGCTGGGTGTGCATAGGTGGGACCGGGGGCGCTAGAAGACCCCTCCGCTTGGCGCCCTGGTGGGCAATCTTGACCAACTCCCGGACTCTTTCATCCTGGGCCACATGCAACGCCAAGGAGCCAAACTTGAGAAAGGTGTCCAGTTTCATTCCCTTCACCCGCCTTTTGACGCATGGATTAGGCCCGCAGGCCAAAGGGCTAGGGGCTTTGCCATTACCCTATTCGCTTGACCATTCTGCGTGCTGGCGAATGCCCGGAGCATGGCACCAGGTGGTGTGGACCCTGCACCCGTGGACATGGGCCTGGCTGGTACACCGGGGGTCCCCCTCGTCTAAGGAGGGGGACGCGCTGTGAGTCCTTGACATCTTATTCGTAGGAATTGTTCTGCTGATTGGCCGTCGCCTGTGCCTGCTGCATGGCTTGTTGAGCCTGGTTTAACTGCTGCTGAATCTGCTGCAGTTGTTGCTGCTGCTCGGCGGTCGCCTGCATGCCGGCCTGCGTTTGCGCCTGCTGCAGCTGCTGTTCGGCCTGCTGCAGTTGTTGCTGCGCTTGCTGCAGCTGCTGCGGATTGGTGTTCTGTTGGGCCCGCTGAATGGCTTGCTGTGCCTGTTGAACCGCTTGTTGCAACTGCTGAAGTTGCTGCTGTTGTTGTGCGTTTGCCTGTGGCATGGTGTTGCCTCCTCTTTGTCCTGTTAAGCATGACGAGTCATGCCGTCCTTTAGGATGGGTGGAAAACCGAGAATTATGAGGGGAATCTTGATCAGGCAAGAGAGACACGCCGATGCAGCCAGACGCGTGCTGGACTTGGGTATAGCGCCTTCCGTTTGGCGCCAGACTGGGAGAATGGATATCCCGTGCTGAAAGGGAGAGCAGCGCGAATCTTCGATGCAGGAGCATGAACGTGCATTTTGACATTCAGGAATGGTTGCAACACTATGGCTACTTCGGCGTACTCCTCATTCTGCTGTTGGAGCCCATCGGCATTCCGTTCCCAGCGGAGACGACATTGACTGTGGCCGGCATTGAGTGGACCCGGGGCGTGTTTCACCTTCTGCCCCTCTGGCTGGCCGCCGTTGTCGGCAACGTCACGGGATCCACCGCCGCCTACGCCATCGGGCGCTATCTGGGGCGTCCCGTGATTGTTCGCTTTGGGCGGCACGTGGGCATCACTCAGACGCGTTTGGATGCAGCAGCAAATTGGTTCAACCGCTACCAGGGCGGGATTCTCCTGGTGTCCAAGTTTATTGCCGGCATCCGTGTCCTTGTCCCCTATGTGGCCGGCATTGAAAACATGTCTCTCATTCGATTCAGTCTCTATAACGTGTTCGGCACCCTGGTTTGGACGGTCATCTTCATTGTGTTGGGACGCACACTCGGTGTGGAGTGGGCGCGGTATCACCACCTTCTCGAGGAACACCGGGCGGTGATGGGGGTCGCTCTCATCGTCTTGGTGGCTGTTTTGGTGAGCTGGCGTGTGTACAGGCGGCGCAAATCGGCGTGAGCAAAGACGCTGTTCCATTGGCAACGGGCGGGACGCCAGCGGGGTCGGTGCTATCGGCGCCCCACGCGCACACGCAGGCACACAGAGATACGGTGTGATACGGTGTTCGCGATCCGGCTGGTAGGTTCGGGCGCCAGCACGGGTTATCTGCCCTGGCGCCGCACCTCAGCCCCTCATAGCATGAACCATCTCAGGAGAGGGGAGTGTGTGCGTTGTACGGAGCGTTTGGAGGCTACACCCGTTGGGCGGTCGTGTTCCTTATCATCTTCGTCCTGTTCTTCCTTTTGGTGCCGGCCGTATATGCTGGCGGCGCCGACGGAGCCGTAGGGGCGCCGGGCGCGTATTGAGGCCGGTTCATCGGACCGCGTCTCCGATCTCGGCTTGTGATTGACCCTGCGCATGGCCCTTGGCGCACCGGCAGGCCGTGAAGGCACGGAGGCCATCTCCTGCCCTGGCCTGCTGGCATCCCTTTGCCAGCCGCCGCGGCTTCACACTGTCAATGGATTCCTCTAGTTTCCAGATAGCCCAATCCGGTCTCGACTGATGAAAGACGGACGATGCCCCCAAGCCGGCACAGCCTGAGGGACCGCCCGTCGTCATCCCGGCTTACTTGAGTGGAATGGGCTTGCCAAAGACCGGAGCCACCGAACCATGATAGTGGTTTTCAATGAACTTTTTCACAGCTTCCGAGTTCAACGCTTTATCCAACTTCTTGATGGCCGGCTTGTTTTGTTCCCCATCGCGCACGACGACCACGTTGGCGTACGTCCTGGCAGCCTGGGAATTCGCCTTTTCCACGGCCAGTGCGTCGGACACCTTGTACCCAGCCTGCAGCGCGTAGTTTCCGTTGATCACCGCGTAGTTCACGTCCTTGGCCATGCGCGGAATGGCGGCCGCATCCAATTCCTCAATGCGCAGATGATGCGGATTCGATACAATGTCATTCGGGGTCTCAGACAAGCTGTTCGGATCTTTCAACTTGATCAGCCCGTTGTTCGCCAACAGCAGCAGTGCCCGTCCCTCGTTCGTGGTGTCATTGGGAACGGCCACGGTGGCGCCGTCCGGAATGTTCTGCAACGATTTGCTTTTTCCAGGATAAAGACCGAGCGGCTCGAAATGAACCATGATTGTCGGTACCA
Source organism: Alicyclobacillus shizuokensis NBRC 103103 (assembly GCF_001552255.1). GTDB lineage: Bacteria > Bacillota > Bacilli > Alicyclobacillales > Alicyclobacillaceae > Alicyclobacillus_G > Alicyclobacillus_G shizuokensis. The sequence continues at coordinate 41,731 of NZ_BCQV01000036.1, forward strand.
GGTCGGTATGGTTCTTCTGATTGTACTCCTCCAGGTAGGGAACGTGTTGGAAATAATTAGCATCCAGTTGTCCTGACGCCAAGGCCCGATTGGGTTGGACGTAGTCATTGAATTCCACGACCTGCAAATTGACCCCTTTCTTGGCCAGAATGGGCTTGACATAATCCAGGATCTCGGCGTGGGGTACCGGGGTCGCGCCAACCTTGAGCACCGTATCCTGCTGGGATGATTTGGCCGTGGACGGATTCGTCGATTGACTGCTGGCTCCGCAGCCTGCTGTGAGCGCTGCGCCGATGCCAAGGACGGCCGCAAAGCGCAGGATGTTGCGGGTGTTCATCTGAATCTCCTCCTAGCTTGGTCTCTCTGTCGCCTGGGTCTATACCGTGGCCCGGCCTGCGTCTCGCGCTTGGCATGAAAAAACCTCTTCCCAAGGGAAAGAGGCGGAGTGCACCTCTTATCTCTCGGAATGCATCCGCAGGAGTTAGCACCGTGCGCGTAGCCGGTTGCCGGGCATCATAGGGCCAGTCCCTCCGCCTACTCTGGATAAGAGTGTAGATATATGGGGTTATGCACAACCATTTATACGCGAAGCCACCTCCGCTTGTCAACTCATCGATCTCTGGCTTGTCAAGCGAACATAAAATGGCTAGAACGGGGGACCGAGTGCATTCATCGGGGTGCCCGGATACTGCACGCCTTCTCGAGCGTGTTTTCATAGGCAGGTCTTTCCCTGCAGGGAGGGATAGGCGACGATAGAGTTACGAGGGATTTGCAAACTGTACGGACAGCCCAAAAAGCCCGTGGTTGCCTTGGACCACGTCAACCTTCGCGTGCAGGCGGGGGAGATCTTTGGGCTGATTGGGTACTCTGGGGCAGGGAAAAGCACCTTGCTGCGTTGCGTGAACCTTTTGGAGCGTCCCACCCAGGGTGAGGTGTGGGTGGATGGACAAGAGATGACCCGCTTGAATAAGCGGCAGCTGCAGTCGGCGAGACGACAAATCGGCATGATCTTCCAACACTTTCACCTTCTCGCTTCCGCCACGGTCGCCGACAATATCGCCTTTCCATTGCGTTTGGCCCGCCACCGGAACGCCGACGTGACAAGCCGCGTGAACGAGCTGTTGGACTGGGTGGGGTTGTCCGAGCATGCCCACAAGTATCCCGCACAGTTGTCCGGCGGACAAAAGCAGCGTGTAGCGATTGCTCGCGCCCTGGCCACGCGGCCGAAGATTCTGCTGTGTGACGAGGCCACGTCCGCCCTGGACCCTGAAACTACGCGACAGATTCTGGATTTGATTCTGCGCGTCAACCGCGAATTAGGTGTGACCGTTGTGGTGGTCACGCACGAGATGTCCGTGGTGCGCCGGGTCTGCGACCGCGTGGCTGTGATGGAGGCCGGGCGCATTGTGGAGAGCGGATCGGTTGTGGATACGTTTTTGTTCCCCAGGCACGAACTCACCCGGAGGCTCCTGGCGATGGATGATGAGAGCGAGGCGAACTTATCGGCAGAGGTGGCGCACAGGCAGGGGAACCGGCTGGATGAGTGGCCCGGCCGCAAGCTGCGGCTTGTGTTTCGTGGCGATGCGGTCTATCGACCCATTTTGTCGGAAGTCGCCCAGATGACAGGGGGCCACTACAGCATTCTTCAGGGAACGGTGGATGTCATCAAGGATGTGCCGTACGGGCGGCTGCTGATGCAGTGGTTCGGGGACGATACGGCCGTGGCCCAGGCCATCGCCGCATTGGAAGAGCGTGGCTGCCGTGTGGACGTCCTGGATGACACCTCCAGTTTGCCGGTTGCCGATTCACCCCGACCGTTGGATGACGCTTCGCGCCAGCAGGGGTCAGTGAATGTCGGGGCCGGAGCAGGGGGGGATGCTGGATGAGCAATCTTGTCTGGCCGGATATTCTCCAGGCGACCTGGCAGACCCTGTATATGGTAGGGGTCTCCACGTTGTTTGCCACTGCGCTTGGGTTGCCGATGGGCGTTTTTCTGGTGCTGTTTTCCACACGCCATCTGATGCAGCGGCGAGTAGCCTATCAGGCGTTGGCGGTCATCGTCAATATTATCAGATCCGTTCCATTCATCATCCTGTTGATTGCCATTATTCCGTTCACAGAGTGGATTGTGGGTACCTCCATCGGCGTTAACGCAGCCATTGTGCCCTTGACCGTCGGGGCGGCGCCGTTTTATGCCCGTGTGGCGGAGACGGCGCTGCGCGAAGTGGAGTCCGGAGTTATAGAAGCGGCACAAGCGATGGGTGCTTCCGTGTGGCAGATTGTATGGCGAGTGTTGTTGCCCGAGGCCCGGCCTGGGCTGATAGCCGGCGTTACCATTACCGCCGTGACTCTGGTCGGCTACTCGGCGATGTCGGGGGTGATTGGCGGCGGAGGATTGGGGGACCTGGCTGTCCGTTACGGATACGAACGGTTTGAAACGGGCGTGATGTTGGTCACCACCGCCATTCTGGTCATTATCGTTCAGTGTATGCAAATGTTAGGGGACGTGTTGGTCAAACACTACGCCCGTCGTTCGTAAGTCTGCGGCGAAGTCATCCCGTCCGGGCGAGCCGGTGCGAGCTGGATGCCATGCCGTCCGTATGGCACGCCGGCCCTCCTGGCTCGCCCGTTGTGTTGGTCTGGTCCTGCGTTTAATCATGGATGACGACCTTCGTGCCGGTGGGAATGTGTTCATAGACCCACTTGGCGTCCGGAATGGTCAGATGGATGCAGCCGTGGGAATCTTCCTGGCCGAGCTTTTCGGCATCCTTAACGATGACATGTCCGCCCTTGTCCATCGGCACGCTGTGAAAAAGGTATTGGCCATGGTTCAACCATGAGACCCAATACTTGGCTCCTTCGTGGAATCGCGGGGTGTAGAACCACGTGCCTCTTTCCGGTTGCACGTAAAAGGTGCCCCGCGGCGTGTAGGTTGCCTTGCTGCCGTCCACACCGGAGGAAATGATCATCGTGTAGAGGGTCTTTTGTCCCGATTTGATGTACATTCGCTGCTGAGAGATCGACACGTCTATCCAGACCGGCTCTCCGGGTTGCAGCTTGGGATAAGGTCCATCGGAAGGTTCGTTCCAGTTCACGGTGGGTGTTGCCGTGGAATGTGAATCGAGTTGCGCGGTGGCAAGTGAGTGGCTGCCCAATGTTGCGGCAGGATCCTTATGGTTCTTCGCAGAAACTGACGCCTCGCTTGGTGGAGATGATTGGTGTGCAGGGACATTCTGTCCGCCCAGAGCGTGTTCGGGAGCCGCGTTGGTCGACGCTGCTTGATTCGACGTGTTGTTGCGTTCTGCGGTATCGGAGGATACGGATGTTCCGCAGGCAGCCAGCAACCATCCGCACAGCACGACCGCCGTGGCGAGTCGGAACGAGGCCCAGTGCATGCGCTTCTCTCCTTGTCTGAAGGCTTTCCTCAGTATACAGGATGTCTGCCTATGAAGCCAGTCCATTTCGACACATTTCGAGGGATTCCTGTATGCAGAGGGACCGGATACACGCCTTGTGCGTTACGAGAGTGGCTCCGTCGCTCGTCCCCGTAGAGTCGAGCGGCGAAAGCCATACTCATGGAAGCACTGTTGGCCTGGGGGGCAGCCGGCGGCTTTTTTGCCTTGCAGAAGTTTGTCTAACGTTCCAACGCTTGATGGTCGCTGGGACCATTGTAACCCATTTCACAAAAACCCAAAGTATATTAAAGTTAAGCTTGGCGGGCCCGTGTGAACGTGGTGTCCTCGCGACATCGCAAGAATTCAATCCGATGGAAAACGGAGGAGTTATGATTTGGAAAAAGACCAGCATCGTTCTTGGGTTCGCTCCCATCACGTGTCTGTGAGAGAAGACCACGGTGAAATCTTTGATGATCGCCTCAACGTCATGGCGGACGCAGTCACGCCTTTGCATTTGAAACTGCAGCGCATCAACCGGGGAGAACAGGAGAATCAAGAAAGCTATGATCTGCCGCGCAGCTTCTGGTCTTGGACGAACCGTTTGCAGGCTCGAGAAGAATAATTATGAAGCAAGCAGGTTGCGGGGAGGAACTATATGGTAAGGATCGTACAGGCCTCTACAGATGATCATTTCAATCAAGTAAGAGAACTGCTTGTAGAATATGAAAAATCATTAAGTATAGACTTGGGATTCCAGAATTTCAAAGAAGAATTGAGAAATATCCCTGGAGAGTACTTCAGCAGGTGGCTGTATGCTGCTGGCTCTAGATAATGAGCAAACGATAGGATGTGTGGCTCTGAGGAAGATAGATGAAAACATCTGTGAAATGAAGAGATTGTATGTCAAACCAGGTTGGAACGGAGAAGGAATTGGAAGAAGGCTTGCCACGTCTATCATTGAAGAGGCCAAGACTCGTGGTTATTGCTTTATGCGATTAGATACCCTGCCAACAATGGAGAAAGCTATCTCACTATATCAATCTTTGGGGTTTTATAGGATTGAACCGTATAGATTTAATCCCATTGAAGGAACTCTGTATTTGGAATTGGATTTAGAGAACAAGTGACACGCTGTTTAACCAACGGGGGAGATGGTGCAATAAGGGCACGGCGCATACTGGCCCCTTTTCTATTGTTCAGTTTTCGGGACCATTGGATATGCGACTCAATATCTGGATCTGCTGGACATTCGATACCTGGAAATGAGGGATAAGGACGAACGGGCAAATGCTCTTACGAGGATGGTGAAGCGGATGGTCGAGAGAAGGGCAAGGAATATCAGGAGATCGAGGGATAGGAAAGGAAAAAAGACTTGGGAAGGACAGGGCTGGAGGGGTAAACCTTCATGGTGAACAAACAAGAGAAATCGCTTGGAGATGCATTTCGCAATCAAGTTTGTAGTAAACGTTACGTGATTAGAAGCCTTTTTATATTGGTGCTATTGGAGGCTGGATTATTGTACACCCACGCCCCCTGGTGGAATTATTTAGTTGCCATATTGATTTACACCCTTCTTATATTCACATTTGATTTCTTGCTACTCTTGTACCTGGAGAGAGAACGAAAGAAACGGTAGCCAGAAGTTTTCCAGACCGTGTTTCAGGAGTATCTGCATGTGCTGGACGAGACCGAGGAGCGGATCCCCCGGGTGGATACCGTTTTAGTGTAATCCCAAACCATCTGACGTGATCGGCCTACAAAGATATCCCTGACTCCAGCAGCGCGAATCCTTGGTCCATCAGCGATGCAATGTCAGTATGTGGGTCATCTGCCATTGTTTCCATCGCGGCCATCCCGACACCGATAATGGCGCCCGAAATCACGCGAATTTCGAAATCCTGCGGGCTGCGTCCTGTTCGCTCAGCGAGTGCCTGCGCCAGAACGTGCATTGCTTCGGTAAATTGGTCCAACATTCTGGCGCGCAATTTGGGAACGGACAGAATCAGTGCGATCCGCTCCTTCTGTTCATGTCGTTGCTCCGCAGACAATTCGGAGAAGAATTTCCGGAAAGCTTCCCGCAGAGCTTCAATCGGTGCCAAGTTCGGTGGTTGGGCATTGAAAGCTCTAATAAGAATCGGATCGGAATCGTCTTGCAGCACAACGTCCTCTTTGGTAGGAAAGTAGCGGAAGAACGTCGTTTCCGAAACCTCAGCGGCCTCGATGATCTGCTCTACAGTTGTTTCATCGTAGCCTTGTTCACGAAACAGGCGCAGTGCATGCGCCTGGATTGTAGCGCGTGTCTTTGCCTTTTTACGCTCACGCAAGCTCAGCGTGCTTTTGTCCTTTGCAGCCATAAGGTGCTCCTTCTTTCAGTATTTCATCGCCTCGTTCTCACGCTTTCGACCTGGTAGGAAAACGACCGTCAAAATGAGGCCAAGGATGGAGATACCCATCGACACCAAGAGTGAGGTGTCCATACCACGGACGAAGGCGTGGCGGATCGATTGTTCCAAGGACGTCGATCCGATGCTGCGAGCGACGGCTAATCCGGCAAAAATGCTTCGTCGAACCGCTTGAACTTCCTGGGATGGCAGTCCGGACAGGATTAAGTGGCTCTGATACGAGTTACTCAGCACACTTCCCATGATGGCTGTTCCGAATGGTGCTGATACTTTCTGTAAGAGTTGGACCACTGCCGTGCCAATCCCGCTGTCTTCGTGTGACAGCCTCGACAGGGCAGCCGATGTGGCGGTCGCTAAGGTCAGCCCAACACCGAATCCGACCAGTGCCATCCAAACTGCGGAAAAACCAACGCTGCTGTCGATGTGGGTAGTTGCTCCAATTATAAACCCTGCACATGCCACCACGTAACCTAACGAGGTGGCAATCTTGTCTCCTCCAACACGATTGATCTGACCTGCAGGCACAGCACCCGCAATGAGCCCCCCAATCAGCGGCAGGAGCCTCCATCCGGATCCCATGGTACTCGTGCCTAACACTCCTTGAAAGTACTGCGGTGTGGTGAACAATACCCCGATTAAGGCGAGTCCCGGTACGGCGGAGAGAAGTGCACCAAACGCAAACGAGCGTGATTGAAACAGGGAAAGGTGAATCAGTGGTTCCTTGCCTGGTCGGGCACCTTGTCGTTGTTCCCACAAAGTGAACCCGACAAGAACCACCAGGCCAATCCCGATAAACAACAGAGCTTTCGCGTTTCCCCACCCGTTATCTCCGGCTTCAATCAAGCCATATGTCAATGCAACCAATCCGACGGTGGACGATGCAACACCGATTGCGTCCAATTTTGGTTTAGCGGCAGCGCGTGACTCGGGAACGAGTGGGGCAACCACGAGGCATGCGACGAGAATGACAGGGACATTGATGAGGAACATCCACCCCCACCAAAAGTGAGTCAGCATCCAGCCTCCGAGAATCGGGCCGAGCGGAAGTCCCAGAAAATTCGCCGCTTCATAAATACCCACGGCTTTGGGGCGCTCTTGCTCATTGAATAACACGGTCAGCGCCGACATCGCCATGACCGTCACACCAGCCCCGGCGACGCCAAGGAGGACGCGGGCTGCGATAAATACGCCGGTTGAATGTGAGTATGCGCAGGCAGCGGATCCCACTCCAAACAACACTAATGAAGCGAGCATGATCTTTTTCCGCCCGAAACGGTCACCGATAAAACCCACTGGCAGCACCGCCGCTGCAAGCATCAGAAGATAAGCGGCTGAAAACCATTCAAGGTCCGATTCTGACGCGCGAAAGGCTTTTGCGAGTGTAGGTAATGCCAGGTTGAGAACAGTGCCATCCAACGTTACGGCTAAAATTGACAGACTCAGAGCTGCTAACGCGAACCATTTGCCTGCGCTGTCCCCCATCATGTGTGTAACGG
>NZ_BCQV01000037.1 GCF_001552255.1 Alicyclobacillus shizuokensis NBRC 103103
CTTGGCTGATATATCCTCCTGACGGATGAAACACCTTGGTTGTGTTGGAATCGCCTCCGAGTTACGATACTGTTTCTTTCGGCTCCGTTCAAAATGATCATATCCGTTATGTCAACTAGATAGATAAGACCCGTAGTACCCTTGTTTTCTCTACTCTGACACATCAGCCTGTTCCACTTTCCACAGATTTCGCCACTTCAAGCGGCCCGACGTGCGCAAGGCGAATCGACTATACACGCGTGCGCCGATGCGAACCAACAGCCAGGCGCAGGCGATGTTGAGTACAATCGCCGCACAGACTTCCCAGACCGGTACGTCTGAAAGCGCGAGGCGCGCGGGCATGGAGAATGGGCTGACCATCGGAATGAACGAGAGCACCTTGGAGAACAGTGAATCAGGGTGCGGCAGCACCGCAAACAGCTCCAAGTAAAAGACAATCAGTGTCGCGAGCACCACGGGTGAAACGGCCATTTGCTGCTCCTCTGCGCGGGTGACCAAAGATCCAGCGACGCCATAGCCAATGGCCCAGAGAAAATATCCAATCACGAAGAACACCGCGAACCAGGCGAGCGTCGAGATGGGCACACTGTGTAACAATCGTCCGCCCATGTTGTCGGAAATCAACCGTACACAGCCGACAACCGTCATCCAGATGGCGTACTGGAGTAAACCGATCAGCGCTATTCCAATCACCTTTCCGAACAAGATCTGCCATGGCTTCGAGGTGATGAGCATCATTTCAATAATACGGTTCGACTTTTCCTCCACCACTCCTTGCGCGACCCAGTTGCCGTACATAATGACGGTAACAAACAGCAGGATCAGCATAAAGTAGACCACAATCTCTGATTGAACGATCTGTGCCGTCGACTTTGCACCGTTCTTCCACTGATGCATGTCAATTTTAATCGGTGCCCCGAGCGTCGCTTGACTTGCTTGCGGCAAGGTGGAGATCCGCGCTTGGGTCACCGACTGCTGCAGCAGCGTCTGCAGACTCTGTAATGTGCTCGGATCGATGGTTCCGTTTTCTTCAATGACGAACGAAGCGTCAGTCGTCTTGTCCCCGTTGACGGCAACCACCAGACTGACGTGATGATCTCTCATGAATGTCTGCATGTGTGTCTGATTGAACCTGCTGACTCCGGCGGTTTTTGTGGTGGATAGCCTGAAGTCAAACCGGTCGGGGGCTGCCTTCACCCTCTTTTGCAGCATGGGCGCTACAATCTGCTGTGGATCCGCAATCAGGACCTCGGTTTTGGTGTTACGCTGCAACCAGTTCAACAGCGACGGCAAGAAGGTGAAAGCAACGAGCATAACTAGTCCGATTATAGTGAATATCCAGTAACCTTTGCTTCTGGTGCGTAGTTTGAATTCACGCTCGATCCAAATCCAAAATGCCCTCACGCTGCTCCCCCTACCTTCTGCAAAAAGATATCTGCAAGTGACGGGCGAACCAGTTCGAAATAGGATATATCAACCCCAGCCGTAACCAAGCGCTGCAGAAGCGTGTGCGGATCGCACGCATCAATCGGGATCGAAAGGACACCGCGCTCTGTTTCCACGGCTACTCCCTCATCAAGATGTGGTCGCACATCGTCTGGGTTCGCGCGCAACCGGATCTCACGTGGTGGCTGTTCATGCAAGATCTGTTCCACGTCGCCGTACAGCACCATGTGGGCATCGTGAACGATGCCAATGGTGTCACTGAGTTCTTCGACATGTTCGAGTTGATGACTGGAGAAAATGATGGTGCTGCCTGCCTTCACCATCTCCCGGAACACCTCCTTGAACAGAGAGACGTTGACCGGGTCCAGACCACTGAACGGCTCGTCGAGGATGAGGAGCTGTGGATTGTGTATGATCGCTGCGATGAACTGCACCTTCTGCTGGTTACCTTTGGACAGTTCCGAGATCTGTTTGTCCCGGTAGTGGGCAACTCCAAACCTATCCAGCCATATGGCGCTTGCCGCAATGGCTTCCGACCGCGTCATGCCCTGCAGACGAGCGAACAACACGAGGTGATCCATGACCGTCATCTTCTGATATAGACCGCGTTCCTCCGGCAGGTACCCCACGTGGCCTTGAATAACCTTCCTTGCAGGTTGACCTTGCCAGAGAACATCGCCTCGATCTGGTTCTAGAATGTTGAGAATCATCCGGATGGTTGTGGACTTTCCAGCACCGTTCAGGCCAAGTAGTCCGAACACCTTTCCCTCATCGACAGTGAAACTCAGGTCCTGCACTACGTACTTGGAACCAAACGATTTGCATAGGGATCGCACTTCGAGACTCATTCACTTCCTCCTTCCTGCCACAATCTGTTGCAAAATATTAACCTAGTTTTGGAATGCAATCCGGCCAGACTCGGTGATCGCAAGCTATGTTCTCGGTCGCTTCCCGCATACCGCTTAATCAATTCCTATTATACCAATTATAATAAAAAATGTAAGTAGCAGCTACTTTCAAATTTCCACTAATAGATCTTGGACCACACCACTAGATGTGGCAAAGGGCCGGCTCTATGATTGGAGACGGAAAGGCATATGGATATTTAGGTACATCTCATGACCCGCGGATTGCCCCACGAATTAAGCCAGAAACGAATCGAAACTAATCGGATGAAACCTCATATTCATAAAACGCCGTTGGATATGTATGGACAAGTCTTTCGTCGACTTTTCTGAAGCCTTGGTCCTCGTAAAACTGGCAGAGTTTGCGTCTGTCGGCTGCGCAGTCCAGGCGCACGTACTTCTTCTGCCGTCGCTTCGCCTCTTGTTTAGCCCAATACAACATCCTTTGTGACAGGCCAGTCTTGGCAAACACCCGACGTATGCTGAATTTGTGAATGAACACGGATTCTCCTTGAGGTACGTCCGGCCAAAAAAGCTCATCGGTCTCCTGGAGAATGATTGTGGCGGCAGGTCTATCATTCACATGACCCAAGAATAGCTGATCCAGTGAATAGTCGCGAAGCAGATTGTCAACGGACACTTGCTCAGCGCTCCACATCTCTTTCCCACTTGTCTGCAGCCAAGCCGCTGCCTCCTTCAGGATCGCAGAGAAATCTTCCAGTTCCATTATCGAGACTCGCCGCACGTGAAGATTCACGATGACCGCATCCTCCATGCTCGAGAGTAGGCTGTGGTCAGACAGGGGTATCTCGTCAAAAGTCAACGTAGAATGGGTGTGTACTTTCGTCTAGGCACATTTGAATTCGTTCGGAGAAGTTTTTCCAGGTGACCATGTGCAAGGCCTGAGCGACAGTGAAGTATCCGACCTCCAGACTTGCTTCAGATACGGCTAACTCACCGCCAACTTCCCGGGCCAGCCACAGCGTGTTGCAAACGCCTCTCGACGCATTGTGAAAGATGCCACAGAACTTTATGACTTCCACATCGATTCCTGTTTCCTCCTTGACCTCCCGCATTGCTGCTTGTTGAATAGACTCCCCCTCTTCCACTTGCCCCCTGGCATCTCCCATCCACGCCTAGGGCTCCTTACCAATAGGATCTTGCCTTCCGAATTCAGGACAATCACACCGGCAGATAGGATAAATTGAGGCGGCGAATGCACATCTACTCCCCTCCCTTGCCGCAATAGCGTCCCGTTCTCCAGACCAACCTGCCTGAGTCCACTACCCACTCAAGCGCTCATAAAATTCCAGTTTCTCCTCATCCACTGCCCTCAACCCGTATGCCTCGCTGAACACCGAGAAACACGTTTCCGGCAGGCGATTGTAGCGCAGGGAACGCCAAACGGTGGCCAAGTCCCAGTACCGGTCACCCACGCCCAATTGTCCCAGGTCGATGAACCCCCGGATGGCCCCGTCCGAAACCAGGACGTTGGGCAGCGAATAATCGCCATGACAGACCACCAGATCCCCCTCTCCCCTGCCCTGGTCCTCCTGCAGTCGAAAAGGGCACGTGTCTACCGCCAATGCGTGAATCGCGCGCAGCCCCGTGGCCAGCAGCTTCGCCAGTTTCTCGGGGGTTTGCAGACAGGCCGGGTCCGAAGCCGGCAGGCCCGGGACCTCGGACATGAGCAGAAACTGGTAGGGCCCGCGAACGCCAAAGTACAAGACGCTTGGTACCGGAAGTTTTCCCTGCAGCCAAGCGAGCCGTCTTCGCTCCGGTTGGAGACTGCCGGTGGCGCCGTACTGCACCTTCAGGTAGACGGCCTGACCCGTTGGGGGCACCAGCCGGTATACCTGGCTTGATGAATGGCCCGTTCGATTTTCGCAGATCTGCCACTCCCGAACCTTCTGCGCCAAATCGTCCGGGAGGATATGCGCAAGGCTGGGCAACGTCCACCTCACACCCCTCCTACTGTGGATACGCTTAGTATAAAATGAAAGCGGATCATCAAACTAGGGGGCGAACTGTGTGCGTTATCGTGAACTGGGCAACACCGGACTCCAAATCAGCGAGGTCAGCTTCGGCACCTGGGCCATTGGTGGGGCCTGGGGCTCCGTGGCGGAGAGCGACGCCCTCAATGGTCTGGCTCGCGCCATCGACGCGGGGGTCAACTTCTTTGATACGGCGGACGTGTACGGGGACGGCCGTGCCGAGCGCCTCTTGGCCAAAGCGACCAAGGGCCGCGAGCACGACATCTATATTGCCACCAAGTTCTGTCGCGCAGGGGATATTCACGATCCGGCCACCTATTCGGAGGCCTGTGTGCGCGCCTTTTGCGAAGCCAGCCTGCGCCGGCTGGAGCGGGACACGATTGACCTTTACCAGGTACACTGCCCACCCCACGACATCATTCGTCAGGGCGCGGTCTTTGAAGTGTTGGACAAGCTGCAGCAAGAGGGAAAGATCCGCTACTATGGGGTGAGCGTCGAGACCGTGGCCGAGGGCCAGACCGCCCTTCAGTACCCCGGTGTTCGCGCGCTCCAGGTGATCTTTAACATTTTTCGGCAAAAACCGGCCACGGAGCTGTTCCCGCAGGCGGCGGCGCAAGGTGTCGGCATTCTTGCGCGGCTTCCGCTGGCCAGCGGGCTTTTGACCGGGAAGTTCAAAAAGACCGATACGTTTCCCGAAGACGATCACCGCAACTTCAACCGCGACGGCCAGGCCTTCAATGTCGGCGAGACGTTTGCGGGACTGCCGTTCGAAAAAGGCGTGGAATTGGCCGACCAGCTGCGCTGGATTGCCGCAGGCCGCGGCACCATGGCGCGCGCCGCGATGCGCTGGATTCTGGACCATGGCGAGGTCAGCTGCGTGATTCCTGGATTCAAAAATGTGGCCCAGGTGGAAGACAACCTGGCCACCTTGGATGCGCGGGGATTCAATGTGGAAGAACGGCAACGCCTGCACCAGTTTTATGAGCGCGACGTGGCGCCTTTCATTCGCGGTGCCTACTGATATGACGGGCAGCCTGGGAACCGGTATACCGGTTGACGTTGGGCGCATCATGTATGGCCCCGGGGTCCGCTTTCCCAGAACCATTCCGTATATGGTGCGGCGGACCAGGGGCCATAGGCGTCACTTGCCGAATCCCGGATGAGCATCCCCCATACCCTTGCGGTGGCGGCGCGCCAGGACCGTGCACCCGATCCAAGCATCGCCGAAGGCCCCAGTGAAGGAGCAGGGTCAACCGACGAATGAAAGGATACTGTTAAAGTAGCGCCGGACACCGTAGGCCCAGTTGGGATCGGTGGCGTAGATGCCCCAGGGATTGTGCGGATCGTTCAGCCAGAGGATAGCATCCTCTCCCTTCGGAGGCGGAGTGGACAGCTTGTGGCGAATCGTGTCCGCGGCAATGTTGGCCGAGTCCGCCAGTGTCGTGTTGTAGACCTGCCAACTGTAGAACACGTTGAAAGGGTTGTTACGAATCAAAGCAGCATCCGGACCGGGTGGAACAAATGCTTGTTCCTGACCCGTTATCGCCACCAGCAAGGCCGGGTTCACGTCATAGCGATGGGCCGCCGCGCAGATGGTCTCAATGTCTGCTCGGGAGAACGTGGACCCCTGTTGCTGCACATAAGCATACAGTCTATCCACGGATAGGTCGTGCCATCGCAAACTCGGAACAGTCACGTCCCCCGACGGCGTCGCGATGATGCGCTCCTGTTGCGCCGCCTGGCGTTTTAATTCAGCAATCTGCTCTTGTGTCAGGTGAATACGCGAACTTAACTCCTGCCGCTGTTGCATCAAGGAGGAAATGCCGCGATTCGCGAGCTGCAGCGAGGCTTGCTGCCGTCTTTCCAGGGCCAGCCGCGAGCGCTTCAAGGCCATCAGGTTTCTCCCCTTGGCGACCAGGCTTTGCAGGTTGTTCTCCTGTTCCCGTTTGTCTGCCCGCAACGCGTGTTCCAGTTGTTCAACCTCCCGCATCAGCCGATGCTCTCTCTCCGTAACGGCGGAGAGGGTCTGAACGCGGCTGAGCAAATCGGCCCACCCGGACGCTTGGAACAAAACTTGCAACAGCGGTACGTTTCCGTATTCATACGTCGCCTTGAGCATGGACGCGACATTGTGTTTGTCCCGGTCCAATTGCCGTTGTTGACGCGCTATCCGCTCGTTGAGCGCGGCTATCTTGTGTTCGAGGCTCTGGATATCCGTCTGGTTCTGTGCAATTTCCTGCGAGAGTTGAGAGATTTGCTGACGCGTCTGCGCCACTTGCCCCTGCAATTTTCCGACTTGCTGCCGCTGTTCTTCCAATCGTTGCTCCGTCTGGTTGGCTCGTTGTTGCAGTTGGGCCATCTCGTGCTGCTTGTCGCTCAGTGTGCTGGCGTCGGCCACCGCGTTGCACCAGCCACTCACGATGCACACGGCGGCTGCAGACGCTGCCAACTTTCCGGTCACTCGCACGGTGTGCTTTCACTCCCCTTCGCGGTTCCAAACTTGGCCTCATGTATATCTGTTCGTGGCCGTCGGCCTTTTCTGACCGTCCATCGGCACATTCTGGCAACCGTCACATCTTTCCTGCCGGCCACGGACCTGCTGCAAGTGGGTGTATCCCTGTCCGCGATCGCACACCCGCTGACTTGCCATGAGCCATATGGTATGGCGATCCGCACAAAAAGGGGGTGCTCAGGATGGCGGTGAACTATCATCTGGCACATCGTTACCTCGGTCACTGGGTGTATTGCCACTCCATCTACGGAATCCACCGTGGGGTATTGACACGGGTCCTGCCAAGCGGCATCGTTCTGACCCGCACCGTGTACTTGGCCAGCACGGACAATGGGCCGCGTGGCGTTCGGCTGCTGGTGTCTGCGGTAGACGAGGGGCAGAATGCGCATGGGGACATCGTGCCGGCGCAATTCTTTGGAGGCTTCTTCGTTCCGTTTGGAGGCATCTATGGCCTCTATCCCGGGTTTGGTTTTGTCATTTGACGGCCGTGGACGCCATCCAACCCGAGGGCCGCGGCCACCCGCGCAGGATTTCCCACTTGCCGGGCGAATTTCTTATGGGAAAGCCAGCTCACATTCTCATACTTCATGCACACAGACATTCAGTTTGCTTGGGCATCTGCACGAAACCTGCCCGGGTGGCTCAGGGCCCATGGCATCGAGGGAAGGGTGTTGTCCGCGGTCGCCGACGGTCAGGACGGATGCAGTCTCAGCAACGTGCGCCCGATTTCCCAAGAAGATTACCGGGACATCCTTGTTCAGGCGTACTCCGGCTGAAGCTCACAGGCCAAGGTTGCTACCGCCCCGGTTCCTCGCGTTCGTCCAGCTGCTTGTGGGAGTACCGGATGGATTCGTAATACGCTTGATTCAAGCGTACCAGGTAAGCACCCAACTGTGTGAGGTCCTGCGCTGACCAATCGCTGAGTAATTGGCGGTAGCGGCGCAGACGGGACGTCTTGGCTGCGAGAAACCGCTGCCGCCCTTCTTCCGTCAGGTCGACGCGGCTAATGCGCCCGTCACGTGGGTCCGGTGTACGGGCGATAAGTCCCTTGTCTTCCAAAGCACGCACCTGCCGGCTGGCTGTGGAAATGTCCAGTTGTAGGAATTCCGCCAGCTGGCCCACGGTCAACGTGCCTTCATTGACGAGAAAGCCCAGCATGAGGTAGGCGGACCGGTCCAACCGGTTCGTATCTTGTTGAGCCGTACGTTCTGACTCTGAGCGTCGGATGAGAATGGAGATCTGTTGTTGAATGAGGTCAATCGCTTCCATCGGTGGCAAAGGTTCTTCCACAAGTTCTCCCCCTTATCCGTTCCCGCCGCAGTATCCTTATCATACCTTCTCGTCTTTTGGTCTGTCACCTGTCCCGTTCTGTGGAACGCTACCGGAATCGCGGTGTTCAGCGGATCGTCGATTGGCACAATTCTCTTGACGATTTTTATTTCGGTTGTATAATACATATATTGTCTTGGGTCGATTCGGGGGTGACCCACTGCACACTTATGGAATGAACAATAGATGTGGGGGGATTCTGGATGCAGAGCGATACGGCGGCGCAATCGGTGTCTAAGGGTAGGGACCAGTCTTCAGGCCATCACGGAGCTGACGGTGAGAAGATTCAGTTGTTGCGTCAGCCCATGGCCGTTTGGGCGGTCGCGTTTGCGTGCGTCATCGCCTTTATGGGATTGGGACTGGTCGATCCGATTCTGAAGGCGATTGCCTCGCAGCTGCATGCGACCCCGAGTCAGACCGAACTCCTGTTCAGCAGTTACATGCTCGTGACAGGCGTGGCGATGTTGGTCACCAACTTCGTGTCACACCTCATTGGCCCTAAGTGGACTCTTTTGGCCGGGTTGTTTTTGATTGTCGCCTTTGCGGCTTTGGCCGGTTCTTCCCAAACCATCTGGCAGATTGTCGGCTTCCGGGCTGGATGGGGCTTGGGCAACGCGCTGTTCATCGCGACGGCCCTGGCCGTGATTGTCAGCGTGGCGAGCGGCGGCACCGCCGGCGCCATCATCCTGTACGAGGCCGCACTGGGGCTTGGCATTTCCGTCGGGCCTTTGCTCGGCGGTGTGCTGGGCAGCATCAGTTGGCGCGGACCGTTTTACGGCGTGGCGCTTCTTATGGCTATCGGATTTATCCTGATTCTCGTCTGGTTGCGGGGCGTGCCCAAACCGGCGCATGACAATTTGCTGCACTCGCTGGCGGCGCCCGCCATGGCATTGCGCCACAGGGGTTTACTGATCATGGGCATCATGGCCCTGTTGTACAACTTCGGATTCTTTACACTGCTGGGTTTTTCTCCGTTCGTATTGACTCTGAATATCTACGGTCTTGGGTACGTGTTTTTTGGCTGGGGTGTACTGCTGGCCATCACCTCGGTCTTTGTGGCACCCAGGCTGCAGGCGCGGTTTGGTACGGTGCCTGTTCTCATTGCTATCCTCTTGCTGATTGGCTTGGATTTGTTGACCATTGGGTTGTTCACCACCTCCCAGACTGTGGTGATTGTGGCCATTATTGTCGCAGGAGCGTTTCTGGGAGTGAACAATACGGTGGTCACCACGGCTGTGATGGAAGTGTCGCCGTTTGAACGGCCGGTGGCCTCTGCGGCCTACAGTTTCGTGCGCTTTGTCGGCGGGGCTGTGGCGCCGTGGCTGGCCGGCAAACTGGCGGAATGGTACAATCCGCACGTTTCCTTCTATGTTGGCGCCGCGGCGCTCGGCCTGGCCATCCTCGTTGTCTTCTCTGGTCGACGCTTCTTGTTGAAGCAAGTCTGACCTAATCTGACTATCCCCCCAGACTTGGACCAGGGGCGACGAGGCGTGGCTTCTTCCTGCAGCGCCCGTCGCCCCTTATCCTATATCCACTTGGACTCCGAGAGCGCCGCTTGCAGCGTCCGGATCGACCCTCGGATGCGCATCCAGTGCGACTACTCGTAGCGCAAAGCGTTCATTGGGGACATGCGCGCTGCGCGCAAAGCCGGATAGACGCCAAACACCAGTCCGACGGCCACCGCGACCACAAACGAAATCCAGATGCTGGACGGGTTGACGGGAACCGAGGTCTGAAGAAAGCGGCCGATGCCTTGAGCCCCCACGATGCCCACAACAATGCCGATGCATCCCCCCAAGAGACCGACGACGGCCGATTCAGTCAGAAATTGACCCAGGATGGAGCCTTGCGTGGCCCCCAAGGACTTGCGCAGGCCAATTTCTCGGGTGCGCTCGGAGACGGTCACCAGCATGATGTTCATGATGCCGATGCCGCCCACCAAGAGGGAGATACCGGCGATGCCGCCCAAGAACACCTGCAGGGTGTGGCTGACGTTGGACAGGGCGGACAGCAGCGTCGCCTGGTTGGTCACGGTGAAGTCGTCACTTTCGCCAAATCGCAAGCCGTGCGCCTGACGGAGCGTCGCCTCCACCTGCAGCTGGGCTTGGGTCATCG
This sequence comes from Alicyclobacillus shizuokensis NBRC 103103, assembly GCF_001552255.1. Classification (GTDB taxonomy): domain Bacteria; phylum Bacillota; class Bacilli; order Alicyclobacillales; family Alicyclobacillaceae; genus Alicyclobacillus_G; species Alicyclobacillus_G shizuokensis. The sequence continues at coordinate 10,302 of NZ_BCQV01000037.1, forward strand.
ACTGGCTATCGCGCGCTGAAGCGTAGATGGTGGTCAGGGAATCCCCGCCCAGCAGGTGGGCCTGCATGGTTTGCAGAGGAATCAGGATGCGGTCATCGTTGTTGGTCGCTCCGCTGCTGCCTTCGGAAGCCAACTCCCCCACCACCTCGAACGCCAGTCCGTCAATCCAGATGGTCTTCCCGACCGGTGACTGTGCGCCAAACAGGTTCTCGGCGGCCGTTGACCCGATGACCGCCACATAGCCGTCGTGATTGGCTTCCACGGTGTTGAAAAAGCGTCCCGCCGCCAATGACAGGTTGCGAATGGTTTGTATATCGGGGGTAGTCCCCTCCACTTGGGTCTGGTAGTTGACAGATCCATAGACAACCTGCGCACGCGTGGTCACGTCTCCTGCCACAGCGGCGAGGGCGCTGTCTTTCTGCAGCGCCTTCACGTCGCTGTCCGTCAACGACGCGGAACTCCCAAGGCCCTGGCTGATGCCATTCTCAGTGCTCTGACCCGGAGAGATCACCAGCACATTCGTGCCCAACCCTTGAATCTGCGAGGTCACGCTGGCGGTAGCCGCCTGTCCGACCCCCAGCAGCGCCACCACAGCCGCCACGCCAATAATGATGCCCAGCAAGGTCAGGGCTGTGCGGAGCGGGTTGTGGCCCAACCCCAAAAACGCGGTGCGGAGGATGCGGTTGAGTCTCATGCCTCCACCCCCGCTTGTGGGCCGGCTGAATGGACCACCGCTTCGTCGGACGCGATGAGACCATCACGGACGCTCACGATGCGGCGCGCGTGTCGAGCCACATACTCCTCATGGGTGACGAGCACGATGGTTGTTCCCTCTCGGTTCAAGGAAGTAAACAGGTCCAGGATGTCGTCCGTAGTCTGGCTGTCCAGGTTGCCCGTGGGCTCGTCCGCCAAGACCACTCGCGGTTCGTTGACAATCGCGCGCGCTATCGCCACCCGCTGCTGCTGTCCGCCAGACAGTTGGTTGGGGTGGTGGTGACCGCGCAGGTGGGGATCTATCCCCACTCGGGCCAACGCTTCTCGCGCTTTGGCCAAGGCCGGTTGCGTCCGGTACCCTGCGTAAAACAGCGGCAGAGCTACATTTTCCACCGCGCTGGTGCGCGGCAACAGATTAAAATTCTGAAAGACAAAACCAATCTTTTCGTTCCGCAACCGCGCCAGGTCCCTATCTCGCAGCAGCGATGCCTCCACATTGTCGACGAGGACATGACCCGTTGACGGGACGTCCAGCAGGCCCATTAAGTGCATCAGGGTCGATTTTCCTGATCCGGACGGTCCGACAATAGCCACAAATTCTCCCGCATCAATGCTCAACGTGACATCACGGACCGCCTGCACAGTTTGGTCTCCGACCCCATAGCGCTTACTGACGTGTTCCAAGCGCAGGACAGCCATCAGTGGCCACCTCCGCCGGTTCCATACCCACCGTTCCCGCCGGAGTATGCGCCGAATCCGGTGGAAGTTCCGCCGTAGCCCTCCATGGCTCGGCCGGAGAACTTGCCGCCGTAGCCACCCATAAGCGCCCCCAGTCCGCCACCGCTCATGCTCGACTGGTTCTGGCCGGTGGAGGAGGCGACAGTGACTATGGCCACTCGTTCACCCTGTTTGAGGCCGCTCCGAATCTCCACCGTGTTGTCCCCATACAGGCCCACCTGGACGGGTACAAACGTCAGCCCATCCGGAATGCGGGTTCCTGGAAATCCGCTCCCTTCGTTCGCAGACATTGTGCCGCTGGGCTCTGCGCCTTTGTTTTGACTCGCTTGTACATACACCCCGGTCTGACCGTGCTGTGACACAACGGCCGCCGTCGGCAACATCAGGACATTCTCGCGGCTTTGAACAGCCACACTTACGGATACACTCTCTCCAGGCAGGAGGTGCACATCTTGGTTGTCCGGTGCGTTCACCTTGATGGTCACAGGGTACAGGGTGACCCCGTTTTCTGTCTGCGGCTGGTAACCTATGGTATCCACTTTGCCGGTCAACACGGGACCGCCTGTACCGAGCGAGATGGTGGCACTTTGCCCCTTCTTCAATTGCCCGATGTCCGCTTGGGCTACGTTGGCGGAGACCAAAAACTCATCCGAGCCCAGGTTGGCGATGACGGAGACAGTGTTCCCGCTGCCAACGCTGGAGTTGGAAGATGAATTGGACGATGCGGAGGAGCTACTGCTGTTTGAGGTCTCCCCGCCGTTCACACTTGCAACTTGCAATACAGTGCCGCTGATGGGGCTCTTGAGTGTGCAAGCGGCTATCTCGTCTTCGATTTGGTCGACGCTCGCCTGCGCGGCATCCACATTGGCCTGCGCTTCCGCCACCGCATTGGCGTCCGGCTGCTGGGTCTGGGTTTGGCCACGGCCGTTGGTTGTGGTGGTGACCTCTTCCGACTGCGCCAGCTTCGCCTCGGCTTCCGCCAATTGGGCCTTCGCCTGCTGCAGCTGGTTTTCGTAGTCGGTATCGTCCACGTGGGCGATGACCTGGCCTTTCTTGACCTTATCTCCCACCTGGACAGAGACGGAGGTCAGAGTTCCGGTGGTGGTGATGGTTGCCTCGTGAGCGGGCACAAGGGAACCTGTCAGGCTGACTGTGTTGACCACGTTCCCCCGCTGCACAGTGGTCCAGCGGATGGATGCCGCAGAGGCGGACACAGTGTGGCGATGACCGACGACCATGTACCCGGCCCCTCCAAGCACCACGATGACCGCACCCACCCATGGCCACGGCCGTGTCCACCATCGTCGTTTTGTCTCTGGTGGTTGAACATTCGATGTCTCTGACATGGTACCGTCCTCCCTCTACGGGGCGGCCGGAACCTTCGCACCACGTGCTTCCCGCTTCACCCATGTGTCCGCGTCTGACGGCGGATCTTGACCAAATTTTAGGAAGGACAAGGTGAAAAGTGGTGGACGATTTGTGGAGAAAATGTGGAGAATTTGTGGAGGCTGTTATGATTCCGTATCCAACGATGACTCGGGAGCTGCGGGGCTGCGCGGCAGCCGAACGACGAAGGTCGTACCCGCGCCCGGTTGCGACTGCACTTCAATGGTCCCTTGGTGCGCCTCCACATACTCTTTGGCTATAGCCAGCCCCAGGCCCGTACCGCCGCTCTCCCGGGATCTGTCCTCCTGGCCACGGTAAAAGCGGTCAAAGACGTGCGGCAGGTGCTCGGGCGCGATTCCGGGACCGCTGTCACGGACCGACACCACAATGGTGTCGGTGTCCTGACCCATTGTAACTTGCACTCGGCCGCCGGCAGGGGTGTAGCGCAGGGCGTTGCCGATAAGGTTGACAAACACCTGCGTAATGCGGTCCGGATCGACCGCCGCGTGTACGTCGTTGGACACAAGGGAGCGGAAGGACAGTTCCACCCTGTTGGCCTCCGCCTCCACCTGGAAATTGTCGACAATCCGCGCGAGGAGCGCGTCCAGCTCAGTGGACTGAATGTGCAAGGGCAACTGGCCCACTTCAGCCAGAGTGAGTTGGTGCAGGTCTTGTACCAAACGTGTCAGGCGTATCACCTCGTCGTGAATGGGTAGCAGAGTCTCCGGAGCGGCTGGTTGAACCCCTTGCTGAATTAATTCCAACTGCCCCTGCATAATCGTTAGTGGGATGCGCAATTCGTGCGCCACGTCCGCCACTAAATGTTTGCGCGCCTCCTCGGTCCTGTGCAGGCGTGAGGCCATGTCGTTGAACGCCTGGGCCACCTCCCCGTACTCGTCGCGGGTGACGACCGGCAACTGGGTGGCCAGATCGCCCGCACCAATTCGGTGGATAGCGTTGATCATTTGGTGCAAGGGTCGGGTAAGCCGACGCGAGAACCAGGCCCCTATCAGCAGCGCCATGCCCACCGTCAAAACCGTGCCGACGACGCTGGCGACGGTCATCGAATGCACCACAGTTTGTTTCAGCGCATACAGGGCATCCAAGCCGCGGTCGCGTATCCATAAATGGCCCACCACCTGATTGCCAACGGTCACCGGCACTTCGACCTCGCCATTGCCGCCGAGTGGACCGGGAAGCGACCGATGGTCCGTGTCAGGATGGCCGATGAAGACAATGACATGGTTGTTGGCATCCTGCAGAATGAGTTGATCCAAGCGGCGCGCGCTGGGCATGCCCTCACCCTGCTCAAAGATCCCCGATATGTACTGATCTACACCTGTCCACGAATCGTGGTTGGCATGATAGTAGTAGGCAAGCGATTGCGCCCATTGTGCGGCCGTACCTTGCTCGGCCGCCTGCGCGTATCTGCGGAATAGACCCCCGAAGTACGTGTACGAGATGAGCAGGTCCACCGCCGCCAGAAACAGGACGAGACTGGCGATACCGAGGAAAATCTTGTTGCGGACCTTCATTGGCCGCCTCCAAACCGGTAACCGACGCCGTGAACCGTTTGAATGAACACGGGATTGGCCGGATCGGACTCGAGCTTTCTTCGCAAATGGCTGATGTGGCTGTCAATGGTGCGCTCGTAGTTCATGTAGGCGTCGCCCATGGTGGCTTTAAGCAGCTGCAGGCGGCTGTACACGACACCCGGTTTGCGGGCCAGGGTCAGGAGCAGTTGAAACTCTGTCGGGGTCAACACGATCTCCTGATCATCCTTGACGACGCGAAACTGATTTTCGTCAATCATCAAGTTCCCGTAGCGCAAAACGCCGCTCTCTTCCGTCGGCGGCTGCGTACGCCGGAGGACAGACCGGATACGGGCGACCAACTCCCGCAGGCTGAACGGCTTGACGAGGTAATCATCCGCCCCCACTTCCAGGCCAACCACGCGGTCTGTTTCTTCCCCCTTCGCGGTGACCATGATGATGGGCACCTTCGATTGCCGCCTCAATTCCCGGCACACGTCGAGGCCGCTCATTCCGGGCAGCATCCAATCCAAAATGACCAGGTGCGGTCTGTCCTGCTCGACCATCTCCAGCGCCTGCGGCCCCGAGAACGCGGTCAGCACCTCGAACCCTTCCTCCTCCAGAAAGGGCTTCATGACGTCAATCACTTTCGGTTCGTCATCCACCAAGAGCAAGGTTGTCCGCATACTGTCCCTCTTCCCGGATAATGGTGTAGGATTAGGACTCTCCGTGGTAGTTTACACCGATTCCGAGTGTTTCTAGCATCGTGAAGTACCCTGGACAGGTCTTGCTCACACATCCGGGATCGAGAATACGAATACCGGGAACCCGAGCGCCAATGAGAGACAGCGACATGGCCACTCGGTGGTCGTCGTAGGAAGCCAGGCAAGCGGGCCGAATGGTGCCGGGTATGACCATAAATCCGTCCTCCCGCTCCCGGGCCTCAATGCCCAACCGGTTCAACGATTCGCAAACCGCCTGGATACGGTTGGACTCGTGGTGACGGATGTGCCCCACTCCGGTGACCGTCACCGGCGCGTCCGCAAAGGCAGCGACCGCTGCCAACGTCAGGGCCTGGTCCGACAGTTCCTTCATGTCCACTTCCAGTCCACCTTTGAGCACCGGTGGGCCCGTGACCTCAATGAATGTGTCTCCCCACTCGACACGGCAGCCCATGCGGGCGAGAATCTCCGGAAAGCGGGCATCCGGTTGACGCGTATCCCGCGACAAATTCGTGACGCGCATGCGCCCGCCGGTGACTGCTGCCAGCGCAAAGAAGTAGCAGGCGGTCGAGGCGTCTGCCTCCAAGGACAGGGGCTGGCCTTGGTAGCGGCCAGGACGGACGAAGAACCGACGAAACCGGTCATCCACATCAACCGGCACGCCCATGGCTGCCATCATGTCGAGTGTGATTCCCACATACGCGTGCTGGACAATTTCGTCGCTGACCACAATCTCCACAGGACCTTCGGCGTATGGCGCGGCAATGAGCAGTCCGCTGAGAAATTGACTGGAGACCTTGCCTGAGATCTCAACTGGTCCCCCAGACAGTCCCCGTCCGTGAACTCGCAGCGGCAATTGACCTGGCTCACGCAGCGACTGAATATCGGCTCCGAGTGTATGTAAGGCGTCCAGAAGCGGCCGCAGCGGGCGCTGACTCAGCCTCCGGCTGCCCCGAAGCAGCCATTGTCCGGAGTGCGCCACGGCCAAGGCCCCGGGCAGAAAACGGGCACTGGTGCCAGCGGCTCCGATATACAATTCGCCTTCGCGCACGGGCCACTCCCCAGCGGCACCCTCAATACGTACGGTCTCACCGCTCACCTGGCAGTGTACACCGAGTTTTTTGAACGCATCCAGGCACCAATACGAATCGTCCGATTTCAAGATGCCGTTGATTTCGGAGGTGCCGTCGGCCATCGCGGCCATCACCAGGGCGCGGTTGGTAAAACTCTTGCTTCCCGGGATTGCGATCTCGGCGTCGACAGGACGCTCCAGGGGTGACAAAGACACGGCAGCTATGCCGGATAGGGCAGCCCACGGGGAGCGGGCCTCCAAGTCAGCCGCTCCTGGGTCTGACCCGGAGGCGGGCATGGGGGTGAATGTGGCAAGTCGGTCGTGGCCGGATTGGTCCGCCATTCGCATCGGAGACTCCTCTCGTCGAATCATGCTCGCCATCCGCTCATTCGCGGGACAAGCTTGCTATCCCCCATTTTAGCCTAGTCCACCCACATCGTCAGCAGGCAGATCACGAGGATGCCGAATAGGAACGGCACCAGTACGGCCCGTGACGCATTCCCGCGCAGGGTCGGCAGCAGTTCCGAAAACGCGATGTACAGCAAGCACCCGGCGAGGACGGCCATGACCCACTGCAGGCTGGCCATGATATGGGGCAACACCTCGATTCCCACACTTGATCCGATGATGCCAGCGATTCCGGGAACACAAAGCATACTGACCACACGGCGTCGTTGCCCGAGTAGCGAAGGGAATCCGGATACCAGAGCGAGCGCCCACAAAACGCCTTCTGGGAGCTTGTGGATGACCATCCCCAAGAGAAACACCCAATCTTGGTTCTCTCCCGCGGTGACGGAGGCAGCCATCGCTCCTCCCTCCAGCAGACTGTGCAAGGCCAGGGAAACCATGATGACAATGCTGCTGGCCTGGTTGAGAACGCGGGGAGTGGGTACATCGGAGGCGGCTCTTGTCGGGTCCTGGTACGGCTGCGCCGCATCAAAGCGCCGGTCAATCAGGTGGGTGAGCGCCCACAGGAAAACCGTTCCCGTCAAGACGGCGTACGGGATGCCCGCTGCTTCCGACTGGACGGCATCGGGCAAGAAATCCACCACCACCAAGGCGCAGAAAACGCCCGCGCCAAATCCAAACACTGTCAGAATGCGGCGGCTGTCCATGTCCGCAAGGCGCCGCTCTTGCCCCAACACCCAAGCGCCGCCGGCCAGGATGGCCAGGGCGCAGACCCCGGCGGCAGCCAAGGCTGTCCACAACGGCATAGCCATCACCTTGGCCAACGCGGTGGACGCGGGAGCGGCTGCGGCTGCGGCCGTCCGATGGTTCCCCACGGCCATCGAGGAACAGGGGGACCGGCGATGGGGCGGCGAATCAATCCGTGTGGCAGGCCGCAGAACGCAAGAACCGTGTCGTGCGCGATATTGGGCATTGTCATCCCTCCCCTCCCATTGCATGTAGCTGTGGCGTCCGCGGTCAGCGGCAGAGGCCCGCTTGCACGGCAAACAGGCGCCTGCGTAAACAGACGCCCGGATCATCTGCTCAAGGCGATTTGTCGCTGGGAGGGTCTTGTTTGGCAACGAGTGGGGAAAGGCGGGTCAACCCGGTTAGGGTTCAGGCATCAGGAAATAAATGATAAAAAGCTTCATACCGTTCGTCACGGGTTGTTGCTTGGTTCCCGCCGCGCTTGCGCTGCAGCGGGCGTGGTTTGCTGGCTGCCACTTGTTCCCGGCCCTGCTGGCGCTCTCGGTAGCTTTCTCGATAAGCCTCCAGGTCTTGGCGCGTACGCACGCGGTGCCGCTGCCAATCGTACAAGATGCGGTCGATGTATTTGAAGCTGAACTTGTTGCCCAGAACGGCTTCGCGTAACGCCTCCATGACCAGCCATTGCGGGTGTCCGTCCGTATCCAACCAGTGACGAATCTGTTCAAACTCGAACTCCGACAGGGGGCGGCCGAATTCCTGTTCGAACAGGCTGAACAAGTCTGTCGGGCCAACATGCGGATCGACCGCCGCTTCCTGACGGCCCCGCAACGCTTGCCACAACGGGCTGAGGTCATAATAATTGGTTCGTGTTCCATCTGATTCTAGCCGTTCTCCGATGGACAACAGGTTTCGTTGGACGAGCCGAGCCACCGTGTCCCCGGCTTCCCGGGGGCTTAGGCCACAGCGCGCCGCCAGGTCCGCCGGCGTGAGGAAGCGTTCTTCCTGCGTCTGTACAGAGGCGATAACCTGCACCAGTACGGCAAACTCCGCCGGTGAGAGACTCAGGTCGCCGCAGTGCCGAATCAGATCGATGGGAACCGCCACAAACGGATGCGCCAAAAAATCGGCGTTATCGACAGAACGAACAGGAGGTTTCATGGCGGACATTCCTTCTTTGGCGGGACTAACTTAAGGATACAAACGATACAACAGCCGTGGGAACGGAATGGCTTCCCGGACGTGCTCAAGTCCGCAGATCCAGGCAATCGTGCGTTCCAAACCAAGGCCGAAGCCCGCATGCGGTACCGATCCGTAGCGCCGCAGATCGAGGTACCAACCGTAGCCGTCCAGCGGCAGATCATGCTCTTCAAACCGCTGCTGCAACAGGTCGTAGTCATGGATGCGTTCACTGCCGCCGATGATCTCCCCGTATCCTTCCGGCGCCAAGAGATCATCACAGAGCACCACTTCCGGCCGCTGCGGGTCAGGTTGCATGTAGAATGCCTTGATTTGCGTCGGGTAGCGCTCGATGAACACCGGACGGTCGTATTGCGAAGCCAATGCCGTCTCGTGTGGCGCTCCAAAGTCGTCCCCCCACTGGATGTCGTGACCGTGGTCCTGCAGCCAACGGATGGCCTCGTCGTACGTAAGCCGCGGAAACGGCGGACGTACCTGGGATAATTTTGACGTATCCCGGCCAAGCACTTCCAGTTCGTGGGGACAATGCTCCAACACGTGCTGAACGATGTGGGAAACGAACTGTTCCTGCAACGCCAGGTTGTCTTCATGTTGATAGAACGCCATTTCGGGCTCCACCATCCAGAACTCAATGAGGTGGCGACGTGTCTTCGATTTCTCCGCCCGAAACGTCGGTCCCATCGAGTACACCTTGCCCAGCGCCATCGCCGCGGCCTCGCAGTACATCTGTCCGCTCTGTGTCAGATAGGCCTCCTCGTCAAAGTACTGGGTATGAAACAATTCCGTCGTATCTTCGCACGAAGAGGGGGTGAGAATGGGCGGATCCACACGCGTGAAACCTTGTTCATGCAGGAATTCAGAGATGGCCCGCTCAACTTCGGAGCGGATCTTCAGGATGGCGCGTTGTCGAGGCGTGCGAATCCATAGGTGACGGTGATCGAGGAGAAAGTCGACTCCGTGTTCCTTCAAGGTAATCGGGTAGTCGGCCGACTCCTGAACCAGAGTGACATCCGTGACGGACAGCTCGTACCCGGATTGGCTGCGCTCGTCTCGACGCACCACTCCACTCACGACAATGGAAGACTCTTGGGTGAGACGTCTGCACCGCTCAAACAGCTCGTCTCCCACTTCGTTGCGTACAACCACGCACTGAATCAAGCCCGTGCCATCACGGACCTGGAGAAACAGGATTTTCCCACTGCTGCGTTTATTGTACAGCCACCCTTCCAGGGTGACCGTTTCTCCGACAAAGCTACCAATTTGGCCAATGCTAGTGCGCATGCTTACCGAAGTCCCTCCGCCCCGCGTTTCCATCAGAAAGGATAACTCGATTATAGCAGAAACCGTAGGTCGCCATCGAACGTCGTGTGTCGACACAAAACGACCGTCTCCGACACCCCCGGAGCTCCCACGGCTCCATTGCGCACCAGAGAACGGTCATCGTTTCACGCAGGCAGCTAAAAACGGTCGACCAGCGACCGGATGTCGGCGACCTAGATACCAACGGTTGCGCCTTGGCCGAGTGGTTGGCGCATGGCAATCGATTCCTTGGGAGCTGGCAGCGCCTTTTGCACGCTACGGAGCCAACGCCGGAACTCGTCACCCCCGATGCTCTCGACCTCCACGATATGGAACGCAAAGTGCGCAATATCCGCCTTGAACGGTGCCAGCAGGTCCCTTGTGGCACGCTCCTGTTCCGCCAGGATATGCCGTACCTCCGTATCCAAGACGGACTCGGGGAGATGCTCCTCGTCCACGATGCCGATGCGCGAAAGCCCGCACTTGACCATGGTGCGAGCCAACTGGGAGGCTTGGACAAAGTCGTTTTGAGCCCCAGTGCTGCGGTCTCCGTAGTGGAGCTCTTCCGCCAGGCACCCCGCCAACGCCACATTGATCTGTTGCAGCAGGTGTTCACGCGTATACAAATACCGGTCGTGCTCCGGAATCTGACGCACAAACCCAAGCGCGTTTCCGCGTGGAGCAATGGTGATGTGAGAAACCGTCCCTGGGCTCATCAATTCACTGATGATGGCGTGCCCCAACTCGTGCACCGCGACTCGGCGCAATTCCTCGTGGGTAGGCTTGCGCCCCGTCTTTTCGCCCATCAGCACCTTGTCCACCGCATCGCGAAACATCTCCTGCGAGATTTCCGATTTCTCCTGGCGCAGCGCGATGATGGCCGCCTCGTTGACCAAGGCTTCCAACTGGGCCCCAGAGAAACCGAAAGTCTCTCGGGCAATGTGTTCCAGGTCCACATCGGGAGCCAACGGCTTACCTTTGGTCTGGATGTGGAGAATATGCAGCCGCCCGTCCTTGTCCGGCAGGTCCACCTGGATTTGCCGGTCAAACCGCCCTGGACGCAGGAGAGCCGGATCTAAGATGTCCGCCCGGTTTGTCGCGGCCATAACCAGAACCAACGGAGATTGGGTCGTCGACATTCCGTCCATCTCCGTCAGCAGCTGATTGAGCGTCTGGTCGTACTCCTGATGGCTGTACTGACCGCGTCTGCCCCCCAGCACGTCAATCTCGTCAATGAAGATAATCGCACTGTCCTTGTTTTCCTTTTTCGCCATGGTGCGGGCTCTGCGGAACAGTTCCCGCACACGCTGCGCGCCGACGCCCACATACATTTCGACAAACTCCGATCCAGCTGCCGACAAGAACACCGAGTCGGTATATGTGGCTGCCGCTTTGGCCATCAACGTCTTGCCGGTGCCCGGCGGTCCGGTCAACAAGATGCCCTTCAAGGGGCGAATGCCCAAGGACTGTATGCGGTCGCGGTAGCGCAAAAAATCCAGTGCCTCCATGAGCTCCCGTTTGGCGTGCTCTTGGCCGCCGACGTCTGCGAACGTGACCGGATGTTTGACCGGAGCCTCCCGTGAACTGGCCAGCGGATGGCCGCGGCGTTCCAGGAGCATCCACATGAGTACTCCCAACCCAATCAAAAAGATCAGGGGCAGTACGTTGATTCGCAGATACAACAAGAACAGCGTCAGGGCGATCCCGATGCCTATCAGCCACTCCTTTATCATGACACCGCACCCCCTTGGCGCGAGGTATATTTAAAGACGTCATAGAGATGGTGCTTCCCATCATTCATTTGCACGTAGACGTACGTTTTATCCATTGTGATTGCAGCCTGAATCCCGTCTTCGGCCGCCTGCTTTTCCACGGCCGCAATCATTTCTGTGTAGTTTCCCTTGGCCACGCCCTCGAGCAGAGCAGGCGTGAGCTTTTGATACTCCTTGACTAAACGCGTGTCGCGCGTATCCTCAATGGATATCGAAACGCTGCTGCCCAGCGATTGCGAGACCTGGTCATAGATCTTTTGATAGGTGGTCTCCAAATCATCGACGTCACCCAGTTGGATGCGCACTGTGGTGGGCTGACCACTCTCCACCACGGCCGAACGAACACCGGAGATTCTGGACAGATGATTTTCCAACGGTCCAATCATGTTGAAGTGAAGGTATGCTTGCCAACCGCCGAAGAGGATGGCGAGCGTGATGACGGCGATGAAGATGATTGGCACGAGGCGTACTCGCGACACCAACCTCGCCCCTTTCCGAACCACCAGCCAGGCCTACCCGCAGGTTGGAATCGCACCAGGCTGGTACATGCTGAGTATACCACGCAACACCACGTTATGTTGACAACATATATTTCCACAAAAGTTTTCCATTTACAGCATCATAAAAAATATACTCTGAGCGTCCATTTTTCCGCTGCTTTCCATAGACTTCCCAAACCACGTGACGGCTAGCTGGCAGCGTCTTCGCCAAGGAGGATGGAACATACGCAGGCTCCGCGTCAATCGGTGTGACGCCTGCGCGCTCCGCCAACTGTTCGACCCTGCTCTTGACCAGCACTTGCGAAGCCGGGACGGCGTAGGCGTGGCGAGGATTGTCCGTCACAAACGTGTACCACGACCGTCCGAACATGTCCCGCCCGTAAAACACTTCCTGAACGCCTGCGCCTGTGGAAAGTGCATGTCCTTCGATGCGCTCCAGGGGAGAGTGATTCAAGGCGTATTGGGCGGAAGACTGTTCGACATCCCACTCGTCGCGGACTTGGTTCCACAGGGTCATGCCTATGCTCACAAGTGCCATCAAGACGATGATGGTGCCCGTAATCACCCATATCTTACTCGTGTTCATCTGTTCACGCCCGATACAACGTTAAGATCATTTTATCCGGTTGTTGTTTGTCTAACGACAGGCCAAAGATGACATCCTTATTCTTCAGGTTGCGGTTCAAGAAATCGACTAACTGATACAAATCGTCGGTTCGTGTACAGGTGTGCGTACCGATGATGATGCGCTCGTGCGCCCCGGCCGCCCGTGCGCCCACAGGCGGGGTGCTGGCACTTGAATCGGCCGCATCACCTGCCAAATACAACTTTAGACTATCAATGATCTGGTGATTTGTAAAATGGTAGCGCAGCGGTGTCACGCTCACCTCACCACGCCGTACGGCCGCGACATCGGTCTCTTCTCCCCTCGGCTCCTGCAACTCCTCCCCCATGTAGCGGTACCCTGTCCGCTCTCCGTTCTTATCCGCAACCACAAAGGAATCGCGAAAACCGCGGACACCCAGCTGAGTAACGGCAACTCTGGTTTCCGCATGGACGGTCGATGGGAGATTGATGCTTAAAAATGTATCCTCAGGCCATGGAAACTCATCCAAATCTCGAAGGATCTGCAGCGCCTTTGCGGCCGCCTGCGCGAACGGAAACGGGGGTCCGCCTAAGGACAGCGCTACGGCCGGTATGCCTTGTACGGCCGCTTCTCCCGCGGCCGCGATTGTACCCGAATAGAGGACATCGGTGGCGAGATTGGGCCCCTGGTTAATCCCTGAGACCACCAGGTCGAATGGACTTTGCGTGGCCAACTCGGCTATCGCCCATTTCACACAGTCCACCGGTGTGCCGGCGACCGCGTATGCCGCTTGAACTCCGGGGATAGACAGGCTTCTCCGCTGTGTCCAGATGGTTGCGTGCAGAGACATGGCGTGGCTGGATGCCGACCGTTGACCATCGGGTGCCACCACGGTGACCTCTCCCAGGTCAGCCAACGCCTGTGCGAGCGCACGAATTCCCGGCGCTTGGATGCCATCGTCGTTGCAGACCAGTATGCGCATGAGTTGTCTCCTCTCCTGCCAGCTTTCTCGTCACATACGCCCAAATCCCTCGCTCATACTAGGAACACGCGCCACATAAGCGGACCGTCGACAACGCCGCCTGTTCATGCGCCAAGAGGAGGGTGCTGAATGCCGAAACGCCAGAACCTGGATGAACGGCCGCACCAGAACCCACCCTTGCGGCCTACCGAGAATATCCGCTGGTGGCTGGAGGCGATTTTGGACTCAGAGGAAGCAGATCCTTTGCAAGCGACGCGTTCCTTGCGAGCGACGTTGTCCCGGGATTGACAGACCCTGTTTTAGGGTCCGCTGTTGGTGTCGCAACGGTTGGGTTCACTGTGCTTTCAAGTGTGCTTCGAGGCTCCGGGCTTCATACCGAATGCGCTCGACATCAAGGGTCAGCGATTCGCGGTTGGACAATAGTTGTCGCCCGGCCACAAACACGTCGGTTACGTCGTCCGCTCCCGCCGCGTAAACGACGTTGGAAAGCAAATCGTGGATTGGCACGAAGTGGGGGCTGTCCAAGTCCAACAGGGTGATGTCCGCCCACGCCCCGCTGGTCAGTGTGCCGTGCCCCGCCGGCAAGAACGCACACTTGGCGCCCTCCTCGGTCGCCATTCGAAAGGCGGTCGGGGCGGGCACCGCCGTTGCATCCATCGTCACACCTTTATGCAGAGTGGCCGCCAACCGCATCTCCTCGAACATATCCAGATTGTTGTTGCTTGCGGCTCCATCGGTACCCAATCCCACCACAATGCCTTTTTCGAGCATGCGGGCCACAGGCGCAACCCCGGAGCCTAGTTTGAGGTTGCTTTGCGGGTTGTGGGCCACATGCACTCGACGCGCCGCCAGCACATCCATGTCGTCCTCATTCACGTGTACACAGTGAGCCGCCAACACCGGGTGTTCCAAGAGGCCGCACGCTTCGACCTGGGCGATCGGAGTTTTTCCGTAGGTTTGCAAGCTCTGCTCCACCTCGCCCCGGGTTTCCGATAGGTGAATTTGCAACGGCACCCCGAGTTCTCCCGCGAGATCGGCGATTTCGCGCAAATAGTCGGGCGGACACGTATATGGGGCGTGCGGCCCCAACGTGACCAAAAGGCGGCTGCTGGCCCCTTTCCACTGATTCACGAACGACCGTGAATTCGCCACCCCGGCCGCGCGTCCGGAGTCGTCCAATCCCACTACACCCCAGCACAGAACGCCACGCATCCCGCTTTCCAGAACCGCTTGGGCGGCGTCGTGCATCTGGAAGTACATGTCCGTGTAACAGGTTGTGCCTGAGCGAATCATTTCCCAGCAGGCTAACTGGGTTCCCCAATAAATCGCTTGCCGGGTCAGCTTCGCTTCCATCGGGTACACCTTTTCTTCCAGCCACCGCATCAAAGGCAGGTCGTCTCCAGCCCCGCGGAGCAGGGTCATCGCCGCGTGCCCATGTGTGTTGACAAGACCCGGTATGGCCACTGTACGAGGCCGGCGTATGTACTGTACCCCCGCCTCCCCACGCCAAGAGTCTGTCCTCGCTCTGTCGGCGGATACTCCCACCTGTGCCAGTGGTGTCACCGCTTGGATAATGCCGTCCTCGATGACGATGCGCACAGGTTCGTTGTACACTTCTTGTGCTGAGCACACGGCCGCGCCCACCTCAAGAATGGTTTTCATGCAATCCACCCCCGGCCTTCGCTCCCGTTTTGGCTATTTCTGTCGATAAAGCGGCGGTTATCCGCTGCGCGTTGGGATGTCGGATAACCCCTCTTTCACAAATAATACCCGTGATCAGGTCGTGAGGGGTGACGTCGAAGGCTGGATGCGCGGCGGGGGTTCCCTTCGGAGCCACCCGCAACCCGTGAAAGTGTGTGACCTCCTCGCTTCCCCGATGCTCAATCGGGATCTCCAATCCGGTCGCGACACCGAGGTCAAAGGTGGATACCGGCGCGGCCACATAGAATGGAACGTGGTGGTAGGCGGCCAGCACCGCCAGCCCGTAGGTTCCGATTTTATTCGCGGTGTCGCCGTTGGCCGCAATCCGGTCGGCTCCCACCACCACCGCATCGATGGCGCCTTGCTGCATGAAGTAGGCGGCCATATTGTCCGTGATCAGGGTATGGGGAATGCCTTCTTGGCCGAGTTCGTAGGCGGTCAAGCGCGCCCCCTGCAAATACGGGCGCGTCTCATCCACGTAGATGCGGGCCACCTGACCTCGCTCGTGCAGCGCGCGGACGACGCCGAGCGCCGTGCCATAACCCGTGGTCGCCAGCGCACCCGTGTTGCAGTGGGTGAGCAGCGTCACCCGCGCTGGCTGCGGGAACAAATCCGCCCCGTAGCGTCCAATGGCGCGATTGATGCGCAGGTCTTCTTCCGCCATCCGGTGGGCTTCATCCACGAGCGCCTGTTGCAGGGCGCTCAGGCTGGCGCCGTCCCAGTTCTGTACAACCTCGCGCATGCGTTGGGTCGCAAAGAACAGATTGACGGCCGTGGGGCGGGTTCCTTCCATTGTCTGCAGTACTTGCTCCAGTTGCCCACGGACGTCCTCTCCGCTCGTCAACCGCATCGCCGCCAATACGGTTCCGTAGGCCGCTGCCACGGCGATGGCCGGTGCTCCGCGCACTTTCATGGCGGCGATGGCCGCGGCCACCTCCTCAGCGTCCGAGTATTCCTCCCACACCGCCTCGCGAGGGAGCTTGCGTTGGTCCAGCAGGCGCAGTGTACGGCCGGTCCATTCCAGTGCGTTCAGCTCATTTCCCCTCCTCGCTGAGTTCGCCCTGTCCGCTGACCGCGTGCGGGCATGCGCAGGTGCGGGTTCCGTCCAGTTGATCAATGACCGTGAAGAACAGGTTGCGCAGGCGCGGCACGTTGGCGGCCATTTGTTCCACCACCTCGCTGTGGGTGAGCGGTGTCGGCGACAAGCCGGTGCCGTAATTGGTGACCATGCACACCGTCGCGTAGCACAGTTCACACTCCTTGGCCAGCACCACCTCCGGGACGCTGGTCATGCCAACCACCGCCCCGCCCAACTCGGCGTACATGCGAATCTCGGCCGCCGTTTCAAACCTGGGTCCGTCCGTGCACACGTACGTGCCGCCGTCACGCACCGGGATGCCCAATTGCTCGGCGCATCCCCGCAGCCGCGCGCGCAACCGGCCGCAGTACGGATCGGACATATCGATGTGCACCACGCGGCCTTCGGAGAAAAACGTGAGCGGCCGCGAACGGGTGAAATCCAAAAAATCGTCCACAATCACAAAGGACCCGGGGTGGATGTCCGGTTTGAGCGATCCGACCGCGGTGGTGGCGAACACTTGCTCCACGCCCAGTTGCTTCAGGGCCCAGATATTGGCGCGGTAATTGATGCGGTGCGGCGGCACCTGATGCCCGCGTCCGTGCCGTGCAATGAACGCGACGTGTTTGCCGTGAAAGCGCCCAACCGTAACTTCGCTGCTTCCAAAGGGTGTATTAATCACCTGGGTTGCCGGGTGTTCAAGCAGCGCCGGGTCATAGACGCCGGTGCCGCCGATAATGGCGTATTGTGCTTGCATGGATTCGCCCCTGTTTCCGTTGGGTATGTATCGGCCCCGCCAAGCCTCCGGGGAGTTGGCGGGATGATCAAATTATACGGGATTGCGGACGGATTTGGCAGTCCGGGCAAGAAGCCGCAACACTTCACGCAAATCTGCCGACGGCTGTTGCGTCATAAGGTCTCCCATCCTCTGCACCCGGTCCGGCATGTTGTCGATCCGAAACCACTCCGGACAGGCTCCGTGCGCCAGCTCATCCCAGGTCACCGGCGCCGACACGGTAGCCTGCTCCGTCGCTCGCGCGCTGTATGGCGCAATCAAGGTGCGGTGGCGGCCAAATTGGGGATAGTCGATGTACACCTTGTCGCCCCGATCCCGCTTACGCCGCTCCAGGGTCACCCAACGCGGCAGCTGCTGCTGCAGGTATTGAGCCACGGCGCGGGTGAAGGTGCGGGTTTCGGCAAACGTGTGGCCTGCGGTCAACGGAATGAACACCTGCAGTCCGGTGGCGCCCGATGTTTTGGCGACGTGCGGGATGTTCAGGCTGCTCAACAGTTCGTGCAGCCGCATCGCCACCTCGCGCACAGGCTCAAACCCGGGCACGGACGGATCCAGGTCAAAGGCGACCACAACAGGCTCCTGGTCGTTGCCGGCGCGGGTGAAGCCAATGTGAAACTCAAGGCAGGCCAGATTGGCCAGCCACAGCAGCGTTTCCGCGTTCTCCACCAGCACGTAGCGAATATGTGCCTGCCGTTCATCCGACCATACGGGTACGGTGCGCACCCAGTCGGGTGCCCCCGACGGGACATCGCGTTGGTAAAACGACGGGCCTTCGATGCCGTCGGGAAAGCGGATCATCGTGATCGGCCGCTGGCGCAGGTGCGGCAGCATGTACGGTGCCAGCGTGAGCAGGTAGCGTGCGTAATCCAACTTGGTCACGCCCGCTGTGGGCCACATGAGTTTGTCGGGATTGGTCAAGAGGATTTCGCCGCTCTGCAGCCGCATGCGTGTCGCCTCCGTTCGCTATAGGTGTGCGCATACCGGATGCAGGCATACAAGCAATCTATGGCAGGAGGGTGCGATGACGGACGACTGGTCGGGACTGATGCCGATGGAACCGGTGCTCGTGTCCGCCCCCAGTACGGACAAGGGTGTGTTTTTCCAGGTCAAGTGGGATGGGGTGCGGATGCTGATGCAGCGGCGCGGAAACGAGGTGCGGTTGTGGAACCGCAAGGGCAGGGTGCGCACCCACCTGTATCCGGAACTGGTGGCGTGGGCCAAAGAACAGGCGCAGGATGCGTTTGTCATCGACGGCGAGGTCGTCAGCCTGGGAACGGACGGACGACCCGACTTTCGGCGTGTGTTGCGGCGCGATCTGGCCAGGCGACCACGGCGGGAGATCCCGGTTGTTTACATGGCTTTCGATTGCCTGCAGCTATCGGGACAATCGTTGCTCGAAAGTCCGTTTGAACGGCGCCAGGAAGCGCTGCGCGAGGCTGTCAGCCAGTCGGGGGTTATACAGGTATGCGACAACTATAGCGACGGGCGTGACCTGTATGAACGCATGCAGGCTCTCGGCATGGAAGGCGTGGTCGGCAAGCGGGCGGGAAGCCGCTACTACCCGGGGGAAAAGCGGACCGATTGGCAGAAAGTCAAGTGTTGGCGCCATATCACCCTCGATGCTTTGTTTCTCACAGTGCGCGACGGTCGGCCAGCGTCGGTCCTGGTCGGGGAACGGGCGGATCTGGAGCACCCGGCTGGTGCGGTGGCGACAGGGATTCGCCAGGAGGATTGGGCCGCGCTGTGGGCCAGCGCCAGCCCGGCCCCCACCACATCGCGACCGCGGGAGCTGTGGTCCCTCCCTCCAGGGATCCGCCTGCACATCCGCTATCTGGATTGGACGGATTCCGGGGCCCTGCGCCATCCAGTGGTCGAAGCCATTCATTGGCCAGCCTCTGCGGCGCCGTAACCGCTACGAGCTGCGCTTTCGGCGCCCTCGCTTGGGCTTCACACCTTCTGTCAGAGCAGTGGTTGCGGCGGCATCTGGCTTGTTCGCACTGCGGCGAATGCTCTCCTGGAGCGCCTGCATGAGGTCCACGATGTTGGTCTCGGCCTCTTCCGCCGCCGGGGCGATAGCCACCTCCTGATTTCGCAGCTTTTTCTCAATCATGCCCAGCAGCGTCTGCCGCCGCTCGTCGGTATACTTGGCGGGTTCAAACGGCCCTGCCAATTGGTTGACCAGCGTGATGGCCATATTCAATTCTTGGTCACTCACCGCGGGTTGGGTGTCGATGTTGGGCAACTCCTGCGTGCCTCGCACCTCGGCTGGCCAAAACAGGGTTTCCACCACCAGCACGCGGCCGTAGACGCGCACGCACGCCAGGGTTTCCGAGTTGCGCAGGACGGTTTTGGCTACCGCCACCTTGCCGGTTTCCCGCATGGCCCTCTGCAACAGTTGGTACGCCTTGACCCCGGCCGCTTCGGGTGCGAGGTAATACGTCTTGTCGTAGTACACCGGATCGATGTCGGCCAGATTCACAAAGTCTACAATGTCAATGGTGTGCGACCGGGACTTTTCGACTTGTTTCCAGTCGTCATCGTCGAAGATCACGAACTTGTTCGGCTCATATTCGTACCCGCGGACAATCTCATCCCACTCTACAGGCCGGTCGCAATGCGGGCAAGTGCGCGTGTATTGAATCGGCGTCTTGCACTCTCTGTGCAGGTACCGAAACTTGATGTCCTTGGACTCGGTTGCCGCGAACATCCGCACGGGCACGTTGACCAGTCCAAAACTGACCGCTCCCTTCCACATCGTGTGCACGGCAAGCGCCTCCCTCCGGTCACCCATGCTGCACCGTTAGTGTACAGCGCGCCGTGGTGAACATGCATCCGACACTTGGAAGAACGTTTGGACCTTGCCAATCACCTCCGATTCCGGCGCGTATATGGGCACCACGCCGTCCAGGGAGCGGACGAAGACGCGGCCGTACCGACTCTCGACCAAGCGCCGGTCGTAGCAGATGACGGCACCCCGGTCCGAACTCGTACGAATCAGCCGCCCGAATCCCTGGCGGAACCGCACCACAGCCTCGGGCAGACTGGCGTGCCAAAAGGCACTTTGTCCCTGCTGTTCCAGTTGCTCATGGCGCGCCTTGGTGACCGGATGTGTCGGCGGCGCAAACGGCAGTCGGACGATGACCAGGGTGCGCAGCTGGTCCCCGGGTAGGTCGATGCCTTCCCAAAACGATTGTGCGCCGAACAGCACCCCATGCGGGTGTTGGCGGAACGCCTCCAGGAGGCGCGAGCGGTTTCCGTCCAGCCCTTGCGCAAACAGTTGGTACCCGGCGCCCACGAGCGGATCGCGCACGTGGGCAGCGGTGGCCCTGAGCAGTTGATGGCTGGTGAACAGCACGAGCATTTTGCCGCGGCTGGCCATGGCCAATCGATACACCGACTCAGCCAGCCACAAAGCCGCATCGTGGGTCTCCATCTTGGCCAGCTCTGGCGCATCGTTGGGCACGCAGAGCAAAGCCTGACGCCGCAGTTGGAACGGGGACGGCACCTTCACCTCCGCCAGTCGCCCGGATTTGGAGAAGTTGGCCAGCCCCAGGCGATGGGTGACGTACGAGAACCGGCCTTCGACGGAGAGCGTGGCGGAGGTCAAGACGACCGAGCTTTTCTTCGCGAACAGACGTTCCTCGAGGATGGGAGCGATGTCCAACGGTGTCCGGTAGAGATTCACGTTCCGCAGCGCGGATGCGCCTCTGACTTCGGCGCCGGCTTCAATCCACGTCACCCATTCCGGCGTCTCCTCCTGCGCCTTGTCCATCGTTTCGATGGCGGCCCCCAGCGCGGGAAAATAGCCGACTGCATCCAACATACGCCCAGCCAGTTCGTCGTCACTGGCCGCGGCTGCGTCGGCCAGACGGGACAGTTTGCCCTGCGCTCGCTGCCAGAGTTGGCTGAGTTCCGCCACGGCGCCGGCATACTGAGGCCACGCCGGGTGGCTGTGTATCTGCGCCGTCAACCGAAGCTCGTTGGCATGCGGCGGGATGATTTTAGCCAGGGCGGCAAACGCGTGGTTCAACTGCGACTCGAACTCCTGGCAGATATCCATCAATTCGGACACGTCGGCCACGAGGCTGGTCCGTCCCTGTTCTGTGAGTCGCTCATGCAATTCGGGGAGGACACCTTGCCGACCGTGATCGCGCACTAATCGCGCCAAGAGGGCGCGTATCTGCCCGTGGCGCACCTCTTCTCCCAACTGCCGGGTGGCCTCTTCCTCCAGGTGATGGGCCTCGTCGACGATGAGCTTTTCGTACGGCGGAAGGACCCGGTTCTCGGCCTTGAGGTCGGTCATGACCAGGGCGTGGTTGGTGACGACCACGTCCGCGTCGTAAGCCTGGGCGCGCGCCCGAAAGTAGAAACACGGTTTAAAGAAGGGGCAGCGCTTGTTGATGCAGGTTTCGCTCTCGCTTTGCACTCGCGGCCACACCCTCTGCTCGGCTCCGGTCATGGCCAATTCTTCCCGGCTGCCCGTCTCGGTCTCCGTCAGCCAGACCAACAGGCGCATGTACGCCCGCACCTCCTCCGGCACGTGCGTCCAACCGAGAAGCTCAGATTCGTGTCGCAGCTTGCGCATGCAGATATAGTGGGTGCGGCCCTTGAACACCGAGAGTTTCAAGGGTTCGGCAATGACGCTCCGCAGCGTCGGAAAATCTCGCTCAGCGATTTGGTCCTGCAGGGCTATCGTATGGGTGGAAATCACCACCCGCGTGTCGTTGCGCCTGGCGTACAGCACGGCGGGGATGAGATAGGCCAACGATTTGCCCGTACCCGTGCCCGCTTCGGCAATCAGGTGCCGGTCCTGCTGCAAGGCGTCCGCCACGGCAGTGACCATCTTCTGCTGTCCGGGCCGGACCTCAAATCCCGGCAAGGCGGCCGATAACGGGCTGTCCGCCGCCAGCAGCCGCTCCGATTCACTCGTCCAATCTTCGCTCGCCGTTGTCTGGCTGGGCCTATTGGTTGGGCGCGAGCTGGCCGAACGGAAGGCGAGCTGGTCAATCGTCTCGCACCCTTCTGGCAGGGCATTCGGAGCGTGTGCGGCCTGCCTATCCGCCAGTTCTGCCAGCCATTGTCCGGTGACGGCCGAATACAGGCTGGCCAACCGCACCAACGCCTGCAGCGTGAGGTGGGGTAAAGCCAAGGCCTTTTGCGACAAACCGCTGATGACACGGGCGGTGGTCAGGGCATCCGCTGGCGCTCGATGACTTTGCTCCACCTGGATGCCCAGCCGGGCAGCGGCGTCCTGCAGACGGTGGCTGCCCGCAAAGGGAAACAGGACGCGCGACAGGTCCCTTGTATCCAAGCCATCCGCGGCCGTCGGCAGCACATAGCCAACCGCCTCGCACGCGTGGGTTAGAAATTCGATATCAAAACCAACATGGTGGCCAGCTAAAGGCTTCCCTTCGATAAAGGCCAAAAAGCGCGGCAGCACCTCTTCCAATGTGGGGGCCGATGCGAGCTCTGACATCGTCATGCCGGTCAACCCTAGTATGGATTCGGGGACCGGACGAGTCGGGCGCACCAAGCTGTGGAATTGTTCTCCAATTCCGTCCTCCGTCCACTCCACCGCGCCGATTTCTATAATTTCATCTTGATCCGGTGACAAACCGGTGGTTTCAACATCGATGACCACAAGTTTCACAGATGCAGGCCCCCCTGCCTGTGGCTTGTCCCTATTGTACCAAAATGGGGGTCAATGGGGCGGGACGCTCGCATCTGCCCTATCCGAGTTCATGCGGGATATCAGCGTGCGCATCAGCGGTCCCTGCCGAATGGCCTCTGGCAGCGCTCCCACCACGCGCCGAGCCGCGGCCGCGTCCCCCCTCAGCCAGTGAAGAATGGCCAACGCAGAGAGCAGGCGAGCCTGGCTAGGCTGGGCGGCAATGGCTTTTTTCAGCGCGGCGACGGCCGCTCCCGGACCGGCGGTGTGCCACAGTGAAAACGCCAGTCGAATCGAATTGCCCGGTTCAGCCGGTGCTGCTTCCACCAGCTTGCAGGCGTACCCCTGGGCTTGTTGCCAGTCGTCAGACTTGACCGCCAGCCGCCACAGCAAAGACAGGAGCCCGGGATGCCGAGGGCGCTCCTCCAGGACCTGGGTTGCCACCCGTCGGGCTTCAGCGTGTTCGCCCAGATTCATGAGTGCCTGCACCAAGAGACAGGCCGTCTCCGTGTCTGGACCCGGGCCCAGCTCCAACGCTTGTTGGAAGGCGGTAGCCGCCGCCGGCCAGTCGCCCATCTTTCCGTAGCAGATCCCCAAATTATGCCACGTGTCGGGGTAGTCGGGCAGGATAGCCACGACTTCGTTCAGGCAGTAAACGGCCTGCGTGAGTTCACCGGATTGAAAATAGACCTGTGCGGCGATCTCGCAGGCGGCGCAGTACACGATCTCGTCAGGTTGCTGGGCCAAAATCGAGCGGACTTGGTTCAGGGCCGCCTGAGGTTGCCCGGCCAAGCGCAGGGCGGAAGCGAAGAGCAAACGGGCGGGCAGTGGATCCGGGGCAGAGGATGCCGCCTGGGCAAGCGAGGAGATGGCGTCGTCGTACATGGCTAGATCGAAATAGCCAAGCCCTCGGCGCAACGAGTCCAACCACTCGCCGCCCTCGGGGTCCAGCGGTGGCAGCACCGTGGACAACCAGTGGCCCAGGGACGCCGCTTTCTCATCCTGCGCACGCCCACTGACTTCGTCGCAGCGGGCGGCCAGGTCCAGGATTTGATCGCAGATGTTTGACCATTCCTGTATCCTATCCTGGGCCATCTGCCAAAATTGCTCTAAACTTCTGATCACGTCGGATTTCGGACCAGCCGCCCCATGTTGCAGCCTGGATTCCATGTCCTGCAGGGCGCGCAAAACCATTTCGGTTTCTCCCGGCATGAAAACCCCTCCCATCCTCGGCTTAGGATGGGCTGATCTGACGGGGTGGATGCGGGGCACACGAAGTGTCGAGGCCGAGGAAGCGGTTGGGCTAAGGCTGGGATTCACCTTGGGCCAACAGCACTTCCCCACTATGAATTGGCAGCCGGACGCCGTTGTCGAGCCGCAGTTGGAGGACCCCGTCGTCATCCAACCATTCTGCCAGTCCTTGATATGTATTGTGGCCTACGGTCACTTCTACACGTCGCCCCAGCGTCGCACTGTGGGCTCTCCACTCGTCCGCCACCTGGCGAAATGCGGACTGACCCTCGACCAGCCGGTCGTACATCGGCTCCAATTCGGTCAGGATGTCCGCTGTAAGATCGACATGGGAAATCGGCTCCCCGCGGTACGCGGCCAGCGAGGCGGCTTTGGCGTTCAGGTCGGTAGGCAGGTCGACCGGCTGTACATTGGTGTTGATCCCGATGCCGAGCACCGCGTAATCCACCGTCTCGCCGTCGGTTCGCATCTCAGCCAGAATGCCGCAGACCTTGCGCCCGTCGCAAAGGATGTCGTTGGGCCACTTGATACTCAGCGGAAACGCAGCTTGCTTTTGGATGGCGCGATATACAGCCACCGAGGTCACCAGGGTTAACTCGTGCGCCACCGCCAGGGGCAGCGATTGGCGCAGAATCAGCGACAGCCACAACCCCCCGGACGGGGACACCCAGCTTCGGCCCCGTCGGCCGCGTCCGCCAGTTTGGACCAGGGCGTTGACCAAAGTCCCGTGTGGTGCACCCTGTTGTGCCAAGCGAAGCGCCAATACGTTGGTCGAATCGACTTCCGGCTGCCAGACCACGGGGCGGCCAAACCGCGCCTGCTCCGGCAGGCGCTGCCACAAAATGGGGCCCAGTAACAAATCCGGAACCCTCTCCAGCTGATAACCGCGACGGGTGGCGGCAGAAAACTCAAAGCCCAATTGTTCCAAACTGTGAATGTGCTTCCAGACAGCGGCGCGCGTCAGGCCCAGCTGTCGGCTCAACTGGGCGCCCGAGACACGGTGCTCCTTGGCGGCCAGAAAGGCGGCAAGGATTTGATCGCGCACAGAGACTTCCCATAGGTTGGAAGAATAGGCGGATTCTACGCTCATCGCAGGCCTCCTCCTTCGCGGTGCGAAGCATGCAGGTCTGACAATCGCTGCGTCAGCCATTGCAGCAAGGTGTACCGTTCGTTTTCGATCTCGCTGCGCAAAACGGCCTCTGCCAACAATCTCAGCGCATCCCCCACCTGCTTTCCGCGCAGACCGAGCGCGGCCACATCATGGCCGTTCACGGCCAACTCCGACAGCCGGTGCAGGGGCTGGGTACGCAGTCTGTCCCTGAACATGGCCAGCCGGTTTTGGGTGACCGGAGACAGCGTATCGAACACAAAGCACACCCAACCGACCAGGGCGGCCGGACGTTCAAACAGGGCTTCACGCCAGGCACAATCCGACCAATCGACTGGATCCTCTACGGCCAGGGACATCATGTTCTGAACGTCTCGTCCTACTTGCTTGGGCCAGGCGAAGCGGCGGATAGCCTCGACCGTCTCGTCGGTCGACGCCCCCGTCAGGCGGCTCAGCCAAAACATCCATGCGCTGACCGTCGCCCACTCGTGCTGCCAGCCCAAGTCCAGGAGCACAGTTTGCCAGCGTCGGCCAAAGCGCGCCTGCGCGGCCTCGGTCGTTCCGACGGCGGCGGCTCCTTCCCGCAGCGCGGGCTGCCACTTTGGCCACGGATGCGGATACACGGTCAGCCACGGGCCAGCGCTCCACAGGGGCCAGGCCAGCCACCACATGGTTTGCACCATGCGACGCATCTCTTGGCCCAAGCGTTCGTTGGAAACGCTTTGCAACCGTTGCGCCTCTTGATGCATCGCTGTCAGGGTTTGTGGCTCAATCGCAAAACCGAGTTGGCTGACAAAGCGCAGGGCTCGGACGATGCGCAGGCCATCTTCAGCGAAGCGATGGCGCGCATTCCCCACCGCCCGCAGGCACCTTTGCGCCAGGTCGGCCAGGCCGCCGAACGGATCGATAATGTGGCCCGAGATGTCTGCAGCCATCGCGTTGACGGTAAAGTCGCGGCGAGCCAGGTCCTGGACGAGGTCGTCGGTGAACGTCACCCTATCCGGACGGCGCCCGTCACTGTACGCCGATTCCGTGCGAAAGGTGGTCACTTCCACCGGCCTCTTGCCTGTCCAGACGGTGACCGTTCCATGCCGCAAGCCGGTCGCCAGGGTGCGCGGAAACCATTGCTGGATGCGATCCGGACGTGCATCGGTGGCAATGTCGTAATCGTAGACGGGTTGCCCGCGCAGTCCATCGCGGACGCAGCCGCCGACCAGATAGGCCTGGCTGCCGTGTTCAAGCAACGTCCGCATCACACCGGACACGTCATCGGGAAGTTCCGGCAAGCGGGGAAATGAGTTGGTCATTGGGCTCTCTCCTGACCCAAAGCCTGCTCGTACAGTCGCTCGTATTCGGCCACCTTGTCTTCAAGACAGAACAGTCGCATCGCCCGCGCTCGACCCGCCTCCCCCATGCGCAAACGCAGGGCTTCATCCGTCAACAGTCGCATCACCAGTTGGGCCAGCCGCGAAATGTCCCCCACTGGCGCCAGCAGTCCAGTCTCTCCGTCCGCCACCACCTCGGGGATGCCACCGGCGGTGGTGCCCACCACGGGCACTCCGCTCGCCATGGCCTCGAGCGCGACCAAACCAAAGCTCTCCTTTTCGGACACGAGGAGAAAGACATCGGACGCCTGATAGAGCTCCGCGACCTCGTCCTGTTTGCCCAGGAAGTGGACCCTCTCCTGCAATCCCAGTCCGGACACCAGTTCCCGTGCCGCGCTCAACTCCGGGCCTTCCCCGACCAACAACAGCCGACTCGGGATGCGCTGATTGACGAGGTGAAACACCTGAATCAGGTCGAGCACCCGTTTGACCTTGCGGAAATTCGAAATGTGCAACAAGATCCGTTCCCCGGGCCTGGCAAAGCACTCACGCAAGCCCGTGGCCGCGGGATGGAACACGTTCGGATCGACAAAGTTATGCACGCACTGAATCGGCGTATCGATGTGAAACAGCTCCTGGGTCTGGCGGGCCAAGCTGTGGCTGACGGCGGTTACAATGTCGCTTTTGGTCAATCCCAGTTGAATCACGCGATACAGGCTCTTGTCCTGCGCGAGCACGGTAACATCGGTTCCGTGTAGGGTTGTCACCACGCGCACCGGGTGGCCGGGCAACATCTCCCGCGCGAGAAACGCCGATACAGCAAACGGGAGCGCGTAATGGACGTGCAGGATCTCCAAATCGTACTGCGAAATCACGTCGGCCATCAGCGCCGCCAGGGTAAAGTCGTGGGGCGGCGTGCGCAGGACCGGATAGGTCATGGTATCGGCTTCGTGCAGGTAAATGTTCTGGTGAAACTCGCCTAAACGAAAAGGCACGTCCGTGACGATGAAATGGACCTGATGGCCGCGGTGGGCAAGAGCCTTGCCGAGTTCGGTGGCCACAGCGCCAGAACCCCCGATGGTGGGGTAACAACTGATGCCAATCCGCATCGTCACGACCCCTCAGGGTGCACCGCCTTGCGCCAGTTCAGGTCACCGCGTTCAAGCGCCCGCATCAACGCTTCCGCCGTCGCCAGATTGGTGGCGACCGGAATGTCGTGAACGTCGCACAAGCGCAGGAGAGCTGAGATATCCGGTTCATGCGGCTGGGCGGTAAGCGGATCGCGCAGAAAGATGACTAGGTCCATCGCATCCTCTGCTATCTTCGCACCAATCTGTTGGTCTCCGCCGTATGGACCGGAGAGGACGCGCTGAATGTGCAGACCCGTGGCGTCCATGATGCGCCGTCCTGTCGTGCCCGTGGCGAACAGGGTGTGCTGGGCGAAGATGTGCTGGTAGGCGACGGCGAAATTGACCAGTTGTTCCTTCTTCGCATCATGTGCAATGAGTGCGATGTTCATTCCGTTCACTCCTGTCCGGTTACCAGAGAATGTGTTCCAAACCATGGACCATGCCGCGAACGCGGCCGACCTCCGCGCAGGCGGCCAAGATGCCCGGCATGAAGCTTTGCCGTGACAGCGAGTCGTGCCGAATGGTCAATACCTCGCCGGTGCCGCCGAACAACACCTCCTGATGGGCCACCAAGCCCGGCAGGCGAACGCTGTGGATGGGCACGTCCCTCCCCAGTTCCCCTCGCATCTGCTCGGCGGTTCTGCGCGCGGTGCCGGACGGAGCGTCCTTCTTCCCAGCGTGATGCAGTTCAATGATCTCCGCGGCTGGCAAGAACCGAGCGGCTTCGCGGGCAAACCGCATCATCAACAGGGCCCCAATGGCAAAATTAGGGGCTGCGATCCCGCCGATGCCCCGCTCTAAACAGGCCTCGTGCCATCGCTTGACATCCGCTTCCCCGTAGCCGGTGGCTCCAACCACCGGCCGAATACCGTTGGCAATGGCGAAATCAACGTGCTCGACCACGCTCGTGGAATCGGTGAGGTCCAACCATACATCCGGTCGAGTTTCTAGCAACAATTCCGACTTGTCCTGAAACACTGGCCAGTCTTGCTGGGCTTGTCCGCGGCTACGCACAAGCCCTCCCACAACGGCAAAACGCTCGTCGGCACTCAGCGCTTGTGCTGCCTCCCGCCCCATTTTGCCGTGAATCCCCGCAATCGCGACTCGAATCGGATCTGGCATTTATATCCTCCTGCTTCTCTTAGCGCTGTCTTTTCAGCAAACTAGCCGTTTGTATGCACGTAACCTCCAACGCAGGCTCACTGGTCGGCACGGGAACGGCTCGTCTCCGCAGGTTTGATGCGGGTCCAGCGGTCGTGGTCCCGTGTCTCAAACTTGTGCATGACGGAGCGGAAAGCTTCGTCGAGATCAATCTCCAAGCGATTGGCCAGGCAGCCGATGACAAACAGCATGTCAGCCAATTCCAGGGCGATGCTGCCCTCTGGCTCGTCTGGCTTCTTCGGTTTTTCTCCGTACGCGTGGTTGACCTCCCGTGCAAGCTCTCCCAACTCTTCGGCAAGCCGCACGACCAAGGTCATCGGGGAAAAGTAGCCTTCTCGAAACTGGCTGATATAGGCATCGATGCGCTGTTGCATCTCGGTGATAGTCACGGACGTCCCTCGTTTCTGACCTGCCTTTGTCTGCTATTATAGCGAACTCCGTCCCTAAAACATAAACCTTGGGCTTGGACATATGTTTTAGTGATGTCTTGGACCTGTGGCGGTGTGCCGCGATGAAGGAGATGAAGCGGTTGAAGCGATGGTGGAAAAGCGGCCAGCTCTCGACCCTGTTGCTTGGGACAGCTGTCGTCGTATTCACGATAGCTTTGGTGATTTATCCCAAGCAGAGCGTGGAAGCGGGATTAGTCGGGCTCAAGCTGTTCTGGGATGTGGTGTTCCCGTCTTTGCTGCCATTTTTCATCCTGTCGGAATTGATGCTGGGCCTGGGAATTGTACGGGGCTTCGGCGTCCTGCTGGAACCCTTGATGCGTCCCCTGTTCAGCGTCCCCGGTGTGGGCGCCTTCGCCCTCTCCATGGGGCTGGCGGCCGGCTATCCGATGGATGCCGTAGTCACAGCACGCTTTCGCGAGACTGGGATGTGCACACAAGTAGAAGGAGAACGGTTGCTGGCTTTCACCAATACAGCAGACCCCTTATTCATGTTTGGCGCCGTGGCCGTTGGGATGTTCAAGAGTCCGGAACTGGGAGCCCTGCTTGCCGTTGCGCACTACGTTTCATCTTTCCTGGTGGGCGTCACCTTTAAGTTCTGGGGGCGTGGCAGCGACGTCACTCGTTCGCAGGCGGTTCAGGAACGCGGGAATATCCTGCGCCGCGCCTATCGTGAGATGATGAAAGCCCGCGAGGAGGATGGCCGTGGTTTCGGCAAATTGCTCGGTGCGGCTGTCACGGAGTCGGTACAAACCCTCCTCATGATCTGCGGCTTCATCGTGTTTTTTGCCGTGCTTATCGAGATCCTGAATTTGTCTGGCTTGATGCGCGTCATCGGCTGGCCAGTGGCCTTTCTGTATCAACTGTCGGGCATCCATCCCAGCCTCATGAGCCCTACGATGGCCGGACTCTTAGAGATTGACATCGGCACAGCCCAGGCTGCGGCCTCCAGTGCACCCATGCTGCAGAAAGTTGCCCTGGTCAGCGCCATTATTGCCTGGAGCGGTTTGGCGGTTCACGCTCAGGTCGCCAGCGTCCTGACCCAGACGGATATCCGCATGACGCCCTACTTCGTGGCTCGGTTTCTGCATGCCGTTTTGGCCGCAGGAGTGACCGTCCTGTTTTGGCTGCTCGGTGTGGGCAGACCGGTGGCGCACGCGCTGGCCGACAAGGTGCCCGTATTTGCTGCTGCCACAAGCGGGGCCAGTGGATCGCCATGGATGGTGACCATGTGGCACGGGGTCACGGCCTGGGCTTGGCTGATTGCCGCTCTGCTTGCGCTGTCGCTGGTATGGACGCTGATGCAGCGCCTGCGCCTGCTGGTAAGGCGCGCGCGTTGAGCGCCTGGGTGCGGTCTGTCCATGCTCTCCCTGGCGGATATGTCGCACCGCCGTCACCATCATGTCTGGGAATCTCCCCCATCGAGCATGGGGGACTCCAGCCCCCGCCGTTCGCGTGCGCGCGAATAGCCGCCGGCGGCGCACGCAACGCCAGAGAGCGTGACACACGCGTTTGCAGCTGGATCGCCGCCAAAATCCGCCTCTATCACGTGGGCAACCTCATGGAGTCAGGCTCAACTCAATAGCGCGTCGAGCCTCCTGGATCTGCTCTTCATCGCCCATGTCATGAGCGTATTCCAAGTGAAGGGGCAAGCGGCAAAATACCCTCAACCACATCCGTAGGTATTTCGCCGCTTACCCGGGTGCGCGGATCAAAACAGCGGTGGGAACCACCTGTGCAACGTCACCTGGTCAAGGAGAATCCAGGCTGCCAGCGCCCATACATATACGGCGAACACGCGCATGCGAGCCTTCCGCAACAACCACAAGGTGGCTCGCACGCCGACGTATCCACTCACTGCGGCCGCTGCCATACCCAATCCGAGATTGGACCATTCGACGTGCGCGAGAACCGACGGGGTTTCCATCAGCTCCTCCAGCTGCACTGCCGTCGCTCCCAGGATAGCAGGTATAGAGAGAAGAAACGAGAAGCGTCCGGCCGCCTGGCGGTCCATTCCCCGCCACAACCCGCCAGCTATGGTCAGGCCAGAACGGGATAATGCGGGGAGGATGGCGGCTGCCTGGAAAGCCCCAATGCACAGGGCGTCCCAAACCTGCATGTCCTCCTCCAGCTTGCCGAACGTGGGGGCACTGTCCATCCACCAGAGGATGACACCGGTAATGACAAATTCGAGCCCCACCGTCCCACCGTGGGCAAACACGTTTTCAAACCAGTCTTCCAACAGGATGCCGGCCGCGGCTGTGGGAATCAGCGCCGCGTACAACATGCGCGCTGTCCACGACCAAGGATGTTGGATCAGCCATCGGATGTCTCGCCGAAAGGCCGCACCCACTGCCACCAAGGTTCCCACGTGCACGCACACCACAAACAACAGTTGCTCATTTCCAATGTGCCAGATCCGTTGCAACAGAACCAGGTGTCCTGAGCTGCTGATCGGCAAAAACTCTGTAACTCCCTGCACAACGCCCAAGATAACGGCTTGGAGATGGGTCATGGCATCTCTCCTCGCTTCATCCTGACGGGGGTTGATTTATGTATATGGCTTGTCTCGACAAACATGTCCAGGGTCTGAACCCGTGGGCTCGGCCATATGGTGTAAGGGGGGGGATGTCCCATGACCGGTACACAGCGCGTGCGCGCTTTCCAGGTCGCCTGCACCTACATCGGCACAGTGGTGGGAGCTGGCTTTGCTTCGGGGCGAGAGATCTACCAGTTCTACGGCCGGTTTGGATTCTGGGGTGTATTGGCCATCCTAGCTTCTGTAGCTTTCTTCAGTTGGATTGGGTATCGCATGATGGCCTTGGGGTCCTCCTTGCAGGCTCAATCCTTTCGCGATGTGGCCATCCACCTGTTCGGCCGCTGGCTGGGGGGCGCTGTCAATCTGATTCTCCTGCTGATGCTGTTCGGCGTGAGCGCCACCATGATGGCCGGAACCGGTGAAATGGCGCGGGAGAGCCTCGGTTTGCCGTTCGCGTTGGGCGTGTGGGTGACCTTGGCTGTCACTTTTCTCACCCTGTTGCGTGGCATGTCCGGCGTGATGCGAGCAAACAGCGTCATTGTGCCCGTCTTGATTGCCGTTATCCTGACCACCGCTGTCCGGTCCGCCTGCGTTCCAAATGGCGTCCAGCGTGCGCTTGAGGCCGGTTTTCTCCTGTCGACCCCCAAGCCCCTCACGGCGGGCATGTACGCCGTGCTGTACGTCGCCTTCAATACCGGATTGGCCGCTGGCGTTCTGATACCGCTCGGCTGCAAGGTACAGGACCGTCGGGTGCTGCAGGCGGGCGCGCGGTCTGGTGCCGTGGCGCTCGGATTCATGCTGGTAGCCGTGACGTTCACGCTCTTGGTCCATCACCCGCAGGCGATCCGTTACGCGGTTCCTATGGGATTTATCGCATCGCAATACGGCGGCTTGCTACAATGGCTGTTCAGCTTCATTTTGTGGGGCGAGATTTATTCCACGTTGGTGGGCAACGTGTACGCCATCGGCAGTCAGATGCCCGTTCCCCGGCGATTGACTCGCCCCGATTGGGTTCGCGACCTCTACCATTTGGTTCTGTTGCTGTTGGCCGCGGCGCTCAGCAGCGTGGGTTTCACTCGCATGGTGGCGTTCGGCTATACGTTGTTTGGCTGGGTCAGCCTGCTTTTGTTGTTGGCGCTCATGTGGCCACACCGATTTTGCCCCAATGACTGCCAAAATCTATAATGGAGGTTAGAATTGGCGGATGGTACGTCTTTTCGACGCCTTGTGTTCATTCTCGGCTAAAGGAGTTTTTGGATGCAGCAGCGACACCTCGGAAAAGAGATCTGGAAGTGGATTCAAATCCTGGCCGGTTCCTTGATATACTCATTGGGCCTCAATGCGTTCTTGGTGGCCAATCATCTTGCTGAAGGCGGCTTCGTCGGCATCTCGCTGCTCTTGTTTTACAAGCTCCACTGGCCAGTCGGATTGACCTTCTTTATCATCAACATCCCGCTTTTGTTTCTGGGAGCGCGCATCTTTGGCGTCGGATTCATCGTGAAGACGGCGGTCGGAGTCGGAGCGGTCTCATTGTTCACCTCGCTGACCAGTCAGCTCAAGGTCCCCACCCATGACCCCTTGTTGGCAGCCCTGTATGCCGGAGTCGTGACCGGCTTGGGCCTGGGATTGATTTTTCGATCCGGTGCGACCACGGGGGGCTCCGACATCATTGCCCGTTTGGTGCGCCACAGGTACGGGATCGCCATGGGCAGAGTCCTGTTCGCCATCGATTTGTGTGTCATCGGTTTGGTCGTCATTGAGGTGGGACGCGAAGTTGCGATGTATTCGCTGGTGGCCCTGTTTGTGGCCAGTCGAGTGATTGATTTCGTCATTGAAGGTGTCAAGACGGGCAAGGCGTTGACCATCATTTCAGATCGCAACCGGGAAATCGCATCCGCGATTCACGAACGGCTGGAACGCGGGACCACCATCCTCAAGGCTACCGGGGGATATACCGGACAAGACCGTCCAGTCGTCTACTGCGTGGTGCCAAGAGAAGAGGTTACTCGAGTTCAACAAATCGTGACAGAGACTGACCCGAGGGCGTTTGTGGTCATTAACGATGTACATGAGGTGTTGGGCGAGGGATTCACATTTGACTGATCCAATACATGCGAGGTCGGCACAGGGGGACGCACGCCCCCCGTACGAATCCGATGTCGAGTTGCGGCTGCAACCTCAATACCCTCCGCCGCTGTGACTCTGTTTGACGAGCCAAGCCACCACCTGATCAACCTGTTTGTCGCTGGAGAGCCCGCCTTTCGGCGGCATACCCCCACTTGGATTTTCGACAAAGCCCTTGAGTTGATTTTCATCCCAGAAGTGACCGATGGCGTAAATCGGGGGCCCGATATGCCCCTCGCCCTTCGACCCGTGGCAAGTGGCGCACGTGGACTCAAACAGCTTGTATCCGGGCATGTTGGTGTTGCTGAATTTGATTTGTGAAGCAGGCACCTGCTTCAATTGGGGCAGATTGGCGTTGCTACTGAGTTGTCCGGTTTCTGCCAAGTGCTGAACGCGCGCTTCGTTGGTCAGCCAGATGACGAGAAAGGTCACGAGCACCATAGCAGCAGTGGCAAGCGGGCGTTTGTAGGGGTGCCGTTCTGTGGAGACATCTAGCCACGGCGTAAACAGCAGAAGCAACGTTCCGATGAGCGGCACGAGGACGACGCCTACGACAATCTGGGATCCCGGATAATACTTTAGAATTTGGTAGAGAAAAAGAAAATACCAATCGGGAATCGGGATGAACGTTGTGTCATCCGGATTGGCCTTTGGCCCTAAATCCACTGGATTGAACACAATCCACAGCGCGAACGCAAAAAGGAATACGGCACCGACTATCCATTCCTTGAGCAAGAAATTTGGGAAAAACGGCTCATATCCTGAATGCACCTGCAAACTGTGCCGGTACCTCGGGGTACCTGGAATGCGCTCGCCTTCAGCCATATCCGTATCTCCTCGCTTTCAGGCACAATCGGCACTGCGACGTCTCGATGATGGCTCGCCTGACTCTTGTCCTCACAGCGGCCCTGAAATGTGTTGGGTCCGGATCATGATAAAGTGTAGGGCCAACAGGACAAGCAAAGCAGCGGGCAGAAAAAAGACGTGGATGGCGAAGAAGCGCGACAGGGTCAAAGCCCCCACATAATGGCCTCCCAACAGCAGGGTTTGAATCCAAGGGCCAATCCACGGGATGGAACCTGCAATCTGTGCACCCACGCTGGTCGCCCAATAGGCTTTTTGATCCCACGGCAGCAGGTAACCGGTGAATCCAAAGGCAAGTACGACAAAGAAGATAAGGACTCCAACCACCCAGTTCATTTCTCGGGGTTTCTTGTAGGCGCCTGTGAAAAACACGCGCAGCATATGCAGGAACATCATCACAATGACCAAGCTGGCACCCCAGAAGTGCATGCCCCGGACAACTTGGCCGAGCAACACCTGGTCGTCAATGTACTTCACACTGTACCAGGCATTGTTGATGTCAGGCGTATAATACATGGCCAAGAACATGCCGGAGAGAATCTGGGTGGTGATGACTAGAAAGGTGAGACCGCCGAAACAGTAAATAAAAGCTGACATCTTGATAGCCGGATTGACATGAGGCGGCACGTCATGGTCGGCGACATCGCGCCACAAAGGGGTGACATTCAACCGCTCATCAATCCAATCATACGCCTTTTTCAGCATTCTGTTTCATCACCTGCCCTGAGCTTCCATATCCCAGTCTTAGTGTTTCCCTTTGCCAGACTCGGCCCTCAAAACGAAATTTTCCTGCAAATAGTGGCAGACTCTAGCTCCCCAGCGCTCGACGGGAGTATGTAAACGAGATGTCTGCTGCACGCTTTCATCTTATCTTTCACAACTTTCACGTGTCAAGTTGGGATTGGTCTGCTCCAATCGGGGCTTGCCGCTGAGCATGGGCATGGGCCGTTTCCTGCCACATGCGTTCCACCGCCGCTGCGGCAACTCGCACCCAGACCTCCATGATGCGCTCTCCCTCCCTGTGCATGGACTCGGCAGTGGCCGACGAGACACCAAGGCTGTGGAACTCGGGCCGGGATCGATAATCCATCGAGGTCATAGACAGATACATCCATGCATCCTGGTGTCGGGCAGCAGGTATTCGACGTGATAGCCACTGCCACCAATCACAGACGAGCCATTCCATGCTGTCGCTGCTCAGCCGCTGAAAGCTCCTGGGTAATTGCCTGTCGACCATCACGATGCCAAAGCGAATACCAGGGTCTATCGA
The DNA here is from genome assembly GCF_001552255.1 of Alicyclobacillus shizuokensis NBRC 103103. GTDB lineage: Bacteria > Bacillota > Bacilli > Alicyclobacillales > Alicyclobacillaceae > Alicyclobacillus_G > Alicyclobacillus_G shizuokensis. Next base: position 46,418 of record NZ_BCQV01000037.1, read on the forward strand.
ATCGTGCAGTGCGTTCTCCAGCCACTGGGGTACATCCGGCGTTTCCGGTGCAGACGTGAGGCGAAAAGTGGCCCCCAGCTCCAACGAGGCGATCCGTCCCTGATAACGCTCTGTCAAGCGGTGGACGATTTGCTGACAGATGATGCGAGATGCACCGTACGGAATGGCCACGTCAAAGGGCTCCAGCTGCCAGGCGCCAAGCAACACGGTGTCTACATAGGGTCGAATATTTTGGTACTGATGCGGTGTCCACCACTGAAGTTCCACCTTCTCGCCCCTTTCAGAGCATCCGTCATTCGGAATGCTTATTTTGACCATACCACAGATAAAAGATAGAGAACGCAATTTGGGGTTGTCTTCACCAAAATGCCTGTCAAACGTATGCTGGGAACGATAAAGCCATAGAACACAAAAAGCACCTGGGA
>NZ_BCQV01000038.1 GCF_001552255.1 Alicyclobacillus shizuokensis NBRC 103103
AAAGCGAACGGCGGCAATGCAGGTGTGGATGGAGTCACGATTGAGGATATCGAGCGGCAGGGCGTGGTTCCCTTTCTCCGTCAACTACAGGAGGAATTACGGAATGGCAGCTACCGCCCGCAGCCCGTTCGGCGAGTCTACATCCCAAAGCCGGATGGGCGTAAGCGTCCACTGGGGATTCCGACCGTACGTGACCCCATTGTTCAAACCGCCGCAAAGATTGTGCTGGAGCCCATCTTCGAAGCTAACTTTCGGGATTGCTCATACGGATTCCGGCCCAAACGTTCGGCCCATGATGCGAGACGACGCATACGCCAAGCCATTCAGCGGGAGCAATGCCGTTGGGTAGTGGATGCCGACATCGTCGGCTTCTTCGACAACCTCAAACGTGGGTTGTTGATGCGGCTTGTACGGCGTCGGATAAGCGACCGGAGAATGTTACGGCTGCTGTGGCAGTGGTTGGACGCCGGTGTGATGGAAGACGGAGTACTGCATGAGACGGAAACGGGGACACCGCAGGGTGGAGTCATCTCGCCTCTATTGGCAAACATCTACCTCCATGTCCTGGACATTCTGTGGCAGACCCGATACAGCCGCCTGGGAAAACTCGTGAGGTACGCGGATGACCGTGCGCCACGAAGGCGAGGAGCTAGATGATAGCTCGAAGCCATGCCGAATGGAAGATGAGGGTAGGCCCCTCGAAGCCGCCATGCAGGTGGAGGCTTCAAACCACCGTAAGCTGCTGTGGACAAAAGCCATGGTAGTGAGCGTTACGGAAAAGGCGAGGCCAGACCTCGTCAGGTCCGTGCCGATGGAGACGAACACCAGTGAACCGCTGATAACGTGTCGAAAGCGTAGGGACGTCATCAAAACCGGGAGGTAGTCGTTAGCCCGGGATCAGTCTGGAGGAAACCTGCTTACTGTCCAGGCGGTGACCGGCATGAAGGCGGCGTGAACGCGGCACAGGCTTCGATTCGGAACGTGGGAACCTGCACTTCGATGCGAAGGAAAAAAACTCCAAGCGGAGGACCCGCAAGGACGAAAGTACCGATGCGAGGTGTAGGGGCGGAACAACCCGTAGTAGTGACGAAGCTTCGTAATGGAAGTGGAGCGAAGGGGTTGTGTTATCCAGTTTTGTGCAGAGGTCAACCGCAAGGGAGGAGCCAATGGACAAAACAAAGCCGTACAAAATCTCCAAATATGTGGTGCTTGAAGCGTTCCGACGAGTGAAAGCAAACCGGGGCGCGGCTGGGGTGGACGAGGAAAGCCTAGGGCAGTTCGAGGCCGATTTGAAGAACAACCTCTACAAGATTTGGAACCGGATGTCCTCCGGCAGCTACTTTCCTCCCCCAGTCAAGGCGGTGGAAATACCCAAGAAAAACGGAGGAACAAGGATTCTTGGCGTACCCACGGTGGCCGACCGCGTCGCACAAATGGTCGTGAAGATGTACTTCGAGCCCAAAGTGGAGCCGTACCTCCATAAGGATTCCTATGGCTATCGACCAGGGAAGTCGGCAGCAGACGCGCTTGCGGTCACCCGGCAAAGATGTTGGCGATATGACTGGATACTGGAGTTCGACATCCAGGGGCTGTTTGACAACATTGACCACGAATTGCTGATGAAGGCTGTTCGCAAACACACGGACAACCCATGGGTGATTCTGTACATGGAAAGATGGCTGAAGGCGCCGTTTCAATTGCTGGATGGGACTGTGGTAGAACGAACGAAGGGCACGCCGCAAGGCGGAGTCATCAGCCCGGTGCTGGCCAATCTGTTTCTCCATTACGTGTTTGACAAATGGATGGACAAGAACCATCCGGACAAGCCGTTTGCTCGGTACGCTGATGATGCTGTTGCACACGGCCACAGTCTGGAAGGTGCTCAGAAGCTTCGCGCCAGCTTGGAAGAACGGTTCAAGGAATGCGAACTTGAACTCCATCCGACCAAAACGCGCATCGTCTACTGCAAAGATGACGACCGACGTGGGGATTACCCGGAAACGAAATTTGATTTCCTGGGCTACACGTTTCGACCGCGAAGGTCCAAGAACAGATATGGCAAGCATTTCATCAACTTCACCCCAGCGGTAAGCAACAAGGCGAAGAAGGCCATGCGACAGACGATTCACGACTGGCGCATGCATCTGAAGCCGGACAAGACCCTTGAGGATCTGTCCAGGATGTTCAATCCCGTCATCAGGGGCTGGATCCAATACTATGGGCGCTTCTACAAATCGGAACTGTACTGTGTGCTCAGGCACATGAACCGAGCTTTGGTTCGCTGGGTACGACGCAAATACAAGAAGTTTGCTGGCCACCAGCGGCGGGCGACACACTGGCTCGGGAAAATCGCCAGGCGTGAACCGAAACTGTTCGTGCATTGGCAAATGGGGATTTTACCTTAGGCTGGATAACGGGAGCCGGATGAGCCGAGAGGTTCACGTCCGGTTCTGCGAGGGCCTCGGGGTGAAACTCCCCGGGGCTACTCACCTGGTGATTCTGACCTGGCAGCGATGGCAAGCCCAACGGATATACCGGATCCTGCAAACCCTGCTTGCCAGGCTAGGACTGACCCTGTCACCGGAGAAAACGCGAGTCGTGAACCTGCAAGAGACAAGAAGCGGGTTCGACTTCCTCGGCTACCCCTATCGATGGATCCCAAGTCACTGGAAGTCCGGCAAATGGTACGTCGCTTGCTGGCCGAGTCGGAAGGCAATGAAGCGAGCGCGCGAACGCATCCGCGAGTTGACTCCGTTGCACCGAGTAGGACTGCCGGTTAGCGTGGTGGTCCAGGACCTCAATCGCTACCTGACTGGATGGGCTGCGTACTTCCGGTTTGGGAATTCCACCCGTCAATTTCGGGCTATCGACAACTATGTGGTAGAGCGGTTGAGTCGCTTCATCGCCCGGAAGTATGATCGTCGCGGTATCCGACATGGGATGTCCATCTATCTATCCAGTCACACGCATCTGGGCCTACGTACATTGGCGGGAACTGTGGTTTATGATTCTGCGAATGCCTGAGGTGAAGGGATTAGGAGAGCCGTGTGACGGAGAACGTCACGCACGGTTCGATGAGGGGAGGCTGGAAATGGTCTTGCCGCGCCAGCCTTCTACTCTACTTATGCGCAATCTGCTAGATGTTACCCCAAAGACGCTACAGGAGGAAGTCTACAAACGTGTACGGGCGATCCTGGATGCACCCGATATGAGGACGGCCCGGATGCTGAAAAATGACTTTGTCGAAGAATTTGCCGACAAAGCGCCGAAGGCCGTACAGGTGCTGGAGGATGGGTTTGAGGATGTGACAGCGGTTTTGGCCCCGCCGGATCGTTACCACAGACGGCTGCGTACCACAAACGGAGTCGAGCGTCTGAACGAAGAAATTCGGCGGCGTGAGAGGGTGATACGGATCTTCCCGAACCGGGAGTCTGCGAATCGGCTTTTGGGTGCCCTGCTGATGGAGATTGACGAGGCTTGGAGTACGGGCCATCGCTATTTGAACATGCAGGAGTACTGGGAGTGGCAAAGCGAGCGACAAGCGAAACCCCAAGCCGCCAAAGTTTACCGGCTTGAATGAAGCGAGCCTTTAACTTCTACCAGGAAGGGCAATTTACACAGTGTTTTGGACTTGATCGTGTCGAATGGTGCATAGCAAAGAAGACACTATGGAATGCGACATGTATGCCCCTGTAGTATGCCCAAAGAATTTGTGAAAATCGCAGGCCTCCTTGACAATATGTTTCTTCAATCCGTTTCGACGTTGTATATAGAAAAAATCGAATTTACAAATAGTATTACTTTTCATATGATCAAGATGTGTAGTTGAACTCAGAGAACTGGCAGAACATCGTCTGCCTTTGTATTGGTTGCGTCGACACTCCGTTTTGCGAAGACGGCTCACGCCAGAAATCGACGTCAGCCGTATGTCACCGAGAACGATACGAGGGGGAGGCAGAATGCTGAGCAAGGAAGACAACATGCTGATCACGAGAGTGGGACCGGGTAAGCCGATGGGAAACGTCATGCGGGCCTATTGGCTGCCGATGCTGTTGTCCAGCGAGCTTCCAGAAAGAGACGGTCGACCGCTCCGCGTGCGAGTTCTTGGCGAAGACCTGATTGCTTTTCGGGATACGAGGGGAAACGTCGGTTTGCTGGAAGAATACTGTCCACATCGAGGCGCGTCGCTGTACTTCGGCAGAAACGAGCAGTGTGGCCTGCGCTGTGTTTATCACGGATGGAAGTTCGAAGTCAGCGGCAGGATTGCAGATATGCCAAACGAACCGCCGGGGAGCACGTTCAAGGACCGCATCCGGGCGAAAGCGTATCCGTGTGTGGAACGAAACGGGGTCGTTTGGACCTACATGGGCGACAAGCAGGAATCGGAAAGGCCAGCATTGCCCCATTTCGAGTGGAATCTGGTGCCGGAGTCTCGTTGCTATATCAGCAAACGATTGCAGGAGTGCAACTGGGTGCAGGCATACGAGGGCGGCATTGACTCCAGTCATGTCTCCTTCCTGCACAGTCGACTGAACCCAGCGGACTTCACGGGCAGCCCGCGGGAACACGGCATGAAGTACATGGCTGCGGACACATTTCCACATTACGAGACGGTGGAAACACCGTACGGAATGATGGTCGGTGCGCGCAGAAATGCTGAACCCGGTTATCACTACTGGCGAATCACGCAGTGTATGATGCCATTTTACACTATTCTTCCATCCTATGGAGGCGACAGTCCGCTGAGCGGCCACGCCTGGGTGCCGATTGATGACGTGTCGACGATGGTATGGACCATAACTTGGCATCCATCGCGGGACCTCAGGGAGGACGAACTCGAGGACATGCGCCATTGGTCCCCTGAACGGGTAGGAACGAGTGAAGGCAATGGCCGACATCTGCCGCTGGACATGTACATGGAGGAAACGTCGGCCCCGGGCAGCGGCTGGCGGCCGAAACCGAACAAGGCCAACGACTACATGATTGACTGGAACGCACAGGCGACCAAGGCCTTTTCCGGGATCCCGACGATTGCTATGCAGGACCAAGCCGTTCAGGAGTCCATGGGCCCCATTTACGACCGCCGCAAGGAACACCTGGGAACGGCCGACTTGGCCATTATCCGGATGCGTCGGCTATGGCTAAACGCTGCGAAAGGGATCCTGGAACGGAACATGAAACCGGTCGGTGTCGAAGCTCCCGAATCCTACTACATTCGCTCGGCATCCATGCGGTTACCAGTGGATGCGGATTGGGTGGAGGAAGCGGCTCGGCTCACGTCGGCAAATGAGAGGACAGTACACTTTATCTGATTGAGGAGGGATTGAATGACGAAGGACGTCAGAGCAGCCGTCATGATCAGTGCCGGGGAAACAGAGATTCGTCGACTACCCCTGCCCGAAATAGGACTGGACGATGGGCTGCTTCAAGTCGAGGTGGCGGGAGTATGTGGAAGCGATGTGCGCCACTACCGCTCTCAGATCACGGAGCCGCGAATTCTAGGTCATGAAAACTTGGGGCGTGTGACCGCGCTTGGACCTATCGCCAAAGAACGATGGGGCGTTTCTGAAGGTGACCGCGTCCTGCTGGAGGAATACCTGCCGTGCGGTCACTGTCGAGCGTGTCGCAGTGGCAACTTTCGCTCCTGCTGGGCGACGGACTCGCTACTATCTGCAGACGCGATCCGCTTCGGGTCCACGCCGATCAACGTGTATCCAGGCCTGTGGGGGGGATACGCTGAGTACCTTTACCTTCATCCGCGAACGGTGTTTCACCGCGTGGATGAGCGGATCCCGGCTGCCGAAGCGGTTCTGGCCCTGCCGATCTCCAATGGCATCCAATGGGTATGCCGGGAGGGACAATTGAGACCTGGGCAAACGGTCGTCATTCTGGGACCAGGACAGCAAGGGTTGGGATGCGTGTTGGCAGCAAAATTGGCCGGTGCACAGATGGTCATTGCTGTGGGGCTGAATCGGGATAGAAGACGGCTAGAAGTCGCCGAGAAGCTCGGAGCGGATGTGGTATTTCATGGACCCGACAGGCACCTAATCGAAATGGTCCAAGATTTGACGCAGGGAGAAGGGGTCGATATGGTGGTCGATACCGCCCGAGGTAGTGGCGAAACGGTGGGACTGGCGTTCAACCTGCTGCGCAAGCATGGCCAGTTGCTTCTGCCGACCGGCGCAGCGGAGGGGATTCCGCAATTTCCGGTGTCGGTCCTTTCGAAGCGGTGTCTCACCCTCCGGGGTGTGCGCGGGCACAGTTACATGGCTGTGGAATTGGCGCTCGAACTCATTGCGTCCCGAAAGTATCCAATAGCGGAAATGTCGACACATCACCTTTCCCTGGAAGAGGTCGACCGGGCGATCCGATTGACAGCCGGAGAGTTTGCCGAACAAGCTGTGCACGTCACGATTCTGCCGGGTGCGCAGACAGCCATGACAGGCAGGTAAGATGCCATGACCTTGAGAGAGTATCTAAGTATACCCTACATCCTCTCCTCGCAATCTTTGCTTCGGGATGGCACGTGGATACGGATCGTTTCTTACCCTGAAGTGCCTGATTGTGTCGTCGAGGGACTAGAAACGGTACGGATGATTGACGAACTGGACGTGCGGCGGATTCGTACAATCGTATCGATTCTTCGATCCGGTGGCTGCCCTCCGGTGCCCCGGTCCCCTCTGCCTCATGTGGATGTGGAGGGACTTTTGGAACGTTTGGGACTGGATGAACTCATCGCGCTCTTGGATGTACCGCGTCTGTCGGAAGCCTGAGTGTGCACCCGACAGACGTTGAAGCACAACACGGGACGCAAGTACCGTAACACAGTGGACGACGAGAGCAAGTAGGGGGATTGCATCCAGCGAGACAGTGTAAGCGATCTCCCACCGCATGGCGAACATCATTATGTGTAAATTTTTTATATTCATCTCTAAAGTGTCTCTTGTGTGCGGATGAAGGCGCTATCATTCAAAGACCTAGTGAGTCGTCGCGGGGGCATAGATGCTATTGACGGGTCTGCGCGTAATGGTTGATTGGTCGACATAAATCTTTGGCCTAGGGGGATCCGTATGGCGAGTGAAAGGGTAGATGTGTCCAAGCTTATCGATGACACTCCATTCGCGGGATTCCAAGTTCTCATGGTCATTGTCGGTTTCTTTCTGTTGGCATTGGACGGCTTTGATGCCCAGGTCATTTCCTTTGTCGCGCCCACACTTGAGAAGGTTTGGGGCACTTCGGCGGAGACGCTTGCGCCGATTTTCTCGTCCAGCTTGGTTGGTTTAGCCATCGGCGCGCTGATATCGGGACCAATTGCAGACAGGATTGGCCGTAAGACCACCGTGTGTAGCGCGGTGTTTCTATGTGGGATTTTTTCGATTATAACTACGACCGCATCTGGAGTGGGTAGCTTGTTAGTTATGAGATTTCTGACTGGACTGGGTCTCGGGGGCTGCATGGGCAACGTCACCGCGTTGTTGGCGGAGTATTCCCCAACCCGTATCCGTAAGACTATTCTCAGTATTATGTGGACGGGTTTTCCTTTTGGAGCCACGCTCGGCGGCATCATCTCAGCGCAGATGATCCCTGCATTGGGCTGGACCTCTGTGTTTTATCTCGGTGGGATTGCGCCGATTGTCATTGGACTCATTGCGATTGGGGTGTTGCCTGAATCGATCCGTTTCCTGGTGCTGCATGGGCGGAAACAGGCACGGGTCGCAGTGTCACTCAATCGCATCGCAGGCCCTGGCACCGTGAGTGATCAGAGCGACTTCTATCTTCCTGAATCGAGGCTACCAGGTGTCCCAGTGAAGCATCTCTTCACGGAAGGCAGAGCCGTAAACACGGTGCTGGTCTGGATTGTTTTCTTCATGACGCTACTGCTGATCTACTTCTTGACGAATTGGATGCCAACACTTTTGCAAGGTGCAGGCTTTCCGATGGGCAGGGCGATCATTGCAACGGCTATGCTGCAGGGCGGCGGCATCGTGGGTACAATTGTCCTGGGTTCCACGAGCGACCGAGCCAACCCGAAAGTGGTGCTAAGCGTTTCGAGTTTGCTTGCGGTGGTGTTGCTCATACTCCTTGGCTATATGCACACCATCGGTGGGTTGATTGTCGTGCTATTCTTCTGCGGATTCTTTATCATTGGAGTCCAATCCAACATGAATGCCATTGCCGCCAGCGTCTATCCCACGAGTGCACGTTCTACTGGAGCCAGTTGGGCATTGGGCGTAGGACGCATCGGTTCAATCGTCGGTCCGTTGATTGGTGGCGCATTGGTTGCTGCGCAGTGGACCCTGCCCAACATTTTTATGTTGGCCGCCGTCGCCGCACTCGTCGCCGCCATCGGTCTGTCACTCATCAGCCGCAAGCTGGTGGATTCCAGAATCGCAGGCGCGGAGCAAGGGTCGGTTGCTGCAAAATGAGACAACGAGAATCAATTTTCCTGCATGGTTGACAGAGCGTTTACCGAGGCGCTCTGTCCTTCATTTTTCGGCCAGGCATCCTTTTGATTGATGCGACAGAGGAGAATAAAAAAGTTCTATTTTACATATTCAGAATACGTTAATAGAATAAGACCTGGAGGGTGTGGGGATGAAGTGAATGATTTGGAGAACGTTGAAACGTTTGTGAGCGTGGCAACACATTTGAGCTTTGTCAAGGCGGCGAATGCCATGAATCTCCGGCAGCCGTCCATTACGGCCCGCATCAAGCGGCTTGAAGACCGCCTGGGCGTACAACTGTTTGTACGGAACAAGAATCATCGTGTTCATCTGACCGAAGAGGGGAGGGTATTCTTACCGCTTGCGCAGCAGATGATTCGCCTCATGCAGGAAGCGGAGAACAACGTCCGCAATGTAAAACATGTGTTTGAAGGCAAGATACGTATCGGGGTGACTCCTTCTTGGACCGTAGACGCGCTCCCGCGCATACTGGGTATGGTTCAAGAAAGGTATCCCAGAATTGGATTCTATGTAATTAACGGTACCACAAGAAGTATTTACAACATGGTGCTGGACAACCAAGTGGACATTGGATTGGTCTCGTACGATATCATGAACCAACAAATTGAACGCTTGTACGTTCACGATACGCCATGGGTCCTGGTTTGCAGCCCCAACCACCGACTGGCTGGAAAAAAAGAAGTCGACATCCAGGACATACTCAACGAGCCTTTGGTCACTTATGAGCAGTCCACGGAGGGCTGGAGAAAGATCCAACGCACCTACGGAAGCTACAATACCGTACCGAATGTCACAGCCCAATTGGAGCAGTTGGAAGCTGCCAAGGCGATGGTTTCGTATTCGTCCTGTATCAGTTTGCTGCCTCTTATCTGTGTTCATAACGAACTGGAGGATGGCAGACTGGTCGGTGTAAAGGTGCGGCAGTTGTCTGACGTGAGCACTCGGATGACTGTGATTTTCTTGAAGGCGAAATCATCCTACCTCATGGTGAGAATGATGCAGCAAATGATTATGGAATATTTCAGATCGATTGACTATAAAAACCGGAAAACCGCTAACATGGATACTTCTTGAGGGTATAAGCCCACTTTCGCGAATGCGCAAAATGAAGCGGACGGAGATTATAGATTCAACCTTAGCTGACGATTCAGACCATGGACAAGAAGGTTCACGTTGCTTGTGCGAGTCGTGCCACGCAGCGCCGAGCTTGACAAGCCCTTGTCCTTTGGCAACAGTGGATGTCTTCTAAGAATTGGGTCATTTATATCTGAATATTAATAATAAACGTTCGAAATCAGGTAGCCTTCTTTGTCTCATGCGAAAAGCTACGCACGATCAAGCATACAGAAGAACGCGCAAGATCGTTGAGGGAGGTTACTCATGGATACTGTACGTTACATCATCGACGATTCGGAGCAGGCGGTTTTCAAGGTCCATCGGTCGGTCTTTGTCAAACCTGAAATCTTGGAGCAAGAGCGAAGTAAGATATTCGATCGCTGCTGGCTTTATGTCGGGCACGTTTCCGAGGTGCGCAACCCTGGCGACTTTCGAACCCGGGTAGTGGGTGGGCGCCCCGTCATCTTTACGAAGGGTGCGGACGGCGAGATCCGCGTCTTCCTCAACTCCTGCACGCACCGTGGAACACTTGTCTGCCGCGAGCGGGAGGGAAACGCAAAAACGTTTCGTTGCTTCTATCACGCCTGGTCATTCAACAACTGCGGCGAGCTCATCGCGGTTCCGGGGGAAGACGCCTATGGACCGAATTTCGACAAAGGACACTTAGCCCTGAGAGAGGTTCCGCGGCTTGCCCATTACAAAGGATTCTACCTTCTCAATTTTGACGCACATGCAGAGAGCTTGACTCACTATCTTGCAGGGGCCAAGGAGTATCTGGACATCATTGTAGACCAATCACCCACGGGAGAACTCGAAATCATCCAGGGTACGCAGGAGTACGACATAGCAGCCAACTGGAAACTGTTAGCCGAAAACAGTTTCGATGACTACCATGTGGCACCGACTCACATCACGTATTTTGAATACTTGAAAGACTCTGGCGTCAATGTGGCGATACCCAAGGGCTTGTTGATGCCGAGGCATGGCCTGGGGAAGGCACTGGGCAACGGCCACGCCGTGATCGATAACCAAACGTATCGAGGGCGGCCAATTGCCTATTGGATGCCTATGTACGGGGAGGAAGCGCGAGAAGAAATCGCCCAAATCCGCGCGGAACTCGTCAGCAGGCTGGGCGAGGAACGGGCCTACCGCGCTGCGGATACCAACCGGAACCTGTTAATTTTTCCGAACCTGGTCATCAATGATGGGTCTTCGGTCACGGTTCGGACGTTCTTTCCGCTTACCGAGCGGCGCATGCGGGTCACCGCCTGGGCCATCGGACCCGTTGGAGAATCGGCCACCGCACGTGCGCGCAGGTTGGACAGTTTTCTGACGTTCTATGGTCCCGGAGGGTTTGCGACGCCCGACGATGTCGAGGCGCTGGAGGTACTGCAGCAGGGCATCGCGACATGGAAGGAGGTGGAGTGGTCGGACCTCTCGCGGGGGATGACGAAGCCGATCGAGGAGCAGTTGAACACCGATGAGCCGCATCTGCGGGCGTTTTGGCGCCGCTGGAATGAATTGATGCAAACAGATTGAGGACAAGAGGCCGTTTGGAGGGACGATTATGTCAGAACAGCCGCAAATCAGTCGGGCTGAAATTGAAGATTTTCTGTACATGGAAGCCGCCCTCCTTGACGAGTGGAGGCTGGATGAGTGGTTGGGGCTGTTGACGGACGACGCGAGTTATCTCGTTCCGCCCAATGACGCGCCGGACGGCGACCACCATGACACCTTGTTCATCGTCGCTGACGACATTCATCGCGTCAAGGCCAGAGTCAAGCGATTGAAGAGCCGGAATGCCCATGCTGAAAATCCAAAATCGAGGACGCGCAGGATGATTTCGAACGTGCGAATCCGCAGCGTCGTGGATGATGTTGCGAGCGTGACAGCGAACTTTGTGATTTACCGATTCAGGAGGCATGAGCAGATTCGCGAATATGTCGGGCGTTACGAGTATAAGCTTCGTGTCTGCGGAGGCGACATCAAGATTGCCGAGAGAAAGGCAATCTTGGATGCGGAGCAACTCGCCGGACTGGGTTCGGTAAGTATCATTCTTTGAACGTATGAGCGGTAGGGTGGGACGGGATGAAGTCGGTCTTCATGGACTGTGTCCTGGTCACCGCTGCGACCGCACATAGGCCAGCCTCCGGATGAGCGATCATCTGAACGGGGCACATGACAGCATCAAGGGGAGGATGCAGCACATGCGGTACATTGACGTGTTCAATCACTTTTTTCCTCAGAAATTATGGCAGAAAATGTTGGAGCTCGATGCGAGTGGCAACGACATCGGAAAACGTATGCGGGGCATTCCAGCGATCTATGACCTTGATGTCCGCCGTCGCATCGTAGAGCAGTTTGACGACTACACACAAGTCATCTCGTTGGGCATGCCGCCTCTTGAAGCGATGGGAACGCCCGAGACCACGATGGAGTTGGCCCGCATTGCGAACGAGGGCATGGCGGAACTCGTGGAAAAGTACCCAGACTACTTCGTGGGCTTTCTGGCGTCTCTCCCCATGAATTCACCGAACGCGGCAGAGGAGGAGGAGCGGGCTTTCCGCGATTTGGGAGCCAACGGACTGCAGATTCACACGAACGTGAACGGGGCACCGCTGGATGATGCTCAGTTTCTCCCGGTCTTCGAAATGGCGGAGAAATACAGGAAGCCTGTTTTCCTGCACCCGGCGCGTGGCGCCCAGATGCCCGACTACCGGACGGAGACCAAGTCAAAGTACGAGATCTGGTGGACCTTTGGCTGGCCCTACGAGACGAGCGCAGCGATGGCAAGGCTGGTGTTCTCCGGCATCCTGGACCGGTTGCCCGACCTGAGAGTGTTGGCTCATCATATGGGGGCTATGGTCCCGTTCTTCGAGGGACGTGTCGGACCCGGTTGGGATCAGCTCGGGAAGCGAACATCCGATGAGGATTTGGAGTCGGTGTTGAGGAGTTTGCGCCGACGCCCCTTGGACTACTTCAAGGATTTCTACGCCGATACCGCGGTATTCGGCTCCCGTGCGGCCACGCTGTGTGGTCTGGAATTCTATGGCGCAGACCGAGTTCTGTTTGCCTCCGATTCTCCGTTCGACCCCGAAAAAGGACCGGGCTACATCCGCAGCACGATCCAGGTGCTGAACTCGATTGAAATGTCCCAGGAAGATCGTGAAAAAATCTGTTACAAAAATGCTCAGAACCTGTTGGGGGTCAAGTAGCAAGCAGCTATGTCGATTGCCCGTTCAAGAGAGACATTCCTTTCATCATACGCCATGGCGCTTTCATGGTAGACCGAGGGAAAACAGGCGGACAACGAAAAAAGGGAGCTGACCCCGGTGCCCTCGGCACTCTTTTAGGACAACCCCCATGAAGCTGGCCATATGATCCCCCTTTTACGCTGCTACGGCCGACCGGATTATTGCTCGTCCTGGAACAGCGCGGTGGACAGGTACCGTTCACCCGTGTCCGGCAGAATCGCCACAATCGTTTTCCCCCGGTTCTCAGGCCGGCTTGCCACCACAGAAGCCGCGTGGAGTGCGGCGCCAGACGAGATGCCGACGAGAATGCCTTCTTCCCGGGCCAACTTGCGGGCCGCCTGGAACGCCTCGTCGTTGGAAACCTGCACCACCTCGTCATAGATTTCGGTGTTCAACACGTCGGGGACAAAGCCGGCTCCGATGCCTTGAATCTTGTGTGGGCCCGGCTTGCCACCGGAGAGAACGGGAGAATCCGTCGGCTCCACGGCCACAGCTTGGAAGGAGGGCTTGCGCTGTTTGATGACCTCGGCGACTCCCGTGATGGTGCCGCCGGTGCCGATGCCGCTGACCACGATGTCCACTTGGCCGTCTGTGTCCGCCCAGATTTCCTCTGCGGTCGTGCGACGGTGGATCTCCGGATTGGCAGGGTTTTTGAACTGTTGCGGCATGAAGGCGTTGGGCGTGCTCTTGACCAGCTCTTCTGCCTTTTGGATGGCCCCGCTCATGCCCTTGGCCCCTTCGGTCAAGACCAGTTCAGCTCCGAGCGCCTTCAGGAGTTTGCGGCGCTCTATGCTCATGGTCTCCGGCATGCACAGGATGCATCGGTAGCCTTTGGCCGCGCATACGAACGCAAGGGCAATGCCTGTGTTACCGCTTGTGGGTTCGATGATGACACTGTCCTTGTTGATCAAGCCCTGTTCTTCGGCCGCGGTGATCATGGCATAGCCGATACGATCCTTGACACTCCCGAGCGGGTTGAAGTACTCCAGCTTGGCCAGCACCTCAGCGCCACTGGCATCGCTGATCTGATTGAGCCGAATCAGCGGGGTGTGTCCAATCAGCTCTGTAATGTTCCGGGCGATTTTCGGACGCTCAGGCGTCCCAAGCGACTTCGACATGATATCAACCTTCCTTTCCATAGGGACAAAACAATGGCCTCGTAGACATTATAACGAAATCATGCAGGTTTGACCTCTGTAATTCATTGTTTTTTGCCAGGGAAACTATACAAAAGGAACGCTGCAACCGGTGAAATATGACAAGGAGGTTTCCGACCTCTGTACCGAGAGAGTGCATCGTGAGCACAACTGTACTTGTCCATGGGGTTCGTTGCTCTCTCACTCATGCCGGCGCTCTGCGCCCCACGAGATAGCACACTCCCGGGATGCGCCCTAGTGTGTAGGAGATGAGCATCGCCAGGCCGTATACAAACGCGATGGCCACAGGTATGGAGGCCAGGTACAGCCAATCTGGCAGATGGATGGCTTCAATTGAGTTTTCTGCGAAGTACAGCGGAATGGACTGACAGAGATAAATCCCGAACGACGCGTTGGACGCCAAAAGGACCAAATGATTGAAGCGAGGGTGGGCCCCGCTTTGTCGCCGCCGGGCCCACAGCACGCCGGTGTACCAGAGCGCGCAGACGATGACAATCACATAGAGGACCATCATGGGTTGTTCCACGGCTTCCGCCTGTCCGTGCGACTGACCCAGGACATAGCGATTGAACAAGTACTGGCCCCAGATGATGGGTACAAAGGCGGCGGCCCAGTACCAGAGGGCCCGTCGATGTTGATCGATAAACCTCAGGACGGACTGGTAGTGGCAAGCCAGTACGCCACCGGCGATGAACCAGAACTGATAGGTCAAAATGAACGTAGCCTTGCGCGCCGCGAGTCGCGCGAGCAGATTGGGCCAGCCGCTGGTGTCGATGTGCGGCAGCCACAGGTCGTAAAACGCCATGCAGAGCAGCTGCAGGATCAGGCTGGCAAGGACAATGTGCAGGTGCCAGCGTTCCCAGCGGCGCAGCCCCCAGAGCAGGACTGGAAAGATCACGTACAGCTGAATCGTCACCAGAATGTAGTACAGGAAAAACGGCTTGCCCACCAGAATCGTATGTACGATGTCATGCGCAACCTGCGGCGACAGGTGAAACGAATTGGCGACGCTGTCGCGCCCGAGCACGTCCAGGGTGGCCCAGCCGATATACGGGAAGCCAATCAGCAGGAATTGTTTTTTCCAAAAGGCGGCGAGGTGAAACTCTCTATGGTAATAATTGATGAACAAGACCAAGCCGGTGATGAACATGAACGCTTCGCGGGTGAACTTCAACGAGAAATGGAGCATGGCGATGGATAAGAACGGGGCCGATCCGTCGTCCAACCCGCTCAGATAGATGGAGAGAGTGTGCACGGACAGCACGCCGAGCATGGTGATAGCGCGGATAAGGTCGATTTCGTGCAGGTGCGGTTTAGCCACTCCGTTCCCTCCCGTCTAGAATAGGATGTCACTCACCGTAGAAAGCCTAACGTTCGAATCTCGAAAGCGCCTGAAAAAAGCAGGCCAGGGACAGACAGGTGGAGACAGATCTGGAGAGAGGCAAAAAAATACCCCACTCGTGCCGAGTGGGAGTCACGGGAAGTGACGCATGGACGATTCGAGGGAGTAAAGCACGGGAGCGATGCTTACACCCGTAGCTGAATCGTACCGCCAATACGGTTGTTGATCAACCTTATATGTAAGAAAATATGACATATAATAACTGATTTTTGCGATCAGAGCTCGGTTGTGGCATAAAAAACAACGTTGAGCAACCAAGGCTCATGTGTCTGCGGCCAATTGGATACGCTATGTTTCATCACAGTACGAGGAGACCGGGCTCATGAATACGAAGCGTGTGGCGGCGATTGTCATTTTGATTGCGGTCATTTTCTTTCTGATGCTTGAGGCACAGGAGTTTATTCACTTGGACATCTGGTCGCGCTGACGACAGAAGCCTTGTGGCAACCACTCCGGAATCTGTTACCAGGGATATGTTCCCAGTCACGATACTCTACGTGAGGGCGGCGTGCTGACGGGGGCTCCATCCTCTATTCCGCGGAAATTCGGCCGCGCGCAACATGTCAGATTCTTCGGCCTGAAAAACCCTGTAGAATGGGGAGAGAACACACAGGGTAAAGAGGCGAGGCGGCATGGAGACGTGGCGGCGGAACCTGGCGGTGTTGTGGATTGGATGTTTGGTCACCTCGGCGAGCTTCTCGATGGTCATCCCGTTCCTCCCCCTGTTCCTCATTCAAATAGGCGTGCACACGCACACGGAAATGTGGTCGGGCCTGTTGTACAGCGCCGCCTTCGTGGCGGGTGCCATCGCTTCTCCGTTCTGGGGTTCCATGGCGGACAAGTACGGCCGTAAACCCATGATTGTCCGGGCGGGTTTTGCCTTGTTCGCTATCTACGTGCTCACTGCTTTCACCACAAATCCCTATGAGGTGCTGGCCCTGCGCATCCTGCAGGGGTTATTATCCGGATACATCCCAGGCGCGATTGCACTGGTTGGCACCAATACGCCGGAAAACAAGGTGGGGTACGCTCTCTCGATGATTTCCGCTGCGTCGGCCACCGGCGGCATCGTGGGACCACTTTTGGGCGGGGGTCTCTCGCACCTGTTTAGCAACCGGATCGCTTTTGCCAGTGCGGGCGTCATGGTCTTCTTCTCGACATTTCTGGTCATCTTCTGGGTGACGGAGGACAAGTTTGAGCCGACCCAACAGCGCACGTCCGTGTTCGCGTCGTTTCGGGACGCATGGCACAACAAGCCGCTCTTGTCCGCTTTCGGGCTCAACGCCTTCACTGCCTTTTCCATCATGACCGTCGAGCCCGTACTGACGCTGTACGTCGCGCAGTTGTCCGGGTCTGTGCGCAACGCCTCGCTGCTCTCTGGGGTAGTGTTTTCCCTCGCCGGCATCGCCAGTGTGGTGTTTGCCCCACTGTGGGGCAAATTGGCGGACAGGACCACTTTTCGGCGTGTGTTGCTGATTGGCTTGATAGGTGGGGGATTATGGACCCTCGCCCAGATCCCGTTCCACCAAGTGTGGACTTTTGCCCTTGTTCGGTTCATCTACGGGGCGTTTTTCTGCGCGGTGTTTCCGGCCATCAACGGGCTCGTAGTGCGCTTCACCACGCCTGATTTTCGCGGGCGCGCGTTCGGGTTGAACCAGACCGCCAACCAAATTGGCAACACGCTCGGGCCCCTGGTTGGGGGATGGATTGGCGGCGCTTACTCCATCCATAGCTTGTTCTGGTGTACCGGTGGGCTGTTGCTGATGGTTGCCGGAATGGCCTGGTTTGCGACCGGCCGCCAGACGGTAAAGAGGGTGAAAAAGGCGCACGTTGGCATGTGAGGGTGGCCTCAGACGACAGACCGCAGAACGGTCGAATGAAATAGCCCAGACGCTTGGCAATAAGGAGGTACACGTTTGTGGCAGGACGATTCACGGATAAAGTGGTGTTGGTGACCGGGGCCGGGAGGGGCATTGGTCGGGCAGTGGCAACGGCATACGCGGAGGCGGGGGCGCGCGTCGTCTTCGCCGACCGAGACGCGCAGCTGTTGGACGAGGCGACTGCCCAGCTATCGTCGGACGCCGTCGCGGCCGTAATCTGTGACGTGCGCCAGGCCGACGACGTCACGCGGCTGGCCGAGACCACTGCCGCTCGATTCGGGCGGATCGACATTCTCATCAACAACGCGGGCATCGGCATCTGGAAGTCGCCGCTGGAGCTGACCGTGCAGGAGTGGGACATGGTGCTTGAGACCAACCTGCGAGGGGCGTTTTTGTGCGCCCGCGAGGCGGCAAAACGGATGCGGGAGACGGGCGGCGCCATTGTCAACATCGCGTCGACGCGGGCACTGATGTCCGAGCCCAACAGTGAAGCCTACGCCGCGTCCAAGGGTGGGATTGTGGCGCTCACCCACGCGCTGGCCGTTTCCCTTGGCCCAAAGCGCATTCGTGTCAACTGTATCAGTCCGGGGTGGATTGAGACCGGTGATTACGGTGCGCTGACCCAGGCAGATCACGCTCAGCATCCGGCGGGTCGGGTGGGTCGGCCAAGCGATGTGGTCCGGGCTTGCTTTTATCTCACGGACCCTGATAATGACTTCCTGACCGGGGTCAACCTGGTACTGGACGGTGGCATGACACGGAAGATGATCTACGTCGAATGACGAAAGGCCGCCCAGCAGGGGCGGCCGGTTGCGGTTGGCGCGACGAGTTACTGATACACGCGGCTGTTGTAGTTCGTCTGGCTGGGACCGCGGCGGTCGGTCGCTTGGTGATCCGCCTGCAGCACCTGCTGGACCCCGGCGTTGGCGTTTTGCCCGTAGGGCGCATTGGCTGGAGCGTTGTAGTGGGTATAGCTCGGAGCCTCGCGTCGGTCGGTCGCCTGGTGGTCCGCCTGCAGCACTTGCTGCACGCCTGCATTGGAAGCGTAGTTGTGGCCAAACTGGGCGGTCGATTGAGCATTATAGTTGTTGTAGCTCGGCCCGCGCCGGTCGGTCGCTTGGTGATCCGCCTGCAGCGCCTGCTGGACACCCGCACTCGACGCGAAGTTTTGTCCGTACTGCGCGCCTGCGGCTTGGGTGTTGTAGTTGGTGTAGCTTGGCACTTCCCGCCGGTCTGTCGCAGTTCCCCGGTCCGCCTGCATCACCTGTTGGATAGCGGTGGACGAATAGGCCTGCGGCTGGTATTGATTGGACGGATACTGCTGCGCAAACGGTGCGTGCCCCGCAAACTGGTTGGCCTGCAGGCTGGATTGCTGAATCGATTGCGCAATCCGGTCGCACAGCTGGACACACTGCTGGAGCTGCTGCGCGGCTTGAGACTCTTTAGTCGCCATCGTCGCGCCCATCGGCGACTGTTGGAGCATCTGCGCGTTCTGCTGCTCATTGGCCGCCAGCTGCTGGCAAATCGAGCGGATCTGCTGCAGTTCTTGCAGAGCCTGGTGCATTTCCAGTCCTCCCCTCATCTTCGTGCGAGATCATGAGACCTCGCACCTAATCTGTGCGCGGCCGACGAAGTTATGCAAATCCAGCCACCTCGCCGCGTTCCATTTTTATCCATATGGGTGAGCCCGGAAATCCTTACCTATCCGGCTTTCTTTTCTTGGTCCCCACATGATTTCCGCTTTCCGGGCAAACGTTAGGTAGGAATACCACCAGCGGGGAGGAAGGAATGTTGAAAGCAGTCACCTTCCAGGCGCCCAAGCATGTCCAGGTCAAAGAAGTCCCGGACCCGGCCATTGAAAAACCGGACGACATCGTAGTGCGCATCACGAAGACGGCCATCTGTGGTTCCGATTTGCACCTGTTGCACGGGATGATTCCCAACCTGCGCCCCGATACCGTGATTGGCCACGAGCCCATGGGCATCGTTGAAGAAGTCGGGCCAGAGGTGACGCGGGTGAAAAAGGGAGACCGGGTGGTCATCCCGTTCAACATCGCCTGCGGACACTGCGACAGCTGTCGGCACGGCCTCGAGAGTCAATGCGACAACGCCAATCCGCACGGCGACAGCGGCGCCTATTTCGGCTATTCGGATACGTTTGGCGGCTACCAGGGTGGACAGGCCGAGTACTTGCGCGTTCCCTTCGCCAACTTCACGCCGTTCGTCGTGCCCAAGGAATGCGAATTTCCGGATGAGTACCTGCTGTTCTTGTCGGATGTCCTTCCCACAGCGCTCTGGAGCGTGGAGAACGCCGGGGTGAAGCATGGTGACACGGTGGTCGTGCTGGGATGCGGGCCAGTTGGTCTGATGGCGCAAAAGTTCGCCTGGCGCGCCGGAGCCAAGCGGGTGATAGCGCTCGATTATGTTCCCTACCGTTTGGAGCACGCACACCGCATCAATCAGGTGGAGACCGTGAACATTGAGGACGAGGAGAATATGGGCCGCCACGTCAAGGAGATGACTCACGGCGGAGCGGATGTCGTGCTCGACTGTGTCGGCATGGACGGCAAAATGACAGTGGTCGAAAAGGTAGAGTCCCTGCTCAAACTGCAGGGCGGGACGCTGGGGGCGATTCAAATCGCGGCCCAGGCCGTGCGCAAAGGCGGCACCGTCCAGCTTACCGGGGTCTACGGCATGCGTTACAACGCGTTTCCTCTCGGAGACCTGTTTGCCCGCAATATCACGTTGAAAATGGGACAAGCTCCTGTCATCCGGCGGATGAGCCGGTTGTACCAGATGGTAGCCGAAGGCGTGATCGATCCGACTGATATCATCACCCACCGCCTGCCCTTGTCCGACGCGGAGCGGGGGTACAATCTGTTCGACGGAAAGGAGGATGGGTGCATCAAGGTGGTGCTCACACCTTGACCCTCTTCAGTTTTGTCACCAACAGGCGCGCCAGGTCTGAATTTGTTTGCGTTGACCCCGCCGTGCGCCCCTCGTAGAGTAGACGTGTCAACAGATGGCATTCCTGCACTCATACATGAAGGGGGATTCACACATGGCCATTCCAGCTTCGGCCATGTCGGAACCTAGCGGCGGGGCACGCACCGCCCTGCAGCGCTTTGGTGGATTCTTGGCCGGCATGGTGATGCCCAATATCGGCGCATTCATCGCGTGGGGACTTATCACCGCGTTCTTCATTCCTTCTGGCTGGTTGCCCAATCCCAAGCTGGCGCAGTTGGTCAATCCGTTCGTCAATTTCCTTATCCCGCTACTCATCGGCTACACCGGCGGCAAGCTCGTGCACGGAGAGCGCGGCGGCGTTGTCGGCGCCATCGCCACAGCTGGAGTGGCGGTCGGCTCGTCCGTACCGATGTTCATCGGTGCCATGATTCTGGGGCCGCTTGCTGGCTACTTGATGAAAACGTTCGACAGAGCGGTCAAAGACCGCATTCCGGCGGGCTTCGAAATGCTGGTCAACACATTTTCGGCCGGCATCCTCGGCGGTATCCTCGCCATCCTGGCGTTTTTGGTTGTGGAACCGGCGATGACCGCCGTGTCGGCGGCACTCGGCGCTGCGGCGCAGTGGATAACCTCGATTCACCTGCTGCCATTGATTGCGATTTTCATTGAACCCGGTAAGATTCTGTTCTTGAACAACGCCATCAACCACGGTGTTCTCGATCCGCTCGGCCTCCAACAGGCGAAGGAGACCGGTAAGTCTATCTTCTTTCTGCTGGAGACGGACCCGGGTCCCGGGCTGGGTGTCCTGTTGGCCTATTGGCTGTTTGGCAGAGGCAACGCGCGGCTGTCCGCTCCGGGCGCCATCCTGATTCAGTTCTTCGGCGGCATCCACGAGATTTACTTCCCCTACGTGCTGATGAAGCCGATTCTGGTCCTGGCGGTCATTGCCGGGGGCATCGCGGGCGACGCGACGTTCATGTGGACGGGCGCCGGTTTGGTTGCGACGGCTTCACCGGGGAGCATCATCGCGGAGATCATGATGTCGCCGCGCGGCGGCTTGCTGCCCGTGCTGTTTGGCATTTTTGTCGCTGCGGCGGTGTCGTTTATGATTTCCAGCCTGCTCCTGCGCACGGGGCAAGGAGCGGAAGGCAACCTGGACGAAGCGAAAGAGCGGGTGCGCGGCATGAAGCTGCAGAGCAAAGGTCTGACCGCTTCAGCCCAAGCCGAGTCGGTGACGGAAGCGGCGGACCACGCCATCGCATCTGCGGAACGCGCCATTGGGCAGCAGCCAACGGATACTCTCACTGAGCTACCCAATCACGTGGTGTTCGCCTGCGAAGCGGGCATGGGCTCCAGCGCCATGGGGGCTTCCATCCTGAAGAAGCGCCTGCAGGCCGGGGGATTCAAAATGGAAGTGACGCACGTCCCAGTCAACCAGATTCCCCCCGACGCGACGGTCGTTTTCACCCAACAGAGCCTGGCGGGGCGCGCCCGGCAAGTGGCCCCGCACGCCAAGATCTACGTGGTCGACAACTTCTTGGACAAGGCGACCTACGACGCGTTTGTCGAAGACCTCAAGCGCATCTCTGAATAAGCAGTGCTCGGGGATGCGGTGACAGAGCACGGGAGCGATGCCTATGAACCGGCATCTTTCAGCTCGCCAGGCGTTCGTCCTGCGGGCCGCCGCTCGCCCGCAGGGCGCTGACGTGGCGGCATTGGCCGAGCAGTTGGGGGTCAGCCGTCGCACCCTGCAACGGGATCTGCGCGCGGTGGAGTCGTACCTGGCCGGGTTTGGCGCCTCGCTGGCCAGCGACGAGGCGGGTATATGGCGCCTGGCAGGTCCAGCCGGTGCCATCGACCAGGCTGTGTCCAGCGCCCCGCGCGGACGGGGACCATTGCCGCTGGGCCCGGCGGACCGGGCCTGGCTGGTTGCGGCGGAATTGCTGGCGGCGGGTGGGCCGGTCAAGCTGGCCTACTTCAGCCGGCGTCTCGATCTGGCGCCGGCGAGTGTCAGCCACCTCCTCGACGGCCTGGAGGAGTGGTTCGCCCAGTACCGCCTGCAGTTGGTGCGCCGGCGCGGGTACGGGGTGGAGGTGGTCGGAGAGGAGCGGCAGCGGCGCCTGGCCCTGGCGGAGCTGGTGCACGACTGGATTCGCCCGGCGGACCTCTTGCTATTCCTGCGCGCTCCAATTCCCCATACACCTACGGGTGCTGCTCATCCGGCGGGGGCGGCGATACACGACGCGCGCATCCATTTTCTCATCCGTTTTTTTGGGGCGCAGGAGGTGAAACGGGTTTACGAGGTGCTCTCGGCAGAGCTGTCCGAACTCGATCCGCCCCTCGACGAAGCTGGCTTTTCGTCGTTTTTGCTGCATGTGCTGATTGCGCTCGCCCGGCTGAGGGAGGGGCAGAGCCTCGTGGATGCGGCCGGCGCCCCGGTCGATTCGGCCCATCCGGTCGAAGATTCCCGCCCGCGCGCGGACCTGGGGCAAGACGGTCGCTCCGTCCGACGCCCACTCGCCGCAGCGGAAGACCCGGACAACGTGCGGATCGGCGTGGACAGTGTTCGCATCCAGGACGGTGTCCGCATCCAGGATGAGACCCGCGACCGCAAGTTGGTGGGCCGGATCTTGGCGCAGCTTGCGCCGGGTGCGGCCGGGAAGGCACGGGAGGCCGAAGTTTCCGATCTGGTCACACACCTGCGCGGCGCCAAGGTGCAACTCACCCAACGGGACAAGCTGCTGCCCGCCAACGTCACCGCTCTCGAGTTTGCACACCGCCTGGCTGAGTCCATCGGCCGGCAACTCGGCGTCCCATTGCAGGCGGATCGGCAATTCACAACGGGGCTCGCTCAGCACCTGGAACCGGCGATGCACCGCATGGCCTCCGGGTTGTCCATTCGGAATCCCCTGCTCGACGAGGTGCGTCGGCGCTATCCAGGGGTATACGCGGCCACTCTGACAGCCAGCCGCGAGGTGTTTGCGGCCGCCCAGCTGGATGTGCCGGCGGAGGAGGTCGGGTTTTTGGCGATGCATGTGGGGGCGGCGCTGGAGCGCCTGCGCGTGCGCCAGCGACCACGGGCGCGCATCGTCTGCCCCAACGGCATCAGCTCGGCGGAACTCCTGGCCAGCCGCGTGCGGGCCGAGCTGCCGCAGCTCGAGATCGTCGGCGTGGGGGCGGTGGGACGCGGGCAGGCGCTCGACTGCGACTTGATTTTGAGCACGGTGCCATCCGACGCACAGGAAGCGGGCGTACCGGTGGTGGTCGTCTCCCCGTTCTTAACCCAGGAGGAGATTGACAGCGTCCGCGTCGCCATCAGCGAATTGCCAGCCCGGCACCAAACGACTGGGGCGGAGAGCGCGCCGCCGCCCAGCCCGCAAGCGGCCAACCAGCCGGCGGAAGGACCGGGGGCCCGCCACCCTTCGCCGCTTGTTCGGCAGTTGGTCGAGCCTCGACTGGATGTATGGTCGGCCTCGGCCTCCGGAGTCGCAGACCTGGTGCAACAAATTTCGCTGCGGGTGCAGGAACTCTCGGGCGCTCCCGCCGCTGTATTGGGAGAGACGCTCTGGCAGCGGGAGCGACAAGGGAGCGTCGTGCTGCCCGGTGCGGCCGTGGCGCTCCTGCACGCGCGCACCGCGAGCCTGGACGCTCCGTATATCGGTGTCGTCCGTCTGCGGGACGCGGTTTTCATGCGCGCCTTGGGAGAGCACCCGGAACCGGTACGGACGGTGCTCATCCTGTTGGCCCGCGAAGAGGAGCCGCCCGATGTGTTGCTGCGGCTTGGCCGGTTGAGCCGGGCGCTGGTGGAAGACCCGCAATGGGTCATCGATTTGCACGCCGCCGATGTCGAAGCCTTGACGGCCAAGGCGCGGTGCATCATGGAGACACAGGAGTGAGAGAAATGAGGGAACTGACAGAGAAAGACGTGCTGCTGCGCGTCCCGAGCGAGGACAAGTACGACGCGATCCGTCGCGTGGGGCAGAAACTGGTGGACAACGGCTATGTGGAGGCCGGCTACATCGACGGCATGATTGCGCGCGAGGACAGCATGACCACGTACATCGGCAACGGGGTCGCAATTCCGCATGGCATGCCGGAGTCAGTCCCCTTCATCCGCGAATCGGGCATTGTGATTGCACAGTACCCCCAGGGTGTGGACTTTGGCGACGGGAAAGTGGCTCGGCTGGTGATTGGCATCGCCGGGCGTGGTGAAGAGCACGTGGAGGTGCTCGGGAAAATTGCCACGGTGTGCATGGAGGAAGACAACGTCGATGCCATGGCCAACGCCGCCGACGCCAAGCAGATCCTGGACATCATCCGACGGGAGGGCCTGTGATGAAGGCCGTGCACTTTGGCGCTGGCAACATCGGCCGCGGATTCATCGGGCAGCTGCTGCACCAATCCGGGTACGACTTGGTGTTTGCCGACGTGGCGGACACGCTGGTGGATGAGATCAACCGGCGCGGACGATACCGTGTGTGTATCCTGGGGGAATCCATGCAAACCGAATCTGTCACGGGCGTGCGGGCGG
Source organism: Alicyclobacillus shizuokensis NBRC 103103 (assembly GCF_001552255.1). Lineage (GTDB taxonomy): Bacteria > Bacillota > Bacilli > Alicyclobacillales > Alicyclobacillaceae > Alicyclobacillus_G > Alicyclobacillus_G shizuokensis. The sequence goes on from NZ_BCQV01000038.1 coordinate 24,773, forward strand.
TGCGCCTGCACTCTCCCGAATGCGTGGATCACGTCGTCGATGCGGACGTGGTGACGACGGCCGTAGGTGTCGGCAACCTGGATGCGGTGGCCGGCGTTCTGGCAGAAGCTATCCGCCGGCGCGCCGCGTCCGGCAGGGGCGGCTATCAAAACGTGCTGGCGTGCGAAAACGCGCTGTATGCCACCCATCGGTTGAAGCAGGCAGTATGGGCGCGGCTCGACGCGCCGACGCGAAACTTTGCCGAGGAATACGTCGGGTTTGCCAATGTGGCGGTGGACCGGATTGCTCCTAACCACCGGCCGGCAGTGGGAACCGAGCCGCTCGACGCGTTTGTCGAGCCGTTCTTTGAGTGGGACGTCGAGCGCGGCGCGCTGAAAGGGGACGTAAAGATTCACGGAGTTCACCTGGTGGATGACCTGGGTCCGTACCTGGAGCGGAAGCTATTCTTGCTCAACGGTGCACACGCCATCTTGGCCTATATCGGCTACTTGGCAGGATGCTGGACTATCGATGAGGCCGCACGCGACGGCCGAGCAGCGGACACAGCCCGTGGCGCACAGGCTGAGGTTGCGGCCGCCCTGGCGCGGAAGTATGAGCACACATTTACCGAAGCCGATGTAGCCGCGTACGCGGACCGTGTGTTTGAGCGGTTTCGAAATCCGCACCTAGGCGACGAGGTTGTCCGCGTCGGGCGTGACCCCGTACGGAAGCTGGGACCCGAGGACAGACTGGTTGCACCGCTTCGACTGTGTCGCACGTATGGTCTGCCCACTGATCACTTGGTCACCGGCATCGCAGCCGCATATCGGTTCGACCACCCGGGCGATGCCCAGGCGCAGCGCCTGCAGGAGTCCATCCGTAAGCAGGGCATCGAATCAACCGTGCGGTCCGTGAGCTGCTTGCAGGATGAGGACCTGGTCGGCGCTGTTGTGAAGGCGTACGAGCGATTGGTGGACCTGAAGAGAACAAGTCGTTAAATCACTGTTGACGAAGCGGAATACTATTAAATAAAATGAGGGAAACGTAGATATCTTCATGAATCTGGTTGTCACGGCCGACTGGTTCACCAGAGGTACGGAGTTCATCTTTCCGTGCCTTATTTTTTTAGATCTTTTTTGGTCATTTATGGTCAGAGTGCAGGAGGATGATGAAACGATGACGTTAAAGTTTGCCTATTGGGTTCCTAATGTCAGCGGAGGATTAGTCATTTCCAAGCTTCCTCAACGAACCGATTGGTCGTTTGAAGCAAACGCCCGGTATGCTCGAATTGCAGAGCAGGCAGGGTTCGAGTTCGCCTTGCTTCAGACCCGATTCACGGCGAGTTATGGAGCCGAGAATCAGCTGGAGGCTATAACTTTGGCGGCCGCATTGGCAAGTGTCACGGAGAAGCTGAACCTGATTGCGGCGGTCTTGCCTGGTTTATGGCACCCTGGCGTGGTGGCAAAGATGATTGCAACGTTGGATCACATCAGTCGTGGACGCGCGGCGGTGAATATTGTAAGCGGTTGGTTCAAGGGCGAGTTTCATGCGTACGGAGAGCCATGGTTGGATCATGACGAACGGTATCGTCGTTCCGAAGAGTTCATCCGTGTGCTGCGAGAGATGTGGACGAAAGAAACAGGCACTTTCCACGGGGATTTCTATCGGATAAATCAGGCGCCGCTCAAACCCAAGCCCATATCCCAGCCTCTCATCTTTCAGGGGGGGAACTCAAAGGCCGCCAGACAGATGGCTGCCAGGGTATCCGACTGGTACTTTATGAATGGTAATACGCTTGACGGATTGAAGGCCCAGATTGATGAAGTGAAAGAGTTGGCCGCACAAGCGGGAAGAGCGCTTAAGTTCGGTGTCAATGCCTTCGTGATCGTGAGAGATACAGAAGAAGAAGCAAAGCAGGTGCTTCGAGACATTGTCGAGCACGCTGACATTGCGGCTGTGGAAGGGTTCAGGGATCAGGTCCGCTTTGCTGGCAAAGCCTCTCCGGAACAGGAGGGAATGTGGGCCCATTCGACTTTCGAGGATTTGGTTCAATACAATGACGGCTTCAAGACTGGGCTCATTGGAACGGCGGAAGATGTGGCGGATCGAATCATCGAACTCAAGAAGATCGGCGTGGACCTGATTTTGACAGGATTCTTGCATTATGATGAGGACCTGAAAGCATTCGGAGATCAGGTGATTCCGCTGGTACGCAAAAAAGAAGCAGTGGAAGTGGTCTGACAGACAACACGTGAATCAATGAGAAGCAGAGAAGTAGCCGCTGTAGATCGGTCAAATAAAAGGATCGGAAAGTTCCGTTAAGTGATACTACACCATTCTTGGTCTATGAACGTGCCATTTGCCCGACGAACTCGACGGGGCCAGTGGTACGCCTTCCACAGTTCATTCATCATAACGTTATATCGAATACAGATTATTCACCTCGAAATCATCAACATTTTATTGAGAAGCGAGTGAGCCCTACATATACTAAACTTAGCTCATCGGAGTTTATGGAATTCATGAGCTGCATCGGAGAGATGAGGAGGATGCCGAATGACCCGTATTGCTCTGGTTTCTGGAAGCCCATCGGAGCCATTCCGACTCGCGACTACACTGGAGTGGCTCAGTGAACATTTCGAAACCCATGGCATTGATACGCAAATCATCCTGGTTCGGGATCTGCCGCCTGAGGACTTGTTGCACGCCAGGACCCAGAGCGCAACGATTTCCCGAGTGAACCAGATCATTTTGGATGCGGATGCGGTGGTCATCGGAACTCCAATCTATAAGGCGTCGTATACCGGCGTGCTCAAGGCTTACTTAGATTTACTGCCAACCGGAGCGCTGGAGAACAAGCCGGTTTTGCCGGTGGCCGTGGGCGGCACCATCGCCCATCTGTTGGCCTTGGAATACGCGCTGAAGCCGGTCTTGTCCGTGCTGGGAGCTACCACTTTGGAGAAGAGTGTGTTTGGGTTGGACACGCAGTTTATACGCAATGAATCGTCCGGCGGATATGATATCGCCCCAGACCTGCAGGAACGACTGTCAGAGGCTGTGCAAGCGCTCATAAAGAGATTCGATCCGGTAGCTTTGCGCTTGTCGTGAGTTCGCGCCAAGAGCAGCACTGAGGACATTGAGCCAAGCAGGACCCATGGAGGTGGATGTGTTATGGAATTGTTTTGGTTCATACCCACGCACGGCGATGGTCGTTATCTGGGAACCCGACAGGGCGCGCGGGCTGTGAATCACGCGTATTGCCGCCAAATCGCACAGGCCGCAGACGAAGTTGGGTTTTCAGGAGTGTTGTTGCCGACTGGTAAGTCGTGCGAGGATGCCTGGATTGTGGCGTCCACCATTGCGCCGTTCACCAAGCGCTTGAAGTTTCTCGTGGCGGTTCGCCCAGGGTTGATGTCACCGACGTTGGCGGCACGTATGGCGGCCACGTTGGATCGGTTTTCCGATGGCAGACTGCTCATCAATGTGGTGACCGGCGGGGATCCGGTAGAAAACGCCGGGGACGGCCTGTTTCTGCCACACGACGAGCGGTACGCCCTGACCGACGAGTTCCTGTCGGTATGGAGACGCCTCCTGTCCCAGGAAGGCAAGGTAGATTATGCAGGCGAACGTCTTCGCATTGAGGGTGGGGAGGTACTCTATCCACCGGTACAAAAGCCTTATCCAGCATTGTACTTTGGCGGTTCATCGCCTGCGGCGATGGAAGTTGCAGCCCGACATGTCGATGTATATCTCACCTGGGGAGAACCGCCTGCTCAGGTTGAGGAGAAGATATCCAAGGTGCGGAAGCTGGCGGAGGAGCAGGGGCGAAAACTGCGGTTCGGCATCCGGCTGCACGTGATTGTTCGGGAAACAGCGGATGCGGCCTGGAAAGCTGCAGATGAACTCATCCAGTACTTGGATGACGACACGATTGCAGCGGCGCAACAAATATTTGCACGCATGGATTCCGTGGGTCAGCAGCGGATGAGTCAGCTGCATAAAGGAGACAGGTCGCACCTGGAGATCAGTCCGAACCTGTGGGCGGGCGTGGGATTGGTCAGGGGAGGTGCCGGCACGGCACTGGTCGGTGATCCAGAAACGGTGGCGACGCGCATCAAGGAGTATCAGGAACTTGGTATTGAGACTTTCATTCTTTCCGGTTATCCCCACCTGGAGGAGGCATACCGGGTGGCCGAACTGTTGTTCCCTCTGCTCCCCGTTGAGACAAACCGAAATGCGGATGAGCGTTCCTATATCAGTCCGTTCGGCGAAATGATTGCCAATGAGTTGATTCCGGAATCGCGCGATTCCGTGGCCTCAGGGGCGGCGAGCTCATAAGGTCCCCTGCGACTCGAGACAACAGGTCTGGCAAAAGGTGCAACCGGGCGTCCAGCGAGGGGGAGAATGGATGAGAATACGGAAAGGCGTCGTGCGGACGGCTGCCGTCGCGCTGATGACGGCGCTGGCAACCGCCGCTTGCTCTCCAAGCAACACAGGCAACAGTACCCACACATCCACACAAAATAAGCACCTTCCGAAGGTGATCCGGCTGGATTACGCTTACTACTCTCCTTTGAGCTTGGTGCTGAAGAGCCAGGGCTGGGCAGACAAGACGTTTGCCAAGGAAGGAATCAAGGTGCAATGGGTTTTGGACCAAGGGAGCAATACAGCGATTCAGTATTTGGACAGCAACAGCATTGATTTCGGAACGACCGCTGGCGGAGCGGCTGTGGTGGCGGTAGCCAAAGGATCACCGATTGAAGGGGTATACGTGGCCTCCAAACCGGAATGGACGGCCTTGGTCGTCGATAAAGACTCAGACATTCATAGCGTTGCCGACTTAAAGGGGAAGACCGTGGCCACTACGCTGGGGACGGATCCATACATTTTTTTGGTCCGGGCCCTTCAACAATCCGGGTTGTCCGTAAATGATGTAAAGATTGTAAATCTCCAACACAACAATGGCGCCGACGCATTGTTGAGGCACCAGGTGGATGCGTGGGCGGGACTGGATCCCTACATGGCCAAGCTGCAAGTCCAGGATGGAGCGAAATTGATCTATCGCAACCCAGATTACAATTCCTACTGCGTTTTGAATGTGCGAGATGATTTCGCCAAAACATATCCGGATGCGGTACGACAGGTCTTGCAGTTGTATGAAAGGGCCAGGACATGGACGAAATCCCATCCGCAACAGGCGTTGAAAATCGTGGAACAGGACGCCAACCTGCAGCCCTCGGTGGCCAAGGTGGTCATGGATCGGAATGATTTTCTAGATCCGGTCCCATCAGCGGCGGAGCGTCAGACCTTGGTGGAGACCGGACAAGTTCTCCAGCAGTCGAACATCATTCCGAAGAGCGCAGACGTTAAACAGGTGGTCGCCAAGTATCTTCAGCCTCAATTTGCGCAGCAGGTCGCGAAGTGAGGATGAGATGGGAGCCATCTGATGGGGGAGGGCTCGTATGTCGGTTTCACCATCCGCCCGCAGACTGGTACAAAGAGTTCTGGTCGGCATTGTGATTCCCGTTGTGGTCGTGGTTCTATGGCAAATTCTCTGTCAACGCGGTGTGTTCCCGTCCGATCTGCTGCCGGCACCCAGTGCCATTTGCCAGGCATTCTTGGCCATGGGAAGCAACGGAACTCTTTGGGCTGATGTGGATGCGACATGTGTCCGGCTCGTCCTAGGGTTTGTGTTTGGTGCTTTGGCGGGGCTTGTTCTGGGCGCATTGGTCGGTTTTTTCGAAACGCTCGAATGGCTGATTGACCCGATGATCCAATCTGTGCGATCCGTCCCATCGCTTGCATGGGTCCCCTTGTTCATCCTTTGGATGGGCATTGGTGAGGGCTCAAAGATCACGCTGATTGCCGTGGGTGTCTTTTTTCCCGTGTATTTAGCCACGATGAACGGCATTCGATACGTGGACAGGAAACTGCTTGAAGTCGGTCAAGTGTTTCGGTTTCCCCGGTGGAAATTGATTTGGCGCATCACCATTCCCAGCAGCTTGCCGGCTATCTTCACCGGGCTTCGGGCGGGGTTAGGGCTCGGGTGGATGTTTGTGGTCGCGGCGGAACTGATGGGGGCCAGTCAGGGATTGGGCTACTTATTGGAGACCGGACAAAACACGTATGCCCCGGAGTTGATAGTGGGCAGCATCGTTCTCTTTGCCATTCTGGGCAAGGTCTCAGACGGCATTCTGCGTGTTTTGGAGCGAAGGTTGTTGCATTGGCATGACAGCTTTGGCAACCGCGAGACTGGATGGCCGCAGACACGGGGTTCGCTGGACACGCAAGCACCAGGGCACTAGGGGGATGGTGCATGCTGGAAATTCGTGAGTTAACCAAAGTATTCAAGAACGGGAAGGTTGCCTTTGAGGACATATCTTTCCGCGTTGGGCCTGGGGACATTGTCGGCATCCTGGGGCCAAGTGGGTGCGGGAAGAGCACGTTGCTGCGTGTCATCGCGGGCTTGGAGCAGGCCGAATCGGGAGTAGTGAGCTTTTACGGCCAGCAGGCGGGCAGCCAAATCCAAGATGCGGTGGGTGTGATTTTCCAAGAGCCGAGGCTCATGCCATGGTTACCGGTCTCGGACAATGTGTCATTCGGTCTCCAGGCTTCAAGGAAAACCAGGCATCAAGAAGCTTCGGCAATTTTGGAAAAAGTAGGCTTGCGGGGGTATGAATTATTTTACCCTCGCCAGTTATCCGGTGGGATGGCGCAACGCGTTGCGATTGCCAGAGCGTTGGTCGCGTCCCCGGACATTTTGCTGTTGGATGAGCCGTTCAGTGCATTGGATGCGTTCACGCGGATGCAGCTGCAAGACCTGTTATTGGAGATTTGGGCAGAGAACCGCTGCACGTTGCCGTTGGTCACTCATGACATTGACGAAGCGCTCTATCTCTGCAACACCATCGTCGTTATGCAAGGGCAACCGGGGCGTGTGGCGGAGGTGGTCACTCTGCCTGCGGACAGGCTTCACACCCGCGACCTGGAGTCGCTGGCAGACGTGAAGAAATCTATCTTCAATATTTTGAAGCTGCAGGGGGCCAGTTTGGCATCCAGGCAGAGTCGAACCGCACCCCAGTCCACAGGTTCGTCTCTGACCGTTTCGGAACCTATCCCGTCGAATACAACGTCTGGAGGAATGTAAATCGCCATGGACAGGGGACAGCGCTTTCTGGCCAGTCTGCGTGACGGCCGAAACGTTTGGCTGGACGGTCAACGGGTGTCGGATGTCACAAAGCATCCGGATTTCACGGGAACGCTTCGTACCATTTCACGCTTGTTCAATACCTTGGATACCCCAGGCATTCAAGAGCAGATTGGATTCGTGAGTCCGCGGTCGGGGAGTTATGTTCACAACGCGTTTCTCGTGCCCAAAAGCCAGGAAGATTTGGGCCGCCGTACGGCGGCGTTTGCACATTGGGCCGAGCAAACCCAAGGTGTAATGAGCCGCTTGTCCGACTATGCCAGGTCGATGGTGACCGGATGGTATGCAGTGCGCGAGGCGTTCGCCGCGGATGATCCGCACTTTGTCGAGAAAATCACCCGGTACTACGAAACGGCCAGAGACGAAGATCGGTTCTTGACCACCGCCCTGCTCGATCCCCAAATCAATCGAGCCAAGCGAATCGACGACGAGAATCCCGATGCGGTGTTGCGTATTGTACGGGAGAATTCGGACGGCGTGGTTGTCCGTGGGGCCAAAATGATTGCTACGGCCGCGCCTTATACGCACGACTTTTTGATCTTCCCTTTTTACCACGTGGATGCGGCCCATCCTGAATACGCACATGCCCTCATTGTGCCCGCCAACCTTCAGGGCCTTCATATTGTCTGCAGGGAGTCGTTCGCGTCGGCGGACACGGAACAGCATCCGCTCAGCAGTCGATATGACGAGATGGACGCCGTGCTGATCTTTGACGACGTCCTGGTACCGTGGGAGCGCGTGTTGCTGAAGGACAATCCAGACGCAGTGTGGCGGCTTAGGCAAAACACTTCGGCGAACGCTCTGGCATTCCATCAAACAGTTGTTCGGGCGTTGGCCAAACTCCGGTTTGTGACGGGGGTCGCCTGCGCCGTGGCGGAGGCGATTGGGGTCAACGGCTTTCTCCACGTCCAGGAGAAACTGGGGGAGCTGTTGACCCAGGTTGACACCCTGCAGGCTCTCGTCACGGCTTCGGAAGTGTATTCCTATCTCGATGAATTTGGCAACCAAATTCCGGCCATCGGGTATCTGGAAACAGCCCGCAACCTTAACAGTCGATACTATCCGCGTGCAATCGAGATTTTGCAGCAAGTCGGAGCCGGCGGATTCATGCAGGTGCCATCACGCGCCTCTGCTTACGAAGGAACGGTGTCTGATCTGATTGACAAGTACTTCGCTGGAGCCACTGTGCCCGCGAGTGCCAAGATCAAGCTGTTTCAACTTGGGTGGGACCTTATCGGCAGTCAGCTGGGCGCTCGGCACCAGCTGTATGAACGATACTACGCGGGTGATCCGGTACGCATGTATGCCAATCAGTACCTCCATGCTGACAAGGGACCATACACCCAGCCGGTGTGGGATCTCATCCGCCAGTCAGAGGAGTGAGGGCCGGTCCAGGTCGACGGCTGTGCAGCAACGACGGTCGACTGGTTCCCGTCCGGCAAGGAGTGAGCACAGGGATGAAGCACGACAGGATCTATCTCAACGCCTTTGTGATGAATTGCGTAAGTCACCAATCTCCAGGGCTCTGGACGCATCCGTCGGACCAAGGGTACCGCTATACGGATATCGATTTCTGGGCCGAATTGGCCCAGACATTGGAGCGCGGTCGGTTTGACGCCGTGTTTTTGGCGGACGTACTGGGAGTGTATGACGTCTATCAAGGCTCGCGGGATGCAGCAGTTCGGCATGCCGCTCAGGTCCCGCTCAATGATCCGGATGCTGATTGTGCCGGTCATGGCGCAGGTCACAACCCGTTTAGGTTTTGGTGTCACGGCATCAGTCAGTTATGAGCCTCCTTATCTATTTGCGCGCCGGATGTCCACGCTGGATCACTTGACCAAGGGGCGAGTGGGCTGGAATATCGTGACTTCCTACTTAGACAGCGCAGCGCGCAACCTGGGCCTCCAGCGACAGGTGGATCACGATGCCCGTTATGACATCGCCGAGGAATACCTCGAGGTTTGCTACAAGCTCTGGGAAGGCAGCTGGGAAGACGATGCTGTCGTGCGGGATCGCAGGCGAGGGGTCTACGCGGAACCCGATAAGGTGCATGCCATTGGACACCGTGGCACCTATTTCACTGTTCCCGGAATCCATCTTTGCGAGCCCTCTCCCCAGCGCACGCCGGTGTTGTACCAGGCAGGGGTGTCCAGGCGAGGGCGCGCGTTCGCGGCACGCCACGCAGAGTGTGTGTTCATCATTGCACCGACCTTGGCCATGGCCAAGACATATGTGCAGTCTATCCGGGCGGAGGCAGAAAAGATCGGCCGAGACCCGTCGCAAATCCGCGTTTTTTCCATGTTCACACCCATTGTTGGCCGGACCCAGGCGGAGGCGGAAGAAAAGTACCTGGATTACATCCAACACGCAAGCTACGAGGGGGCGCTCGCCCTGTACGGGGGATGGAGCGGTCTGGACCTTTCCAAATACGGGCCGTCGGAGCCACTGCAATATGTCCGCAATGACGCCATTCACTCAGCGGTGGAAGTCTTTACAAAAATGGATCCGGACCGTCAGTGGACCGTGGAGGAAATCGCCCGGTTTATCGGCATTGGCGGCCGGGGGCCGGTGTTCGTGGGCACTGCGGAACGTATTGCCGACGAGATGAAAGCCTGGGTGGACGAAGCGGGCGTGGACGGATTCAATGTCGCGTATGCCGTCATACCCGGGACGTTTGTGGATTTTGTCGACATGGTCGTCCCCACGCTCCAGAAGAGGGGGCTCGTATGGAACGATTATGTATTCGACACGCTGCGGGGCAACCTGTACGGCGGCCGTCCGCACTTGCCTGACGACCATCCCGGGAGACAAGTGCAGGTGAGAAACTAGCGCTTTTTGAGAGGCGAGGTCAAGCGAAGCGGTGCTCCTTTTCACTCCCTTGTTGTCCAATGGCAACGGGGCATGCATAAGGCCGCGGGTGTCCGGAAGGAGGCATAATGGTGCAGTCCAACGTGGTCTTGAAACAACAACCCGTTGTACGAATGAATCCCTTGCAACGCACGACCCAGTTCTTCGCGGCAGTCATGGAGAGATATCTGCCGGATCCGTTTGTGCTTGTGATGATGCTGACCCTGGTGATGCTCCTTTTAGGCATCACGGTTTCTCATCAGAGTTTGCCGGCGATGGTGCGGGATTGGTCGAACGGTTTTTGGGGGTTTTTGGAGTTTTCCATGCAGGTCGCGTTGGTGGTGGTGACGGGATACGCCTTGGCGGTATCTCCGCCAGTCGCCAAACTTTTGAACTGGTGTGCCTCCCGTGTCCACAGTCCTCGCGGCGCGATTGTGTGCGCGACCGTGGTCTCGTGCATCGCTTCCTACATCAATTGGGGATTCGGGTTGATTGCCGGGACTTTGATGGCGCAGCAACTCGCGAAGCGGATTCGTGGTATTCACTATCCGCTGTTGATTGCGAGCGCCTATTCAGGATGGATTGTGTACGGCCTCGGGGTGTCCGCGACCATTCCTATCACCCTGGCCACGGCTGGCAATCCGTTCGCGGCGTCGATTGGCGGATTGATCTCCTTGCGGCACACTGTGTTTCTTCCGGCTGTTGTGGTGGATGCAGTCGTCCTGATGGTCACCCTGCCCACACTCAATATCCTCATTCACCCGAAGCGTGACGCCGTGTTCGATATCAATCCGTCTTCATGGGAAACGACGGATAGACAGGACAGCGTGCCGGTGGCCAGGACGCCGGCCGAGAAGTTAGAGAGGATGCGGCTGCTGAATGTCATCATGGTGCTCATGGGAGCCGGCTTCCTGGGCTATCATTTTTCCTCCGGTGGGTCTTTGGACATTGACACATTGAACGCTATCTTCCTCTTTTGTGGGTTGTTGTTTCATGGCACTCCGGCAGCCTATGTTCGCGCTGTGTCAGAAGGCGTTCGAAGCATTGGCGGCATTGTGCTCCAGTTTCCGTTTTACGCCGGCATTATGGGCATGATGAAATCCTCAGGACTGGCGGTCGCCATTTCCAAGTGGATGGTTGATATCTCAACTGTGCACACCCTGCCTCTGTTTGGACTTTTGAGCTCTTTTCTCATCAATTTCTTTGCTCCTTCTTCAGGGGGGCATTGGGCGATTCAGGGACCATTTATGATTGAAGCGGCCAAAAGCCTGGGGGCCGATGTGGCGAAGACCAGTATGGCCGTGCAGATGGGCTGCTCATGGAACGACTTAGTGCAACCCTTTTGGCTGATTCCCATTTTAACGCTGGCTCGTTTGAGCGTCCGCCAGATTATGGGCTACACCATCGTACCCTTCTTCTGGGTAGGTATCGTCTACGTCGTGACCGTCTTGATTTGGTAGCACCGGAGTTTGCGCGGAGGCCCAACTGACCGTAACCGCTTCACTGGAAAGACCTGCGGTGAAATGTCAAGGGGGTGATGAAATGAGTTATGTAAACTCGACTTGAAATAAAGCATCACTCCCTCATCGAGGATGAATGGAAATTTCATCCTGATATCGGTGAAGTCTCAAGGTGCTGTTGTTCAGGTTCAGCCTGTCGCCCGCCTTTCGTCGTAGATTTGGCCGTTGCTCAGCAGCGCATAGACCAGTCGCACGAATTTTCGGGCCGTCAGAACCAATCCACGTTTGTGGTGGTGTGTTGTCGCTTCGCGGTACTTCTTCTGGTAAAACTCGGCGTACTCCCTGTTGTGTACCCGCAACGAGTTCGCCGCCTCTATCAGGTAGTACCGCAGGTAATAGTTGCCCGACTTTGTCAACTTGGTGTCATCGGCCCGAAATTGGCTCGATTGGTGCACGGACCATGTCAAGCCAGCGAATTTCGCGAGGGCAGCTTGGTCGTCGAAACGAGAGATGTCTCCAATCTCGGAGACAATGCCGGCCGCAATCACTGGCCCGATGCCGGGTACGGTATCGAGGGTCTGCGGAATCGCCGCCAAATGGCGAGCGATGACCTTATCCAGTTCCTTCAGTTGTCGCTGCAGGAACTGAATGTTGCTGAGCGTCATCGACAGCGTAACCTCAATCGCGTCGGCCATGGCTGGATTCAGCCGGTACGCACGCTGAGCGAGCCGCTTGAGCTCCCGGGCTAACTCTTGCGGGTCACGCAACCGGTTGTTGCCATGCTCCGCTATGAACTGGGCCAGTTCTTCTAACGGACGCTCTGCGACCTCATCCGGTGTCAGTTCGGAGAGAACAGCGGTGACTGCCTTGCCGAACGGGTCGCTAAAGGGGTTCTGTTGGTCGTCGCGCAGCGGCGAGAACTTGAGAAAAATCATGCCCAGCGCCCGATTCTTCTCCCGGATGAGATTCTGCACCAGGTTGTAGCGAAAGCGTGTCAACCGCTGCAGAGCGGCATAGCGCGGGTCTTGTGGCAACGTGGGGCGCAGCCCCCCAAAACGCAGCCGGTCGGCGATGACCCAGGCATCCATCGCATGGGTTTTCGGCAGCTTGGTATAAGCCTTCTTAAACCCATCCACCAATGACGGATTGAGGACAAAAATCTCTGTGTCAAAGGGCTGGAGGGCGTCGTTTTGTGAGAGAAACTCGTGCAAGTGCCACCAGTACAGGTTGGTGGCCTCCATGCCGATTCGAAGCTGCGTGGAACCGGTGGATTCAAGCAACTCCAAAAGCTTGTCCAGGAGCTTCTCGGCGCCCACGAGGTCATTGGTGTAGGTCAATGCTCCGGACACGGGTTTGCCCTGCTCGTCGATGACGCGGACGACAAAGTTGCTCAGGCCGAGATCGATACCGACATACAGACATGCCATTGTCAGATTCACCTCCTGTTTGGCAGGGTGCGGGCGTCTGAGTCGCTGGGGTATCCCCGAGCCGCGGGTGTATCTCTCAGCCTCGCGTGATGAGAACTCGCCGGCCGCTCCCTGGGTACACCCGCATGCTGCTGTCATACGGGAAGGAGACGGACGGGGGACCGCCTGCGAGTCAAAGATCACACACCCGCATCGGGGAGACAGTCTTTCCGAGAAGTTCACCCAGGCGGTGACTACAGGAGGACACCAGAACTGCCCCGGACCCTACGCTTAAGGTCATTATCTCTGGGGATACCCCAGCGACTCAACCCTTTAGCCCTGTGTGTTTGTAGTTGACATAAAAGACCTTGGTCTAAATCAAATCATACGAGGAGGGTTTTGCATGCCATCTGAAGCTATCCAGGGAAGCGTCT
>NZ_BCQV01000039.1 GCF_001552255.1 Alicyclobacillus shizuokensis NBRC 103103
TTTGAGGGTGTACCAAACTAGACGGTGTAGCACCGCCTTGTAAATTATGGTACGCACCTCGGATCTCCACCAAATGCTTTCGTGGTTTACCCTCTCATGTCTCACAGGGTCTAACGCCCTCAGCAGTCCTTCGTACGACCTGTCGAAAGGGTGGAGGCCAGCTGAGCTTACGTACAGGGTCGATGCCCGAATGGAGAAAATGTCTGCCGGCTTCTCCGTGCTATACGTTTGTCAAATGCAGGTCACTCTTGTGCGATGTTTCCAGCGAACGAGTCGGTCGGTGATCCCCGTTTGATCAAGCAGCCTGGGATGTGAGCGCCCGATAGGCCGGCCCAAGAGCTCGGACGGGATCGTAATCCACATGCCGTGTACCCATCGTGTACAGAATGCGTATCAGTTTTCCACAGAGAGCAATGAGCGACTGTTTGGGCTTGAGCGGGTTATCCACACGAGTCTTGAAGTGCTGGTGTAGTAGCTTGAACTCTGAGTTCGTCGCCACCAGTTGAAACACGCCTCGGTAGAGCAGTGCCCGCAGCCGTGACCGGCCTCGTTTGCTGATGACAGTCTTGCCCTTGTGTATCCCGGAGCTGTCTTCCTTCAGGTTAAGCCCCGCCAGTTTGCGAATCTGGTGCCAGCTTGTGAACAACGACAGGTCTCCGACCTCGGCCAAGAATCCGGCAACTGTGGATAACCCGAGACCTGGTATCCGAAGCATTTGTTGAGCACCCGGAATCTTCACCAGCAGTTGAGCGATCTGAGCCTCAAGTTGGTCCAACTGCTGCCTAATCAGGTCATATTGACTCATCAGGAACTGCAGCTCCTGACGGGCCATGGTTACCCCTTGTCGCAGCCCAATGGAGCTCTGTGCAGTGTTCACAAGTTTCTTCGCCGCCTTCAGTCCAACGCCCCTTTTGATATCCGCCTCCCTCCACATGTGGACAATATCCTCTGGCGTCATTACAGAGATATCCACAGGTAGCCAAGCTTTACGCAACACAGCCAGCGCCGCCTTGCCATCCCACTCCTTGAACACTGTCGGTACAAACTCCGGGAAGAAGCGGTCTAGCCAATTTTGAATACGGCATTTGACTCGCTGCAGGTCCTCCATGAGGCGCTCCCGTTGGTTCATACCCCCCCGTAGTTCGGCATACACACCGAGTGGAATGATCGGCTCTGCGTACCGACCGTCCTTGATGAGGCGTGCAATCGTGAGTGCATCCTTCACGTCGTTCTTCGTCGGTGAGTTGTCATCCAACTCCTTGCTCTTCTTGACGTGCGACGGATTCACATGAACTACCGGGATGCCTCGTTCTCGCAAATGCTGAGCTAGCGTCATCCAATAGTGGCCCGTTGGCTCCATCCCCACCAACACATCGTCCTTGGCGTGAGAACGTTTCAGTGCTTCCAGCCACCGCTCTAGATTATCGAGTCCATCCCTGGTATTCTCGAAGGAGAGTGGCTTACCTAGCTCGATGCCTCGCCAATCAACGCTTCTTGCAACGTGCGTGTAGTTGGCGATGTCGATACCGACAACGAGCGTTCCCTCGGTGATGCGTTTAATCTTAGCGTTCACATTCCTTGCCATTGTTGCTTCACCCTCCTGTGTATTCGTGTTGGTCTCGGCAACTACCACGATACCAGGAGGTTTTTTAATCTATCAAACCTCAAATTGCTTCATTACAGGACTGCTTATGAAATGCCATGGCATAAAGTGCTGAACCTTTATCAACCTTCAGTTTATCGGCTCGGACATCTTCTATGACCTTTCTGATCCACTTTTCGGCTCTGGCTCTTGCGCTTTTTCCTTTCCAGTGCCGACGCCCAATCGCTCCGAACGCATAAACCATGGCAATAAAGTCGTCCGCCCGCTCTTTTACTTCGGATTCCTGTAGCGGAACGCCCGCCCAATGACATGCTATCCGGCATAAAATATTCTTTGCTTCATCAAAAAGTACAACCTTCTTGGCACCTTCCCATTTGCTGATAGAAGCCTGCCACTGCTCCCTAGCAAGCTCAGCCAACCGTTTTTGCTGTGGCGGAGTCATCAGCGACAGAAAAAGACGCTTGCGGAGAATATGCGCGTCACCATCTAAAGCCTGGACTCCGTTCTCGCCAAACAACGTTCTTTGTACCCGTTTTGGCACGGCATCCTTTCGTTGAAACCGTTCTGGATCGTAAAACAACTTCGCCGCTTCTTCGCCACTTATACAAATTACATTTTGCAGCATCAAACGTGCTTGAAATACATCAGATTGATATCGGTCAACCCTGTTTTTAATAAACAGATACCCCTCTTGTTTTAGAGCGAGACTGTTGTCGAGACTGTTATCATGAGGGACTTGTTCATTCATTAAACTTATCTTCTCCTCTTCTTCCCAATAGCGCTTTACAGTTCTCGGGGCTTCGAATTAAACAGTGAAAAAGGTCCGAAAACGGAGATCCCGGTTTCCCGGGTGCTTGTGTTCGACGATGCCCATAATACTTTGCCCATAACACTTCTCGTACATGCCGTGGTGTTGCCAGCCAACGTGGAACCATACTCATACTATACCTGTAAGCCTCCGGCTTTATCCGTGTAGTTCATGGCTGTCGATATCCCCTGAACAGCACAGAAATTTTTGTAAAGGAAAGGGTTGTGACTGTCCAAGCTAGGCTGTACTGAGATCATTGGCGAAACGAGTTAAAACGTACGGCGAAGCAACCAGTATCATATAATGCTTTGGTTGAGCTAGTGCCCCTTCAGGCAACCTTGATCTTCTTTTGTTCCCGTAGAAGGCTAGCGTTTCTCCTGTGCTTATTGCGCCAGCGAATATATGCCCGAATTGCGTCAGCAAGTGCCTTGTGGTCCTCATGGTTGCTGCCACTGAGCACAAACTTGCGCAACGGACCGAAATGACACTCAATCCGATTGAGCCACGATGCGTGTGTCGGTGTGTAGACCAATTCCACATTGTTCTCGACCGCCCAGTTTCGGACACGCTCATGCTTGTGCGGCGAAAAGTTGTCCAGGATGATGTACAGCCGCTCGGAACAGTGATAACGACGGCGCAGCACCTTGAGAAAACGCAGGATGTCTTGATGCTTTTTCGAGTCCGAGACATGCCCATACAATTTGTCGGATTTCAAGTCCAGTGCAGCCAGAAGGTGACGAACACCGTGCGTCCGATGGTAAGTTGCCGGTAACCGGTTGGGCTTACGTTTTACGAACCACCCTCGACCCGCAAATGGCTGGATCGACAGCGGTCCGAATTCGTCCAGATAGATCAATCGTCCGTCCTTGGGTGGATTGTTGTACAGCGACTGGATTCGTTTTTTTTACTCTCGAACTCTGGATCGTTTGATGCTTTCCAGGTCTTCGTGTGTTGATAGGTTATGTCCGCTTGACTCAAGATGACCCGGATGGTTTCGATACTAATCGAACGAACGATCCCTTTTTGTTCGACGGCCTGCTTGAGTTTGCTCAGCGACCACGTCGTAAACGGCAATCCCAGAACCTTAGGTGGCGTTTGTGCCAACTCGATGATGCCAGCACGCTCTTCGTCGGTGAACGTCCTGGGGCGTCCACCACCATAGCGGGGTTGAAGAGCCTCAAAGCCTTGCTCGTTAAATGCGTGAATCACATGGCGGACATGTTCTTCCGACAAGTGATAGAGTCGTGAGATTTCGGGGACCTTTATTCGTTGAGCAGAAGCCAGGACGACCAGTGCTCTACGCACGGAGACCGGATTGGACCCCTTACGGACAATACGAACCAATCTGTTACCCTCGGCAGGGCTCAATTCACGGACATACAGGCACATGAATATCACCACCGTTGGTGATATTCTCCATTCCACTGGTTAATCCTCCACTTTCCTCAAACTACGTTCCCTGAAGGGGCACTAGATGGATAAGTACCATAACCCACATCTGTTACGCATGTGGTCTGTGTACCTATTCTTTAACCATACAAGGGATGCATGGTGGAATTACAATTGCCCACTGAGATACTTACTTGCGTATGTTTCGTCCTTCTTAGGTGGGACTTTTCATCTCCAGTAACTCCATTCCAGGCTCCCTTATACGAACGGGGGGCAACACTAATGAATCGCCTACAGGACAGAATTGCAATCGTTACAGGAGTAAGCCGCCGTAAAGGAATTGGCACGGCTATCTGCAAGGCATTAGCATCGGAAGGAGCAAACATCTTTTTCACTGATTGGGTTCCGTTTGATGAAACCCAGGAGTATGGAGGAGATGAATCCTTTCCTGGTTTGTTTGAAAAAGAGCTATCGAAACTGGGCGTGAAATCCAGTCAATTGAGTATTAACCTGGCAGACCGGGATGCATATGAACGACTTCTTGACGCGGTAGAGGACTCTCTCGGAACGCCTGCGATCCTGGTGAATAATGCAGCTCATTGCCAAGAAGTGAGTTACCGTGAGATGACCAGTGAAATTCTCGACATGCACTATCCAGTCAACGTGCGCAGTACTTGCATGCTGTCTACCCATTTTGTTCAACGATATGGCACTTTCGGAGGAAGGATCATTAAATTAGTTTCTGGGCAGGAAAAAACGCCAACACCAGGTAACATTGCCTATGAAACTACAAAGGGTGCCATTTCTATCTTTACTCAATGTTTGGCGCGGGAAGTGGCATCTCTTGGCGTGACAGTCAATGCAGTTGATCCCGGCCCGACCGATTCCGGGTGGATGACAGACGAAATCAGAGATTTACTCCTTCCCAAGTTTCCAATGGGACGGATTGGGACACCCGAAGATGTTGCAAAATTGATCGCTTTCTTGGCGAGTGATGATGCGCAATGGATTACAGGACAGATCATTCACTCCGACGGAGGATTTTGGGATTAAGATTGAAGATGTGGTATGAAATGGACATTCGGTGTCATCCGTTGCCGGATGTCCATGTTCTATGTACGGCGAGGCTTCTTCAACTAACGGGAACGTTAGCGCAGTAAGTCAAGAACTTGAAGTTCTGCCGCCTTTTCCAGCGACCTTGAACATCTCCAAGAAGCGAAACCAGAACAAATTAGGGTCTGCTGAACGGGTCACGAGTTTACATGCAGAACGTCCATCATCTTCTCCAATTTCTCACAGGCCTCGTTCAGAAGCGACAGTGGTGTGGCATTCACACTCACCATGGGACCAGAGACGTGAACGATTTAAACAGAAAATTGAGTCGGCTCATCGTCCACCAAGTACATCTCGGTCAGTGAAGAAGCCGCCTTGCGAAAGCTCTCTAATTCGTAATGCCTTGCCAACTCCATAAACGATTGTCACGTTACGGAATATCCGCTACCGCTTTTAGGGAGAATGTAGGTGAGGTGTGGGGTATGTGGTTTTGGATTCTCCTTTTCATTTGGACGCTTATCCCCGTGTGGCGGCAATACTGGATCAACATGCATCGCATCCGAACCATCCGCTATCTGGAGAGGCGTCGTCAGACACGCGTGATTACGCTCATTCACCGGCAGGAGACAATCAGCTTCTTCGGTATCCCCCTGCGTAACTACATCTCTATCGAGGATTCCGAGCAGATCCTACGTGCAATCCGGTTGACCCCCGATTCAATGCCGATCGACCTCATCCTCCACACACCGGGCGGGTTAGTTCTAGCGTCAGAACAAATCGCTTATGCGCTCAGCCGCCATCCCGCCAAAGTAACCGTGTTCGTGCCGCACTACGCCATGTCAGGTGGAACCATGATTGCACTGTCGGCGGACGAGATCGTAGTCGACGAGAACGCGGTGCTCGGCCCGGTCGATCCGCAACTTGGCCAGTATCCAGCCGCCTCGCTCGTTGAGGTGGCGATGCAAAAGCCTCTGCAGGAAATCAAGGACGAGACCCTCGTGCTCATCGATATGGCTCGTAAAGCCCTGCGTCAAGTCGAGTCGTTTCTAATCGGCCTCCTTGAGGA
The DNA here is from genome assembly GCF_001552255.1 of Alicyclobacillus shizuokensis NBRC 103103. GTDB lineage: Bacteria > Bacillota > Bacilli > Alicyclobacillales > Alicyclobacillaceae > Alicyclobacillus_G > Alicyclobacillus_G shizuokensis. The sequence continues at coordinate 5,920 of NZ_BCQV01000039.1, forward strand.
AAAGATGGACGCAGAGCGTGCGCGAGAAGTGGCTCACGCACTGTCCTCCGGGCTGTGGACACACGATTACCCGATTACGATCGACAAGCTCCGCAACCTCGGCCTGCCTGTGCAGGTGAACTTACCGCGAGAGGTATACGAGCTCATGGAATTATACCCACAACCTGCACAGCGGCGGCCGAGCGTTCAGTATGTTCCGACCCCATACGACGGCAGGAACAATAATGACGACAGACGATTGTGGTGGAAGTAGTAATCACCTCGGTGACAACAAACGGGTTGAGACCGCAGATAAGGGCCGATTTTGAAGAGGTTGCTATGGCCGGCTACGCCTCGCGAATCCAGACCGTCATCTCGCCCGGTCCGCGGTTGGCCCAAGCGTAGTACGGGATGGCCCGGATGAGGGTCTCCTCGCGCGAGGGCGGCTCGTACGAATAGAGCGCCGCGCCGGCCGGCGCAGCCGATTTGTACCCGGTGCTCTCCAGCACGACCACCCCGCCCAGCAGGTCGGGCTCGTACTTGGCCGCAATCGCCGCCTCCCGCGGCAGCGTGAGGTCGCGCAGATTCGCCCCGTTGTCCGCCTCTTCCAGGCAGTACACGATGGGCCCGTATTGCAGCGCCACCTTGCCCGCGTCCTCGCGCAGCTCCGGGTGCGGATATATGCGCAACGGCTGCATCGGCAGGTCCAGCTCAATCACATCGCCGCACGCCCATGTGCGATTCAGGCGCGCGTACCCGTCTGCCGCGTCGGCCGGATCGACCGCCTCGCCGTTTACCCGTAGCGCCGGGGTAAGGCACCACCCAGGCAGACGCAGCGCCAGCGTGAACGCAGCCGGATCGTCTAGGTGGACGGTGAGACGGATCCGCCCCTGCCAGGGCAGCTGCGACTCCTGCACTAGCGTCACCTGCTTGCCGCCGGCCACCTCGACACTCACGCTCGATCCGATGTACAAATGCGCATAAATAGTCTCCTTGGCGGCGTCTGTGGTGTACACGTACTGCCCCAATGAGGCCAGGAGCCGGGCGATGTTGGGCGGGCAGCAGGCGCAGCCAAACCACCCCTGGCGCTCGTATTTGACGCTGTGCATGTCGGCCCGGTAGTCGCAGGCGGAAGGCCACACCTCCAGCGGATTCACGTAGAAGTAGCGGCGCCCGTCGAGCGACATCCCGGCGAGCACGCCGTTGAACAGCGCCCGCTCCATCACGTCCGCGTATTCGCGTCGAGGTTCAGCCTGAAGCATACGTTGGGCGAAAAACACCAGACCAATCGCCGCGCACGTCTCGGTGTAGGCGGTATCATTGGGCAGGTCGTAATCGGTGGTGAACGCCTCCCCATTGTCCGCGGATGATCCGATGCCTCCGGTGACATACATCTTCTTCTGCACGACGCTGTTCCAAAGCCGCCGACACGCGTCGAGCAACGACATGTCCCCGGTCTCCCGCGCCGCGTCGGCCACCGCCGTGTAGAAATACATCGCCCGCACTGCGTGGCCGATGGCCTCCGTCTGCTCGCGGACGGGCAGGTGCGACTGCGAATACTCAAACCCGAACCGGAATGGGGTCGTCTCCCCGCGCTTCTCCGCCTCGATTTGGAAATAGTGCGGCTGTCGCCCCCGCTCCTCGATGAAGTACAGGGCGAGGTCGAGATACGTCCTGTTGCCGGTCGCGCGGTAGAGCTTAATCAGCGCCAGCTCGATTTCCTCATGCCCCGGATAGCCCGGAATCTTCCCCGGCCCGTGGCCAAACACCCGGTTGATATAGTCGGCGAAGCGGCACGCGATGTCCAGCAGCTTGCGCTTGCCTGTGGCCTGGTAATACGCCACCGCCGCCTCTATCAGGTGGCCCGCACAGTACAGCTCGTGATCGTCGCGCAGATTGGTCCAGCGCTTGTCCGGCTTGGTCAGCGTGTAGTGCGTGTTCAAGTAGCCGTCCGGCTGCTGCGCCCGGGCCAGCAGATCAATGGCCTCGTCCGCCTTCCTTTCCAGCTCTTCGTCCCGTTCGTTCGCCAGCGTGTGGCCGACCGCCTCCAGCCATTTGTAGAGATCGCTGTCCTGGAACACCATGCCGTAATAGTCGCCGTCCGCCTCACCCGCGGCGATGCGGAAGTTTTCGATGGTGTGGCTCGGCTCCACGCCCGGCACCTGGTCGTTGAGCGCTTGCCACTGATAGGGGATGACCACGTCGCGGACAAGAGCCTGTTTGGGGGACCAGAACGGGTCTTGGATGCGGACGGAGAAGGAGCCGGTGGTTACACTTGCACTCATAGTTGCACCCTCCCTGTTTGGACATGCAATGAAATCAGCCTTTCACAGAGCCGCTCGTCATACCGGCCGTGATGTAGCGCTGCGATACTAAGAGTAGGAACGCCGCTGGAATGGAGGCCAAGACAGCGGCAGCCATCATTTCATTCCAAGACTGACTGTATTGGCTGATGTACGAATACAAGCTGACCGTAATGGGTTGGATAGCGTCTTGTGTCATCATGGTTACCGCGAACAGGAAGTCGCCCCAGCCAAACAAGAACGCAAACAGGCCCGCGGTGATCAACGCCGATTTACTAATGGGAAGGATGACACTTGCGAACGTGCGCACCTCCCCGGCACCATCCACCAGAGCGGCCTCAGAAATGTCTTTTGGTATGGACTCCATAAAAGCTCGTAGAATCAGGATATTGAAAGGTATGCAAAACGAACAGTCAGCCAATATCAAGCCTAGGTAGCTGTTCAACAAGCCTACCTTGTTGAACAAGATGAAAAGAGCGTTGGCGAGAGAAACACCGGGAATCATCTGAGAGATCAACAGAGCGACAATCAGCGCACCGACTCCACGCCAGCGAAAATGGGCAATCGCGTAGGCTGCTGGTGCTGCGACAAATAGAGACAAAAGAGTGGTGCCTCCAGCGACAATCAGGCTTGTCTGCAAGTGTGGCAATTGTTCTACAAAGACATGGGCGTAGGCCACGAACTCTGGTGTGGGCGGGAAGAAATAGGGGGGTTGATGGAATATTTGATCATTCGTCTCGAGCGACGAGATAATTGTCCAGTACAATGGAAACAGCATGACCGCTGTAACCAGGATGGCCACGATAGTTAGGTGAATCTTTCTCTTAATCAACTCAGTTCACCTCCGACTGGCGCGTGGCCCGCATATAGATAAAGCAGAAGATCAACGAAATCAGTATCATGATGTTGCCGACGGCTGCGCCTTGACCGAATTGCATATTCTGGAACGAGAGATCATAGGACCAGGTGGAAAGAATCTGCGACGCATTGGCAGGTCCGCCACCCGTCAGGACCATGATGACGTCAAAGACCTTCAGAGTGTAAATCAGCCCTAGCATCAACACGATGGCAATGACCGATTTCAGCGACGGTACGGTGATACTCCAAAATTGTTGCCATTTATTACAGCCATCAAGAGCGGCTGCCTCATAAAGCTCCTCCGGTATGTTTTGCAGCCCACTGTGAAACAGGACCATGTTAAACGGTATTCCGACCCATATGTTGGTTATTATCACCGATATCAAAGCCAGGTTTGGCGATACGAGCCAACCAAGCGGAGCGTGAATGATGTGCAGATGCAGCAAGACAGCGTTGAGCACGCCGTGATTTTGGTCAAATATCCATTTGAAAGCCGTCCCGGAAACAATCAGCGGCAGCAGCCAAGGAATTAACAGCAGTGTGCGCAACAGCTGACTTAAAGGAAACTTGCGGTTGAACAGCAACGCAAGCGCCATTCCGATAATCGCTTGAAACACAATAGATCCGACGACAAATTCAATCGTGTTGACCAACGTCTGGCCCATGGCAGGCATCCGAAATACGTCAATGTAGTTTTGGAGCCCAATAAAGGGCGCGTTTCCGTTAATGGAGGCTGCAGTGTAATTTCTGAAACTCATCACCAGATTGTAGATAATCGGCACAAGAAAAATGCCCAGCAAATAAATGAGGGTCGGGAGTAAGAACAAAAGCCGCATGCCGCTGTTCCTTTTCCATCTCTGTCTCTTGCTCTGACGCGAGACCGCTACCCCATTCATCGACGACACCCCACCATATCGCGATAAGGACATCCGGTCACCTTCTCCTGAATGCGGGATTGGTCAATGCCCCGGGATTGCTTGCTGCACAGTCCGCGGCCGCCCCCGGGGCCACCTAAAAAACTAGCCAAGAATGGATTTAATTTGCGATTCTGCCTGGTGGGCTGCTTGAGCCGGGGTCTGTTCACCCGTCAAGGCCTGCTGAATGGCCGTGGTCACGGCGTCAGTGACATTGGGCAGCTTGTCCCTCAACCCGCTCGTCAGAGCCCTTGACGATTCCAGCTGTTTGGCGAATACAGCATAGTCTTTATTCTTCTGTTGAAAATCAGTCAGTGCGGACTTTAGAGCCGGAATGTATCCCATCGCCTCATCGAACTTCTCCAGTGTGTCTTTCTGCTGCGTCCACTGCAGAAACGTCCAGGCTGCCTTCTGTTGCTCAGGAGTCGCACTTGAGGTAATGGTCCAGTCCTCTCCGCCAATGGGGCTGATGGGAGTCTGCCCAGCCTTAGGTGTCGGAAGCGGGACAACGCCATAGTCAATCTTCGTTTGTTTCAGCGGTGGCACTTCCCAAGGTCCCATCACCATCATGGCCGCACGTCCAGCAGCGAATTCGTTGTATACTTCATTTTGACTGAAATTCACGACCGACTTCGATGCACCGCCCGTCTTCACGAGATTGGTCCATAGTTCCAAAGCTTGAATGGCCTGTGGAGAATCAAAGTGCGTATAATTCCCGCCGTTGGTCCACAGGAACGGGGCAAACTGCCAAGTTGCCTGCTCGTCCTTCGGAGCAGAAAAAGCCAGCCCATAAGTTGACGAGGATTTCAGCTTTTTGGCGACATTCAAAAGCTCATCCCAGGTCTTTGGCGGCGATACATGCGCTTTCGCGAGAAGCGATTTATTGTAAAACAGGGCAAGATCATTGGTCCCAAGCGGCAACCCATAGATTTCCCCGTCATAAGTGACTGTTGACAGCGGTCCATCCAGGTATTGAGATGTGTCAACCTCGCCGAACCTGGAGAGGGGTGTTATGGCCCCGGCAGATACCATCGTCGGGATGTTCAGATTATCCGTAACCAAGATGGTCGGAAGTGTGTGAGTCGTGGCCTCTTGCAACGATTTCGGAAGCAGCTGCTCATAAGGGACCGGGGTCCGCTCAATCTTAATATTCGGGTGACTTTTCTCAAACTCCTTAATCAGGTTGTCCATCCCGCGCGAACTCTTGCTATCTGTGAAGTAATCCATTTCCGTGATTTTTACGACCTTCGCCGATCCAGACGAATTCGCCGAACTGTTTTCACCGGAACTGCCTCCGCCACAGCCGGCCAGGGCGACAGGGATGCTTACACCCAATAGAACGGCTGACAAACGATACATCTTGTGCATTGACACTTACCCCCATCCAATTCACATGGCATAATAACCCATTCACGAAATCGCTTTCTTATGCCCCATGCGCAACCAAGAAACTTGTGTCGGCAAGAGCTCGGAGAGACCGGGACAGTCTCCCTTCTTCCCACGCACCCACATAATTGGTTTGGTAATGAAAAGGTTTCACCCCCCACAGTTGTACGAACATCTCGAATCCGCTACAAGAAATTCCCTTGCTATGCCTCGTGTCGTGCGCTTACATTGATAATAGTGGACAGACGAACAATAGTCAATAATTTTGTACGGACAAATTTGTCCTATATTCCATTATGGTTCGTACATTGATAGGTCGAGCCCCGGGTATTCTGCCGCTTCCATAGAAACATCAGTTAATCCACCCTGCCTACTCCTCAATGATCCCCGCCCCGAAACAAAAAGTGGCCCACAGAGATTTGTGTTGAATCCCTGTGGGCCCCTGTATTCATATCAAGTGAGATCGCGTTGATCAACCTGCCGTTGGTTGCGACGCCAACCGAATCACGTTCCACGACGCCGGCTGCAGATTGGCGTGCAAGGTATCACCGTCGAGCGAAGTGCGGTTGACGGCAGTCGGCACCACGTTGTTCGGGTTGTCGCTCGTATTCTTCGCCTTCAGGTCGTCGTGGCGCAGTACCAGGTGCTCCACAACCCGATAGCCGGCGAAGCTGCCAAGCCGGCACTCAAGCGGGATTGATTCCGTGAGGTTGCGGTTAACCGCGAACAGCGTCACATCGCCCCCATCCTGATTCCACACCGCCACCGCGTCCACGTACGGCACATCGGTAAAGTCCTTGCTGTCGTACTTCGGGCTGTCCACCAACGTTTGCAGGACCGTTCCCCGCCCATACACCGATGCGTGCAAGTACGGGTAATAAATCGTCTGTTTCCACGCCGGCCCGCCGTTCTCCGTCATGATAGGCGCAATCACGTTCACCAGCTGCGCCAGACACGCCATCTTCACCCTGTCAGCGTGTTTGAGCAGCGTGATAAGCATAGCGCCGACCAGCAGCGCGTCCTCCATGGTGTAGATGTCCTCAAGCAATGGCGGCGCCACCGTCCACGGGGGAATCTGCTTATCCGCCTCGTTGGAGTGGAACCAGACGTTCCACTCGTCGAAAGAGAGATACATCGTCTTCTTGCTGCGCTTCTTCGCCTTGATGTAATCGCAGGCAGCCACCACCGTCTTGATGAATTCGTCCATGTCGAGCGACTGGGCGAGGAAGTTGGGCGTGTCCCCGTCGCGGTTGCCGTAGTAGGTGTGCATGGAGATGTACTCTACATGCTCGTAGGTGTGGTCGAGGACGATGCGCTCCCACTCCGGGAATGTGGCCATATGACGATTGGAGCTGCCGCAGGCGACCAGTTCAATGTCAGGGTCCACCCACTTCATCGCTTTTGCCGTCTCGGCCGCCAGGCGGCCATATTCATCCGCCGTCTTGTGGCCAATCTGCCATGGCCCATCCATCTCATTGCCCAGACACCACACCTTGATGTCGTGCGGATTTCGGTAGCCATGCGAGACGCGCAAGTCGCTCCAGTACGATCCGGACGGGTGATTACAATACTCCACCAGATTGCGGGCGGCGTCGATGCCACGCGTGCCGAGGTTGACAGCCATCATCACGTCGGCCCCGACCAGGCGGGCCCAGGCGACGAACTCGTTCGTACCGACCCGGTTGGATTCCGTCGAGCGCCAGGCGAGATCGAGACGGACTGGACGGTTTTCAACCGGCCCCACTCCATCCTCCCAATTGTACCCGGAAACAAAATTGCCACCCGGGTAGCGGACGATGGGGACCTGCAGTTCCCGCACCATATCGGCTACATCCTGGCGGAACCCTTGTTCGTTCGCCGTGGGATGCCCCGGCTCGTAAATGCCTCCATAAACGGCTCGGCCCAGGTGCTCAATGAAGGAACCGTAAATACGCGAATCCACGTCCGACAGGACATAGCGCGAATCGAGGGTAACCGTGGCTTTTCCTTTTGTCATGATGTCACCACTCCTGTGTTGATGATGTGTGGGGAACGATGTGATCTGTCGAACTGTCGTCGACCGACTTAGAATCGGATGTCAGTTAAAGCTTCACGCTCCCCTGTGTCAGGCCAGTGACAATTTGTCTGCGGAACAGGATGAACCCGATGATCATCGGTGCAATCGAGATCAGGGACCCCGTGATGATGAGTGGATACAATGGGACGGTCATGGCCGCCTCTGGAGTGTTGATCAGACTCATCAAGGATTCGATGCCGACTGGGAGCGGGTAGAGGTCCTGGTTGTTGAGCAAGACCAACGGCAGGAAAAAGTTGTTCCAGGTGCCTACCATGCTAATGAGAAACAACGTGACGAGCGCGGGGCGAATCACCGGAAACACGACGCTCCAGAACGTGCGCGCTGCAGAGGCACCGTCCACGCGGGCAGCGTCCAACAGGTCATTTGGAACAACATCTTGGATATAGATGCGGAGAAAGTACACACCAAACGGACTGGCAATCAAAGGGAAAATAACCCCTGTGTACGTATCCACCAGGTTGAACGCTTTCTCCACAATGAAGAGCGGGATGGCGGTGACCGTACCTGGAATCATCAGAGAGGCGATAACAAGCAAAAAGATGCCGTTTCGCCCCCGAAAGTCGTACTTGGCCAGAGCATACCCGGCCATCGACGAGACGATACAGGTCAGCACCGCCACCGCGACGGCGTAGATGGCGGAGTTAAGAAACCACATCCAATACACGCCGTGTTGATACGTCGTGAGCAAGCGCACATTTTCAAAGAAATGCAAGTGGCTCGGCAAGCTGAAGATGCCCGTGGACGAGAGTTCTTTCGCGTTCTTCGTCGACGCAATCAAAATCCAGATGATAGGTAACATGAAGTAAAACGCGAGTATAAATAAAATCAGCGTCACAACTGACTGTGTTGCCACCGTCTTTGCCCGAACCGCCCGATAATTCGCTTGGGGCAGAACTACTCCCGTACGCTCCCTCATCTGCGCGGTTGCGCTGCCCGTGTGCTGTGCCACTCGTATACCCCCCTCTCTTGACTGACTTACGCCGCCGGTGCGGCCGAGGCCCCCGCCCCTGCTGTTGGCGTGCGGCGCCGCCACAGGCGGTTCACTGTCAGTGCGATGACCGAGATCAGAATCGTGATCAGCGCGAGAAACACCGACAAGGTCGCGGCATACGGAAGGTTGGTCATCGAGAAGGCCATATTGTAGATGTAGATGTTTGGTGTAAAGTCTGGCGAGATCGGTGTTAGCGCCGTCAACAAGAACGGTTCATTGAAAAGTTGCATGGAACCGATAAAGCTGAGGATACAGGTCATCACGATGGTCGGTTTCAGCAATGGCAGTTTGATGAAACGAGCCAGTTGCCACTCGTCGCAACCGTCCAGTTTGGCGGCTTCATACAGCTCGGTCGAGACCCCGGTCAAGGAGGCGATGTACAGAATCATGTTGTATCCTGCCCATTCCCAGGTGGCGATGTTGACGATGGCGTAAAGCAGAAAGCCGCTGGAGAGCGGATTGAACTTGAGGTTGTGCAGCAGCGGGTTCATCGACTTGGAGTAGAGGAACCCCCACAGAATGGACGCAAACACGCCAGGCACCGCGTAAGGCAACAGGAACATCAGACGAAACAACGATTTGAACTTCGCCCACTTGGTATCAAGCAAGAGTGCCAACAGAAGGGCCAAAGCAATCATGATGACTCCCTGTACAACACCGTAAAAGAACACGCGGACGATAGACACCCAAAACTGATGGTCCTGTATGGCCGTAATGTAATTCTGGAAACCGACAAAGTAGAGCACTCCCATGCGACGGACAAAGAAACTGATGTACACCGCGTAAATCAGAGGGACCAACAGGAAGGCCACGAAAAGAAGCAGAAAGGGCGCCAGAAACGTCCACGGCTGCATGCGGTTCCGGATTGTTTGTGCTGCCATATCATTCCCACCCCGATGTGTAGAGACTTGCCCGGGGCAGGGCGACAGATCCCGCCCCGGGACAGCACAGCCTGATTAAGTGGTCACCTTGTAGCCCTGGGACTTGCCATAAGTGACAACTTTGTCCTGGACATTTTGCAGCGCCTGCTGGATGGACTCCTTGTTGGTGAACGCCTTACTCAACTCACTTGTCAACTGATTGAAAACGTAGGTTGACCAAGGGCTCCATTGGAATCCCGAGTAGACTTGCGACGAAGCCTTCGCGAACACCTCTTTGTTGGCCCGCTGGTTGTCCAACGCCGGATTGGGAGCGTTAAACTGATCCAGTTTGAATCCATCGGAGCTGGCCGGGAACAGCCCGCCGCCACCGGTCTTGGCCGGCGACACGTCATGCTTCAACTCTTCCTCCTGCGTGTTGATGAAAGTGGCGAAGATAGCCGCCGCCTCCTGGTTCTTGGACGCCTTTGTCACCGCTTGCACCGAGCCGCCGAAATCACCGTCGACATGTTGTCCAGCCTGCCACTGGGGAATGAACGCCACGTGCCACTTGTGCTGGCTCAGATTGTGATCCCATGGCACCAACGTCTCGCTGTCAAACCAAGCAGCTCCCACCGCCGTCGCATAAACACCGTTGTTGATGTTCTTCTCCCAGGAAGGGCCGGAGGCCGTGAAGTCCACCGCCCCGGCATCCACAAGGCTTTTCCAGTAGCTCAGGACCTTGGCGATCTTTGGATCGGTGAAGTTGACCTTCCAACTGTCCCCGTCACGCTGCACGGGGGAGACGCCAGCCTGCCAGAACAAGGACTGAATCCATTGCGCATCGTTGTTCAGAAAGTAGGTGAAGTAGGCCTTTGGATTCTGCTTATGGAAGGCAAGCGCCTCCTGCTTGTATTCCTCCCACGTGGTCGGCACCTTCAGGTGGTATTTGTCGAAAACACTCTTTTGATAGAACAAGCCAAGCGGCCCCGTGTCTTCCGGTACGCCGTAGATGCGCCCGTCGTATGTGACCTGGTTGAGCACCCACTGCGGGAACTTGTCTTTATAGTTCTTCACGTAGGGAGTAATGTCCGCCAATGCGTTGGAAGAAATGTATTGCGGCATCACATCGTATTCCAGCATGACCACATCCGGAACGCCGCTTCCCGATTGCAATACCGTGCTGAACTTCGTGTACTCGGTGGTTCCGGCGCCGGCATTGACCAATTTGACTTTGATGTTTGGGTAGTATTTCTCGAAAATCTTCACTTCCCCGGCGGCATTCGGAACCCAGCTCCACCACGTGATGGTGGCGTTCTTTTTAAACTCCGGGTAGCCCGTCTTCGGATCGATCTTTAACTTCTGTGTTGAGGATGAACCGGACCCGCCACCTTGGGCCGATCCGCAGCCGGCCACGGCCCCCATTGCCACCAATGCGGCGGAAGCGCCGAAGAGGATGTTTTTCAGCTTCATGCCGTGCTCCCCCTTTTCATTTAACCTGACGATTCTTTCTTCTGCAAAACCACAGAAACGTAATCGCTTCAAAAGGTACGAAACTATTCTCTTCATCTACCCCCTTAATTTGTACGAATCTATGCACCCATGAGCCTATTTCCGCCTTCCCTCCACGACCTTGCCGGCTCGACAAAACAGGGAAACCTCGCATGTTATCCGCTTACATTGATAATATCCGCAAGAGTCCAAAGTGTCAATCATTTTGTACGTACAAATTTTTGTGTCGATAGCGGTGGTTCGGACATTGGTGTGAAGAGGGCCCGGACAGAGCGGGAAACCATACATTTGTACGGATGTCTTAGCCTCCACGTAACTGTGGGGCCATGCCAACCCGCTCGCATCCGGGCCTGAAAGATCTCTTTTGGAGGGGACGCAAATTCAATTCGTGTCGTGGCTGGTTGGGGCGGAAAAGGCGGTTTCCACTTCGCGTGCCGATCGACGGACAATCAGTTCCGAGCCCAGAACATGGTCACGGTCATCTTTGCCACTCCCGAGTCCCCCTGGATTCTGTATGGCTTCCACCATGAACCGTGCCGCGGCAATTCCCATCTCTGTCTTGGGATGGGTCATCGTGGTCAGCGGAACTTCTCCGACACTGGCCAGGGGCGCGTCGTCAAAGCCAACGATAGACACGTCCTCGGGCACCCGGAGGCCATGCTGTCCGAGCGCGGTCACCAGTTCAAACGCCACCTCGTCGTTATAGCAAACCACGGCTTCCGGGCGCGTGTCCGGCGCGGCTGCAAAGATACGCTGTGCGAGCGCAGCGACAACTTCGTGCCGCGTTTCCGTCTCGTACATTGCAATAAAGCGCGATACGGGCAGTAAACCCTGCGCCTTCAGGGCCTTCAAAAAGCCGCGCATGCGGAATTTGCCTTGGACGTCATCCGATTTGAACAGCCCGCCGATGCGGGTATGCCCCAGTTCCATCAGGTGCTGGGTAATGGTCTGCGCAGCCCCCACATCGTCAATGCGGATCGTCGGCGTGCACAGTTCGAGATAGGAGGCGTGGAGCATGACCATCGGGATGTTGCGTTCGAGAATCTGCAGATACAAGTCGAGGTTCGGGTTGGCCACAGCGCTCTTCGTCGGTTCAACAATCAGCCCGTCCACATGCGTCTCCAAGATGCGCCGCAGGGCGTCCCGCTCGCGGGCAAAATCGTTAGACGTGCTGAACAACAGCACGGAGTAGCCGGCTTCACTCAGCACCGACTCAATGCCGCGGATGATGGAGGGAAAGATATAGTCGTTGATATACGTGGTCAGCACGCCCACCATCCGGGTGGGTACGGAGCTGCGCGAAGCGTGAGGTTGGGTGACGAAGGTGCCGCGGCCCTGCACGCGGCTGATCAGACCGGCCGACGCCAGCGACGAAATGGCCTGCCGAATTGTATGGCGGCTGACCCGGAATTCCTCGGCCAATTCAATCTCGGTGGGCAGTTGGTCGCCGGGCTGGAAACGCCCATCCTGAATCCATTCACGTATGGTGTCACTCACCTGCAGGTGCTTGGAAGTCTTTTTGTTCTCCACAAACTGCCCCTCCCTGGCCGTTCTCGCTGTCCTGGCGTTCTGGGTCAAGCCCTCCCCCACGCAAAATCCAGGACCAAAAATCAACTCCTAATTTTACCCCAACACCGCCTCCACTGCCCACGCCATGCGGTCTTGACCGGCCAAAAAGTCGAAGATGGTGTACCTGTCGCGCAGCTCCCATGCGTGCTCGAACGTCTCCTGCAGGATGGGGCGGTCAATCTCCAGCCGCGCGCCTGCGTCCGCCAGGCCCATCACCCCCAGCGCCCGCTCGACCTGCGCGAACCAGGAGAACTCGGGCTGCAAAGCGGCGAGAATGCTCTTGCGGCTCCACCCGCGCCAGTGGTCCTGGCGCGCGGCCAGACGCTCGGCCTTGCGCGCCTGGGCGGCCTCCACCGTCTCCGCCCCGTCGCCGTAAAACTCGCGCACCCACTCTCGCCAGGACATATCCAATGTGCGCGGCCGCGGCTGAACCAGCTCGTCAATCTGCGGGAGCAGCCGGTAAAACTTCATCATCCACGTGGTGGCGTACCCGACCTGGTGCCCGTGCGAGGCGTGCGCGCGCCGTCCCTTGTACGCGAGCAGGTCCCAGAAGTGGGAGAGGTGGTGCTCACTGCCGCTGCAGGGACGCGAGTTGCCGACCATCGCCATCGCCACCCCGGCGTTGACCAGGCCTAAAAACAGCTCCCGCACCGCCTCGGCGTCGCGGCTGCGCAGCCCTTCGGCCGCGTCGATGCACGCCTTGAGCGGCTTTTGCACCAATTCGTAGGCAGCCGCGCAGAGCGGTTCCTGGTACAGGGTGTGCGCCAGCTTCCAATCCAGCAAGGAGATGGTCTTGCCGACGAGATCGCCAAAACCAGCCTGAATCAGTTCCCACGGGGCTCTAGCGAGGACGGACGGATCGGCAAAAATCGCCCTCGCCGTGTGCGCCGGCAAGGTCGTCTTCAGGCCATCAAACTGCAGCGCCGCCACGCTGGACGCGTACCCGTCCATCGACGGGGCGGTGGCGACGACGACATAGGGGATGCTCTCCTTGAAACTGGCGTAGCGGGTGATGTCGTTGATGACGCCGCTGCCCACCGCCACCGCCACCTGCGCGCCCGTCTCGCGAATGCGCCGCCGCACCGCTTCAATCTGCGGCCGGTCGGGCAAAAGGTCATGCGTCTCCGGGAAGACGTGCGTATCTACTTTGTGGCCCGCCGCAGCCAGCGCGGATGCGGTTGCCCCGCCGAGAAGCGGGTGGGTGTTGGCGTCGCTGACAATCAGCCAGACCTCCGCATGCTGGGCGGCGGCGTAGGCCTTCAGGCGCTCCAGCATATCGGATCCGATGCAGACCTTTTCAATCGGCACGTGATGCGTTTGGCCGCACGCACAGGCGACCGACCGGCCTATCCAGGCTTGTGCCGTGAGCATGGCCAATCCCTCCTCAATGTGCTTGCCGCACCAAGGGCAACAACTGCGAAAACGAGTGGATGACGACATCGGCCTCGGCCAGCTCGTCAGGTTGATGAAAGCCGCCGTAGTCGCAGCCGACCACAAACAGGCCGTTGTGCTTGCCGGCTTCGACGTCGGATTGCCGATCACCCACCATCCAGGCCGAGGTCAGGCCCTGGCGCGACAGCAGCAGCCGCACCAATTCAACCTTGGAGGCGGTCTGGTATTCCCCGGCGCTGTAAGCCCCCGTGAACCAGCGGGCGATGCCGGTGGCTTCGAGGACTCCTTTCACGTACGCCTCCAGCCCGTTGCTGGCCACAAACAACTGGCAGCCCAGTTCCGCCAGCCCCTGCAGGGTGTCCGGGACGCCCGGGTACAGACGACCCTCGCCCTGCTGCAAGCCAGCGAGCTGGTGCTGGAGCAGAAGTTCGTCCGCCCGCCGGCGCGTGGCGGCGTCCGCCTCCGGCATCACGTTGTGCCAGATCTCGTCCAGGAGCAAACCGAGGCTGCCGAGGAACCGCTCCACTGGCGGCGTGGGCCCCCGCCACAGCCCTTCCCGGCGCAAATCGGCAAATGTCCGCTCATAAGCGGGCACAGACAGCGTCTCCGTCTGAAACAGCGTTCCATCCAAATCGAACAACAGGGCTTCGGGTCGAACTCTCGCTTGCAGGGCCAAGCCACCATCACGTCCTCACTTGTGTCGTCGGCAATGCCGCGGCATCGGGCAGCCGGGCGAAGATGCGCGGAAGGGCGCCTGTCGCCCGGACGGCCGAAGCCGCGAGTTCAGCGCTGGCCGTAATACGCGTTCTTCCCGTGTTTGCGCAGGTAGTGCTTGTCGAGCAGGCTTTGCTGCATCGGCGCCAGGTTGGGATTGAGGGCGAGCGAGTGGTAGGCTAGCTTCGCCACCTCTTCCAGCACCACCGCGTTGTGCACCGCGTCCGCGGCGTCCTTGCCCCAGCAGAAAGGCGCGTGGCTGCGGACCAACACGCCCGGCATCGAAAGCGGATTTGTCTCGCCCAGCGTCTCGACAATGACGCGCCCGGTTTCATATTCGTAGTCGCCGCCGATCTCGTCGTCCGTCAGCGCCCGCGTGCAGGGGATAGATCCGTAGTAATAATCGGCGTGGGTGGTGCCAAGCGCGGGAATCGGCTTGCCCGCCTGCGCCCACACGGTGCCCCACGGGGAGTGCGTGTGCACGATGCCGCCAATCGTCGGCAGCGACTTGTACAACAGAGCGTGCGTCGGTGTGTCGGAGGAGGGGCGCAAGTCCCCTTCCACCACCTCGCCGTCCAGGTTGCACACCACCATGTGCTCCGCTTTCAGTTCTTCGTACGGCACCCCGCTTGGCTTGATGACAAACAGGCCGCGTTCGCGGTCAACGCCGCTGACATTGCCCCACGTGAATTTTACCAGTTGATGCTTGGGCAGTTGAAGGTTGGCCTCCCACACGGCCTGCTTCAGTTCTTCCAGCACCCTCATCCACCTCCGTTGGGATTCGTCATGCTAGGAAACGGGGCGGGACCATCCCCCCGCCCCACAAAAACGCCTGCCTCCCGTAGCCCACCCGCTCTACACCAGCTTCCAGGCGGCATCGTCGAGACGCAGGCGCGTGCGCAGCTCCTGCGGGTTGGTGTGCTGGTCGATGGTGACGCACTCCACGCCGAGGATGTCCGCAAAGTCCTGCACCTGTTCCGCCGTGACTTCGTAGGAGAACACGGTGTGGTGCGCGCCGCCGGCGTAAATCCACGCCTCCGCCGCGGCGGACAAGGATGGCTCCGGCCGCCACAGCACGCGCGCAACCGGCAGCTTGGGCATGTCCTTGGGCACCGGCACCGCCTCCACCTCGTTCTGCACGATGCGGAAGCGGTGGCCCAGGTCAACCACGGACACCACCACCGCCCGGCCAGGACGTCCGTTGAACACAAGCCGGGCGGGATCGGCCTTGTGACCCATGAGCAGCGGGTGCACCTCCAGGCGCGGCTTGTCGGCCGCCACCGTCGGGCAGACCTCGAGCATGTGCGCGCCCAACAGCAGCTGGTTGCCCGGCTCCAGGTGGTAGGTGTAATCCTCCATGAAGGAGGTGCCCTTCAGGTCGGCCATCACCTTGAACACGCGCAGGAGCGCCGCTGTCTTCCAGTCGCCCTCGCCGCCGAAGCCATAGCCGTCGGCCATCAGCCGCTGCGCCGCCAGGCCCGGGAGCTGGGTCATGCCGTGCAGGTCCTCAAAGGTCGTGGTGAACGCCTCGTAGACGCCCTCGTCGAGGAAGCGGCGCAGCCCGAGCTCAATCTGCGCCTGCTCGCGCACGCGCTGCCACTTCTCGGCGTCGTCCGCCACCCAGGCCGGGATTTCGTACAGGTCCCGGTACTCACCGAGCAGCCTGTCCACCTCGGCGCCGCCGACCTGGTTGATGACGTCGACAAGGTCACCGATACCGTAGCCGTCCACGGTCCAGCCGAAGCGAATTTGCGCCTCCACCTTGTCGCCCTCGGTCACCGCCACGTCGCGCATGTTGTCACCAAAGCGCGCGACCTTCAGCCCCTGGCTCAAGCGGTGCGCGGCCGCCACGCGCATCCAGGCGGCGATGCGCGACTGCACCGCCTCGTCCGCGAAGTGGCCGACGACCACCTTGCGCGCCACCTTGAGCCGGGCGGCCATGAAGCCGTACTCGCGGTCCCCGTGCGCTGATTGGTTGAGGTTCATGAAGTCCATGTCTATCGATGGCCACGGGATGTCCCGATTGAACTGGGTGTGCAGGTGCAGAATCGGGCGCTGGCAGCTCATCAGCCCGGCAATCCACATCTTCGCCGGCGAGAACGTGTGCATCCAGGTGACGACGCCGGCGCAGGTCGGATCTCGGTTGGCCTCCAGGAACAGGGCGTGAATCGCCTCCGCCGTCGCGACCACCGGCTTTTGCACCAAGGCAAACGGCAGCCTGCCGCCGGCATTGAGGGCGCGCACCATCTCCGTCGTGTGCGCCTCGACCTGGCGCAGCGCCTCTTCTCCGTACAGGTGCTGGCTGCCCGTGACAAACCAAAACTGCAAGGTCGGTTTCCGCATGTTTTCTCCTCCTGTTGTCCAGCGCAAGGTCATTTCGCCGCCGTCAGACGGATGGATTTGAGCTCGTGCATGAGGCGGACGTTGTCCTGCCCAAACCAGCCGTACAGCTCTTTGTACAGGCCGTAGAGCCGATTGTACGCCGCGTGAGCCGCCGGATTGGGTTCATACCGGCGCGCCACCGGGGCGGCGAGGGCGTCGCTCGCCTGCTCAATTGTGTCAAACCCGCCCTTGGCCGATCCGGCCGCCACCGCGCCGAACAGGGCTGCGCCGCGCGCCGGTACCTCGCGCGAATCGCGCACGATGACCGGAAGCCCCATCACGTCGGCGTAGATCTGCATCAACAGCGGACTCTTGTGGGCGAGGCCGCCACAGGCCACCAGTTCGTGAAAAGGGATGCCGTGGGCGCCGAAGTTCTCGACGATGCGCCGCGTGCCAAAGGCGGTGGACTCGAGCAGCGCCCGGTACACCTCCGCCGGCGTCGTCGCCAGCGTATAGCCGACGATGACCCCGCTCAGGTTGGCGTCAGAGAGGATGCTGCGGTTGCCGTTCCACCAGTCCAGCGCAATCAGCCCGTTCTCGCCGATGGCGAGCCGCGCCGCCTGCGCCTCCAGGTGCTCATAGATGGAGACCGCTGCCTGTTCGGCCGCCGCCTGTTCACGCGGGGGCACCTGGTGCTTGACGAACCACTCAAACATGTCGCCCACAGCCGCCTGGCCGGCCTCGTAGCCATAGCGTCCGGGCAGTACCCCGTCCTTGACGACGCCGGTGATGCCGGGCAGGCGCACCTCCTCGTCGGTCACCGTCAGGTGGCAGATGGAGGTCCCCATCACCATCACAAACGATCCGGGCGCCTTCACGCCGACGGGCGGTACCGAGACCATGGCGTCGACGTTGCCCACCGCCACCGCCGCCTGTTCGGAAAGACCCAGCTTGGCCGCCACATCGGGCCGGACGTGGCCCGCGCAGGTGCCGAGCGGGTAGAACTCGTGCCCCAGTTTGGCAAACGGATCGACAAAATCGGGATTGAGCGCGGTGAAGAAATCGAGCGGCGGAAAGCCTTCGTCGGGCGACCACATCGCCTTGTAACCGGCGGTGCAGCTGTTGCGCCGCAAGTGCCCGGTCAGGTGCCAGACAATCCAGTCGGTCGCCTCAACGAAGGCGGCGCAGGCGTCGTATACAGATCGATCCTGCTCAAACACTTCCAGCAGCTTCGGAAAGTACCATTCGGATGAAACGCGGCCGCCGTAGCGGGACAGAAACGACTCCCCGCGCGCCTGGGCCAACTCATTGATGCGATCCGCAATCGGCTGGGCGGCGTGGTGCTTCCACAGCTTCGGCCAGGCGTGCGGGCGCTGGCGCCACTCCGGCAGCAGGCACAGCGGGGTGCCGTCGTCCGCCACCGGCAGGACGGTGCAAGAAGTGAAATCGATGCCCACCCCGACCACGTCGCGGCCGGAGACGCCGGCTTGCGTCAGGACGTCGGGAACGCCCTGGTAGAGGACGTCGAGATAATCCTGCGGGTGCTGCAGCGCCCAGTCGGGCGCCAGCGCGATATCGGTGCCCGGCAGCGCGTCGTCTATCACGCCGTGCCGGTAAGGCACGACCGAGACGGCTTCTTCCCTGGCCGTCGCGAGGTTGAGCAGCAGCACGCGCCCGGACTGGGTACCGTAATCAATGCCAATCGCGTATGGCAACGTGGGTTCACCTACCAATTCTACTGGGAAATCGCACGTCTTGAAGAGACAAAAAGCGCACCACAGCGAGGTTCCCAGGCCCCTCGAGGCCGAGGAAAGGGAAAGCGGATTCCCATGCGGCGATTTGTCCGTACAATAAGGCCTAGATGCCCGCCAAGACTGCGTACATCTACCTTGTATTTTCAATCTATCAGGGTTGGATGTCAACATATTTGTACGTACATTTTTGGGTCCAGTCACCCTGCGGGCCCACCCTTGGTCAGGTGAGCCCGCCATGCTAGTTTATGCCGTTGTAGGGGTCATCCATGCGCGGTCGGGCGCCTTACGGCTGCCTGGGAGCGTGTGACTGAACGGGAACGGCGGACGGTTGGAACAAGACCTCCTCCTGCGCCTTGCGGATGACCAGCTGTTCATCCCCCGGCATCAAGCGCATCCCCTTGCGCAGGACGTAGCGCAGCCAAGATCCGGCCATCCAGGAGGTCAACAGCGCCAGCATCACCAGGATGGCGAAAAAGTCCTGGTTGATGATGCCGAACGAGAACGCCACCGACGAGAGCACAATCCCGGGGCCGCCGCGGGCGTTCATGGCGGCCGCAAAGTTGAGGCTCGTCAGTTTGTCCGTTTTGACCACCCGGCAGGTGAGGTACACGACCACGCTCTGCACGATGGTCGCGAAGATGAGGTAGAGGATAAAGAAGCCGACGCTGAAGTGTTTGGCCAGGTTCAGCTGCAGCCCAACGATGGCGAAGTAGAGCGGGATGAAGAGGGCAAACGCAATTCCGTTGATGCCCGCCTCCAGGCGCTGGTGGAGGGATTCGGGCAGGGCGAACTTGGTCGCGATGCCGGCCAGTAGCGCGCCGTACATGACGTCCACCTTCAGATAGCCGGCGATGTCCGCCAAGGCGAACAAGATGACCAAAAAGTAGCCCAAAAACGAGGCCCGAAACAGGAAGTTCGCGCGCTTGGAGGTGATGCGGCGCAAGCCCCAGGGCACCAGGGCGATGCAGACAACCAAGAAGGCGAAGGTGACGACCAGGCTGCGCGAGACCGTCCAGGCGTCGATATGGCCGCCCGGAGAGGACACCATGCCGGAGGCGATGGCCAACGCCACCCACAGGATGAGGTCGTGCACCCCGGCAATCGCGACGACGATTTTCGCAAAGCGGGAGTGCATGATGCCCAAATCGGAGAAGATTTTCGCAATGACCGGGATGGAAGTCACAGCGATGGAGATGGCGACAACAATCTTCAGCGCCACGATGTTGTGCGCAGCCCCGAGAAACTGGGCTGGGTTGAACAGGTAGGTCGACAGCCAACCGACCGCGAACGGGATGATGGTGGACCCGATGATGATGGCGATACCGAGCTTCAGGTCCGCCTTGGCGAACCGAGACTGGAACTTCAGCCCCGCCGTGTACAGCAAGAGGATCATCCCGAATTGATACAACAGCCCGAACAGGTCGCTCTCGGACGAAAACCCGAGGTACAGCCAGTGAAACGCTTGCGGGAACAAGGCGCCAAAACAGGTGGGCCCGAGCAGCAGCCCTCCGGTCACTTCCCCGATGACGCGCGGAATGGCCAACCGCTCCGCCACATAGCCGAGCACGTTGGCGGCTGCCAGCAGCGCGACTAAGGCGAACAAAAAGCGCACCAAGTCGGCCGATGCTAAACTGAACATCCGTCTCCCTCCACATTCGGATTCGCGCCTGGCCAGGCAAACGTGAGATAGCGTATGCGGAGGGAGGGAGCCTTTACAAGGCAAGCGTCCACCGCGGACAAACAGCCGCAGGCCTCGGACACCAGTTTCCGCGCCTGCCTGAGGGCCCGGTATGTCGACAAAACAGGCTCCCGCGGGGGCGCGTCGCGCTGCCGCAGGAGCCATCATCCTTTGCGAGGAGGTTGTGGTGAGCTCCATCACCAATGGAATTGGTTATGCCTCATCATAGAGCGGGGAGGCATGCGAGGACACCGTCAATCGCCCGATTCCACCAGTTCCAGCTCTCCCGTGTCCGGATCTGCGACGAGTCCATGCACCTTGACGCCCGGCGGCAGGAGCGGGTGGTTGCGAATGGTGGCGACACTGTTACGCACCTCGGCGCGGACGTCGCTAAATCCCGCCAACCATTCCTCCAGCCGGATGCCGCTGTGGGCAAGGGTGTCCAGAGTCTCGGCGGGTACGCCGCGGCTTTTCATCGTCTCAAGCAGGGTCTTGGCATGCGTGGCCGCCATCCCGCAGCGGTGGTGTCCGACCACGCACACTTCCTCGGCCCCCAGATTATAAACCGCGACCAGCACACTCTGCATCACGCGGCCAAACGGATGGCCGACCATGGCGCCCGCCACCTTGATGACGTTGGCGTCGCCGTTCTTCAGGTTCATCGCCATGGGCAAAAGCTCCACCAAGCGAGTGTCCATGCAGGAGATGACCACCAGTTTCTTGTCCGGAAGGTTGGAAGTCTGGTAGGGTACATAGTCTTTGTCCGCAACAAAGCGCCGATTGTGTTCCAGGATCTCGGTCAACCGGGACATCCGGCATACCTCCTGTCGTGCATCCGATTGTGACAGAGACGAGAGGGACACGGCAGCTGCAGCCCGCGTATCCCGCCGCACACGCGCGTAGACCCGGCCCCCTGCCGCGCATGCACCCAGGGCCGCCCGGCCCTTTACTTCGCTGCCGCCTTCGCCGCCTCCAGCGCCTCGCCGCGCTGCTTGCGCATGACGCGTTCCTTGTACTGGCGCTTTTCCTTGTCCGACATCGCCCGGTACTCCTTGAGGAACTTCTCGTATTGCGGCACGATGTCGGCAATCTTTCCGTACCCGCGCACCTCGCCGTATTCCAACCACAGCGCCTTTTCGCAGAAGCTTTTCACCTGCCCAATCGAGTGGCTGATGAAGAAAATCGTCTTGCCTCGCTGCTTGAACTCGTTCATCTTGTCCAGGCACTTGTCGGCAAACGTCTGGTCGCCCACCGACAACGCCTCGTCGATGATAAGCACGTCCGGATCGATATGAACCGAGATGGCAAAGCCCAGGCGCGATTTCATCCCGCTGGAGTACGTTTTGACCGGTTGGTCGATAAACTTGCCGACGTCGGCAAATTCGATGATCTCCGGTTCCATGGCGCGGATTTGCTGCTTGTTGAAACCGAGCATCAAGCACTTGAGCTCGATGTTCTCGCGGCCCGTCAGTTGGTTGTTCAAGCCGGAGGAGATGGCGATGAGCGAAGCCTGACCGTCAATCTTCACGCTGCCGCTGGTCGGCGGCAGGATACCGGCGATGATGTTGGAGAGCGTCGATTTGCCCGATCCGTTCACGCCGATGATGCCGATGACGTCCCCTTTGTCGGCTGTGAAGCTGACGTTGCGCAGCGCGTAGAAGTCCTCTCCATAGCCGCCGGGCAAGATCATGTCCAGCAGGCGCTCGGATGTGCGTTTGAACAACTTGTACTTTTTCGTAACGTTCTCGACGACGACCGCATGCTCCATGGTCCTCACATCCATCCTCCGGTTTGCCGAGACGCGCCCGCCGCCTGGGCGCCGCCCCGTGGGTTCGCGGTGTGCCTAGTGCGGCCCGGCGTGACGCCGACGCGCTGCATGTCACATATAATCGACAAAATGCGCCCGAAACTTCAGGTGCACAGCAGAGCCAAACACAAAAAACAGGATGACGACAATCCAAAAGTATACGGTATAAGCGGCGTGGTCAACCAGGTACCAGGATGTTCCGAGCAAAGCGGAACGGTAGCCCTCGACGATGTAGAACAACGGATTGATCCGCATGATGACCTGCACCAGGTGCGGGAGATGGCTGGGATCCCATAGGAGCGGCGTCAAATAGAGCAGGATGCGCATGAACGATTGCACCACCATCTGCACGTCGCGCACCACGGTGGCCAGGGTCGACGTGATGAGCGAAAACGAGACCAACAACGCCAGCAGGCCAAACATATAATAGGGAAGCTGAATCAGGTACACGGACACGTGAAAGGGCGTGAACTGAAAGATGATAAAAACGATGGCCAAGAGTATCAGGTGCTGATAGAACTTGGCGGTGATGACGTAGGTTGGAATCACGCTGATGGGGAAGTTCATCTGCGCCACCATGCGGATGCGCGTGTAGACCGACTTGGAAGCCTGCAAGGTGGCCTGATTCACAAAAAACCAGACGGTCATCCCGGCCAGCATCCAGAGGATGAACGGCACCTGCTCGACCGGATGGCTGCGGCGAATCCCGTAGCCAAACACGAACCAATAAATGCCTATCTGAATCATCGGGTTAATAATTTCCCAGAGAATGCCGAGGTAGTGGCCGCTGTTGTCGCTCTTCAGCTCGAACAGCGACAAACGGCGAATCAAGTACAGGTTGCGAATGTGCTCAATCAATACCGTCACGGCTGAACGCATGCTTTCTTCCTCTCTCCAAAGACGTGCTCGACCACCCGCCTGGCGGATTCACCGCACTCAAGGCGGCAAAAACGATGGGCGAACGCCTCCAAGGCGGGAGTCGGTTGAAACCCAGATGCCTGTGCAGCCTCGACCGCCGCGATGATTTCCTCCGTGTTGCGCACCAGCGGTCCTGGCGCTTCGCGCTCAAAGTCGAAATAAAAGCCACGCAGCCGATCCCGGTACGTCTCCAGGTCGTAGACGTAAAACACCATCGGTCGACGCAGGTTGGCGTAGTCAAACATCACGGACGAATAATCCGTGATGAGCAGGTCCGAAATCAGGTATAGCTCCCGGATATCCTCATGATTCGACACATCGATGGCAAAACCCTTGTACGCACCCAGGTCCATCCGTTCGGCGACCAGGTAGTGCAGGCGCAGGAGCAGCACAAAGGAGTCCCCCAACCGCTCCCGCATCCGATCCAAGTCCATGTGCAGGCCAAAACGGTACCGGCCCACGTCGAAGTATTCGTCATCGCGCCAGGTCGGCGCGTACAACAGCACGCGCCGCCCGTCGGGAATGCCCAGGCGCTGGCGGATGCGCGCCACAGACCCATCCTCGTGGTGCGTATACAGGTAGTCGTTGCGCGGATACCCGGTTTCCAGAACCTCGCCCGTGTAGCGAAAGGCGCGCCGAAAGATGGCGGTCGAATACGCGTTGGGCGAGACCAAATAGTCCCACTTGGCCGCCTCGCGATAAAACCCCCGCTTGTACCCTTCATTTGTCTGTCCTGGAATATGCACCTCGCTCATGTCGCCGGCCAGGCGCTTGAGCGGGGTCCCGTGCCACGTCTGCACGTACACGGTGTGGCGAGGCTTGGACATCCACAGCGGCAGCCGACTGTTGGTCACCCAATAGCGGGCCCTCGCCATCGCCAGCCACCACGCAGGCGAAAACCGCCGCACATAGGAGACGCCGTGCTCCGCAAACCGCGCCTCCGCCTCCGGGTGCGCGCTCCAGAGCAGCTGGTACTCTGGGCGGTGCGCACGCATGTATTCGTAGATGGCGCGCGGGTTGCAACTGTACTGGCGCCCCATGAAGCTCTCAAAGACAATCAGGCGGCGCTTGACCGGCAGCCAGGACAGCAGCGCAAAACCAGCGCGAAGCCCCGCCTGCAGCCACCGCCTGCGTCCCATTTTGGAGACCCATGACCTCATTCGCAAGCAGGATGTCCTCCCATCCTACATCGGCTGGCGGATGCCCGCGCCAGCCGCCATGTCGGTCGGGAGCGCATAATAGGGCGTCTCGGCCAGCAGGAGATCCAGCAGCCGTTGGCTCGACTGGCCCTGAGAATATTGGTTCCACACCGCCGCGAATTGTTGCACGCGTTCCAGATCAAACGCGTTTTCCCGAATCACGCGGACAATCTCGGCCGTCGAAAACACAACCGGCCCCGGCACCATCGACTCGTACTCCGCCCACAGCCCGCGCTTGCGGGCATATGTGGATAAATCGTATGGATAGAAGACCATCGGCCGGCCCAACAGCGCGTATTCGTACGGCATGGACGAATAATCCGTGACGAGATAATCGGCCAAGAGCAACAGGTCACCTGCGTCCGCGTAATCCGAGTAATCGAAGGCAAAGCCTCGGTAGGCGGACAGGTCGGCAACGCGGTTTTTCACCGCCGGGTGCAGGCGCAAGATCAGCGCATAGCCGTCCCCCAAGCCGCGCCGCAGCCCGGCGATGTCCAGGTGCAGCCGGAACGAGTCCAGCTCCCCGTCGCGAAAGGTCGGGGCATACAGGATGACGCGCCGCCCGGCCAGGGCCGGGTTCTCCGCCCGCAGCCGGGCAACCACGCGCTCGCGGTGCTGCGAATCGAAAAACGCGTCCGTGCGCGGCACCCCCGTGCGCACCATCCTATCCGCCGGCAAACCGAACGCCTGCTCAAACTGGCGCGCCATCGCGTCCGACCCGACGACCACCTTGTGAAACTGCTGATAGACGCGGCGAAACCGCCGCTTTGCCCGATCCGTCCGTTCCTTGACGCTTTCGTCGCACAGGCCGAACGTCTTCAGCGCCCCGGCTGCGTGCCACAGCTGCACGCACTCGACGCCGGGCCGGAATCGCGCCGCGGCGAGGAAGGCATAATAGTTATCGACGATGATATAGCGCGATGTGGCCACATGGTACACCGCCCGCACCAGGTCCCAGGGCCGCCTGGCCGAGAAGCGGATGTTGACCGCTCCCGCCGCCCTGGCGCTGGCGCTGCGGCTCGACGCATGCAGGAAGACGACGCGCTTGTCCGCGTCGCGGCGCCGCAGCTCCTCATGCACAAACCGGCAGTTGTCGGCGAACGTGTCGACAAAAGTGAACTTGTCCCGCAGCGGAAACACGCTGCATAGGGTAAACAGGACGCGGAACGTGAAAAGGTACAGCTCCACGGCCCACTCTCTAACCATTGTTTGCGGAGAGGAGATCCTGCTTGATCTGCGTCGAGGAGATGCCAATGGTCCGCGGCAGGTAGACCACTTCGCAGTACTCCTTGAGAAAATCAAACTTCCCCCTCCAGTCATCTCCCATCACGAAGATGTCGATGTGGTGCTCGATAACATCGCGGACCTTTTGCTCCCAGGAGACCTCCGGGATGACCTCGTCGACATAGCGGATGGCTTCCAGGATAAGCTTTCTATTTTCATAGCTATAATACGCTTTCTTATTCTTCTCCGCGTTAAATTCATCTGTGGACAGGCCCACGACCAGGTAATCCCCCAGCTCCCTCGCGCGCTTGAGCAAATTGATGTGCCCCCAGTGCAACAGGTCAAACGTCCCATAGGTCAAAACCTTTTTCACTGCGCATCCCCCTTTGGGCGGTTGCGTCCGCATCGGCGGCCTCGCGCCACGCTCGGTTGACCGCTCGCCGGAGACCACTCAGAGCGGTTCGACACCGTGCACCATGGGCAACAAGCGCCCATCCGTTCCAAGCGCCTGCGCGGGAATGGGAAAGTCGGACGCACGCAAGAGGTTGTCCGACTTTCCAACATGAGGATGGGCATATTTTTCAGCTCAATACCATACTCGACATTATATGCCCGCCGCTGCGGCAGATCAATGGTGAAACATGGCTTCAGTCCATCCACTTCCGCCCCACCGCCGCCACCCGGACACCCGCTTGCGCCAGGGCCGTGCGAATGCGCCGGGCCAACTCAAGCGCCTGCGGGCCGTCGCCGTGGATGCAGACCGTGTCCGCCGCAATCGCCACGTCCACACCCTGTTGCGACAACACCTTTCCCTCTTTGACCATGCGGATGACTTGCTGAACGGCCCGGTCGGTGTCTGAAATCAGCGCGTCCGGCTGCCGCCGCGGCGTCAGGGAGCCGTCCGGCTGGTAGGTCCTGTCGGCAAACACTTCATTCGCCGTACGCAGCCCTATCCGCTCCCCGGCCCGCACCAACTCGCTGCCCGAGAGCCCAAACAGGATGAGTTCCGGATTGACCTTGTAGACCGCCTCGGCCACCGCCGCCGCCAAAGGCGCCCGCACCGCCGCCATGTTATACAGCGCCCCGTGCGGTTTGACATGCTGCATACGGCCCCCTGCCGCCCGCACAAACGCGTCCAGTGCACCTATCTGGTAGACGACGATGTCGTACGCCTCTCGCGGCGAGATGTCCATGTTGCGCCGGCCAAACCCCACCAGGTCCTGCAACCCTGGATGCGCGCCTATCGCCACACCCTTGCTCAGCGCCCGTTCCACCGTCCGGCGCATGGTGCCCGCGTCGCCCGCATGGAACCCGCAGGCGATGTTGCACGATGTGACCACGTCCAGCATCTCGTCATCCTGGCCCAGGCGATAGACGCCAAAGCTCTCGCCGAGGTCGCAGTTCAGGTCCAAAACGGGCACAGCCTACCCTCCCATCCGCAAATCGCTAATTGACCGGGACAGGGCGGCCGCGCCCCCCGTCCCAGCTTCCCGTTGCCGCTCAGTTGGCCCGGTACGACGCAAACGGAATGTAGCGGAACGGCGCGCTGAGGTCGTCCAGCTTCTGCAGCGTATCCTCGTCCAGCACCAAATCGACGCTCTTCAGGTTTTCCTCCACCTGCTCCTCGCGCGTCGCGCCGACAATGATGGTCGCCACCGCCGGGCGGGTCATCAGCCACGCCAGCGACAGCGCCCCAGGAGAGCAACCCAACGAGGACGCCAAATCCGCCACACGCTCGCCCAGCTGCAGCCGGTCGTCGTCCAGCCGGCGGGCGAAATTCGGGTCCTTCTCCGCTCTCGATCCGCTCGGCGCCGCGCTCCCGCGCCGGTACTTGCCGGTTAGGATGCCACCCGCCAGCGGAAAGTATGGAATCAAGCCAACCCCCTGGTCCAAGCACAGCGGAATCAACTCCGCCTCCGGCGTCCTGTCGGCCAGGGAATACGACGGCTGGATGGACACATAGCGCTCCCAGCCGTACCGCTCGCTGATGGACAGCGCCTTCATCAGCTCCCAGGCCGCGTAGTTGGACGCGCCGATGTAACGCACCTTGCCGGAGCGGACCATATCGTCCAGCGTCCGCAGCGTCTCCTCCAAGGGTGTGGATGGATCAAACCGGTGAATCTGGTAGAGGTCGACGTAATCCGTTTGCAGCCGACGCAGGCTGTCCTCCAACTCGCCCATCAGGTGCGCCCGGGAAGACCCGCCCTGGTTGGGCCCGTCCCCGCGCTTCATCCCCGCCTTCGTGGCAATCACCGCCTCGTGCCGGCGCCCCTTCAGGCCCTTGCCGATGATGCGCTCCGATTCGGTGCCGCTGTAAATGTTGGCCGTGTCGATGAAGTTGATGCCGGCGTCGAGGGCCTTGTGCAGGACGCGGATGGAAGCGTCCTCGTCCGCCCGCGATCCGAACGCGTTCGTGCCCAGCCCCAACACGGAAACCTCAAGTCCACTGGCGCCCAACCTGCGATACTTCATCCATTCCACGCCCCTTGTTTCAAATTGGAAACAAACCAGCCGCCTTCGACAATCCCACGCGCAGTTCGGCGAGGCCTTGTTCCCGTTTTCGCTGCACCGCCCGCGCCTGCTCCAGCGTCACCCACACAAAGCGCAGCGATTCGCCGGGCCGCGCTTGGGCGATGACCGGCAGGTCCGCCTCCATGACCTGGGCGATGACCGAATACCCACCGGTCGTCTGGCAATCCGCCAGCAGCACCACCGGATGCCCCAAGCCCGGCACCTGCACCGCGCCGGCCGCCGTCGGCTCCGACACCATCTCCAGCTTCCGCCGCGGGGCCAGCCTCGGCCCCCTGAGCCGGTACCCCATCCGATCCGATTGTGGGGTGATGGTGAACGGCGCCCGCGCCAGCGTGCTCCGGGCCGCTTCGCTGAACGCGTCCACCTGCGCGCCGGGCAGCACGCGCACGCGCGGATTGGGCCGGTAATCGGGCAAGAGCCCCGGGTCCACCGTCCAAGCGGCCAGCACGAACGGACTCGCCCCGCCACCTGACCCATCCTCCGCGTCCTGGCCGGCCGCCGCCAGCGCCTGCTGGCGCATCCGCCCCAAGGCTGATGGGCTGCCCAGCGGCAACACGTCCCCCGCCTTCAGGGCTCGCCCCCGCCAGCCGCCCATTCCGGCGCGCAGGTAGGTGCTGGCGCTGCCCAACACCTCTGGCACGGCGATGCCCCCGAGCGCCGCCAGGTACATCCGGCAGCCGCGCGGGTTGGGCTCAAACTCCAGGACCTGGCCGCCCCGCACCAACACCGGCCGCCACGTCGGCACCTCCCGCCCCGCCACGTGTGGGGTCATGCCGAATCCGGCGAGCGCCACCAGCGTGTCCTCGGTAAACCGCAGCTTCGGCCCACGCACCGTCATTTCCAGCGCCGGCGCCCCCTCCGGGTTCCCGACCAGCAGGTTGGCCACGCGCAGGGCGAAGGTGTCCATCGCCCCCGAGACGGAAACCCCATATTTTTGGTACCCGTGCCTCCCCAGGTCCTGCACCGTCGTCAGCAGGCCCGGCTGCAGCACCTCAAGCCGCCCGCCCGGCTCGGCCCCCGCACGGATGCCCGGGCGCAAAGCCGCATCATCGCTCTGGCCTCCTTCCTGCCAGGCAGCCGGGGGAGGCGCGGCGTCCCGCGAGGCTTCTTGCGCCTCCGTGCCACCCGCCTCTGCCCGCGGCCCTTCCTCCCCGGGCCGGTGGGCGCTCTCCGCCGCCAACCGGTCGTACTCCTCGCGGCTGATGGCGCGAAAGCGCACCGTGTCGCCCGGTGCCAACAGGCTCGGCGGGTCTTCCTCCGGCCGGAAGAGGGGCACCGGCGTGCGCCCGATAATCCGCCAGCCCCCCGGCGTCGCCAGCGGATAGACGCCGGTTTGTTGGCCGGCGATACCGACACTGCCGGCCGGAATCTGGGTCCTGGGCTCGGCCAGCCGCGGCGTCGCCAGCCGTGCCGGCAGCCCGCCCAGATACGGAAACCCGGGCGCAAAGCCAATCATGTAGACCCGATAGCCGCCCTCGCCATGGAGGCGCACCACCTCTTCCTCGGAGAGGCCCGTGTGCGCCGCTACGTCCGCCAGGTCCGGCCCCAGCGCGCCCCCGTAGCAAACCGGGATTTCGACCTCCCGCGACTGCAGGCCGGCGTCCGTTGAGCTGGCCCGCATCCGCTCGAGGATCCACCGGCTCACCCGCTCGAAGTCAGTCCGACTCGGGTCATAGTAGACGGCCACTGCTGCGAACGCAGGCACGCACTCGCGAAAGCCAGCCGCAGGCTCCGCCTCCAAAGCCCGGGCCAGACTCAGCACCTTGCCGTGCACCGCCTCGTCAATCGTGTCACCAAAGCGGACGAGCACCCCGATGTCACCCAAAGGAAGCATCTCCACCCGGCTCACCTCGTCCTCAACCCGCTGCCTGTCCGCCTCCTCCAACGTATGCAATGCCTGCGCAAAATCGAACCGCCCCTCGCTGTCGTTCATCGCGTCTGTTCAGAAATTTGTGGTTCTATTCTACCATCCCCAGCGGATGGGCGGCGAGAACGCAGAGGGAAGTTTTCTCGCCTTTTTGCGTACACGCCTACGTTTCAGCCAGTCAGGTCAGCCAGACAGGCGCGCCTGCCTGATGTCCCTGGCCCCCATTGTCCAAATTATACCCACCAGGCGGGTTCGGCGTATACTCGGGGAGAGGAGGGGG
>NZ_BCQV01000040.1 GCF_001552255.1 Alicyclobacillus shizuokensis NBRC 103103
TCGTATCGACACATCCCGAAATGGTTACGCCGCATCTCCCCGCGCTGGCAGTCAATCACTATGCTCAGTAGAGAGGGAATCTCCCCAAGGTAGGGCGATTCACATCTGCAAGCATAGCATGGCCTGTTGGACACATCGCTCCGGGAGGATGTTTCGTCATGGTACATGCAACCGAAGGACAGGTCGGACATCCGCGGTGGGTGGAGCAGGAGGCGACGCTCCAGACCTATAAGGCTGATTTGCTTGCGCTGCTTGCCCTTCGTTTTGGGCTGGTCTCAGGCGAGGTAAGCAACGTTATCCTCGCTATGGACGACCCCGGCCAACTGGAACACCTGATCTGGATGGCTGCCCACGCGCCGACATGGGCAGCGTTCATCGAAGAGTTGAAAACGCCTAAGGGTGGCCGCAAACTCACTCATCAGCATGCCCCTTCTGGCATGGAATCGGTTCGCGCCTATGGCTCTAATCCTCCCGCGCGGTCGCAGCGGTGACCTGAGTCACACGACGTGAGACGTGACCATGCCCGCCTCATGTAAGCGCCATCTTTTCCCTTCCTTTCCTATGAAGCATTGTCGATGGCGACAGAATGCACTAGTATAGATGGCGTTCACGCGGCCATCCGACCTGCGGCGCAGGTTAAGACCGCGAACGATGGAGAGGGGGCGCAAGGCTGATGACGGTCGATCCGATGGCTTCCGGGGCCGTGCGCGGTTCCCGACGGGTGTTGCTGGCTGTGATTTTAGGCAGCTTGACGGGGTTAGGACCGTTTTCGATTGACATGTATCTGCCAGCCCTGCCCTCCATGGCCGCAGATATGCATGCTGGTACCTCGGTGGCGCAGTTGAGTTTGACGGCTTGTTTGCTGGGGTTGGCGTTGGGACAGCTGGCGGCCGGCCCTATTAGCGACGCGATGGGCCGCCGTCGGCCGCTGCTTTTAGGGCTTGCGCTGTACGCGGTGGCCTCGGCGCTGTGCGCTTGGACTGTGTCGATTTGGACCCTGGTTTGCATCCGCTTCTTTCAGGGATTGGCCGGGGCTTCGGGTATTGTCATTGCCCGTGCGGTGGCCAGGGATCACTTCGAGGGTCTGGAACTCACACGCTTTTTCGCGCTGTTGATGCTCGTGAACGGAGCGGCGCCGGTGTTGGCGCCGGTTGTGGGCGGACAGCTGTTGCGCGTGACGTCCTGGCATGGCGTATTTGTCGTGTTGTGCCTGTTGGGTATCGTGTTTTGGCTGGCTGTTCTCCTGTTCCTTCCAGAAAGCCTGCCCAAGGAGCGCAGGACGACGGGCGGGCTCAAGCGGACGGTGAGCTCGCTCGGCGGGCTCCTTCGGGATGTGGAGTTTGTCGGCTTTGTGCTGGCCCAGGGCATGGCGTTCGCCGCCATGTTTGGCTATATCTCCGGGTCCTCCTTTGTTCTGCAAGAGCTGTTCCACGTCTCTCCCCAGACCTTCAGTGTGATCTTCGCCATCAACGGACTGGGCATCATCGCGGCTGGCCAGGTGGCGGCGCGGACGGCCGGCCGCTTCGGGGAGCGGCGTGTGCTGGCCGTGGGTTTGAGCTTGGCCGCCGCGGCAGGCATCACTCTGCTGGCGGGCGCGGCCTGCGGTGTGGGGTTAACGTTGGTGCTGCCTGCGTTGTTTGTGGCCGTCGCCAGCGTCGGGTGCATCAGTACCACCTGCGGATCGCTGGCGCTGCAAAACCACGGACGGCGTGCCGGTAGTGCATCGGCCTGGTTGGGCGTGTCAGGGATGCTGCTGGGGAGCGTGGCGTCCCCGCTGGTCGGGTTGGGCGGCAGCCGGACAGCATTGCCGATGGCGTTGGTGATGGCCGTTTGTCATCTGTTGGCTGGCTTGTCTTACCTCGTCCTGGTACAGCGGCCCAAGCACAGGCCGTTGGCGATGCCGCCGTCCGTTCAAGGGTAAGGCGATCCCGGAGAGTCGTTGGTGTCGATGAGGAGGAAAAGGCGGGGCCGTCCCAAACCCTGTCGTAAGATGGGGGAGGGGCAGCCCCCTTTGCATGGAACATGATATGCGAACAGGCAGTTTGCAATCCTTCCAGGATGCGTTAGACTGTAGGTGAATTTCAATATTTTTACTTGAAAACGATTCCGGGATCGAGGAGGGGGACTCATGGGTCACAGGTATCGCTACTTCATTATGTCGTTGGTCGTATTGATGACCATGATCAACTATTTGGACCGCGGAGCGATATCCTATGCCGCCGATCCCATCATCTCGGCGTTTCACCTCAACGCTGAATCCTGGGGCGCGGTGCTCGGCTATTTCGGGTACGGATACATGGCCGGATCTATCGTAGGGGGCTTTCTCGCAGATCGCCTCGGGCCGAAGTGGGTGTGGTTAACAGCGGGCAGTCTATGGTCCGTGTTCGAGATCTGCATGGCGTTTGCCGGCAACATCGGCATGGCGGTGCTGGGCGGATCGGCCCTGGCCGGGTTCGCGGTGTTTCGGATTCTGTTTGGGATCTCGGAAGGACCGTTGTTCTCGACCATGAACAAAACGGTGGCCAACTGGGCCAGCCCGAAGGAAAAAGGATTCATGCAATCGTTCGGTCTGTTTGGGGTGCCGTTTGGCTCTCTCATCACCGCGCCGATTGCGGTTGGTCTCTTGTCTATCACCACCTGGCAGACAACGTTCATCATTCTCGGTATTCTGGGACTTATCTGGGTCATCGTTTGGTCGCGTGTGTTCACCGACAGGCCGGAGCAGCACCCGCGGGTCACGGAACAGGAGTTGGCTGAGATTCGTTCCCAAGAGGTGCTGGAAAACGAGGCCACCTTGCAGGAATCGGAGCAGCGAGGCGTGCCATGGTACTTTTTCTTCAAGCGGGCGACGCTGGTCTGCAACGCCATCGGCTATTTCGCCTTTCAATATGTGAACTTCCTGTTGTTGTCATGGACGCCCAAGTATCTCTTGGACACGTTTCATTACTCCCTGTCCAATCTCTGGTACATGGGCATGATTCCGTGGGTTGGCGCTTGTGTGACGGTGTTGTTGGGGGGACGCCTGTCCGACTGGCTGCGCCGCAAGACGGGCAACCTGCGCATTGCGCGGGCTGGCGTCGCCGTCTTGTCGCTGCTGTGCACGGCTGTTTGTTTCCTGCTCATCCCGGCCGTCCACTCCGTCGCCATGGCGCTGGTGTTGATGGCAGTGGGCAATGCGTTCAACTTCCTGCCCAATTCGCTCTACTGGGCGATTGTCATTGACACCGAGCCGGCGCGGGCGGGGGCGTTCGGCGGCATCACCCACTTCATCACCAACATCGCGACCGTGTTGGCGCCCACCTTGACCGGTGTGTTGGTAGCTCATCACGGCTACGGCGCGATGTTTGTGGCATCCGCTGTGGCTTCCGCCCTGGGCATGGTGGCGATGCTGTTCGTACGACCGGGCAAGCGAGCGGAGTTGAGTGCGTGAGGTCGTGCTGTCCACTGGGGGCGGTTGGTCGGCTTGCATGTGTCGCAGGACTGCGGGCCGTCAGGTGGAAGTTTGGTTGGTCTGCATATTTGGTGCATCCTGCGACGCAGACTAGGGGACAAACACCCTCGGCGGCATTCACGAGCGAGGGGCGCGAGCAATTGCAGGGAGGCGAGAGCATGCCGCGACCGTTTCAGCCGCAGACCCACCAGCCCACAGCACAGCCTGTGATGATGGCCCCGCCGGCGGTCATCACGACGAAGGATTTGTCCTATTTGAAGGATGCGATGTCCTGGGAACTGTTGGCCGCGAAGAAGTGTTTTCACTTTGCCAACGAGTGCACCGACGCCAAAGTCGCGTCCGCCATCCAGCGGGCCGGCCAGATGCACACCCAACACTATCAGAAGCTGCTTGCGCACTGCCAGCCTGGCCATCCCACACCCGGGCCGCAGTGAACGAGGCCGGTCACAAGGCGCGCTAAGCCCGGGATACGACAGAGGGTCGCGCACAACCATCAGCGAGGAGGCCTGAGCGATGCCGCAAAACCCGAACGAGATCGCCAATCCGCAATCCCCCTATGGATCACAAGGGCCCGAGATGAACGACCGGGATCGGCTGAATGACATTCTGGCGACAGAAAAGTACCTGACCGACGGGCTCAACAGCGCTGTCCGCGAGGCCAGCCACGACGCCCTGTTCCAAGACCTGATGGGCATCCTGAACGAGACGCACCAGATGGCGCGAGACATCTATAACACCATGTTCCAACAAGGTTGGTACACGTTGGAGGCCGAGCAACCGCAAAAACTGCAGCAGACGTTTCAACAGTTTCAGGGGTACTCCACACAGTTTCCGTATCACTAATCATCACTAATCATGACCACCCTCCGGGGGCGCCCAGGTGGCGCCCCGCTCCTCTTCCGCGGCTGTGCTCCCGGCTGCGCAGCGGTCTCTGCTCCGCTGCCGCGTTCTCCTATTGCAATGTCCAAACATGTTGCATAGAATCGTATATTATTTCATTCTGTTGCTCAGGGAGGCGCGCAAAGCGGTGCACTTGTCTGGAACCATGGAGATACGCGACGGGCGCCTCTATGTCGGCGGCTGCGATAGTGTGTTGTTGGCCGCCCGCTTTGGTACGCCTCTGATTGTCTACGATGAAGCGTTGATTCGGGACAACATTCGCCGGTTCCATCAAGCGTTTCGCCGGCAGCGCGTGGCTTATACGGTGGCCTATGCGGCGAAAGCGTTTTGCACGCTGGCGATGTGTCAGTTGGCCTGGGAAGAGGGCTGTGCCCTCGATGTGGTGTCGGGCGGGGAGCTGTACACCGCGTTGACGGCTGGCGTACCCGCCGAGCGGATTCACATGCATGGCAACAACAAGACGCCGGCTGAGTTGGAGTTCGCCCTGGACAGTGGTGTCGGCGTTATCGTGGTGGATAATTTTCATGAACTGCAGGTGCTGGACAAGATGGCGCGGGACAAGGGGCAGGTGGCGCAAATCCTGCTGCGCATCTCTCCCGGAGTCGAAGCCCACACGCATGACTATATCATGACCGGGCAGCAGGACAGCAAGTTCGGGTTTGACCTGGCCAGCGGCCAGGCGGCGGAAGCGTTGCGTACAGCCGCTCGGTTGAGCGCGGTCAAGTGCATCGGTCTGCACTCGCACATTGGATCGCAGGTCTTCGAGAGCGGCGGGTTTATCGCCGCCGCCGAGCGTCTGGCCGCGTTGTACCGGGTGGGACTGGATCTTGGCCTGCCGTTTTCTGTCCTCAACCTGGGCGGGGGCTTCGGCATCCGTTATACCGAGGCCGATCCGGGGCTAGACGTGGACGGATTGCTCGCGGACCTGGTGCAGGCGGTGCGGAGGCAATTTGCCGATTTGGATCGGCTGCCGGAGATCTGGGTGGAGCCAGGGCGCAGCATCGTCGGCCAGGCCGGCGTCACCCTGTACACGGTCGGATCGGCCAAGGTGATTCCGGGCGTGCGTAGTTACGTGGCGGTCGACGGCGGCATGACGGACAATCCGCGCTACGCCCTGTACGGCGCTCAGTACGAGGCGCTGCTGGCCAATCGGGCGAGTGAGCCGGCGGACGGCGTGTGGACGATTGCCGGGAAGTGCTGCGAGAGCGGAGACCTGCTGACGCGCGACACGCCGCTTCCGCAGCCCAGGAGCGGCGATATCTTGGCCGTGTTGGCGACCGGTGCCTACAATTATTCGATGGCCAGCCACTACAATCGCTTGCCGAATCCGGCCGTGGTGTTTGCCAAAGACGGTGAGGCGACGTTAGTCGTGGAGCGGGAGACCTGGCAGGACGTGCTGCGTTTGGACAGACCTCTGCGTTCCGCGCCCCAGCCGGCGGGTGCGGGCAGAGAGCGGGTGTAGGCGGTGCCGCAAGGGATGTAAGGTATAATAGATCAGGTAGGAAAGTGAACTGATACATGAGGGAGGCACCTGCCGTGAACGCGATGCAGGAGAGCGTATTGCAACTGATCACCGAAACCTCCACTAACCTGCCGCCGGATGTGCGGCGGGCTATCAAGCGTGCGCAACTCCAGGAGGAATTCGGAAGCCGCGCGGCGTTGGCGCTCAACACCATCGTCGATAACATCGTGTCGGCGGAGCAAGACGTGCAGCCCATCTGCCAGGATACCGGGATGCCGACCTTTATCGTGCATGCTCCGGTTGGCTTCAACCAGTTGACTCTCGCCGAGGATATCCGGGCGGCGGTGCGGGAGGCGACGCGGCGCGGCGTGCTGCGCCCCAATTCGGTCGATCCGCTGACCGGCAAGAACACGGGTGACAACCTGGGGCCGGGCACCCCGGTCATTCACTTCCACCAGTGGGATCAAGATGAGCTGGATATCCGCCTCATCCTCAAAGGGGGCGGCTGCGAAAACAAAAACATCCAGTACGCGCTGCCGACGGAACTGGAGGGGCTGGGCCGGGCGGGCCGCGACCTGGAAGGCATCCGCAAGTGCATTCTGCACGCGGTCTATCAAGCCCAAGGCTACGGTTGCAGCGCCGGGTTCATCGGCGTCGGTATTGGCGGCGACCGCACGACCGGCTACGATTTGGCCAAGGAGCAGTTGTTCCGCGAGGTGGACGACACCAACTCGAATGAGACGCTGGCGGAGTTGGAACGGTACATCATGGAAACCGCCAATCGGCTGGACATTGGGACCATGGGATTCGGCGGCAAAGTGACCCTGCTGGGGTGCAAAATCGGTGTCATGAACCGGATTCCGGCCAGCTTCTATGTGTCGGTCGCATACAACTGCTGGGCTTTCCGCCGCTTGGGCATCGTGGTCGATCCGTCCACCGGTGCGATTCGCAGGTGGCTGTATCGGGATCAGGAGGAGAAGCTGGAGCGTCCGGCTCAGGCGTTCGACACGGAGCACGCCATTGTCCTCGAAGCGCCAATTTCCGAGCAGCAGATTCGCCAACTGAAAGTGGGCGATGTCGTGCTGGTTCGCGGCGAAATCCATACGGGCCGAGACGAGCTGCACAAGTACCTGATGCACGCCGACGCGCCGGTGGATCTCAAGGGTGGAATCCTTTATCACTGCGGACCGGTCATGCTCAAGGACGAGGACGGCGTCTGGCATGTCAAGGCCGCCGGACCGACCACCAGCTCCCGCGAGGAGCCTTACCAGGCGGATATCATCGAGAAATTCGGCATACGAGCGGTCATCGGCAAAGGGGGCATGGGTGCCAAGACGCTGGCGGGTCTGAAGAGGAGTGGCGCTGTCTACCTGAACGCGATTGGCGGCGCCGCCCAGTATTATGCGCGCTGCGTCAAGCGGGTCAACGGGGTAGACTTTCTCGACCAGTTTGGCGTGCCGGAAGCGATGTGGCACCTGGAGGTGGACGGCTTCCCGGCGATTGTGACGATGGACGCGCACGGCAACAGCCTGCACAAGGAAGTGGCTGACCAGTCATTGGTCAAGCTGGAGGATTTGAAGGACCCGGTGTTCGCCTGATCTGGTTCCGCAGGCGACAACGCTTCATTGGCCCGGCGCCGCCGTGTCGGCGCCCCGGACGCCGATGGGCACGCCGTGACGACCGGGCGCTATGGAGCCGTCCCCGCCGCCCATCGGTCAATGCGCCGAGTGTGCGGCGCGTTTCGCTTGGGTAGGTCGTCCCTGGGCGGTCGGTACACCCAGGCGCGTGCCCCGGTAGTGCTCGGGCAGGATGGCAAACGTGTACCCATGTTGTTTCAGGTAGTGAATCACCTGTGGCAGCGCCTGGACGGTGTAGCGGCTGCTGGTGTCGATGCCGTCGTGCATCAGGATGATGGACCCAGGGCGTGTGTCGCGCTCCACGACACGCACGATGGGCTGGGCCTTGGTGGCTCGCCAGTCGTTGGTGTCCACCGTCCACATCGCGATGGGATGGCCGAGTTTGCGCACGGCGCGGACATTGTTCGGGTTCAGGATGCCCCCAGGCGGCCGGAAGTACATCGGCCGCACGCCGCAGGCCGCCTCGATGGCGGCGTCCGCCCGCCGCACCTGTGCCTCCACCCAGCGTTGATTCTGGTCGACAATATAGGTGTGGTAATACCCGTGGTTGCCGATTTCGTGTCCCTCGCGGTGGATGCGCCGGACCAGCCACGGGTATTTCTGTGCCCGAAAGCCCAATACGAAAAAGGTCGCCTGTACGTGCTCCCGGCGCAGAATGTCCAGCACATACGGCGTCCACAGCGGGTTGGGTCCGTCGTCAAACGTGAGGTACACGACCTTGCTGGGCGCTGTCTCCGCCTCGGCTCGCATGGGATGGCAAGACGCCCCAAGGGAAGCCGCGCCC
Organism: Alicyclobacillus shizuokensis NBRC 103103; assembly: GCF_001552255.1. Classification (GTDB taxonomy): domain Bacteria; phylum Bacillota; class Bacilli; order Alicyclobacillales; family Alicyclobacillaceae; genus Alicyclobacillus_G; species Alicyclobacillus_G shizuokensis. Next base: position 8,235 of record NZ_BCQV01000040.1, read on the forward strand.
ACGACGCAGACCAGGCAAAGTGCAGACAACCAGCGCCTTGGAGCGGGTAAGGTTATCGGAAACCAACGCATGACCGCATCTCACCCCTGTCCGAGTATGCGCTGCGCGGCGCTCTTTATGCAGAAACAGCCAGGGGGCTGTTCCCCTGGCTGTGCGTCCGATGTGCCGTGTGCGGGCTTGAGTGGGACACCCTCGTCTCCTGGCCACACAAGGTCTTGCGGTACTTCTAGTTGAGGACGTAGACTTTCACCTGCTGGACACCAAAATCACTGGCATGGGCGGAACTGGTCGGCACGTAGATGTCGATCCGGTTGCCGTGGATGGAGCTGCCCACATCGGCCGCGTGGGCTATCATGCCGCCGGCCGGCAGACCGTCAAACGAATACCCGGTGACATAAACAGTGGAACCGAGGGGAATGACGGACGGATCGACCGCGATGGTGCCGAGCTTGAGCGGATGGCCATAATAGTCGACCGGACCCCAGCCGTTTTCCGCCGCTGCCGCGGTGTACGCGGTGGCGGTGCAGGTGATCTCCTTCTGGTACGACGCGGGCGCTCCACTGTGCGCGGCCGCGCTGGTTTGAGCGGCAGAAGCCGCGTGCGTTGTGGTGTCCGCCTGCGATCCCGGATATGCGCGCGCCGCATGGCGCTCCGGCTGCGCCTGAACCTCAGCTGCCTGTGTACCGGCCGGCGTGCTGTGCGTCGCAGGCACCCAGACCTGTGACCCAATCTGCAGCTTATATGGGTTTACTTTCGGATTCAGGGCTAGGATGGATTGCAGGCTGGCACCCAAACGGCGAGAGATCTTCCAAAACGTGTCGCCTGGTTGAATCGTGTACGCCCGGCGGCTGCGAACATCCTTGGCTGCGGTGGTTTCCGGCAGACGGATTTTCAACCCCGGGTACAGGTCCAACGGATTCTTGTCTGGGTTTGCGGCCAGAAGTTTGAACAGCGGGATGTGCTGCCGTTGGGAAATAGACCAAAAGGTATCATTGCCGCGAACGGTGTAGGTGCGTGTGGCGGCCATGGCGGGCACCGACATGGCCGCTAGGGTGCACCCGGCCGTGGCCAGCGACAGACTCCACTTCTTAACAGACAGACGCAATCGATTCACTCCTTTGGTTGCCGACGAGGTTAGTTGTCGGGTTCGGGTTGTGAGTGTCAACCCTGCGCACACGCTGCCGCGCTGCGGTTCACCCCAAGCCTGTCATCGCTGGCAGGCGCGAAAATCCCCCGTACTTCATGGCATGGAAGTTTTGGCCCAAACAGCGTAACATGGGAGGTGGACAAGGGAAACCCGCAAATGATGGCGATGAGACCAACAGGATGCCAGAGCCGGTAGAGTCTAGCTTCGTGGATCGCTGGATTTTCTCACCTGCTGTAGCAGGTGCAGGTAAGGGGCGATGTCGGCTGCGGTGATCCAGTACAGGTGCCGCGGATTGGATTGATTGACGCGACCGAACCACCGCACGCACACCCCATAGGCAAGCAGGTAGGAAAGGGTCGAGGCGCAGGCGGCGCCCGGCAGTCCGGCGACAGGAATCCCGAGACCGCAGCAGGCCAGGTTGGTGAGCAGGGAGAGCGAATTCATCCAGACGGCCGTGCGCGGGTGCCCGAGTTGATGAATGGGAAACTGCACGATGACGTTGCTGGCCGCCTTGGCCACCAAGCCGGGCAACAGCAAGAGTGCAGGCAGAACCGCGTCTTCATAGCGGTGACCAAACACGGCCGGTATGAACCATGGATAGACGACGGCCAGACAGAGTGCAGCCGCGCCAGCGGCCAGCAGGGTGTGCCGCGAAGATGTCTCCACTACAGCCACGGCGTCGGCCCGGTCCAGCCCGGCCAAACGCTGGTACACCACTTGCACCAGTGAAGTCGATACCTGCAGCAGCACCTCACCGGCGGTCAACGAGATGGCGTAATCAGATGCTGCGGATGGGCCGACGAGGGCGATGACCATCCAGAAGTCCGCGCGGTAATTTGCGTAGTTGACCAGATTGGCGGACGATTGCCAAGCACCGAAGCGCAGAAGGCCTCGGATGTGGCTGCGGGAGGGGCGCCATCGCCACGCCCCCGGTCCCAGCTGGCGGTAGGCGGCTCTAAGTCCAATCAAGGCGGCCGCTGCCCAACTGGCCAACCAGGCCGCGTAGGTCAACAGGAGAGCGTGGGTGTGGGCGCCAGGGCTAGCCAAGGCGAGAGCATAGAGCAGGAGAAAGCCGAGGGGCTGGGCAGAGTTGATCCGGTTCAACCATGCGAGGGACGAGACTCCCTGCAGAAGACTGTTGCTGTAGCCCACGAGGGCGGAGAACGCCAGCGCCGGGGCGGCCCAATAGACGGATGTGGGCAATGGTCCTGGCAAGGCTGCCAATCCGACCGACAACAGGCACACCGCGCACAGCGACAATAGCAGCATCGGCGGGTTGGCGGCCTGGACAAGCGCCAGCCGCCCGTCCCGCTGCTTGGCCAATCCTCGGGCCTGGTAGGTGGCAAAGCCGTTCATCCACGTCTGGCCCAACAAGACGATGGTCGTGGTCAGCTGAAAATCGCCACGTTCCGCTTTTCCCAACGCCCGAGCGGTCAATACACTGCCGGCAAAGGCCAGCACGGACACGGTGAGTTTGTAGACGAAAGTGCGAGCTGTTAACGACGAGGTCCGCATATGCATTGGTGTGGCTCAAAATGGGTGATGCTAATCACAATTCAGGTGGTGAGCGGATGCGCGCAGTGGATCTCATCCATAAAAAGCGGTTGGGACTGGAGTTGGCGGCGGAGGAACTGAAAGCTCTGGTGGCCGGGTATGTCGCCGGCGAGGTGGCTGATTATCAGATGAGCGCGTTTGCAATGGCCGTAATGCTGCAGGGGATGACCAACGCGGAGGCTGCGCACCTGACGTCAGCCATGGCAGCCTCGGGCGAGCAGCTCGATTGGTCTGACCTTCCCGGTGTCATTGTGGACAAACACAGCACGGGTGGCGTTGGCGACACCACGACGCTCGTCCTGGCGCCGCTTGTGGCGGCCGCCGGAGCGACGGTCGTCAAGATGTCCGGCCGGGGACTGGGCCACACCGGCGGCACCATTGACAAGCTGGAGTCCATCCCCGGCTTTCGCACCGCCTTAACGGACGACGAGATACGCGCCCAGGCAGGGCGGATTGGTCTGGCGGTGGCGGCGCAGACGCAGGCGTTGGCGCCGGCGGACAAAAAGTTGTACGCGCTGCGCGATGTGACGGACACCGTCGAGTCCATCCCGCTCATCGCCAGTTCGGTCATGAGCAAGAAACTGGCTGCCGGGGCGGACGCCATTGTGCTGGATGTGAAAGTCGGCGCCGGTGCGTTCATGAAGGATGTGGCCAGCGCGCGCCTGTTGGCCTGCCTGATGGTCGATATTGGCCGGCGGGCCGGGCGTCGCGTATGCGCCCTGTTGACGCGCATGGATGAACCGCTCGGCTGGGCCATCGGCAATGCGTTGGAGGTGCGGGAAGCCATTCTAACCCTGCGCGGACGGGGGCCCGCCGATCTAACCGAGCTCTGCCTGCATCTGGGCGCTCAAATGCTCGTCATGGCCGGTCTGTCTGGGAGCGCCGGCGAGGCTCGCCAGCGTCTGCAGGAGGTCCTGGAGACGGGGCAGGCGCTGGCCAAGTTCAAACAGTTTGTCGCGGCCCAGGGCGGGGACCCGCGGGTTGCGGACGATTTGAGCCTGCTGCCGCAGGCGCCCGTGGTCGAGACGCTGCTGGCGCCGGAACAAGGCGTGGTTACGGCGATGCAGGCGGAGGCCATCGGGCGAGTGGCCATGGCGTTGGGGGCGGGGCGGGATCGCCAGGAGGATACCGTGGATGCCCGGGTGGGCCTGGTATTGCGCCGGAAAGTCGGGGAACCGGTGCGCCGTGGGGAGCCGCTGGTCGAGGTGCACGCGCGCACTGTGGATGAGGCGCAAAAGGCGCTGGAGACCTTGCGGGGACTGATTGAGATTCGCGACACGGAGCCGTTTGCGCGGCCGCTGGTGTTGGAGATCATCGGCGAAGAGAGTGTCGGCGAGGGTGTGAAGAACGAACCGGTTGTCGGTCAGAGAGAAGATATGCTAGAGGCTGTGGTATCGGGCGGACCACCGCAGGACTTGTTGCAGGCGGCCGCACGCGCACGCCAACGCGCTTATGTCCCTTACTCCGGGTTTGCGGTCGGCGCCGCCGTCCGGTTGGACGACGGTCGCGTGGTGGAGGGGGCCAATATGGAGAACGCGTCCTACGGGTTGACCCAATGCGCGGAGCGCACCGCTCTGTTCAGCGCGTTGATGCTGGGCGTCCGCCCTGAACACGGATCCGTGCGCGAGCTGCTCGTGCTTGCCGACAGCCCGCAGCCGGTGACTCCATGCGGCGCCTGCCGTCAGGTCATGGCCGAGTTGTGTGGCCCCGAGACGCCTGTATGGTTGACGAACACGGACGGAACGGCCAAACGTGTACGGGTGGCTGATCTGCTGCCGCTGGCGTTTACGCAAGAACAAATGCGGAAATAGGCGGAATCCAGTACAATGGTTGTTGTACTCAGACCTGACAGTGCACAGCGGAGTGGATGTTTCACATTTGCTCGCTCCTTGGAGTTCAAAACGACAGGAGGTTTTGCAGTGGACCAGGCGCAGATTTTGCATCCCTTGGCGGCCGATGCCGCCGGCGCGTCGGCGGTTGATGTGCCGACTCGCGAGGAGATTGACGAGCAGTACAAATGGCACCTGGAGGATATGTATCCTTCTCTGCAGGCCTGGGAGAAAGAAGCGCAACAGGTGCGCCAGATGACCTCGCAGCTGCGGGCCATGAAAGGGACGGTAACCGAATCGCCACAAAAGCTGCTGGAGGCGTTGCGGCTGCAGGACCAGATTGGCGAGCGCTTGGCGCGTCTGTACGCGTTTGCCCGCATGCGCCGGGACGAGAACAATGCCAACGCCACGTATCAGGCGCTCACCGACAAGGCGACAGCGCTGTGGGTGGAGACCGAAGAGGCGAGGTCATATTTTGTCCCCGAGGTATTGGCGATGGACGAGGCGACGCTGCGGCGGTGGGTGGATGCGGAGGCGGAGCTGGGCCTTTATCGCTTCGTCATTGAGGAAATCCTGCGCGAAAAGCCGCACGTGCTCTCTGGTGAGGAGGAACAGATTCTGGCCGCGATGGGCGAGGTCGGCGACGCGCCCAGCCAGATCTTTACCATGTTTAACAACGCGGACATTCGTTTTCCGAAAGTCCGCGACGACGACGGTCAGGAGGTTGAGCTGACGCACGGCCGCTACCTGCAGTTCTTGGAGAGCCGGAATCGAGAGGTTCGGGAAGGCGCTTTTCGGGCCATGTACGAGACGTACGGCAAACACCGCAACACTCTGGCCGCCATCTACGGAGCCAGCGTGAAGAAGGATGTGTTTTACGCGCGCGTGCGCCGTTATCCGTCCGCCCGCGAGATGGCGTTGTTCGCGGACGACGTCCCGGTCTCGGTTTACGACAACCTGATTGAGGCTGTGCACGAGGCGCTGCCGGCCCTGCACAAATATCTGTCCCTGCGCAAACGGGTGCTTGGACTGGACGAGTTGCACCTGTATGATTTATATACGCCCATCGTCGCTGAAGTGGACATGAAGGTGCCGTACGAAGAGGCGGTGGAAACCGTGCTCGAGGCGGTGTCGGTGCTGGGGAGCGACTACCGGCGGACGGCGGAGAACGGAGTGAAGGGCGGCTGGGTCGACGTCTACGAAACCCGCGGCAAGACCAGCGGCGCGTACTCCTGGGGAGCGTACGGCGTGCACCCGTTCATCTTGCTCAACTACCGCGACACGCTGGACAACATGTTCACGCTGGCGCATGAACTCGGTCACGCCATGCACACGCATTATTCCCACAGCGCCCAGCCGTATGTTTATTCCAGTTACACCATCTTCGTCGCCGAGGTGGCCTCGACGCTGAACGAGAATCTGCTTCTGCATCACCTGCTGGGGCAAACGGACGATCCCAAACAACGGGCCTACCTATTGAATCATCAGCTGGAGACCATCCGCGGCACGTTGTTTCGGCAGACCATGTTCGCCGAATTTGAAAAGTTGACCCACGAACACGTCGAGGCAGGCGAAGCGTTGACGCCGGAATGGCTGTGCGACACCTATTACCGTCTCAACGAGCAGTTTTTTGGCGCGGTCTGCATAGTCGACAAGGATATCGCTTTGGAGTGGTCGCGCATTCCCCACTTCTATACGCCATTTTACGTGTACAAGTACGCTACGGGTCTGTCCGCCGCGACCGCCTTGGCCCAGAAGATCTTGAGCGAGGGTAGGGGGGCGGTCAGCCGCTATATCGAGTTTCTCAAGAGCGGCGGCTCGGACCATCCCATTCCGTTGTTGCGCAAGGCGGGCGTCGACATGGAATCGCCGGAACCGGTGCGCTCGACCTTGGAACTGTTCAGCCAGCGCGTGGATGAACTGGAAGGGTTGTTGACGAGGTAACGCCATGGGACCGCAAAGGGGCCGCCGTTGTGGCGGCATCCGTCTTGTCGGGCAAAGGATGGGGGATTCATGCCGAACACGTGGCGCAGGTGGGTGGCTATCCTTTCGGTGGTCTGCGCTGTCTTCGGGGTTGCGGCGTGCGTAGCCGATTCCGTGCGCGGGCAGTCCGTTCCTCTGTGGGATTGGGCGGTCATGATTTACGGCGGCGTGTTCAGTCTGTTTTTGATCTTTGACTATGTGGGCCGGACGTTGGCGATGGCGCGCCGGGCTGCCGATGCGCGCCGAGGGCCGTTGCCCTCTCGCCGGCCCGTTCCCCCAGAGCGCAGCGTGGTGATGGCCGAATCCCCCCAGTCGCTGCAGTTGACGCGCGTTCGCGCGGCTGATAAGGAATGGTTCGATACCATGGCGCGAGCCGCCGCAACCGAGGTGGCGGCGCTTGAACACGGGCGTCCCGGTGCGACTGCTTGCCGCATCGAGCAGATCAACGTGCAAGCATGGCTCGATTCACCGCAGACGTACACCTTCTTCTTCCTGGCCGGCGCAGAGCGGGTGGGTGCCTGCGCCGTGGAGTCTTCCCGTTCCCTTGCCTTGCTTCGGATGTTCTATGTGGAGAGCCAGTGGCGCCGCCGGCACATCGGCAGGATGGCCATGCAGGAGCTGCTTCAGTTTCTGTCACTTGCAGGCTTTGAGCGCGTCCTGGTGGAAGTGGCGCGTACCAATCTGCGGGCACGCAATTTCTTTGCGGTGTGCGGGTTTCGGCCGACCGGGGCAGAGGAAGGCGAGGCGGACGTGTGGGAACGTCGTTTGCAGGCGTCCGGCGACAACGAGGCGGCGCCGGCGGACGGACTAAGCGGTTGACGCCTCAGGCTGAGCGCGGCGGAGACGTATATAGACGGTGGTCCCTTGGTTGACAGCACTCTCTACGCTGATGCTGCCTCGGTGCTCTTCGATGATCTGTTTGCTAATGGCCAATCCCAGTCCGGTGCCCGTCTCCTTTGTCGTAAAAAACGGCTGAAACACGCACTCCAGTTGCTGTGGGCTCATCCCGCATCCGGTATCTTGAACGCGAATGCAGACTTCGTCCCGTTCAGCGGTCAGCGACACTCGCACCAGATCACGCGGGGTGCACGCCTGCAGGGCGTTTTGGATGATGTTGAGCAGCACCTGTTTCAATTGGTTGGCGTCGGCCTCGACAAAGACAGGTTCAGGCAGAATCTCCGTTTCAAAGCTAACCCCACGCAACGCCGATTCCGGCTGTACAAACTGCGCCAATCCGGACAAGACGTCGTTCAGGTTGATCCGGGCGAACTGTGTGTCCTGCGGCCGGGCAAGGGACATAAAGTCTTTGACCAACAGATTGATGCGGTCGAGTTCTCCCAGTGTCAGGTCGATGAACCTGCGGTCCTGCTCGGAGGTCAGGTGCTCGGTGATAAGCTGCAGAAACCCACGTGCCGAGGTCAGCGGGTTGCGGATCTCATGGGCAATCCCCGCCGCCATCGAGGTCAAGAGTGACATCTTCTCAATGTCGCGGGCTTGTCCCTGCCACTGCTTGGACTGCGTGATGTCGCGGAACAACCCCAGTTTGCGGCGCACTTGGCCGGTTGGATCGGTCAAGGTGCGCACATCCATAATGTAGATTCGGTTACCTATCGCCAACTCCTGGATTTGTCCTTCTTCGTTGCGGGTCAGATCCAGCATCCGCTGACGGGTCTGGTCGTTCACCGGAATCGGGTGACGCTCATCCATCAAGCCGCCAGACTCGTCCATGAAGACAAGATGATACTCCATTTGGCTGACGAGTCCGAGGTGCAGGCGCATCAGGTCTTGGCGTTGTTCCTCCATCGTCCACCAGTTCACGAGGGCGACGGCGGCCGATTCCGCCAGAACGGAGAGCATGGGGCCGACCAACCCGCAGCTGTCGGTTTGAATCACAAAGGCGCCTACGACGCGATCGCGGTCATGCGGCCGCACCCCTCCGGCCGCCACATAGCGCGCCAGTCCGTAACGGCCTTCCTTATCTTCCACCGCCGAGCAGCAGCCGCTGGCGAGGGCGCGCATCAGCGCAGGGTGCGGGCTTGTCCGCTGCAGCAGATTGGCGCCCACTCTCAGACTATCCCGGAGCGGCTGGGAAACCTGCTGGAGGTCGCCGACGATGTCCAGCAGATATCCGTCTGGGCACGTAATCAACACCGTGAGATCTGGCTGGTTCAACCGCTTCAGGACCGGTTCGAAGTGTTCGCGCGCAGCGCGCACCCAGGTCAGGTGTTGATGAATGCGGTTGCCAAGCTCCACATCGACAAGTCGCCGCTTATCCACTTTGGCATTGAACACTCGCATGTTGGGCCGCACCTTTCTTCCACGTCCTTCACAGACGCGCGATCCGGCATCCCCAGATAGGTCACCCTCCGCATCGGCGTGGGACCGCGCGCTAGCCTGCTGAGGAAGCACAGACGCCTGCTCCAAACCGTGTCACCTGCCCGTTCCAATATGTCTACAAATATTATCGGCCTTTTCCTTAAGAAGGACAAGACGATTCTGATAGAGAATTGGTCATTCGACAAAAGTTGTCAATTTGTGCCGTTGATGTACGGTGAGGAAAACACATCCGGTTGCCGAACCTTGATTCCAGTCGCCGCCACGGTGGACGGGTGACCGCCGCTGGTCGCATGGTGCAGACGCACAAACAGTTCCTGCACATCGGCGCCGAGGCTCTCGATGCCGGCCTGTGTGACGCCACCCGGAATGGCCACCTGGCGGATGATTTCCGACAGCGTGAACCCGTTTTTCAACAGGTCGCTGACGCCCATGAGCATGCGGCTGAGAATGTATTCGCACTCGGCTTGGCTCAGGTCGCCCACGCGCGCGGCGGCCACCGACCACTGGCTCAGAATGTGGGCCAGGAAGGCGGGACCGCAGCTGGCCAAGTCGGAACTGAGCCGCAGCTGGTGCTCCTCGACCACAAACGGTGTGGCGATGCGGCTGAATATCATCTCAAACCGCTCCTGAAAGCCGTCAAATCGGGATCCGTAGCAGATGAGTACGACGCCGCTTGGTACGGTCTGGGTGATGCTGGGGATGACCTTCGCCACCCGGGCTGCGGTCTGTTGTTCCCAGACAGCTAGGGGAATCTGGCTGATGGTGGTCGCGAGCGTCTGGCTTGAGCGCAGGCCGGGGCCGATTTCGGTCATCACCTCTTCCGCGTCGCTGGGCCGAGTGCACAACAGCACTAAATCGGAGGCGGTGACGAGGTCCGGCAGCGAGTGCGCGACGCGGATGCGGCTGCATTCCCGTCGGATGGCCTCCGCCTTGGCGACGGATCGGTTGAAAATGATGACCTGCTCCTCTGGCAGGCGCCCAAACGCCCGCGCCAGCATGCCGCCAATCACTCCGGTTCCGATGATGCCAATGCTCACGACAATCACCTCGCTGCCCGTGATATAGATATGTGTATTCGTCACAGGCTTGTTTGTTGCGCTGTCAAGCGGGCAAAAGCCGTGCATACTCTGATAGCGGCAGGAAATTCGCGCTTTGCGGAGAATCCCAAAGACAAGTGCAGAGGCCAGGAGACATAGGGGCACCGGCGGGAGGTGAGGTCAGAATGCAGTTTGAACTGATCCAGGAACAGACGCAAAAGTTGGTCATGACCACGCAGATGCGGCAGGCCATCGAGCTATTGCAGTGTGCGACCGCCGAGTTGGACTCCCTGCTGGCCAGGATGGCGCTCGAAAATCCCCTTGTGGAATACGAGCCCCCCGCGTGGACCCGCACCTCGCTGGCCCAGTGGCCGGCTGGGGGCAGCCGTGGGCCGGTGGTCCAGGGCGATGGGGATGCCCCGTGGGGGCTTGAACCGGCCGGGGAACCGAGTCTGTATGACCAGCTGGACTTACAGCTGCGCACCTCGGGCGCAGCGCCCCCGGTTATCCGCCTGGCTCGACGATTGCTTGGGTACCTCGATGACAGCGGATTCCTGGGCGACCTGCCGCCTGCCGAGGCTTTTGCCGAGGACGCGCGATGGCTGGACGACGCGGTGGCCCTTGTGCAAAGTTGCGATCCGCCCGGCATCGGGGCGCGCAGTCTGCAGGAGTGTCTGCTCCTGCAGGTGCCGGCGGTGCCAGCCTCGCTGCGGCCGCTGGTCCGCCAATTGATAGAACGGCACCTGGACGACGTGGCAGCCGGACGCTGGCAGCGGCTTTGTCAGGCGCTCGGGGAGCCGAAGGACCGTGTGCAGGCGGCGGTGGACGCGCTGCGCCGGCTGAACCCGCGGCCCGGATGGCATTACGCCGGAGAGCGGCCCGTCTATGTGGTGCCGGAATTGGAAGTGCGTCCATGGGACGGTGGGTATTTGGTCCTGCCTCGCGAGTCGGCGTACCCGAGACTGCGTTGGAACCGCCAGTACCTGCGGCTGTTGCAATCTCCGCCCGACAGCCGTACGGCCGAATTTCTGCGCCAGAAGCAGCAATCGGTGGAATGGTTGCTGCGCTGCTTGGAGCAACGCCGGCAGACTCTGCAGCGCGTGGCGGAGGCCATCGTGGCGGCGCAGCAGCCGTTCTTCCAGCATGGGCCGTCCCGGCTGCAGCCATTGACACTGCGCGAGGTTGCCGACCAACTGGGGGTGCATGAATCGACGGTCAGTCGCGCGACGCGCGGGAAGTACATGCAAACTCCGTATGGCATCTGGGAACTCAAGTCGTTCTTTTCAGGTGAATTGGCTTCTGACCACGAAGGCGTGTCCGCGCAGGCGGTAAAGCAGCTGATGCGGGATTGGGTGGCCCAGGAAGACCCGCGCCATCCGCTTTCCGACCAGGCAATCTGCGAGCGTCTGCAAGCGGCGGGTATACATGTATCGCGGCGAACCGTGGCCAAGTACCGCGAACAGATGGCGATTCCCAGTTCCAACAAACGCCGTCGCCTGGCGTAGAGCCGGCGCTGTCGCAGCGTGGGCGGGATCGCCTCGGGAGGGCGGTCCGTACGTCCAGGTCAGGGTTGGGCGGATGCCCAGTTGCAACCGCCACGCTGAGTGTCTAGAATGAAGAAGAAAGGTTGTTCTTGGCGCCTTCGGGACAGAATTTGTACCATAGGGACGAAATTCGTCCCGACAGCTTCCGGAGACGGTCCTGCGCCGCTAAAGGCATGCCAACTGAAGGGAGGTGCGTCCACATGAGTCACCCCGCCACGGCGGTTGATTTGTCTCTGGTGCAGCGGATTGTGCCCGAGCTGATGGAAGTGTTGCGTGAGCGGGTGCGTATTCTGCAGCGCCTGCAGCTGCTGCAGCCCATCGGCAGACGGGCCTTGGCCGCCGAACTGGGGACGACGGAGCGTGTGCTGCGGGCCGAGGTGGACGCACTGCGGGCGCAGGGTCTGGTCGTCGTCGGGGGCGGGGGTATGACCTTGACCGGAGAAGCCATGCAGATGCTGCCCTCCCTTGAGCTGGCTTTGGCCTCCTTTGACGGCCGCAGTGAATTGGCGACGCGGCTTTCGCGAAGTTTAAACATTGCCAATGTGGTTGTCGTGGCTGGGGACAGTGATGAGGATGAATGGGTGAAGGACGTCATCGGGCATGAGGCAGCACAAGCCGTTCGCCGCTGCCTGAGGGCGGGGGATGTATTGGCTGTCACGGGCGGCACCACGATGGCGGCTCTGGCGCGGCGAATGCCGCGCTTGGCTGCACCGCTGGCCGTCAAGGTGGTGCCGGCGCGCGGCGGCTTGGGAGAGAACGTTTCGCTGCAGGCCAACACGATTGCTGCCGAACTGGCCGGGCGCTTGGGCGGCGAGTCCATCATGCTGCATGTGCCGGACAGGCTCAGCCAAGAGACGTTCGCCCACCTGGTGGAAGAGCCGCAGATTCAAGAGCGGCTGCGCGAGGTGCAGAGCGCCACGGTGGTGGCGCACGGGATTGGCGATGCGGTGACGATGGCCGTTCGCCGCCAGATGTCGGCGGCAGAGCTAGCGCTCCTCGCTGAACGGGGGGCCGTGGCGGAGGCGTTTGGGTACTACTTTGACGCTGACGGACGGATCGTCTACACCATGACGACGGTCGGCCTCCGGCTTTCCGATTTGGACCAGATGCGCACCATCATCGCGGTCGCGGGAGGGACCAGCAAGGCCGCAGCGATTGCGGCTGCGGCCAAGGCGTACCGAATTGACACCCTGATTACAGACGAGGGCGCCGCCAAGAGAATCGTCGAAAACAGCCACGGAGGGATGGAAGATGACCATTAAAGTTGGTATCAATGGTTTTGGCCGCATTGGCCGCAATGTGTTTCGGGCCGCGCTGGGCCGCGAGGACCTGGAGATTGTTGCCATCAACGACCTGACCGACGCGAAGACCCTGGCGATGCTGCTCAAGTACGACTCGGTGCACGGCCGTCTCGATGCGGACGTGCTGGCAGAGGGCGACGCTTTGGTGGTCAACGGCCGCCGCATCGCCGTGCTCGCCGAACGCGATCCGGCCAACCTCCCGTGGGCCAAGCTGGGTGTCGAGTTGGTCATTGAGTCGACCGGCCGCTTTACCGACAAAAACGCCGCGCAGGCGCACATCACCAGCGGCGGCGCGAAGAAGGTCATCATCTCCGCACCGGCCAAGAACGAAGACGTGACCATCGTCATGGGCGTCAACCACGATGTCTATGATCCGGAACAGCACCACGTCATCTCCAACGCGTCCTGCACGACCAACTGCCTGGCGCCTGTGGCCAAGGTGATTGACGAGGAGTTCAAGATTGTCAAGGGTCTGATGACCACCGTCCACTCTTATACCAACGACCAGCAGATTCTCGATCTGCCGCACAAGGACCTGCGCCGGGCGCGCGCGGCGGCACTGTCTATCATCCCGACCTCGACCGGCGCTGCCAAGGCAGTCGGCCTGGTGTTGCCGCACCTGCAAGGGCGCTTGAACGGCATGGCGATGCGTGTGCCCACCCCGAACGTGTCGGTCGTGGACCTGACGGCCGAGGTATCGCAGCCGGTGACTGTGGAGGCGGTCAACCAGGCGCTGCGGGAAGCGGCCGAAGGCCCTCTGCAGGGCATTCTCGACTACACGGAAGAGCCGTTGGTCTCGAAGGATTTCAACGGGGACTCCCATTCGTCGATTGTCGACGCCCTCTCGACCATGGTTATCGACAACATGGTCAAGGTGGTGGCCTGGTATGACAACGAGTGGGGCTACTCCAACCGCGTTGTCGACTTGGCCGCCTATATCGCCAGCAAGATGCCCAGCAGCGTCCACTGACACGGACGTGTTTGCTAAAATAACTGTCGGATGGGGGAGGATGTTCCATTCTCCCCTTTGCAGTGTGTAGGGGGATGGTGAGCCGCTGATGGCCAAGATGACCGTCAACGATGTGGACTGGCAAGGCAAGCGGGCCTTGGTTCGGGTGGATTTCAACGTGCCGATGAAGGACGGCAGGGTGGCTGACGACACGCGTATCCGCGCCGCCCTGCCGACGATTGAGTACCTGCTCGGGCAGGGAGCGGCGGTGGTGCTGATGAGCCATTTGGGCCGTCCCAAAGGGCAGCCCAATCCGGCATACACCTTGGCGCCGGTGGCCGAACACCTGCGTCAATTGAGACCCGATTGGCCCGTCACGTTTGTCGAGGATTGCGTCGGACCGGTCGCCCAGGCGGCGGCCGAGAATCTGCGGCCCGGGCAGGTTCTGCTTCTCGAGAACCTGCGCTTTCATGCGGAGGAGGAGAAAAACGACGCCGACTTCGCGGCGGCGTTGGCCGAGTTGGGTGACGTGTTTGTCAACGACGCCTTCGGTACAGCGCATCGGGCACACGCATCCACGGCCGGGGTGGCGCGCTACCTGACCGCCGTGGCGGGTCTTTTGTTGGAGCGGGAGATCCGTATCATGGGCGACGCCCTGGCGAATCCTGCGCGCCCGTTTGTGGCTGTGATTGGCGGCGCCAAAATTTCGGACAAGATTGGCGTGATAGAGAACCTGCTCGGCAAGGTGGACGCGCTGCTTATCGGCGGCGGCATGGCCAACACTTTCCTGAAGGCTCAGGGCCGTCAGCTGGCCGAGTCGCTGGTCGAAGAGAGCGCTATGGACACCGCTCGCCTCCTCATGGACAAGGCGAAGGCGGACGGCCGGAAGCTCCTGCTGCCGACAGACGTGGTGGTCGCCGAACGGTTTGCGGCGGATGCGCCGCACCGGGTCTATTCGGTTGATGCCATGCCAGAGAAAGGGCTGGCGCTGGACATTGGACCCGAGACTCTGACCGAGTATCAGAAAACGGTGCGAGGGGCGCACACGGTCATCTGGAACGGACCCATGGGCGTGTTTGAAATGCCGGCCTTTGCGGTTGGGACCAAGGGTATCGCCGAGGCGATGGCCGAGGTCGACGGGGTGACTATCGTCGGCGGCGGTGACTCGGTGGCGGCTGTGGAAGAGACAGGATTGGCAGGGAAGTTGACGCACGTGTCCACAGGCGGCGGGGCATCGCTGGAATTTCTCGAGGGCAAGACGCTGCCGGGCGTGGCCGCGCTGTCAGACAAGGTGTAAGTCGCTGCGGCGGCGCGGCGATGGGAACAAGCCGCGCCAACAGCTCTGGCAATGGAGAGCGGGGGACGATACGTGAGCAGACGCAAGCTGTTGATGGGAAACTGGAAAATGCACAAGACGGTGGCCGAGGCGCGCTCCTTTGCGGAGGCGCTGGGCCAGCGCAGCCAGCGCCTGCCCGAGCACGTGGACTACGTGGTTTGCGCTCCGTTTACGGCGCTGCACATCCTGCCGGTCATGCTGCCGACGAAAGTGGCCGTCGGCGCCCAAAATGTGTACTTTGAGGCACAGGGAGCGTTCACCGGTGAGATTTCACCGGCGATGCTGCGCGAGTTGCAGACCCGCTACGTACTGGTTGGGCATTCTGAGCGGCGGCAGATTTTTGGCGAGAGTGACGAGTGGGCCGCCCGCAAGGTTCAGGCGGTTTCCGACAACGGCATGACGCCTGTGCTCTGTGTCGGCGAAGATCTGAGCGAGCGGGAAGCGGGACGGACCGAAGCGGTGGTGCGAGGGCAGGTGCGCAAGGGACTCTCCCTTCTCACCGCACAGGCTGTGGCTGCGGCCGTGGTGGCCTACGAGCCGGTGTGGGCGATTGGCAGTGGCAAGACCCCGACGCCGGCGGAGGCGCAGGCGGTCATTCAGGCGATTCGTGCCGAGGTGGCTGACGCATTTGGCAGCGAGGCGGCGGGTGCGGTCCGCATCCTGTACGGTGGCAGCGTCAAGCCGGCCAACATCGGGGCGTTCGTCACGCAACCCGATATCGATGGGGCGCTGGTCGGCGGAGCCAGTTTGGATGCGGAATCATTTGCGCAAATGGCGGAGGCGCTTGCCCAGCCCGGCGCAGGGGGTGGACAAAATGGCTGACGGGGAACGCAAGATCCAGTGGACGAAGATAGACCCAAGCTTTTCCCGCAAGCCCAGACCGCACGGACGCGGGCCGGCAGCGCTCATCATCCTGGACGGTTTTGGATGGAGGCGCGAGCGGGAGGCCAATGCGGTGGCGCTGGCCAATAAGCCGGTGTTTGACAAGCTCTGGCGGACGTACCCGCACACGACCTTGAAGGCCAGCGAGGAGGCGGTCGGACTGCCGGACGACCAGTTTGGCAACTCGGAAGTCGGGCACACGACCATCGGCGCCGGGCGCATCCTGTACCAGGACCTGACGCGCATCAACATGGCGATTGCCTCCGGGGCGTTCGCGAAAAACGAGGCTCTGGTGGGCGCTATCCGGCACGTGCAGGCCCACGGCAGCAGTCTGCATTTGATGGGACTTGTGTCGGAAGGGGGCGTGCACAGCCATCTGGATCACCTGCTGGCGCTCATCCGCCTGGCGGCTGACAACCATGTGCAACGCGTCTACGTGCACGCCTTCATGGACGGCCGCGATGTTCCGCCCACATCGGGCGTCCACTACATGCAGCGGTTGCTCGATGTCATCGAAGAACAGGGTGCCGGTCAGGTGGCCACCATTTCCGGCCGTTACTACGGCATGGACAGGGACAATCGCTGGGATCGGACCGAGCGGGCGTACCGGGCGATGGTGTACGGCGAGGGCAACCGCGCCCAGGACCCTATAAAGGCCATTCGCGCCAGCTACGAGCAGGGAGTGACCGACGAGTTCATTGAGCCGACGGTACTCGTCGACCATCAGGATCAGCCCGTGGGACGCATTGCCGACGGTGACGCCGTCATCATGTTCAACTTTCGCCCTGACCGGGCCATCCAGATCTCGCGCGTGTTCACCAACGAGGACTTTCGTGATTTTGACCGCGGTCCCCAGTTTCCACACGTCCACTATGTGTGCATGACCAAGTTCAGCGAGACCGTAGGCGGTGTGGTGGCCTTCGCCCCGGTCGACTTGGACAACACGCTGGGCGAGGTGCTGTCCCAGGTCGGGTTGACCCAACTGCGTATCGCGGAGACGGAGAAGTACCCGCACGTGACGTTCTTCATGTCCGGCGGGCGGGAGGCGCCCTTCCCTGGTGAGGAGCGCATCCTGGTTCCGTCGCCGAAGGTCGCGACCTACGACCTGAAGCCGGAGATGAGCGCCTACGAAGTAGCGGACGCGGCTGTGGAGCGCATCCGTTCCGGCGACATTGACGTCGTCATCCTCAACTTCGCGAATCCCGACATGGTCGGCCACACCGGAAGTCTGGAGGCGGCCATACGGGCGATTGAAGCGGTGGATGAGTGCCTTGGCCGGGTGCTCGACGCGCTCGCGAGTCAAGGTGGGGTGGCGCTGGTCACCGCCGACCACGGCAACGCCGATATTATGGTCGATCCGCACACAGGTGAGCCCTGCACGACGCACACACTCGAATTGGTGCCGCTTGTCGTGACATCGAATGACTACGAGATTCACCCGGGCGGTCTGGCCGATTTAGCGCCGACGCTGCTGGACCTCATCGGCGTGCCGGCGCCGAGAGAAATGACCGGCCACAGCCTGTTGGTCCGCAAGCAGGCGTGACGAGCGCTGGAGGCATCCGCCGTCCCTGGTGCCGAATGGCGCCTGATGGCGACCCGGTTACACATTCTGTTTGGAAAGGATGAGTGTTCATGTCTGAGATCTTTGACATCCAGGCCCGCGAAGTGCTGGACTCGCGCGGGAATCCCACGGTCGAGGTGGAAGTCGAGCTGGAGAGCGGTGCCAAGGGCCGCGCCATCGTGCCCTCTGGCGCCTCCACCGGTGCGCATGAGGCGGTAGAACTGCGCGATGGGGACAAGTCGCGCTTCCTGGGCAAAGGCGTGCAAAAGGCGGTGGCCAATGTCAACGAGGTGATTGGCCCGGAGCTCATTGGGGAAGAAGCCACAGAGCAGATTGACATCGACACTTTGCTGCTGCAGCTCGATGGCACCGAGAACAAGGGAAAACTGGGAGCCAACGCGATTTTGGCCGTTTCCATAGCTGTCGCCAAGGCGGCGGCGGCGGAACTGGAAGTGCCGCTGTATCGCTATCTCGGCGGTTTTCACGCGCACGTATTACCCACACCGATGATGAACATCCTCAATGGCGGCAAGCACGCCGACAATACGGTGGACATTCAGGAGTTCATGGTGGTTCCGCACGGGGCCGACACGTTCCGCGAGGCTCTGCGCATGGGCACGGAGGTGTTTCACAATCTCAAGTCGGTGTTGGCGGCCAAGGGCATGGCGACAACCGTCGGTGACGAAGGTGGCTTTGCGCCCAATGTGAAGACGAACGAAGAGGCCATTCAACTGATTGTCGAGGCCATCGAAAAGGCGGGTTACAAGCCGGGTGAGCATGTTTCCATCGCGATCGACATCGCCTCGACCGAGTTGCTCCAAGACGGCGCCTACCACTTTGCTGGCGAAGGCGTGACGCGCACCGCCGACGAGTTGATCCAGTACTATGAAAGCCTCCTGGCGCGCTATCCGATTCTTTCAATTGAAGACGGATTGGCGGAGGACGATTGGGACGGCTGGGTCAACCTGACGCGGGCGTTGGGCAACAAGGTGCAGCTGGTCGGCGACGATTTGTTCGTGACGAATACTAAACGGCTTGCGCGCGGCATAGACATGAACGTGGCCAACTCAATTCTGGTCAAGGTCAATCAAATCGGCAGTTTGACCGAAACGTTCGAGTGCGTGGAGATGGCGCGCAAGGCGGGGTACAGTGCCATCATTTCGCACCGCTCCGGAGAGACAGAAGATGTGACCATCGCCGACATTGCAGTGGCGACCAACGTGGGTCAGATTAAGACCGGCGCGCCAAGCCGCACGGATCGCGTCGCGAAGTACAACCAGCTGCTGCGCATCGAGGAGTCCCTGGGAGCGGCGGCGCGCTTCATCGGCAAGGCTGCGTTTGTCGGCGCCAGCCATTCGTGATAGACTGAACGCACATACGGGTCGTGCGCGTCGGTCGTCGGGGGGCGCGCAGTGGGGGTGACATGGTGCTGGCTGCGGCGAAAATCCTGCTGGTGGTTCTTTGCGTGCTCCTGATTGCCGTCATTCTTCTGCAATCAGGGCGCAGCGCAGGGCTGTCTGGGGTCATCACGGGCGGACCTGACCAGGTTGTCAATCGCAAGGCGAAGGGACTGGACTCGTTCCTCGCCAAGCTGACCGTGGTGATTGCCATCTTGTTCTTCCTGGCAACGCTGTTTATCGCCTTCACCTTCCATCACTCGGTGTGATGCTGTCTTGGGTGCCGCCCGTGAGGGCGGCATCTTTCATGGGCCTGGACTTGTCTTTGGGGGGAAGTCCTATGCCGGAGGAAGTCTGTGTCCTGATTCACGGCTTGGCTGGGTCTCCTGAAGAACTGAACCCGCTTGGCGACGCGCTGACGGCGCATGGCTACGAGGTCGTGGTTCCGTCTTTGTGGGGCGGACACGCAGACGGCCCAGGGCAGCACCACCGGGAACCTGGACAGGCTACGGTGACGGGCTGGATCAGCAAGATCATTCCAGCTGTCGAGGCGGCGCAGAAGCAGGGGCGGCGGGTTCACCTGCTCGGGTTTTCGTTGGGCGCCCTGCTGTCGGGGCTGATTGCGGAGCAATACCGGGTGGCCAGCGTGGTCATGCTGGCACCGCTGCTGGATTACGCAGGGTCCAATCCGCTGTTTCAGCAGATTGCGTTGGCCATCAAGGTCAATTGGCCGCGGACCGGGGCAGCCCAGGAAGCTCTGCGCGGACGGCTGGACAAATTGGGCGGCACCCCGCTGAAGACAGCGCGGCAACTGCGGCGCGTGGTTCAGATGACGAAGCGGGCTTTGCCGCAATTGGCCTGTCCCCTGTGCGTCATTCACGGCGATCGGGACGAATTGGCGGACCCCCGCAGCGCCAGGTACATCTACGAGACGGCTGCGTCTGTTTACAAGGAACTGCATTATGTACAAGGAGCCGGGCACATGCTGCTAATGGATGACGCTGAGGTGGTCAATCAGCTGGTGCTGGCTTTTTTGTCGTCGCTGCCCGGAGACTCGCTGGACCCCCATTCCGCGCTCAGTTCATGACACGGCTAGAATACCTGGGCATGGTGTACCCCGACGGGCTTGGGGTCATACTGAATCCATATCCTAACGCACCATCCACGGGACTTTCCCCGATTCACACCAGAGGAGGCGACAACCGGCTGTGGTGGACCGCCAGGACATCATCGACTACATGCAGCACGACGCCTACCGGCCGCTGATTGCGGAGGAGTTGGTGGAGGCGTTTGGACTCGAAAATGAAGACGATGAAGCGCGGTTCCTCCAGTTGCTCGCCGAGATGGAAGAACAGGGCGAGGTCGTACGTACTCGCACCCTTCGCTACGGCATACCAGAGCGCATGAACCTCGTGCGCGGACACATTCAGATGAAGGCGCGGGGGTTTGGCTTCTTGATTCCAGACCAGGAAGGGGAGCCGGACGTCTACATCGCCGCCGGCGACCTCAACGGGGCCATGAGCGGGGATTGGGTGTTGGTCCGCATCGACAAGTCGGCCCAGGGCCCGCGCCGAGAAGGAGAAGTGGTCCGCATTCTCAAGCGGGCCCATCACCGCGTGGTCGGCCAGTTCACCCGCTATCGCGATCACGCCTTTGTCACGCCGCTGGACAAGCGGTTTCCGCAGGACATCTTCATCGCCCAGGGAGACATGATGGACGCGCACGACGGCCACGTCGTCGTCGTGGAGATCACCTCCTATCCTACCGCCACGCGCGGACCGGAAGGCCGGGTCGTGGAGGTGCTGGGGCATCCGGATGCGCCCGGAGTGGACATCCTCGCCGTGGTGCGCAAGTACGGCCTGGCCGAGGCGTTCCCGGAAGCGGTCCTGCGGGCGGCTGAAGCCATCCCGATGGATATCTCGGAGGAAGACCTGAAGGGACGGCGCGACCTGCGCGATGAGACCATCGTCACCATCGACGGCGAGGACGCCAAGGATCTGGACGACGCGGTGCAGCTGAAACGGTTGCCAAACGGCAACTTCCTGCTGGGGGTGCACATCGCCGATGTCGGCTGGTATGTGCGCGAGGGCAGCCGCTTGGACAAGGAAGCGTACCGGCGCGGCACCAGCGTGTACCTGGTGGATCGGGTGATTCCCATGCTGCCGCAGCGGCTGTCCAACAACATCTGTTCCCTCAATCCGCACGTCGACCGTCTGACCCTGTCCTGCCAGATGGAGTTCACGCCGCAGGGCGAACGCGTCGCCTACGACATCTTCCCGAGCGTGATTCGCACCACCGAGCGGATGACGTATCGCAACGTCAACCGCATCTTGGTGGATCACGATCCAGAAGCGCGTGCGTTCTACCGCCCGCTGGTGCCGATGTTCGAGGAGATGGAGGCCCTGGCGGCGATTCTGCGCAAGCAGCGGATGGCCCGGGGAGCCATCGATTTTGACTTCGACGAGATCAAGGTCGAGGTGGACGACCTGGGCCGCCCCTTGGCGCTCACCCCGCGCGAGCGATCCGTCGCCGAGCGGCTGATTGAGGAGTTCATGCTGGCTGCCAACGAAACCATCGCCGAACACTTCTACTGGCTGGGCATCCCGTTCATCTATCGGATTCACGAGGATCCGGATCCGCAGAAGCTGCTGGAATTCAACCAGTTCATCCATAATTTCGGGTACCATGTCAAGGGCGTGGGTAACCGCGTCCACCCGCGCGCCCTTCAGGCCATTCTGCGGGAGATAGAGGGAACGCGCGAGGAGGCGGTGATTTCCAAACTGATGCTGCGCTCGCTCCGCCAGGCTCGCTACGCCCCTGAGTGCGTCGGCCACTTCGGATTGGCCGCCAAGTATTACACCCATTTCACCTCGCCTATCCGCCGTTATCCGGACCTGGTCATTCACCGCATCATCCGCGAGGTGCTGGAGGCCGGCGGACGGTTGTCGGACGAGCGAATTTCCCAATTGGAGGAGCTCGTCGCCGATGCGGCGCGTCAGTCGAGTGAGTGCGAGCGGACCGCACAGGACGCCGAGCGCGAGGTGGATCAGCTGAAGACGGTCGAGTACATGCTCGACCACATCGGTGAGGAATTCAACGGCGTCATCAGCGGCGTGACGTCGTTTGGGTTGTTCGTCCATTTGGACAATGGGGCCGAGGGCCTGATTCACATCAGCTACCTGACGGACGACTACTACATCCACTACGAGAAGTTGATGGCTCTCGTCGGCGAGCGGACGCGGCGCGTCTTCCGCCTGGGCGATCCGGTGGTGGTCCGGGTCGCGGCGGCGAGCAAGGAAAACCTGTCGATTGATTTCGAGTTGGTGGCGCATCGGCGCGAGGCGACGATGATCACAGACAAGGGCGTGCACACCATCGAGTACGACGAGGACCTCTCGCCCAAAGAACGGCGTCGCCGCATTCAGCAGCGCGCGCAGTTGGCCGGTGGTCGGGACCGGGACCACTGGGCGGGTGGCGGCCGTGGACGAGCGGATCGACCTTTCAACGGGGGCAGGCGTGGAGCCCGGCGGAAGGCGCGTGATCGGGGCGGGGATACGTCTGTGTCGAGCGGGGGCGGCGGCAGTCGGAACAAGCGGACCCTGTTGGCCGTGCCGCCGGATGGACGGGGCCGCTTGGCAAGGGTCGGCGGCGGTGGTCCCGCAAAGTCGCGCGGCGTTCGTCGGCGCAAACCGAAACGCAGCAAGCGTGGGCACTGACGCAGCTATCGCTCATGGGCTTGAGTCCCGTCCGTGGTCATGTTACGATTCAGGGTGCGCTGTGTGGTGCTGCAACCAGGACGCGGGCCATCGCAGCGGTCGTGCGTCGGTTTGCGCATCCCGTGGTGGCGATGGGCGCGGTGTCCAGTCTGCAGCGCATCCTGAGGTGAAACGATGGCCAAGGACGAAGAGCGCCGCATCCTGGCGCAAAACCGGAAAGCCTATCATGACTACTTTATCGAGGAAACGTATGAGGCGGGCATCGTGCTGACCGGCACCGAGATCAAGTCTATCCGCCGCGGATCCGTCAGCCTGCGCGACGCCTACGCGCGCATCGAAGATGGCGAAGTCTTTTTGCACAACATGCACGTGAGCCCGTATGAGCAGGGCAACCGCTTCAATCACGAACCCCTGCGCACCCGGAAACTGCTGCTTCGGCGGCAGGAGATCAGCAAACTGATCGGCGCTGTGCGAGAACAGGGGTACACGTTGGTGCCCACCAAGCTGTACTTGCGCAACGGGTTTTGCAAAGTCGAACTGGGACTGGCCAAAGGCAAGAAGCTGCACGACAAGCGGGAAGCGATGCGCAAGCGCGACGCCGACAGGGCCATTCAACGGGCGTTGCGCGAGCGCAACCGGCGCGCGTAGGTGACAAGTGCCCGGTTCCGTCTGGGAGCGGAGGGGCGAGTTTTCTGGCGAGTTTTTCGTGAAGAAACTGCCGTCCTGGTGGGGGGCAGACGTGCGAGATACGAATGCCCCGCTTGAATGTCCAGGGCTCCGGCGCTTTGCCAATCCTGGCAGCAAATCGGGGTGTACGCAGGCGGCGGTTTTGTGTATCATATTAATGAGGTTGTTGCCACGCTTGGTTCCGCTCGGGACAGCCGAGCGCTCACATGGGGGCGTTTTGGATTCGACGGGGGCTGTTCGAGCATGAACGGCGGGTCGTGGGGCTGCGGCCACGTCAACAACGCGGGTCTAAATGTAACTGGCAAAGCTAATCGCTTTACCGCAAACAACAACCTCGCCCTGGCTGCCTAATCCCAGTCAGGCCGTCCCGATGTGCGCCGCCCGTGCGCACGCGGTGACGTCACTCTAACGGGCTGGCCGCCGATGTGCTCGCGTATCGGCGGTGAGACGAAGCGAGCTGGCTCAGAACGGAGCGTGTGCGTCCGCGCCGGCTGAGGACTCCCAATAGGCGTACTACACCCGTAGAAGTTCATGTAGCGAGGTCTTCGGACGCGGGTTCGACTCCCGTCGCCTCCACCACCGATTTGCAACTGCATAGTAAGATGTGATATGGGCCAGGCTTCTGGTCCATATTTTGTTGCGTGAAGCAGGAAGCATGCGAAGCCACTCAAGGATTGATTGGTTCGACTTTACAGGACACTATTTGGTGTCCTATTATTGGTGCGGCGGGTGTCGTGTTGAGTGATGAGAAGAGGACACGATTTCATCTGACTCACATCTTCCTCCATATCTCTCCTGAAAGGACATACACCATGCTTGGTCGTAAGAGCTACACTCAGGAAGAACTTGACTGTTTCAGCCACAATGAAGTGGTC
>NZ_BCQV01000041.1 GCF_001552255.1 Alicyclobacillus shizuokensis NBRC 103103
TATATTAATATCAATTATATCTTTTATATACTCATGTATCAATACCTTAGGCACAAATCTTTTGCAAACGAATCCGCAGAGGACCGGCGACGACGCCAAGTTGGCGTTTCAATTCTCTATGCCACTTGTAGAACCTGTGATTCTTTTTCTTGCGTGGAACTGGAAGAGGAAGAATTGAATTCGTAGGGAGAAAGCTTTATTGTATCAAATGTACATGCATGGACAGGGCGCCCTGCCGAAAATTCATAGGAAGAGGGACCGAAATGAAACCTGAGACTCCCCTGCAACGCCGAGTCTACGACTTCATTCGCGAGCGGATTTCCTCGCGCGAGTTGCTGCCCGGCCAACAGCTGCCGACCGAACAAGAGTTGAGCGAGCACCTTCAGGTCAGCCGCATCACCGCGCACCGGGCGCTGCAGCGCCTGGCGAAAGAGGGGTTGATTCAGCGGTTTCCGGGAAAAGGCTCGTTCGTGGCCGAGACGGCGGCCACGGAAGCGGTGCCATCGAATGTTTGCACGGCCGGCGCCGCGCCAGGACAGTCCGGGCCGGGCGGTCTCCTTGGCTTCATCTGTCCCGCCGTATCGGACGATTTTGGCTTGGGCATATTGACCAGTGCAATTGCCCGCGCCGAGGAACGCGGTTGGTCGATGCTGGTCAGCTTTACCCATCAATCGCAGGCGGCTGAAGAGGTGGCGATTCGCCGGGCTGTCCAGGCAGGGGCCAGAGGGCTCTTGGTCAATCCAGTATACGCGGAGTACTACAGCGACGAACTGCTCTCCCTGCACCTGCGCCAATTTCCGCTGGTGCTGGTCGACAAGCATCTGGACAAAATCCCCATCCCGTACGTCAGCACCGACAACCGAGCCGCCGCCTACGACCTGACAAAGCATCTGATAGAGCTTGGGCACCGAAAGATAGGCTTCATCTCCCCGGGAGTGACCGCGACCGCGACCCTGGAAGACCGGTTTGTCGGGTATCTGGCGGCCCTGGAAGACCATCGCATCCCCTATGACCACACGCTCAACCTGTCCTCCCTGCCCACGGGCGGTGGCATCAACTGTCCGCAGGAGCCAGACGTCTACCAGATCATCCGCCGCTATTTGCAGGAGCACCCGGAATTGACCGCGGTTCTGACCACGGAATACGTGTTCGCCGGCATCGTCTGCGAGTTGTGCCGCGAACTGCACAAGCGAATCCCGGAAGACCTGTCCGTGGTCTGCTTCGACAGCCCGCAGTCGAATCCGTTTATGAAGTTTACCCATATTGAGCAGCAGCAGGCGGAGATAGGCCGAGAAGCGGTCGACATGCTGCTGGACCTGATTCAGGGCGAAGAGCCGGAGAGCCCGTCGCTGCCGCTGCCCGGCCGGTTGGTCGTCGGCCGCTCCAGCGGATCCGCGCCAGCTCAGTAGGTCAGCAGTCCATTGGCCGTCGGCCCAGACTTGTTGACGCACAACAGGAAGTAGCGGACGCTGTCCGCCAGCGCCTCCCAACTGGCCTCAACCACGTTGCGCGAGACACCGACAGTGCGCCAAACCTGGCTGCCGTTGGTGGATTCAATCAAGACCCGCACCTTGGCGGCGGTGCCGTCCTTGCCGTCCAGCACACGCACCTTGTAGTCCGCCAGGTGCATTTCGTCGATGGCCGGGTAAAACGGGCGCAGCGCTTTGCGCAGCGCGTTGTCCAGCGCGTTCACGGGTCCGTCCCCTTCCGCCACCGCGTGCACCACCTCGCCCGAAACGGACAGCTTGAGCACCGCCTCGGCCACGATGTCGACCCCCGCCTGCTGAGTCACGTGGATGCGCAGCGATTGGACCGTCAGCACGTCCTCAAAATCGCCAAAGGCCCGCAGCAGCATCAATTCCTGCGACGCCTCCGCGCTCTCAAACTGATACCCCAGGTGCTCCAATTCCTTGATCTCGGCCAACAGCCGCCGCGTCTCGGCCGGGCGTTCTTTGAGGTTGAGTCCGAGCCGCTCGGCCTGGTGCAGAAGGTTCGACACCCCGGCCAACTCGGACACCAGTACCCGCCGGACGTTGCCCACCTTTTCCGGCTCAATGTGTTCATAGGTGCGCGGATTGCGCAAGATGGCGCTGACGTGGATGCCGCCCTTGTGCGCAAAAGCGCTGTGGCCGACGAACGGCTGATATCCGTGCGGGACGAGGTTGGCCACCTCGGAGACAAAACGCGACACCTCGGTCAGCCGTCGCACATGATGGGGAGTGGGAAGACAGCGCAAGTCCAGTTTCAGTTCCAGGTTGGCGATGATGGACGTGAGGTTGGCGTTGCCGCAGCGCTCGCCAATCCCGTTCATGGTGCCGTGGACCATGGTCGCCCCCGCCTCAATGGCGGCCAGGGTGTTGGCGACCGCCAACTCGCAGTCGTTGTGGGCATGAATCCCGACCGGGATGCGGAGTGTGTCGGACACCGCCCGCACCGCTGTACGGATGTGGTCAGGCAGGCTGCCGCCGTTGGTGTCGCACAGCGTCACCCAGTCGGCCCCGGCCGCTTCGGCCGTACGCAGCACCTGCAACGCATATTCCGGGTTTTCCCGAAAACCGTCAAAGAAGTGTTCGGCGTCGAAGATCACCTCACGGCCATGCTGTTTGAGCCACTGGACCGAGTCGCGGATCATCTCCAGGTTCTGCTCAAGGCTGACCTGCAACGCCTCCCGCACATGCAAATCCCAGCTTTTCCCCACTATCGTCAACGCCGGCGCCTCCGACGCCAGCAGAGCCTTGAGCCCCTCATCCTGATCGGCCGACGAGGAGGGGCGGCGTGTACTGCCGAACGCGGTCAGACGGGCGTTCTTCAGGTTGAGCTCCGTGCGCGCCCGGGTGAAAAATTCGTTGTCCTTCGGATTTGCCGCCGGAAATCCGCCTTCGATATACGTGATGCCCAGTTCATCCAGCTTGGCGGCAATGTGCAGCTTGTCGGAAACCGACAGGCTTACACCCTCCGCCTGGGTGCCGTCCCGCAGCGTCGTGTCCAACAGGGCGATACGCTCCATTCGACTTGCTCTCCTCTCCCAAATCGCCTTTCTCAAACAAATCTGTCTGTTTCCCCGCTGTCTCGTCTCCATTTGAACTCAGCACCCCGGCGAGCGCAGCGATTGCAAGGATTCCTATTCCCCACATAGTACCGGAAGTCTGTGAGTTCTGGCAACCGATGGCCCGTCGCGCCCGAGTCTCGATATGTCATGAAGTCCTGTTTACACATCGGCACGCTTCCTGGTATGATGGGTTCGCTTTGTTGAAAACTGTTTTCTATAAATCGGGAGCGAGGAATCGTCTATGTGGCTTATCTTTCTACTCTGCGTCATCGCGGCGTTCGCCGATGTCATCGGTGGGGCCTTGACCGTGTTCAAACGGTTGACCGACAAGCAGGCGATGTTGGTCACCAGCCTGGGCGCCGGATTTCTACTGGGGGCAACGGTGTTGGACAGACTTCCCGACGCGATGGACGCGCTGCCGTCCACCGCCCCGGTCTGCATTCTTGCCGGCTATCTGAGTCTCCTTCTGATAGAAAAGTTCGGCGCCGGCCGCCAACTGCACACGCACAACCACGCGCCTGGCGGGCTCACGGGAGCCGACGCCCACCTGATCAACCCCAAGGCGGCGCTGGTCTCGTTCGTCGGCCTGCTGTTCCACACCTTCATGGACGGTGTCGTCATCGCCGGATCGTTCAGCATCAGCCTGTCCACCGGCATCCTCATCTTCTTGGCCATCGCTCTGCACAAAATCCCGGAGGGATTCAGCATGGCCAGCATCAGCCTGGCCGCCGGCACGTCACGCAAGCGCGCCTTTCTGACCGCTCTCGGCCTGGCGCTCTCGACCATCCTCGGCGCCGCCGTGACGCTGCAAATGGGCACCTTCGGCCCGTCATCGGTGGCCGTCCTGATGGCCCTCGCCACCGGAACGTTCCTGTACGTGTCGACCACCGACATGATTCCCGCCATTCGCGACCGCGGGCCAGAGGCCATTCTTCCCATCATCGTCGGCGTGGCCGTGTTCTACGTCTCGCTGCGGCTCATCCAACATGTGGGCTTGAGCTAGCCGACCCGCAGCTGTCCATAACCCCCAAGGGCACCGTCGTGTCCTCCAGGCTCTGCGCCAACTCGGCCTCCATCTCGGCGTACACGGAGGCGTCCCAACCGAGCCGATCCGCCATGCAGGCCAGCACCCCGTCGCGATAACGCCGCACCCCCGCGATGTCGAAATACATCATCCCGGTGCGCCGGACGAAGAAGTCGCTCGGCTTGACCACCATCTCGGCCTCGAGGCCATACACCAGGCGCGCATACAGGTCCCGTGGCAGCCCGTACGATTCCGCCTGGCCGCTCGTGTCGGCCAGCGCGGCAAACACCTTATCCGTGTTCGATCCGTACGTCCGCGCCACCCGCAGCGCCGCATCCCGGTCCAGCCCCAGCTGCGCGCCCTCGTTCGCCATGCGTGCGACAAAGCCGGGAAAACGGGCAGACCCGCCCACGTCCCCGCCGGAATACGGGATGTGCGCCGTGCTGCAGTCAGGAAACGGGCCCACCCCCGCCTTGGCCAACTCCCGCGCGACGAGGCTGACCACTTTGTCGGCCATCTTGCGATAGCCGGTCAGCTTGCCGCCGGCAATCGAGATGAGGCCCGACGGCGACACAAATACCTCATCCCGGCGCGAGATCTCGGACGGACTTTTGCCCGCCTCGTGAATCAGTGGTCTCACCCCGGCCCACCCGGATTCCACGTCGGCACAAGTCAGGTGCACGCTTGGAAACATGAAATTCACGCAACGGACGAGGTAGTCGATGTCTTCCATCGTCATCCGCGGCCGCGCCAGGTCGCCCACGTAGTCGGTATCGGTGGTCCCAACGTACGTCTTGCCCGCGCGCGGGATGGCAAACACCATCCGCCCGTCCGGGACGTCAAAGTAGACCGCGTTTTGCAACGGGAAACGGCTGCCGTCCACCACGATGTGCACCCCTTTGGTGTGGTGCAGCGTCTTCCCAGACTTGGACCCGTCCCACGCGCGGAGTTCATCGACCCACGGCCCGGCGGCGTTGACCACCTTGCGCGCCCTCACCTCGTACCGGCGGCCGGTCAAGCCGTCGCAAACCGTGGCGCCGACCACACGCCCGTCCTCGTACAAAAGCCGTTCCGCGCGCGCGTAGTTGAGCGCAATCCCGCCTCGTTCCACCGCGGCCTTGAGAATTTCCAGCGTCAGCCGCGCGTCGTCCGTCTGGTACTCGACGTAATACCCGGCTCCGCGTACGTCCGGCCGCAGCAGCGGCTCCTTGGCCAGCGCCTCGCCTCTGCGCAGCATTTTCCGCCGCTCATCGTGCCGTACACCCGCCAATCGGTCGTAGAGGAAAATCCCGAACGAGGTCGTCCACCAGCCGTACGTCCCGCCCGCGAGGATGGGCAGAAGCATCCAGGTCGGGGTGGTGATGTGCGGCCCGTTCTCGTAGACAATCGCCCGTTCTCGGCCAACCTCCGCCACCAGACCGACCTCCAGCTGCTTCAGGTAGCGCAGCCCGCCGTGCACCAGCTTGGTCGAGCGGTTGGAGGTGCCGGCGGCAAAGTCCTGCATTTCGACCAGGGCGGCCCGCATTCCGCGCGCCGTCGCATCGAGCAGAATCCCCGCCCCAGTGATGCCTCCGCCGATGATGAGAACGTCGAACGGAGAGTCTGAAAGCTGCGTGAAGAGAGCGGATCGGGTAGATACGGAAAAAGGCGTTGACACGGCGTATCACTCCTTGCAGGCATAACGTCGACAAAGACAATAAACCACGGCGCCTTACGCAGGCTGCGTAAAGCCCGTGGTTTTCTCCAAAGTCTCAACCGAGCTGTGAACTTGTCCGCAACGCGGTCAAGCGTCTGTTGCCCCGCTTGTCAGCGGAACGCCCGTGCCGCCTGCACCGCCTTCTGCCACCCATTATACAGCGCCGTCCGCCCGCCGTCATCCATCTGCGCAGCAAACACTCTCTCCATTTCCCAGTTGCGGGCGATTTCATCCCGGCTCTCCCAAAACCCGACCGCCAAGCCGGCCAGGTATGCGGCCCCGAGAGCGGTGGTTTCAATCACCCGCGGGCGTTCTACCGGGACACCGAGGATGTCCGCCTGAAACTGCATCAGGAAGTTGTTGGCCGCCGCACCACCGTCCACGCGCAGCCGCTTGAGCCCAATCCCCGAGTCCGCCTCCATGGCGGACAGCACGTCTTTGGTCTGGTAGGCGAGCGATTCTAGCGTGGCGCGAATCAGGTGCTCTTTTTCCGTCCCCCGGGTGAGCCCGAACACCGCGCCGCGCACGTCGCTGTCCCAATACGGCGTCCCGAGCCCGACAAAGGCGGGTACCACGTATACCCCACCGCTCGAGGCAACCCTCTGCGCATAGGTCTCGCTTTCGGCCGCCGTGCGTATCAGGCGTAGCCCGTCGCGCAGCCACTGGATGGCCGATCCGGCCACAAATATGCTCCCTTCCAAGGCGTACTCGACTCCCCCGTCCAGCCCCCAGGCGATGGTGGTCAACAGGCCGTGACTGGAAGTCACCGCCTGCCCACCGGTCTGCATCAGCATGAAACACCCGGTTCCGTACGTGTTCTTGGCCATTCCCGGCTCAAAGCAGGCCTGCCCGAACAACGCCGCTTGTTGATCCCCGGCGACACCGGCAATCGGCACCCGTTCCCCGAAGAACAGCGCCGGTGCCGTGTAGCCAAAGCACGCCGAAGACGGTTTCACCTCCGGCAGCATCGCGCGCGGCACGTCCAGGATGGCCAGCAGCTCGTCGTCCCAATCGAGTCGAAAGATGTTGTACAGCATCGTGCGCGAAGCGTTGCTGTAGTCGGTCACGTGCGCCTGTCCGCCGGTCAGCTTCCAGATGAGCCAGGTGTCGATGGTGCCAAACAGAAGCTCCCCGTTCTCCGCCCGCTCCCGCGCCCCAGGCACGTGCTGCAAAATCCATTTCACCTTGGTGCCGGAGAAGTACGCGTCAATCAACAGGCCGGTCTTCTCGTGGATGGTGGATGCGAGTCCCTGGGCGCGCAGGTCGTCGCAGATGTCATCCGTTTGCCGCGACTGCCAGACGATAGCGTGGTAGATGGGCTGCCCGGTGCGCTTGTCCCAGACCACCGTCGTCTCCCGCTGATTCGTGATGCCGATGGCCGCAATCTGCGCCGCCGACACGGCGTGAGCCGCCAACACCTCGGAGATGACGCTTTCCACAGAGGCCCAGATCTCCATCGCGTCATGTTCAACCCAACCGCTGTGCGGAAAGTGCTGCGTCAACTCGCGCTGGGCCATGCCCACCATGCGTCCCTGGTGATTGAACAAGATCGCGCGTGAACTGGTGGTCCCTTGGTCAATCGCGAGAATGTATCGATCCGCCATATAAATCCCCCTTTACCGGCGCCTAGTTCAGCTCCCACAACTCCTGCTGCGACGTGGTCACGGCCGCCGCCCCAGCCGCCAGAGCCCGCTCCACGTCGTCCCGCGTGCGAATGAAGCCGCCAGCCAGCAAGGGCACCTGCGCCCTGGCCTTGATCTCTGCCATCACGTCGGCCAGGACACCGGGAATCACCTCGACGAAGTTGGGCGTCGCCGACGCCAGCAGACGCAGACTGGTGTCCAGCGACTGCGAGTCCAGCAAGAACATGCGTTGGATGGTCGTCAAGTGATGCTTGCGAGCCACAGTCAGTACGCTCGAATGGGTGGAAATCAGGCCGTACGGGCGGATGTACTGACACAAAAACTGCGCCGCCGCCTCGTCGTGTTTCAAGCCCTGAATCAAATCGGCGTGCAGCAAAACCCGCTTGTCGTGTTGGCGCGCCAATCGAAACAAGGGCGGCAATTGGGCCAGGTGCGTCTGCAGCAGGATGATGTATGTATGCCGCTTGGATGACAGAAGCAGCTCAAAGTCCTTCACGGTCTTCGCGGCTGGTATCACCCGCTGACCGCCAAACGGAGATGCGCTCATGCAGGCCACCCCCAATGGCCCCTTACGACCAAGTCTACTTGTAATTTGCATAAATCAAGGATAATCCAGCTGTACAGAAAAGTGTACCTGAAAGGCCTCACCCGCAAGAATATCCGAAACATGTTGCGAATCAGACAACGAACTGCTTGACATGCTCTCCCCCCAGATCCTATCAGATTCTCGGAATTAATAGGTTTTTTCCTGGTAATCCCGTCTTTGGACGCTGTGGTGGTCAGGCTGATGAACAAAATTGGAGATCCAGCAGGATACAACCGATTCCCCGACTACCATCGTTTGGGCGACGTGGCAACCGAGTGTCTTAGCCGGACAGATTGACGCGGAAAATCCAAAACAACAAGAGCCGCAGGCGGATGCGGCTCTTATCCATTCGCATGGCGTGCTGGGTTCGCGATAGGCGGGTGTCTACCACCACAGCCCCAGCCCCAACAGCGTAAAGATGATGAGAAAGGAAACGGCCCAACGCCCCCAATAGGCGCCTGGATAGCCCCAGCCATACCCGCCGCCATATGGCCCGTAGCCGGAAGCCAAGACGGCGTCAATGCGCTTCTCCTCATCGGCCTTGAGGCTCTCGGTGGCAAATTGGGCCGGGATATATTGACGAGGCGACAGGACGATGGCATGCCGCTGCGTCACCCGTTCCAAGATTCCGCGGTGGACGCCGTACGGTGTAGAAAATTGCACCCACTGTCCAACGTATCGCTCACAGTCACGCTTGTTGCACATGATAAGCTCACCCCCCATCGCGTGCTTGCTCCAGGGTACGCAAGCCAACGCCGCCAGGGGACGGTGGATGTCCATGGGCGGGGCACCATGTTCCCAAAAGGCCCTTGGTTCCACAAAGCTTCGCCGGTCCGTTCGGAATCAGTCCGAGCCCGCAGGCGGAAGCGGCGTCTGGGCACGTGCCTCCCACCAGACGGACAGGCCGCAACCGACAGCCGCGCCGACACCCGCTCCTATCAGGACGCTGAAACTCGCGAGATGAACCTGGGCGGATGCGACGGCAGCCAGGGCGCCGGAGACCGCTGCCGCGAAATGCGGCACCGTCCGTTCCCCCAACAGGATGAGCGCCAAGAACAGCGCCGGCAGCGCAAAACTCAGGATGTTAGCCACCGGTTCCGGAATCAGGGCACCCACACCAAGCCCAGCGGCCGTCCCGGCAAGCCAAGACGCGTAACAGGCGAAGGTGAGCGACAAGTGGCGGGCTGGCTCCGGCGGATGCGCCCGAACGCGGCCGGACGCTAGGGCGAACACCTCATCCGTGAGCCCAAAAGCGGCCCATAGCCGCAGCCGCTCAGGCCAGGCGGACAGCGCCGGTCCGAAGGCAGCGCCATACAGGAAGTGGCGCAGATTCACCAGCAGCACGCTGGCCGCCGCCGGCAATGGCGGAACACCGGAAGCAGCCAGGCTGACCAGCATGAATTGGGCACCGCCCGCGTAGACCAGAGCTGAAATGAGAAATCCCAAGATGGGTGGCACACCGCTCGTGGAACAAACGACGCCAAACGTGGCCGCAATCGGAAAATAAGCCAAGATGATGGGGGAGCCATCCCGAAGGCCAACCGCGACCTGCCGTCCCAGGGACAGCGGCATCCCACCATCCGCAGGCACCTCCCCGGCCGCAGCCTCCCCACCAACCGCAGCCGCCTCCCCGGCCGATCCGCAGGATGCCACGCCGGGTGCCGAGGCAGCGGCCCCTAATGGGTTCATACCCGCATGACCGACACCGGGATTAACCTTGGGTTTGTTGTCTGTGCTCCCCTCTTCCATCGCGGGCGCGCCTGGATACCTCACTTCTGCCACCGCCACTCCCCCTTCGGTCCAACGTGTAGGCCCCACACGACGGGCTCTGCGCCTTGTCGCGCCTCATCCGAGCGTGACACGGCCCGAAACCACCCCGGCCAGGGCATACGCTGCCACCCCGACGCCGACAGTCCACAACAGTTGCCGCGTCCACCAGGCGACCAGAACCGTCGGTACGGCCGCCCAAAGAGCCGGATTTTGCCACGGCCCGACCGATGATGCGGTCGGCCACAGCATCGGGCCGACGAGCGCGCCCAACACGGCCGGCGTCACAAACGCCATCACCCGCTTCAGCCAACCTGGCCACCCCAGACGGCTGCCAAAACTGAGCGACACGGCGCGAATCAGATAGGTGCCGAGTCCCACGCACAGCACTTCCCAAAACAACGGATGCAAACAGGGCGCCCCCTTGAACTTTGAGATGATATAACATCTTTTTGTATGTTATAGTATACAAAAACATCAGCCCGGAGGGAATTCTGTACACGTGGAAGCGGAGAAGTTATCGGCACATATCGGACAGGCGCTGCGGCGCCTGCGCAAACAACGGGGTTGGTCATTGGATCAACTGGCAGCCGAGAGCGGGGTCAGCAAACCGATGCTGGGCCAAATGGAGCGCGGGGAATCCAACGCGACGGTGGTCACCCTGTGGAAGGTAGCGAAAGGGCTGCGCGTGCCGTTTTCGGCGTTGCTCCAGGGCGTCGAGGAACCCGCCGTGACCCTGGTGCGCCGGGCGGATCAGCCCGTGGTGGCGGATGACGACGGGCAATACGTGGTGCGCAGCGGGTTGGCCATTCCATCCCGACATCCGGTCGACCTCTATCAAGCCCGGCTCTCCCCTTTAGCCAGCCACGAAGCCGACCGACACGGTGCCCATGTGCGCGAAGCAGTCTGGGTGCAAGCCGGGGAACTCGCCCTCAGCGTGCTGGGCGAGACCTTGCATCTGCAAACGGGGGACGCAGCCCACTTCGTGGCCGACGTCCCCCACACGTACCACAATCCATCCGCGGATGGGTTCTGTGAATTCCTCATTCTTCTGACTTACGAGCAGGTCCCTTGATGGTCCGCAAGGATTGGGGTTTTATCCTTGATGGCCGCTTGTAACCCCCGGCTGGCGAACGGACTGGGCAGCCGCCTATGACCAGTGTTTGGCGAGAAATTCGTCACGCCCGGACGCCGACCGGTAACGATGGTAGTGTTCCGGGTTCTTGCGGTAGAACCCCTGGTGATAGTCCTCCGCCTCATAGAACGGGCCGGCGGGCAGGATGGGCACGACGATAGGTTTGTCGAAGCGGCCGCTTTTCGCCAGAGCTTGCTTGGAGGCTTCCGCTTTTTCGCGCTGCTCTTCATTGTGGTAGAAGATGGCCGTGCGGTAGGAAGGGCCGCGATCAACGAATTGCCCGCCGTCATCCGTCGGATCTATCTGTTGCCAGTACAGTTCCAGCAGCCTCTCGTACGGGAACACCGACGCATCAAACGTAATCTGGACCGCCTCGACGTGGCCCGTGGTCCCGGAACAGACTTCTTCATACGTTGGGTTCTCCTTATGGCCGCCTGTGTATCCGGAGACGACCTTCAGAATCCCAGGCTGCTCCTCAAACGGCTTCACCATGCACCAGAAACAGCCGCCGGCAAAAGTCGCCACTTGCACATGGTCCGTGCTTTCCGCCATGTCTGTCCCCTCCTTGCTCCGCCCCATTATGGCATATTGCGAGTCCGTTTGCACTCCGAACAGACGGCACCGCACCCAGTCCCCGCGCGTGCATAAGCGCCCGCCTTGTATGCAACAATATCCCTGTTGCACCCGAAGATTCCTCACCCTCGCCGAGGTGATGCGCCATGTTGCCTGCCCTCCTGTCTGTGCTCTGCAGCACCCTCTTTGCCGCCGCTCCTCCGGTGACGGCCTGTCCGCTCGCGACCACTTTGAAACTGACCGCAATCTGTGCGACAACCTCGCACGTTCCGGATGCACGTTGGCTCGACGCGGGGACGCGCCACGTGCCGGTCAACCGCGCGCCGCAAGCCGGTGACACAACCCCCGAGTACGCACGTTGGGGAAAGATTGCGGTCGATAGGACGGCCACCCGCTACCCGAACGCACGGGTGGTCGATTACCTGCACGTAGGCCGCAGGACCCTGAGCGAAACCCGGGCGGTGGAGCGCTTCAAACTGTGGTTGCGCGGAGGCGGCAAGGAATTTGGGGTTTATGTGGACGTCACGTTCAACCCGAAAACTGAGCAGTTGATCTCGGTCGTTTTTCACAAGACTGCGCACTGAGCAGCGAGGGTGGACGCGGTGGACGCCCCCACCCCCGACGGGCAACCTCCCGGTTGGGAGGGATGCGCTCGGATTGGGCTCAGGCCAATTCGGCCTGCACGTATTCGGACAGTTGCTCGACATCCGAAATCGTGCTCACCTTTTCCACGAAGTCTGCGTGCATCAGTCGACGCGCCAGTTGAGCCAGCATCTGTAAGTGCTCATTGTGACTGGCTTCCGGTACCAAAATCATGAACAGGACAGACACCGGCTGACCGTCCATTGCCTGCCAATCCACTGGTTGGACCATTCGACCGTAGATCAGTGTCGGTTCGGTGACGGCTGCCGATTTTCCATGCGGAATGGCAATGCCATGGCCAAAACCAGTGGTTCCCTCCGCTTCCCGCTGCAACACCGCCGCCACCACGGTGTCCACGTCACGGACGCGTTGCAAACGTGCTGCTTGTTCGACCAGATAGCGAACGGCCTCCGCTTGGGTAGCGCCGGGAACGTCAAAGAAGACAAACTGTTTTTCCAGCATACCTCTCATCTCTCCTTTTCCACATGCACAGCACACTTCCGCAAGGCCAGCGCGCTTCACTTATCCGCTTTCACACACTGGTTGACACGCTTTCATGGTACACCATATAATGAGCTCAATCAATCATATTCGTCTATATTCAATCAAATTCATGCAGCTATATGGGTTATATCACGCACATTCTTTCGATACGTTGACTGAATTAACTCGATTCCCGTCCGTATCGCGGATAGACTCGATAGACACGGAGGGCTGAGCAACTCTGGAGGAAAGGAGGACCCGACATGTTTGCCGACGAACGCAAGGCACTCATTCTGGCGCAGCTGCAACAGCGGCACAGCGTCTCTGTCGCGGAACTGGCCAAACAGCTGACCGCCTCGGAGTCGACAATTCGCCGGGACCTGCAGGACTTAGAAGAACAGGGCCGGCTCAAACGCACGCACGGGGGCGCCGTGTCCATCGAGGTGGCCGCGTTTGAACCGTCGATTCAGGAAAAAAGTGTGCAAAACCAGGTGGCAAAGTCCGCTATCGCCAAGGCGGCCCAATCATTCATCCAGACAGGCGACACGGTGCTGTTGGATGCCGGCACAACCACCTTGCAGATAGCTCGCCAATTTACCGGCCGCGGCGTCACGTTCATCACCAACAGCCTTGCCATCGCTGACGAGTTGGCCAATCGGGCGGACATTCAGGTCCTTCTGCTCGGGGGCGAACTGCGTCCTACCACGGGCGCGATAGTCGGCCCGTTTTGTGAGCAGATGTTGGCCCGTCTGCACGTGGACATCCTGTTTTTGGGCGCCAACGGGATTGACGCTGAACACGGCGTAACCACCCCCAACGTGTCGGAGGCCGCGACCAAGTCGGCGATGATTCGCGCTGCGAGGCGCGTCGTCCTGGTGGCCGACCACAGCAAGTTTGATCAAATCAGCCTGGTGCAGGTCTGCCCCATCGACGCCATCGACACCCTTGTCACCGATGCGGAGGTAGGCGGAGACCTGCGGCAGGCGTTGCTGGAACACAAGGTTGAAGTCGTGGTGGCCAAGAGCAACCGCTAGGAGCGAGACAGATGACTGAACACCCAAGCTTTCGATTCGCCCAAACATCCGGTATCCATCCGGCCGCGTTCATGGAAGCGGCCCCGCCCTTCCAGGCCGAGACGACGGATGGACGCGAGCAACACAAACACCCAATGGATGGCGAGTCCGCGGTCGTCACGGTGACCGTGAACCCAGCCATGGACCTGTTCCTGCAGGTGGACCGATTGGTGCCCGGCACCCTGCACCGCGTGCAACAACCGCGCCCATATACGGGCGGCAAGGGCATCAACGTCACCAAGGCACTCCACACGTTTGGCATTCCAACCGTGGCGACCGGCTTCCTGGGGGGCAGCCG
Source organism: Alicyclobacillus shizuokensis NBRC 103103 (assembly GCF_001552255.1). Taxonomy (GTDB): domain Bacteria; phylum Bacillota; class Bacilli; order Alicyclobacillales; family Alicyclobacillaceae; genus Alicyclobacillus_G; species Alicyclobacillus_G shizuokensis. The sequence goes on from NZ_BCQV01000041.1 coordinate 13,970, forward strand.
CGGAGCGTGGATTGAACAGGAGCTGCGGGAAAGCGGCATCTCCGCCTCGTTTGTATGGACGCACGCGCCGACGCGGGTCAACGTCAAAGTAATAGAGGCGAACGGGCGGTTGACCGAGTTCAACGCGTCTGCCCCCGCCTTCTCCACCGCCGACTGGCGGTCTCTGGAAGATCATCTGGACGAGCTGACGACACCCGGCGGGTGGCTCGCGCTGTGCGGAAACTTACCCGAGAGCGCCAATCCAGGCTGGTACCAAGGTCGCATTGAATGGGCGCGGGCGAAGGGTCTGTATACCGTGCTGGACGCCAGCGGCGAGGCGCTGCGCCACGGCATTGCCGCCGCGCCCGACGTGATTAAGCCCAACCTGGTTGAGTTAGAAGAATACGTTGGCGACAAACTGGGCTCCGTGAGGGAGGTGGTTCAAGCCGCCGCCCGGCTGTGTGAACAGGGCATCCGTTTAGTGGCCGTATCCATGGGGAAGAGCGGCCTGGTGGCGGTGACATGCAGCGAACGCATCTGGGCGCACGTGCCCAAAGTCCCTGTGGTATCCAGCGTCGGCGCCGGAGACACGGTAGTGGCAGGCATCGTCTACGGACTTCATCATCAATTCTCACTTGCCGACACCGTCCGCTTCGCCGCCGCCGCCGGAACAGCCGCCGTACAGACGGCCGGATCGATGCGGCCGGTTCTGCAAGACGTACGGGCCGTCGTCCCGCAGGTGGAACTGGAATCTCTTCCACAACCGTAAACGAGGTGAGAAGCATGAAAAAATTGGTTGCCGTGACTGCATGCCCAACTGGCATCGCGCACACGTATATGGCCCAGGAAGCCCTGCAACAGGCGGCCAAAGCCGCCGGTTACGAGATCAAGGTGGAGACACAAGGAGCCTCCGGCGTCGAACAGGCGCTGACCGAGGAAGACATCGACCAAGCCGACGCGGTCATCATTGCAGCGGACAAGAAGGTGGAACTCGAACGGTTCCTAGGAAAGCGGTTGCTGGAGACTTCTGTATCCAGCGCCATCAAGAACCCAGCACAGTTGATAGCCGACGCCCTCGAGCAACCGGTTTACGGCGCCAAGGGAGACACGGATGCCACCGGAGACTACTTGGAACGCATGCAGCGGGAAAAGGCGCAGCGCAAAGCACAAATGCCAGCCGGATACAAACACTTGATGAACGGCGTCTCGCACATGCTGCCGCTGGTGGTGTCGGGCGGCATCTTCATCGCCCTGTCCTTTGCCATTGACATCGACAACAAAGCGCCGTTGGCGCAGGCGTTTATGAACATCGGCAGCGGGTCGGCATTTGCTCTGTTTGTCCCGATTTTGGCAGCCTACATCTCCATGTCCATCGCGGACAGGCCGGGTCTTGCTCCCGGTCTTGTGGGCGGGTGGATTGGCACGCAGGGCGCCATGTATGGCGATCCGCACGCCAGCGCGGGTTACCTGGGCGGCATCATTGCGGGCTTTTTGGCGGGCTACGTGACCAAGTGGCTGCGCGACTGGATTCGCTTGCCGAGAACGCTCGAAGGGATCAAACCGGTTTTGATTCTGCCCGTGCTGTCGGTGGGAATCGTCGGGCTGCTGATGATTTACGTGCTGGGGCGGCCTATTGCCTGGCTGATGCAGGCCATGACCAATGGGCTCGCGCACATTGGCGCGAGCGGATCGATAGGATTGGGCCTGTTGCTGGGCGCTATGATGGCGTTTGACATGGGCGGTCCGGTCAACAAGGTCGCCTACTTCTTCGCGGTCGGTCTGCTCGGCACGCATACGCATGAGGCGGAGGTCATTATGGCAGCCGTGATGGCCGCGGGCATGACGCCGCCGCTCGGCCTGGCGATTGCAACCTTTGTCAACCGCAGGAAGTTCTACAGCGAGGAGCGGGACGCCGGCAAGGCGGCGCTCATCCTCGGGCTGTGCTTCATCACCGAGGGAGCGATTCCGTTTGCCTCGAACGATCCATTCCGTATCATCCCGAGCATCATGGTTGGTTCTGCGGTGACCGGGGCGCTGACGATGACGTTTGGCGCCACCCTGCCGGCGCCGCACGGCGGCGTGTTCGTCTTCCCGTTGATGGGGAACCTCGGCTGGTACTGCGTCTCCATTCTCATTGGCGCCCTTGTCACGGCGTTGTGCGTGCTGGCTCTAAAGAAAAACGTGGTGGAGGCTTGAAAAAAGAATCAAGGCAAGCGGTCAAGGCGGCGCACATTCCAGCATAGATTCCGGAACGGCCGCCAGGCACCGACGTACGCAAGACGTCCAAGCAGCCGCAGGCAGGGACAGCCTCCCTCGCCTGCGGCTGTAGTTGCTCCGTGGAGCCAAGCAATAGATTACCATCATGGGTATACTTGCATCCTGTCAGGATAGATGACGGAATTTTCCTCGGCTCTATTGCTCATTTTCGCACTTCCCGCTCACTGCAACTGTTTGCCGAGTTCCTCGACCTTCGCCCGACTCAATCCGGTGGCCTTCACGATGACGTCCACGCTCACGCCCTCCGCCAACAGGTTGCGCGCGACTTCTTCCCGGCCCTCTTCCCTGCCTTCCTGATACAACTCCTCGACAATCTTGGACACTCTCCGCAACTCCCTTCGCAACCGCGCCCGCTGCACATCCGTCAATGACGGGGCGCCGAGCACCAGGATTGCGCTCACGACCAGGTCCCTCTCCGCCTCGTCCGATAGGGCGGGTACAAGCGTCAACACCCGCTCAAACGCCTCTGCCGCGTCCCTCACCTTCATGTTTAACGCCAGTGCAAGGCGGAGTCGGTCACCAGGCTCCCACTCTCCCGACCACACGTGCCCCTCCACCTGATCCAGTGCCTTATCCCCGTCCAAATTGGACAGGAAGACGTTCTCCACCTGATACAGCGCAGTTCCAATGTCCAGTGTTGCAGAGGCGCTGGTTACACTCGCATGATACAACACCACCGTCCGAATGCGCGCCATGTGTTGACGCGCCAAGCGGGCGTCGTACTCAAGAAAGCGGTGCAGCGTTGGCTCACGATAGCTCTGAAACTCCAGGTGGAAAACACAACCGTCGCGCATACGCCAAGCCTTGTCTATCCGCAGCGTATTCGCCGGCAGTTCTGTCGGCAGGGGCGACTCCAGTTCCACGCCACGAACACCGAGCACGTCCAACGCACCGTCGGACAACGAACGGGTGAGAGCCTTCATCACCGTATCCTGTCCCGCCATACGTACACCTCTTTATGTGAGTGTACGCCGGGATCGCCGGCCGCTCAATGACGTTCAGGGAATCTTGCGCAACCTTAGTAAAAGTGCAGGGGAAGGCGGCCTGCCGGGTCCGCGCCGCTCCGGCAGACTCCAGTACGGTCCGACACACGCCGGCACTGTCCGACCAGGCCGGACCAATGCGGTCCGACGAACTTCGATGCCTTCCGATGCGCCCCCATTATCGCCTGGCGGCCGCCGCCCTCGCTGCCGATTCGAGCCCGAGTGCCTTGGCGACGCGCTCGCCGTAGTCTGCGTCGGCACGGTAAAAGTGCGGCAGCATCCGCTCCTGGATGGCGCGATCCGCCTGTCCCAGCGAGGCCGCGACATTGTCAATCAAGTCCCGCCTTTCCGGCTCCGCCAACAATCGATACAAATCGCCGGCCTGCGTGTAATCGTCCTCGTGGGCGTCGGGGTGAGCCTGGGCCCAACCGTCCACAGGCAGCGGAGGCGCTTGAACAGAAGGGTCCTCCACAGGGCCCTGGAAGCTGTTGGGCTCGTAGTTAACCTGACCGCCGCCGTTGGTATCAAAGCGCATGTATCCGTCCCGCTGGTAGTTAGCCACCGGAGCGAGGGGCCGATTGACCGGCAGCAGGTTGTGATTGACACCGACCCGGTAGCGGTGAGCGTCCGCGTACGCGAACAAGCGGCCCTGCAGCATCTTATCCGGCGAGAAGCCGATGCCAGGCACGATGTTGGCCGGAGACAGCGTCGCCTGTTCGACCTCCACGAAGTAGTTCTCTGGGTTGCGGCTGAGCACCAGGCGCCCCACCGGAATCAGCGGATAGTCCTTGTGCGACCATACCTTGGTCACGTCAAACGGATTGAATCGATAGCTGTCCGCGTCCGCCAGCGGCATGATCTGCACGTACAGCCGCCACGCCGGGTAGTCTCCTTGCTCTATCGATTCGTACAAATCGCGCGTAGCGTGGTCTGGATCTTCCCCGGCGATGCGGATGGCCTCTTCGCGGCGCAGGTTCTGAATCCCCTGCTCGGTCTTGAAGTGGTACTTGACCCACACCGCCTGCTTGTCGGCATTGTACCACTGAAAAGTGTGGCTTCCGTACATATGCATGTGGCGGTAGGAGCGCGGCGTGCCACGGTTGGTGAACAGGATGGTGATCTGGTGCATGGCCTCCGGCGAGAGCGACCAGAAGTCCCAGACCGCGTTGGGGTCCTTCAGGTTAGTGGCCGAGTTGCGCTTCTGCGAGTGGATAAAGTCCGGGAACTTGAGCGGATCGCGAATGAAGAAGACGGGGGTATTGTTACCGACAATGTCGTAATTGCCGTCTTCGGTGTAGAAACGGATGGCGTTCCCGCGCGGATCGCGCTCGGCGTCAGCTGAGCCTTTCTCGCCGGCGACGGTCGAGAAGCGGATGAAGACCGGTGTCCGCTTGCCGACCTGGCTGAGAAACTTGGCGCAGGTCCAGCGGCTCACATCGCGCGTGACTTCGAAATACCCATACGCCCCCGCCCCTTTGGCGTGGACCACACGTTCCGGGATGCGCTCGCGGTTGAAATGGGCCAACTTCTCCAGGAGATGAACGTCCTGCAGCAGCACCGGCCCGCGCACCCCCGCGGTTTGAGAGTGTTGGTTATCGGTCACAGGCGCTCCAGAAGAAGTCGTCAGACGACGTTTTTCCTGCATAATGGAACCTCCAAATAAATTAAATTTAAACTGAATCTAAATCTATATATAATATAGATCCTGGAACGGATTTGTGCAAGGGGCGCTGGACGGGACCTCACGCAAGGGCTAAGATAGGCGTGATGTGTGCAACGCGGCGCCATGGGCAGCGCCAACTTTTTTCTGGGGAGGCCGCAGGATGAAACAGTACCTGGATTTATGTCGGACCATTCTCCAGCACGGCGTCAAGAAGGAAGACCGGACCGGAACGGGCACGCTCAGCATCTTCGGCTATCAGATGCGCTTCAACCTGGAGGACGGGTTCCCGGTTGTGACCACCAAGAAGCTGCACCTGCGCTCCATCATCTATGAGCTGCTGTGGTTTCTGCGCGGAGACACCAACATTCAGTACCTGCATGACCACAAGGTGACCATCTGGGACGAGTGGGCGGACGAAAACGGCGATCTCGGCCCCATCTACGGCAAACAGTGGCGATCCTTTCGCGGTGCCAACGGGAAGACGGTGGACCAGATTCGGTGGGTGACGGAGGAAATCAAGCGCAATCCCAATTCCCGCCGTCTCGTTGTCAGCGCCTGGAACCCGCCGGAGCTGAATGAGATGGCCCTGCCACCGTGCCATGTGCTGTTCCAGTTTTACGTCGCGGACGGCAAGCTGTCGTGCCAACTTTACCAGCGCAGCGCGGATACGTTTTTGGGCGTGCCTTTCAACATCGCGTCCTATGCGCTGTTGACGCACATGGTTGCCCACACCACCGGACTGGGCGTGGGCGAGTTCGTGCACACCCTGGGTGACGCGCACATCTACCTCAACCACCTTGAACAGGTGCAGCTGCAGCTGACGCGCAATCCTCTGCCCCTGCCAAAGTTGGTGCTCAATCCGGACGTAAAGTCGATTTTCGACTTCCAGTACGAAGACATCCAACTCGTCGGGTACCAGTCCCACCCGCCGATTCGCGGCGAGGTGTCCGTATGAAGCCGGATGCCATCAGTCTGGTCGTCGCCTACGCAAACGGGCGGGTCATCGGCAAGGACGGCGGCATCCCCTGGCACCTGTCGGACGACCTGCGCCGCCTGCGCCGCCTAACGCTCGGACACACCGTGGTGATGGGCAGGCGCACCTACGAGTCCATCGGCCACCCGCTCGACCAACGCCTGAACGTCGTGTTGACCCGAGACACACGCTTCCATCCCGATGGGGTGCGCGTCCTGCACGATCCGCTTGCGGTCCTAAACCTTCCCGGGAAGGTGTTCATCCTCGGCGGATGGGCCCTCTACGAATGGTTTCTGCCGCGCGCCAACCGGTTGTACATCACGCGGGTGCACGCCGACTTCGCGGGCGACACGTTCTTTCCAGACTGGGACGCTGCAGAGTTCCGTCTCGTTTTTGAGGAACCAGGCCGCGTGAATGAAAGCAACCCGTACCCACATACCTTCTTGGTTTATGAACGGATCAAACCCGAGGGGGAGTGAACGAATTCCGCGCGCCGGCCGAGCGCCCTCGCAGCCGGGGTATGCAGGGCCGGCATGCCGCTGCCGACTCCGATGTAAGTTGTGGAAATTTCCTCAATCAACGCGGCGGCCCGGTTACGGACACTCCCATTCGTGGTAAAGTAAAGAGAAGGGCAACGAGTGAGGGGGTGTGCCCATGCACCGGATGTGTCCGAAATTCGAATCGGCCTTCAACATCCTCGGCAAGCGTTGGACGGGGCTCATCATCCGCGTCTTGCTGGAAGGGCCGAAACGGTTCAAGGAAATCGCCGATGCGATTGAACACATGAGTGACAAGATGCTCTCGGAGCGTCTAAAGGAATTGGAAGCTGAAGGAATTATCCGCCGCACGGTTTATCCAGCGACTCCAGTGTGCATCGAGTACGAACTTACCGATAAGGGAAGGGAATTAGCCCCCGTCATGGACGAGGTGCAGAAATGGGCCGACAAGTGGATGACGCAAAGCGTGGCAGAGCGGTAGCAGGCGAGACGTCTCGCCTGCGCCGTCAAGCAGGATCGTAAGCCCGGCCCGCCCAGTCTGGCTCTTTGCCCCCTATACGTCGGGGGCCTGTGCTCGGTTCACGCTGGGCGCCTTGCCGCCGAGGCCGAGCAGGGCTCAGGACGCAGGCGAAACTCAGGTTCGGGCGCCTGACCAAGGTTTGGCCGGGGCTCAAAAGAAGTCTAGCAAGTACGGGGTTTGTTCCGGAATCAACTGCTCCAACACCTCGACGCCGGTGGGTCGCGCGCGCAGCCGCCCCAACTCCGCCAGCTGCCGTGGCCGCCGATACCCCAGCAGCATCGCGGCCAGGTCCTGCACGTCCACGTCCACGGCGGCGCTATCCTGTATGCCGGAAACGGCCTCCCACACCACCTCCGGTCCGCCCAGACGACGGACACCGACCTGCCCGTCCGCACCTACACGCACGTGAAAGGACGCCTGGTTCCAGTCCGCGCACGGATCGGCAATCGAGAGGGTGACGCTCACCGCGTCACCAAGCGAACGAAACGGATACCGGCGCAAGAACGACTCCACATCGACAATGCGGGCCATGAAATACGGATCGACCTCGTGTTGGATGCGCGGGTTCTCCAGCAGGTAGAGCAACGTGTCGTCGAGGGGCGCCGTCAACTTTACCTCGCGGGCCATCGAGTCGTGGTTGGCGATGAAGTTCCACAGGCCGCGCCGCGCGTCCTCGTCGAGATGGACCCACTCGTGCACGGTCAACAGGGAGTCTTTGACCTGGTACAGGACATAACCGGTCTCCTCTCCCGCCGCGTTGATGTACACCGCCCACACCCCAGGCTTGCGTCTGGCAATCCGTTGCTGCCACCAATCGCTTGTACGCTGCAGCATGCCGGTGTAGCGCCGGGCATACGCCTCATAGATGGGAGCAAGACGCTGTCCGTCCTGGCAGCGTTCCATGCGTCCGCCGGTATCGGGAAAGCGCGGCCACCACGGCTCAGGGATGGTGTACATACGCCGCTCCATCAACATCTCCCAGCCGTACTTTCGATAGAAGGAGAAAGAAAACGGCGCCAGCATTGAGAGAGACTGACCGGCCGCCCGCATCTCGACCAACGCCCGGCGCAGCAGCCGCGCCACCTTGCCGCCACGCCGGTGCTCCGGCCAGGTGGCCACCGACGCAATCCCCCCCATCGGGTACGACACACCCGCGACATAGGCGGTCAAAGGCAAAACCTGCGCTTGGGCTGCAAGCCGCCCATCGACAAAGCAGCCGAGAATGGTGGACGCGTCCGTCTGCTCAAGCACCTGCTGACGCGTATCGGCATCAAACTGAAACTGGAAGGCGAACTCGTCAAGCGCCAGGTGCTCTCCCAGTTCTTCCTGCGTCAAGCGGCGAATCTCCTCCAAACCCTTCACCGTCCCCCGTGGTCCAGCGATGAAATGCACTGTTGCTGCCAGTATAGCCCACAGGACGGTCAGCGACCAACAGGGTGGAAGGGGCGCGATCCGGCAGGACCCGGCTGCCTGGGCTCCGGCAAGTCCGCCGAGCGCCGGGCGCAACAGCCACGCCACTTTGCTGCCGCGCCGGTGTCCGGCCGGCAACGTCAGACTGCACCGCCCGCCTGCTTTTGGCCCGTTTCCCGGGCGCTGCCGGGGCCCGCGAAGCCGGCGGCGTCCTTCGTCATCTTCCACGGACCCATCAGCACAGCGCACAGGAGCGCAAACGCGGCCGGAAACAGCGTCCAGGTGAACGTGTGCGAGATGGACGCTGACAAGGCCGGCACCAGCTTATCCAGCACGAACGCCGGGATGTGCGCGCGCAGGGCCGGGGTGAGCATCGCGTGCGGATCGGCCAAGTTGACCCCCTGCGGGAGCCGGGCCGCCGCGGCGGAAAAGAGTGTGCTCAGGCGATGCTGGAACAAGTCACGCTGAATCACACCGAACACGCTGATGCCGAGCGTCATGCCCAGCATGCGCAGGAAACTGGAGGTCGAGCTGGCCTGCCCGCGCTGTCGCTGACCGAAGTGATGAATGGCGGACATCCCGAGCACCGAGAACGACGGGCCGGTCCCCAGGCCGACAATCACCATGTACACCGTCAGCCAGACGCGCGGCGTGCTGGGAGACAGGGTGGCCAACAGGGCCAGGCCGGCGCACAGGATGAGCGCCGAGACGACCATGACGCTACGGTAGCTGACCTTCTGCGACAGTTGCGCCCCAATCGGCGCGGCCACGGTGCTGCCGAGCAGCATCGGCAGCAGTAAAAGCCCCGAATTGGTGGCCGATCCACCCATCACCCCCTGGATAAAGATGGGAATGTACACGGTCGCGACGACAAACGCCGCGCCGTAGAACAGCCCGGCCAGGCAGCTGGTGGCAAACAGGCGGTTGCGGAACATGGCGAACGAGACAATCGGCTCGGCCGCCCGGCTTTCGGCCCACAGAAAGGCGAGGAAGAACGCCGCAAACGCCACCAGCAGAACCACGATGGGCCAGGAACCCCAAGCGTACGTGGTGCCCCCCAGCTCGAGCGCGAACATCAGGCTGCCCACGGCCAGCGTCAACAGCCCTGCGCCCCAGGCGTCGATGATCTGACGCTCATGGCGTGAGGACTCGTGATATCCCACCAGGATGAGCAGGAAGGCGATGAGCCCGAGCGGCAGGTTGATGTAGAACACCCACCGCCAGTTGACATGATCCGTCAGGTACGCGCCGATGAGCGGCCCGGCAATGCTAGAGAGGCCGAACACGGCGCCGAAGATGCCGCCCAGTTTGGCGCGCAGCTCCAGAGGAAACACGTCCCAGATGATGGTGAACGCAATTGGCATCAAGGCGCCGCCACCAATGCCCTGCAGGGCCCGATAGAGACTGAGTTGGACGATGTTCTGGGCGGTGCCGCAGAGCACCGAGCCGAGCAGGAACATGCCAATCCCGAACATAAAGAACCGCTTGCGGCCGTACATATCCGACAGCTTGCCGAAAATGGGCATGCCGGCCATCTGCGTCGCCATGTACGCCGACGTCACCCATACAAAGCGGTCGATGCCGCCCAAGTCGGCGACAATCGTCCCCATGGCGGTGGAGACAATCGTATCGTCCATCGAAGCGATGAAAATTCCCAGCATCAGTCCGGCGAAGATCCAGGACAGACGGTTTGAGTTCGCGCTTTGCGCCATCACTCTCTCCCCCTCACACCTGTACAACTTCTTCGACCTTGGCGTCATCCGCCTGATGATAGACCGATTTGTATTCCACCCGGCGAATCCGGCAACCCGATCCGATGTCCACTTGGTCCCCCCGGACCACATCCGCCTCGGTGTCCTCCAGCGTCACCACATCGCCCTCGATGGCGCTGGCGGTAAGCCGGTTCGAGGCACTCCCACGCGGGTGGATGATGCGGTGGATGGCCGCCACAAGATCGCGGCGCCTGCGCACCTCAATCCGTTCGGCGCCGATTTCCCTGACCACGCATGGCAAGCCCGGGTTGCCCAGGTCAAAACGGATGATGCCCGCGTTGAGCAGGCCCTCTATCTGCACCCCACCGCGGCAGCAAAACCACTCCGCCTGGCAGCCTCCGTCCACCGTCACCACGCCGTGAATGTTCAGGGTGTCCGCCGCCAGATCCCCATGCACCTCCATCAGGCCAAATACCCGCACCTCGCCGCCGTGCACATCATCGCTGGCGCTCAGCGTGCCAAACACGTGCATGGCTTTGGTGTCAAGTCCATGCCGCACATCCAGGGTGCCAAACACGTGCAACGAATCCGCGTCCATGCGGCCGGCCAATTCCGCCTCCCCATGCACCTTGAACCGGCGACAGCGGCAATCCCCCTGAATGGCACCGCTGCCGAGCACGTGAACGTCCCGGTACATCCCGGGACCCAAGGTGCCTTCGCCCGTGATGCGCACATCGCGCACCCCTGCCTCACTCTGATGCATCCGGACCGCCCACCCTTCGCTCTTCGGTAACGCGCGCTTCCGGGGCCTTTTCCAGGGACCCGGTATACTCGACCAGCCCAATCTCGCAGCCACGCCCGATGCGCACGTTTGCTCCGCGCACCACCTGCGCCTGCGTGTCCTCCAGGTAGACCTCATCCCCTTCAATCACCCAAGCGGTCAGCTTATGCCGGCGGAACGGGTGGATCCACCGGAACCAGCCACGCCGGCGCGCCGACCTAATGGAGACATGGCCACCGCCTATCTCCCGCACCTGCGAGGGACCGTAGAGGTCGATTTCCAGCCGTCCCACGTTGAGCAGTCCATCCACCGACAACACGCCGCGCAACCGCATCTGCTCGGCTTGGAAGTCGGCGTCGGCGCGCAGCACGCCTTCCATCTCCACCCGTTCCGCCTTCACAGGCCCCGCCACGGCGATCCGTCCGTGCACTGACAGCAGTTGGATGTTAATCTGCCCATCCACCGAGGCGCTGCCATGCATGGCCATCTCTCCCGCCGCCACATCCCCGTGGCAATGAAAGGTTCCGTGCACGGCCAGCCTCTTCGCCTGTACATCCCCCATCACGCGGCAGGTGCCGTGGGCGTCCCAGCGCTCACAGGTGATGTCTCCCGAGACGCGCCCGGTGCCGTGGATGCTCACGTCACGAAAGACACCACCGGAACTCGACCCTATGCCGTGAATCACCAGATCACTGCCCGCCTGCTTCACATCTTCCCCTCCGTTTCCTGCGCCAGTTTCATTTTCAGCTCTTCGACGCACTCGGCCAGGTGCAGGTGGACAGCCACATGAGACGCCGCATCCCACCACACCTCAGCCGGGTTCGCCAGCAAGCAACACATGGTCACTCCCAGCTTGCGGACGACCAACAGGTCGCATGCTCGCCCTTCCAAGCGCGGGTAATGCTCAATCAGCACCTCAATCATCAGTCCCGCCTCGTCCAGGTTCACCGTCCCCGTCCGCAAAGCTTGATCCGCAGCGTAGACGGAGAGGATGTGTTCAAACGTCAACACAGGCGGGTTGCCCGCACGGTTGTTCAGACAGTCGAGGGCGGTCTTCGTAACAATGTTTCGTTTCAACAACTCCTGCGGAGACAAAGTCAACCGCGCCGGATTGGGCGAAAACATCGCCGCCATCTCATCGAGCGACAGGTCGTCCTTCATCGATTGGATCTTCTCGATGCGCGCCAGAATCTGCTGTCGGGGAAAGAATGTTTCCTGTCCCGTGAAGGTGGAGCGGCGAATGAACCACTCCTCCGGAATCAGATTTTTTCGCTTCCAGCGGTACAACTGTCCGTACGAGATGCCGGTCTGTTCCAGCAGTTCTTTCTTCGAAATCAGGTCTTCATCCGTATGACCATGCTGACCCGCATCCATAGGCACCCCTCCGCGCATTAGTGTAACATAACATTGTTACGTTAAGCAAGCCGGGAATGATGCTCAGCTGTGCTCATCCTGTCTCGCGTTCTGTCTGGTGTCCCGGTCTTCAGCACGCTGGAAGGAATAAAAGAACAGGGCTCACGAACCCATGAACCCTGATTTCTGTGGCTGTTTTGTACACTGCCCCCGTTTATCTTATGCTTACTTTCGGGGTGAAAATGGCATTGGCGTTCACAGCATCCGCCCCGGCCTCGCCAGGCTCGTCTGCGCCGCCTCAAACGCAAGACGGGTGGCTTTGTCCAAATGGCGCAAATCCATCCCCGCCACGCCCCGCACACGCTCCAGGTGCATCGCTGACCGCGTAACCTCGCTGTGCACGTCGGAGGCGAGATGGGACCCGAGACGCAGATCATGATGATGCAGCCAATGCGGCAGCAGAAACCACGCCATCACTGCGGTCACTGCCAGCGGCGCGGCCGACAGGCGCACCCGCCAGCGGGCTCGGGTGGGCGGCGCTTGGGATTCCTGGAGCCAATCGGTCCCTTCCGCGCGCATCCACTCGAGGACTTCCCGGTATTCGCGACAGTCCTGCCGACACTTCGGACAGGTGCGCAGGTGCCGCTCGAACCGCTTGCGGTCAAATTCATTCAGGTCACCCAAGACGTAGCGGACAGCCAACGAACAGACGTCGACCACCGGCGCCACGACGGCGTCCACCTCCTCAGGAAACGGAAGCGCCCACACGGGCAGCGGACTTTGCACAACAAGAAGGCCGGTCTCAGGTTCCGGCCCCATGACGGCGTCACGTCTTCACCTCACTTGCAGCACAATCTTCCCGCGAGCGTGATGGCTCTCGCTCAACTCGTGGGCCTTCGCCGCCTGTTCCAACGGAAACACGTGGCCGACTACCGGACGCACTCGCCCCTGCTCCACAAGTTCGCCCAACTTGGCCAACTTCTTGCCGTCCGGTTCCAGAAAGAAGTACTCAGCGCGAACCCTGTGTTTGGCAGCGGTATCGGGATCAGGCGGATTGATAATGGAAACGAGGATGCCGCCGGGCTTGAGCACATCGTAACTGCGTCGCTGGACGTCGCCACCCATCGTGTCCAGGACGATGTCGTAGTCCCGCACCCGTTCCACAAAATCCTCCTGGACATAGTCGATGACAACGTCCGCTCCCAGCGATCGGACGAGATCGAGATTGCGTTCGCTGACCGTCGTGGCCACATAGGCGCCGTACGCTTTGGCGATTTGGATGGCGTACACCCCGACACCGCCCGCCCCGGCGTGCACCAGCACCTTGTCGCCGGCTCGCACCTGGGCCGTATCCACCAGCGCCTGCCAAGCCGTGAGGCCAGCCAGCGGGATGGAGGCCGCCTCCTCGAAGCTGATATTCTTCGGTATCGGCGCCACCAGCCGTTCGGGCGCCGCCAGGTATTCGGCATAACTGCCGTTGCGTTCGATCGCCGGACGGGTGAACACCTTGTCCCCCACTCGAAACTGCGTGACGTTCCATCCGGTCTCTACCACGACCCCTGCGGCATCCCACCCGAGGATAAGCGGGAACGTGTAGTTCAAGCGCTGTTTCAAATACCCCTCACGAATCTTCCAATCAACCGGGTTCACCCCGGCCGCATGCACTTCAATCAACACGTCGTCCGCGCCAATCGCAGGCCGCGGCAGCTCTCCGTACTTCAACTGGTCCCTGCCGCCGTACGCTTCGATGTAGACCGCCCTCACGTCGCAGCCCTCCCTGCCAGGTTGTCCGCCGGATACTGGCCGACCGGCGGACCCGTCTTGATGGCTTGCTCGTGTCCGCGTCTATTGTACCATGCTGAAGGCAGGGCCACACCGTACCTGCGACGGTTCCCTCAACGGCGCCAAAGGCCCCTACAACGAGGATCCGTCCGTGTCCAAGGCAAATTCGGCCACTGGCTCGCTCAACCCTCCGACGCTGGGTCGCAGACACCTCGCAACCGATTCGCGAAACACCAACTCGCCTGCCAGCAGCAGCTTTTCCCGCGGGGCTTCCGGGTGTTCAAAGCGCCTGAGCAGCATGTCCACCGCGCGCATGCCCATCTGTTCCTTGTCTACGCGAATGGTCGTCAGCTTGGGCTGCACCTGGACCGCCTCGTCGATGTCGTCGAATCCAGTGACGGAAACGTCCGCCGGCACCTTCAGGCCCAACTGGCCGAGACCTTGGATGACGCTGATGGCGACTCCGTCGTTCGCGCAGACGAGCGCCGTCGGCAGACTGCCCTCGGCCATCAGGGCCCGCGCCCACTGCGCGATGCGGCGCACGTCCGCCCCCCGGTCGCGCCCCATATCGCGGAGCAGTTCCGGCGATTGAGTGAGCGGAATCTGCGCCTCTTCCAGCGCCAACCGGAACCCTTCCCAGCGCATGCGGAAGCTCTGAGAGTAGTGCAGGTCACCCACAAACTGCAACCTTCGGTGGCCGGAGGCGATGAGGTATTCGGTTATGCGCTGTCCAGCCTCCATGTTGTCGGCAAAGATGCTGTCGCTGGGAATCGAGGAGCCCTGGTGGTCGACCAGAATGAACGGAATGCCGAGCTGATGAATCTCCAACAACATGGGGCCGGGAATCATCCCCACGCCGACGATGCCGAGCAGACCGTTGGGATTGAGCACCTGCAGCAGGTTCTCGGCCGAGTGCTCGGTGATGATGATCATCCCGAGGCCGCGAGCGCGGATGGCCTGCGTGATGCCATCGATGATGCGCCCCCAGTAGGGTGAACCCCGGTGCTGAAAGCGGACGTTGGGCATCAGCACGACGATGGTGTTGCTCTTGCGCTGACTCAGACTACCGCGTGAGCGTGCGGCCTGCTGCGGGGCTCCCTGCAGGAAGTACCCCAACTGCATGGCAATCTCGACGATCCGTTGGCGGGTCTCCTCGCTCACTCCACTCTGCCCTGATAACGCTTTCGAGACTGCGTATTTAGAGACCCCCGCCTGATCGGCAATCTGTTGCATGGTCACACGTTTGGCCACGTCGCTCCCCCCACCTGGCGCCGCTCTGCCGGAAGGCGAGAGGCCAAAATAGCGGCCCCCCGCGCGGTCAGGCGCGCACCTGACTGCTGTGCGCTGCTATCTGCTCACTGAACCAGCGACCGCTATCCTTGACAACCCGCTTCTGCGTCTCGTAATCGACGTAGACCATGCCGAATCGTTTCGAATACCCCATCGCCCACTCAAAGTTGTCCATGAACGACCAGAGAAAGTATCCCTTGAGGGGCCCGCCCTCGTCGATAAACCGTTTGGCCGCCTCCAGGTGATCCGCGATGTAATCCACGCGGCGCGGGTCCTTCACGCGCCCATCGACAAGCTCATCGGCAAACGCGGCCCCGTTCTCGGTGATGTACAGCGGCAACTCGCCAGTCACGTTTTGGATCCAGGTCAAGATGCGATACAAGGAATCCGGATGAATCTCCCATCCCATCTCCGTCCGGTTGTCTGCCGGCGCTTCCAAGGTCCGGACGCCGAAATCGGTGTCGTCTGGATCGGCCGCGACGACACTGCGGGTGTAAAAGTTGATGCCGAGAAAATCGATTGTCTGCGAGATGACGTCGAAGTCGCCAGACCGAATGAAGTCAAACGGTCCCACCCGCTGTTCGACCATCCCTTGAAACGCCTCGGGATAGCCGCGGCCCACAATGGGTTCCAGGAACCAACGGTTGTTGAACGCGTGCGACACTTCAGCCGCCGCTTTGTCCTCCGCGCTGTCCGTGGCCGCGTCCACCCAGGTGAAGTTGAGCGTGATACCTATCTCCCCTTTGTGGCGGCTCGCCCTATGCGCCTGTACGGCCAGGCCATGGGAATAGAGGATGTGGTGCGCCGCCTGGAACGCCTCTCGCCAGTCGGTGTGGCCGGGGGCGTGTACGCCAAATCCGTGGCCGAGGAAAGCCGCGCACCACGGCTCATTGTGCGTGATGAACGAAGCAATCCCGTCGCCCAGTTGATCATAGATGAGTGACGCGTACTCAGCGAAATACTTCGCGGTGTCCCGGTTGGACCAACCGCCCTTGTCCTGCAACCACTGCGGCAGGTCCCAATGGTACAGGGTCGCAAACGGACGGATGTCCGCCGCCTGCAGGGCCTCCACGAGTCGCCGATAGAAGTCGAGACCTGACTCGTTTTTCACACCTTTTTCAGGGGAAATCCGCGGCCAAGCAATTGAAAAGCGGTAGGCCGGGATACCTAACTCCTTCATCAACGCCACGTCTTCTTGGTAGCGGTGATAGTGATCGCACGCCACGTCACCGGTGTGGCCCTGGTACACCTTGCCCGGGGTATGGGAGAACCGGTCCCAAATGGATTCCCCGCGTCCGTCTTCGTGGACCGCCCCTTCAATCTGATAGGACGCGGTCGCGGTGCCAAACAAAAAGCCAGGCGGAAACGCAATGAACTCTCGTGCCATCAGCAGCCATCCTCTCTGCAAGCAATAGACACTGTTCAGATTAGCGCTATTCGCCCGCTTACGCCAACT
>NZ_BCQV01000042.1 GCF_001552255.1 Alicyclobacillus shizuokensis NBRC 103103
CCGCAAACAGGGTACGCATCAAGTCAGGATCGCTTCCGACAAACGCATAGGTTACATGGGGCTGATATTGAAAGTGACGCGGAGCCGCTTCAGCAAGAGGTCGTCAATCTTCACGATCATCTGAAACTCGTGGAACCAGACGACCAGCCGCCTGTCTGATTGTTCAGGGATGCGTTGCAGGAGGCTTGTGGTTTCGTCGAGGAGTTCAAGAGGGCTTTCCTTGACCCTGTGCAAATATGGTATGTCTATAACGTCCTGGATTTTGGCACGGATCTCAGGTCGGGACACACTGTCTATGAAGTCGTTAAGGGAGGAGTTCGGAGGGATCGCTACCTAAACGCAACTGCGAAACCGTCCTCAACAAGTGAAATGCTAATTCCTCAATCGTTGAAACGTTAAACAGGTCTATCTTCGCTGTGTAGCATCCCCGCGTTTCCAGCCTGCTCAAAACATCACGAGCCAACAAGGTGCTACACATAGTCGCTCTTCAAGTTCCCGTACAAAACAGTCATACTGAGGAGGCTGTGCGGGCGCAATGCCCTCGTAGGGTTCGTCATATTTTCATCCATGTGTAGTACTCACCCCCCCATCGCATTTTTCGCAATTTAAAAATGCACAAAATGGGATGTGCAATGTACTACCGCCTTTAAAGTTGAGATGCGTGAAGTTTTTTGAACATTTGCCCCCGTTTGTTCAAAAGCACGTTCGGGGGAGCTTAGGGCGTTTTGGACGCTGAACTGAAAAACTAACTCCATGGCAGTTGGATGCCGCTCCATCCGCTTACATCGCATTGGCCATAATCATTATCACCCACTGCCACCACCGTGCCGTCAGATTTAAGTCCGAGAGTATGGGCACATCCCGCCGCAACAGCCATAATGTCGTGCCAACCACTTACATCGCATTGGTCATGTTTATTCAAACCCACAGCAACCACCGTACCGTCAGATTTAAGCCCCACGGTATGATAACTGCCCGCCGCTATCGCCACAATATCGCGCCAGCCGCCTACATCGCATTGGCCATGCTTGTTCAAACCCACAGCCACCACCGTGCCATCCGATTTAAGCCCAACAGTATGAAGATAACCCGCCGAAACAGCCACTATGTCCCGCCAGTCGCTTACATTGCATTGGCGATACTTATTGTTACCCACTGCCGTCACCGTTCCGTCCAATTTAAGACCGATGGTATGCCAGTCACCCGCCTTGACCGCCACAATATCATGCCAGCCGCTTACGTCGCATTCACCTTCATTATTTCGACCCACAGCCACCACCGTGCCATCCGATTTAACCCCAATTGTACGGCACCAACCTGCCGCAACCGCTACGATATCGCGCCAGTCGTTAACATCGCATTGGCCATGCTTATTCCAACCTACAGCCGTCACAGTACCGTCAGATTTAAGGCCGATTGTATGAGCATTACCCGTGTTCGTCGCCATATGAACATTGCCAGCAACGACCGCCACGATATCGCACCAATCGCTTACATTACATTGACCGTATTTATTATCACCCACAGCCGTCACCGTTCCGTCAGATTTCAGACCAACGGTATGACGACGACCCGCCGCTATGGTATCGTTACGCAACCGTTTCGTCTCTAACGCCGCTTCGTTCGGTGAAATGCAGTCCATATTTTACCTCCACAAATTGAACACTACTGCCCGTTTCTACAATAAGTGTAGCACGCAAAAACACGCGAGCATTCAATGCCCACACATCACACGTCACTTTTTTCTGTAAATCGAAACGAATTTCCTCTATCGGCCTTATCCCTGTCAACCTCATTTTACCGCCATCACCCTTCCCTTGGTCATTCCAACCAGTTGATCAGGCGTTAACTCGAATACCGCTTTCGGATGTCCTGCCGCCGCCCAGATCGTTTGAAACTGAAAGAGATCTTCGTCAATGATGGTGGTGATGGTTTCCTTGTGACCGAGCGGCGGAACTCCGCCTATGACAAATCCTGTGCGTTCACGGACGAAATCCGCATCAGCTTTTAGCAATGTATCCGTTTAGCTGATTAGAAAGGGATTTCTCATGGACGCGATTGACCCCACTGGCAACCACTAATAAGGGGCTGTCCGAGTTCTTCAAACGAAATATGATGGATTTTGCAATCTGCGCAACTTCACAGCCGATAGCATCAGCCGCTTCTTGGGCTGTTCGCGTGCTATCAGGTAATTCCACCACCTTATTCGTGTACCCCAACTCCGACAACCTGTTCTGTACCCGTTGAGCACTGTCCTTCAATTCATCCGACAAGAAAGTTCCCCCTATGCACAACCATTATGAAGAGCACTCTTCAGGCTTAATTGCATCAACGATGAGAGAAACAAATCCAAGTTCTCCACCTTGATTTCTATGGTCGAACCTCTTAGAGCGATAAATAAATCCGTCATTCTCGTCCCAATCGTTGTAATGGAATTCTCCATTTCCATCGCAATATTCGAGGAAATTCACTTGGAATCCAGCCGCTTGAAACATGCCTTGCAGTGTCCGATATGTATGAACGATTTTGTGACTTGACGCTGGGTGATCCGCTGGACCAGGACCGCCAATCTTCACGAGATTCTGGTACCATTCGTTTCTGAAGTACCTATCAGGAACCGCACATCTTACATATCCCCCTGGATTCAAGAAATCATAGCAGGTCTTAGCGGCTTCAATGCCCTCCTCATACGTAAAGTGTTCCCAAACATGCTCGGCGAGAATAGCGGAAATTGAATTTGGAGCAAACATGCGTTCCCAATCACTCAATAGATTTAACTCGTCCTCTTCTGTGTGCACCCAACCGACGTTGTTCTTGCTTCCGCCTGATCCAACCACAACTCTTAGATCACTGTTCGTCGTCATACTTCGCCACCATCCAGTGCTTCCTCAGAAGTTCCTCCGCCCGTTCTTCTCTTGCCGCCTTCAAATCCAGCATAAAGCTATCGTCTTCAGATTGGTTGAAAATCCCATACAACTCCTCAGCGGTGAGTAGCTTTACGACTTCGATACCAATTCGCTTTTCGTACATATGCCTATTCCCTCTTCCCAGGGAAGATTAGAAAGATATCGACGATTTCTCGTCTTTAGCTCTATGTAAGACAAAAAGGCGGCATTTCGCCACCCTCGGACAAATCTTTTTTCAGCCCCACTTCACAACGGCAGGGGGTCTCCGCTTTACCACTTCCAGATGATTCAACCTGGGTTCTCACGCTTAACGGTGGTGAGTCACACGACTTTTTATGCAGTGATAGAGAATTACCAGGAGAGCGAGAAACCTCCGTCCCTGTTTCTCCTGGTCTCCATTCCGCACCTGTGCGCCATATTCTCGGTTTAAACTCTCCGTGACGCGCGGGGAGCCTTGCAACTTGAGCATAGCAGATGGATAGCGTTGGAGCAATCGGATTTGGCGAAGGAATTCGGGCGGAAGAATTCGAGGAAGGAACACATATCATCTTCGAAAAACACAAACAAAACCATTTATCAAAATGGAAACATTTATGTATCCATAACCTGCGACATTTATGTATACACTTCATTAACCTTGTTCAACTCAATCCCATCTTCTGCCCTTACCACTCTCCGCCCTCGAACATCCTCAGACATAAAAACGGCTGACCAAATCGTGGCATCGTGATAAATTGGGACCAAACCAAAAATGGAGTGATTCCATGCCTCGTAAAATCGAACTTGGCGAAGACGCACTGACGATTCGTTTATCGGGTTTGACGAGTATTGCGTCGTTTAAGCGCAAAATCGTGATTCCGTACGAGTTCATCGCGAAAGTGGATACCGTCGCGCCCAACTTACAATCGCTCATTCGGTTAGGTGGTACTTCCATCGGAGATATTCAGGAAGGGCACTTCTGGCACGGAGAGGATTGGTATTTCCTTTCTTATGAGCATCCTGACAAGGTTATTTCCCTCACATTGAACGACTACTATATCGGGGATCGTCTGTATAAGGTCATCGTTGTCGGTGTGGACAGCCCACAAGACAAGAAGGCTCTGATTGAAGCAAAGCTTGAGAACACGATTGATAAGAACTGACCATTGTTTAAAGGCATATGTAATCTGAAATGAGACATGAAATGTTTCATAAACCTATTACAGAAATGTAAACATCCGTTGAAACATAAGCTATTCCGTACCCATCCGTGCCTTCATCAATCTCGGCATAGGATGAACAGGAGTCGCTGGGCTTATGTGGAAGTGGTAAAGAACGGGGTTTAGGGCATGTAGGGTACGGCAGGGACAATAAAAGGTGATGCCGATGTATCGAATGGTTTTGTGACGATTCTCTGGATATTAACACTTCTGTTACTGCTGTTCTCGTCTATCAGCTTTGCTGGTGTGAGGACAGTCACAACGCCTATCCACACTTTCGCTCTCAAAACCGTCCCTCCCCATTCGTGTTCATTCTGTTTCCATTGTCGAGTACCCCGAAAAGAGTGCCACATACCATGATTATCTCAGAGACCTGGGATGAGACGGAAGGTTTTTTGGAATGCGTCATAAGCCCGCAATGTGCTTGCCTAACCCCATCCTTTGATGTATAACCAATACATAGATATTCTATATAGGTAGGTGACTTGAGTGAAGAGTGAAATGATGAAGGGATATATCGACGCGATAATCCTTTCCATAATCGCTGGGCATGACTCCTATGGCTATGAAATTGCCCAGATTGTGAATCACCAAACTGGTGGTGCGCTCGAATTGAAGGAAGGAACTCTCTACCCCGCCCTACGACGATTAGAAGCAGAACATTGGATTGAAGGGTATTGGGGCGACGACGGTTCAGGACCAAGGCGAAGGTATTATCGGATTACAACCCAAGGTCATGATCAACTCGCCAAGAATAGAGAAGCCTGGAAGCGAAATCAAGCCATCGTGAATACTTTCCTGGGAGGGGTAGAACCGACGTGAATGAGATCGAGAACTATTTGAAACACATTGTCCATCGGAGCGGATTGACGCGCAGTGAGCAGGCTGAGTGGGTCGCTGAAATGTCCACACATCTGCTTGATGAAGTAGAGCACCTGAAGGACACGGGGTTAGGGGAAGCCGAAGCCGTTGCGAAGGCACTTCGTCAGTTTGGAAGTCGGAGGGAGATTCGCAAGCAGATTGCGCGACAGACATTTGGGATAACTTTGCCTGTCATTACCTCACTCTCCTCAGTATTTTTCGCTCTATTTTTACTCGGTGTTTACCTGCTCTACGCATCCATTCCATCAAACCCAGACCCATCCACATGGACATCTTGGCATGAGAATCCATGGGTGCGCTTTTTCACGACTCGTATTCTGATTTCACCGTCGCTAATGCTGGCACTATGTCTCGACACGCTGATGCTGGTCAAGACTCGTTGCCAAAGAGATAGATGGGCATTGGTATTGATTACTTGCATCTTCGCGGCACTTTGGCTGTTCATGCGGATTTCGCACAACTACTACTTTGCGGGACTCTTGGTTCCGTATCGGAATGCTTATACAGTGCCATTCGAGCTATTGACGGCAACAAGCTATCTTATACTCGCCTGCCTTTCCGTTGCGATGTACTTGTTTACCAAAAATAAAGATATCAGTCGCTTCCCCATACTTTTCTCGCTCGCAATTGGACTTTGGGTTCCCGTAAGAGACTCGGTACAATATCACCTATGGCAGGCAACCCATTGGAGTGGATTTGGGGGACATTACGATCCGTTCATATCAAATGAATTAGGCATCTTGCTCATGGTTGGGATACAACTCCTACTCCTCGTACTGTTGAGATATGTCTTTCGGGCTGTGGATAATTACAACTCGCGAACGCACTCAACTGCGTAAACCGAGTTTAGCCTACGTCACCAGAATGCGATTTTGTGTCGTGTTCTGGTGATGCATTGCAACAATCATTTGTCTTCCTAAGAACCACCCCCAAAGAACGCTTTAAACGTATTCTTCACGTACTGTGGGTTTGCCAACTTACTCTGTACATTTTGTTTCCACGCTGTTTGGTTAGCGAGCGTTGCAGGAGCTACTCCATACCAGGATTGAACTTGTTCGCGAGTCACATGGTATGACGTCCCTGGAAATTCAAACTTCATCGAATCCAAATTATCGATCAAGGCAAAATTGGCTGTCGCATTATAGACCAAGCTGGATTGAACTTTGGCGAGTCCAATGTCCTGAACAGTTTCCGTGTAACGGATATCCAGTTCCCTTGTCTGTGGATCGATAACAAACGTGTGTGGAACGTTTGCTAACGGTAAATTTGCATTCAGGTTGCCGTCATTTGAATTGTTACCCATGTACGGATTCTTGAACTTTACAATACTTTCAAAGTCGTTGGTTAGTGGATTCAACTGAGCTACCTGATATGCCTGTTGTTGTTGACGTATTTTTGCTTTCACTCCAAACTGCACAAAGCAGAAGGCAATCACACCAATAATGAGAAGAACTATGATGAGAGCATTTCTCCTTTTCGTCACTCTGACACCCCCCGTGTTTGAACCAGACGATGAATCCTCATGAAGTATAGCGGAATGAACACACTGACAAATGGAAGAAGCACGGAGACCGCAAGGTCTGCAAACATGTACGGTCCATCGATATGAATGGCACGGTTAAACCAGATATTACTGGCGAACCATGCCCCTAAAGCGAAGCACTCCGAAATGACAACATACACACCCCAAAGAACCCAAACGACTCTGGCGATGTTCCTAAGTCTCTCAACGTTAATCACCCTCGTGGTTTCATCACTGGCCCTACTAAATAGCAATGTGATGTACACAACGCCCACAATTACAAGTAGAAGCGTAAGTGCTGTGTTCGCAAGAACTCCTGAGTGAAATAACCAACAGGGTATCGTTATAATCCAGGGGATCAGAGTATACAACACCGCGAGTTGAGCCAGTTCACGCTTAAGTGGGTTCAACGGAACTCGACCATGCCCCTCAATCAGTAGTTCCACGTTACCAAGGCTTTTTACCGCATGATCGAAAGCCACCTGATAAGACGCACCTTCCGACATTTCATCATCGATTCGCGCCTGGAGGTTGGCTAACACTTCATCTCGAAGTTCCAGAACACCCTTTTTATGTTTGTATTTTGCGAAGAGACGATTCACGTAACGCTCCAAGTCGTTCATTCTGTACCCTCCCCCTGGTATGTAATCAACTGATTGATTAAATCCCTTGCGGCTTCCCACGAAGCCAAATTGCGTTTATACAGGGAAATCCCCTCATCGGTGAGCCGATAATACTTGCGTCGCCCGCCTTGTGTTTCATCACCCCAATACGATTCGATCATTTTCTGCTTTTCCAGTCTTCGCAGGCTCGCATACAACGTGGGTTCCTTCAGTTCGTATGCGCCACCACTTCGTTGACGTATAGCTTTGATGATCTCGTACCCGTAATGATCCCTCGCTAATAAGACACACAAAATAATCGTGTCGATGTTGCCTCGAATTAGGTCACTGTTTAGGGACTCACTCAAGATATCACCCCCAAACCACCAAACGCACATAACTATATCAGATATAGTTATATACCTGAAACACATTACTGTCAACGCAAATCAACCCAAACATTGGCATTTTTCTCATATCGCAATCAGGGGAAGTCGAAGATGGCTGAGGGGAGTGTGTTGTTCCTTCTGGTGAAAATCCATTTCCAGAATGAAATGGGGTCATAAACAGCAAGTTCAGCAGAAAGTCGTTACGCTGGGATTGATCTTTTCAACATTGACCTTTCAATGTGTAAGTTTTAACGAACCCCTCGCCTTCGATATCAAAGTATAACAAATCTACAATTCTCCCCATCTCAAAACAACAAGTCGAGCGATCCGCCGCGTATCCCCCGTGAATCCACTTGATGGTCACAGAGGTTACTCCGTTTAAACGGCGAGGGACAGGAATTCATCCTGCCCCATCCACCAGACGCTTGCTCAATCTGTTCCCTCATTCGCCCTGCCCTTCCACCGTCTCTACTCTCACCGCTACCTCGTCACCCGCATTCGGCACTTCGTCACGGACTTTAACATTAAAGTGCTTCTCGAATTCCTCGGTCATGATTCTGAGGCGTTTCTGGACATTTTCCTTTTTCGCGCTTCCTGAACTGCACGCTTCGACATACGATTCAGGCGGAGCCTCCAAAAAGCCTCTCGCCCATTCCCCAAACGTCTCCGCAGGAATCTCTATCCCCTTGTGTTGCATGTCGAGGGTCAACTTGAAGAGCACAGGTATATGCACCTTCCTCAAGAGTTTCTCTTTCTCGCTGGGGAAGGCTTCATTCAGGTAAAAGCAAACGTTATTGAATTGTGACTTAAATCGATCACGCTTATGGTCATCGCGCAACTTCTGAACAAAATCCTTCATTTCCTTCTTGCTAAATCCCGTTTCAGGGTCGTCCAATAAAGCGAGGATTTGCAGAACCAACTCTTGATCGACGAAGTGATTTCTCGCCGCTTTTGACAGATTCACCTTATCCGTGAAGAATGGAACTTTCGCCAAGTTCTCCACGAACTCTAAAGCTGACTTGCCCAATAATGCCCTCGTTGTCTCAATGGGGCGAAGTGGGACACCATTGTTAAGTCGGCAAAAGATGTCTTCTATCTCCGACTGGCTGATTTCCTCCACAACGTCAATTTCAAATTGGTATCCCAAGATCCTTTGTTGGAACTCATCTGACAACTGCTTATATGTCAATCCCTCAACATCAATGTCATCAACTTTGGGCTTGGGCGTTCCCGCGAAAGAGAGAGCAAATTCGTCATTGAGATAAGCGAAAATGCTGGACAGGCGTTGTTTCCCATCCAAGAGGTAAAGTACGTTCTCATCCTTGGTAGCAAATAGATTTGGAATTGGATAGCCAGCCAGCAGGCTGTGAATAAATTTCGACTGGCGTTTCACGTCCCAGATGTTTTCTTTGCGTTGAATCGCTAAATCAAAGGACAGCTTTTTTCCTTTATACATCCGTTGCAGTTGCGAAACCTTATGTTTGACTTTCGATACCTTCATCTACGTCACTCCCTGGCGAAATCATGCTTCTATTGTGCCCACGTGATGAAACCAAGGGCAACCCAATACAGTTACGTTCTGAACATTTTTCATCGACATTATAGCGTAAGAGGCAAGGGACGAGCCATTTAAATGAGGGTAATTCGGGTTCGAGGTACGGAAAAGTTGGCGAATCCATGGGGTGCATCATACTTGTAATTGGGTCCATGTAATGCGAGGCTGAGGAGTATCCACGAGAAATGTTTTGTATAGGTGCCGATTAGGGTCAAACGGGCAACAATCCCACTATATTGGTAGACTGGATACGTAGCGATTACGAGCGTGTCTGCCCAAAGGGACAGTCGTCCAGATAAAAAGTAGCGTAGGACAAGCTTTCTCCCATATCCCTCCCATCCCTTGGGCACACATGCAAAGTTTATTCCACTTCCGAGTCATCAAAGGCTCCATCTGTTAGAATGCCGTCGAGGATTTCGCTGTCATCGTCCTCGTCGGTCAGTTGAATAGTACGACCGAAGAAACTCCATCCTTTGCTCTCCAGCCATTCGATGAATGCGTCTGTAAATTCATCTTCGGATACCGTCGTATACACGTTGCCAACGATACAGATTGTATTTCTGCCCTCTGAGCGTTCCAGAATCCACTTCTTGGAGTTGCCTGGTTTTGCTCCGTTGTTTTGATCAGTCATGGTGTCAGCCTCCTGGCGGGTCAGAATAAACAGGCAGTGCTTGTCGGGTCAAGGAGGAGGGGCGTTTCTCCACAATGCCATCAATTTAACCACAGCAGGCGTGGGATCACCGCCCAAGTACTCAAACCTCGCCGTGACGAGTGTGGCAACAGGGTGAGCGGTGATCTATTTCTAAAGAAAACGGCGCCCTTACTCCCTACAATCAACTCCTCTTAGCCCAACAATCTGTGACAAATGCTCCTGACCCACTCATGCTGATGGTTCCAAGAACCCCAGACATCGATCATCCATTCGTGAATCATGGCATCACGCTTGTGCCCAGGCGGTTCGTTCAAAACATCTATTACAGTCACGGAATAGGATCTCTGGGGTAGCGGTAATGTGTCCCAAGGGTGTTTCAAACGTGCTAAAAGCGTGTGGACACGCTGAACCTGTTTTCCGTTGTATCCATGTTCAACAGCGTAATACAACCCAATTAACGCGAACGCGGTGGTAATGTTTTTCATACCATTGCCTGAATGCTGGGCGGCGTAGGCATCCACAACATGCTGATGGATGAAATCGTCACCTTTATGGCTCAACGTATAAACGGTCAGTTCACTGTACTTGCTGAAACATTCTTCCGAAGCGTTGTGATTGTGGATCAGAGAAGTGTACTGTTTCGGTAGCTTCAATCCGCACCCTGGACAATCGACGACCAAAACCGCACCGCCGCTTTCCATCCGAGTCACCCCCACCAACTAAACATATCCATCATCCTATATCCTCCACTCACTGCTTTACAAGTTCACTTAGCTTCTGCTTCACAGGATCAAACGCCGTCTCCCTATTCAACAATCGTTTTCGACATGTTGGAGTAGATGAAGATCTG
Organism: Alicyclobacillus shizuokensis NBRC 103103; assembly: GCF_001552255.1. Taxonomy (GTDB): domain Bacteria; phylum Bacillota; class Bacilli; order Alicyclobacillales; family Alicyclobacillaceae; genus Alicyclobacillus_G; species Alicyclobacillus_G shizuokensis. The sequence continues at coordinate 10,558 of NZ_BCQV01000042.1, forward strand.
TATCAGACTTCTTCCACGAATAAGACTCAAGAATAAACTTCAATTCATGTTCTTGCACCCGAATCCACCGTTCCACTATCTGGGTTTCAACTAACTGTATTCCATCTTCGTCTAACGTGTCCGTTACCATAACGGACGATCCAACCCTAAGTTAACTTGCGATTTTGAGCCCTACATCCCTTTCACCCAACATAATTACAGATCAATGAGAGAGTTAACTATCATAGTACACCGTTAAAATCTCAGGTGATGGTGTAAATTCAGTGGTTTCTTCTTGACGAAAAAGCCATCGAGTGCAACCTACTAAGGTGACGCCAACCACATGAGTAGAGGAGGCAACCTCGATGGCTCCTATGGATAGGATCGCACTTTTAGAGCTGATTCGCAAGATTGGTTTGGAAGATGGCGATGTCGATTTTCTGCGAGAGGGTTTGAAGGTCCTTGCCGAGGCCGTGATGGATGCCGAAGTCAGCCGACTCATCGGTGCTGAGCGCTTCGAACGAAGCACTGAACGCAGGAATTATCGTAACGGATACCGCCGCAGAGAATGGGATACCAGAGTTGGAACCATTGAATTGCAAATTCCCAAGCTCCGAAAAGGCAGCTACTTCCCGAGCTTATTAGAGCCGCGGCGGAGAGCGGAGAAAGCATTGCTCAATGTCATTCAAGAAGCCTATGCACATGGTGTGAGCACCCGCAAAGTGGACGAACTTGTGGAATCGCTGGGTATCGGCGGAATCAGCGAGAGTGAAGTGTCTCGCATCTGCAAGGAACTCGATGAGGTCGTCCAGACCTTCAAGAATCGCCCGTTAGAAGGTGAGTTCCCATATGTTGGGCTCGATGCCACGTTCCCCAAGGTCCGTGAGGGTGGTCGGGTCCAGAGTATGGCGTTTGTCATTGCGATTGGTGTGAAAACCACCGGCGAGCGTAAAGTGTTGGGCTTTGACCTTGGCACCAGCGAGGACGGCTCATTTTGGCTCACTTTCTTATCTGCATTTCAGCCATGCCGCGCGTGACGATATCGGTACCTGTCCTTTCCATTCCACAGACCTCCCCCAGCATACGCGATGCTGCGCTATCAAAACCTCACTGTTGCCGTTCATCTCTTTTCATTTTACGTAAGAACCGGCGTACCTCAAAGAAACCGCCGACGAGGAACAACAACACCAGAATCGAACCCTTCTGTGTGATGGCCAAGGTTGTATCCTTGCCGTTCGCCACGTTGAGCGTTTCATTCAGCGGCTGGCTTTTCCTGGCGATGACCGTTTCGGTGATGTGGAAACCGTAGTCAAACAGCTTGGCCGTGTCCCGGAACCTCTGCATTTCGTCCGTTTTTGTGTCGTCCATGACGACGCAGATCAGGCGAACGCCGTTCTGCTTTGCTGTGCCGACGAAACAGTAGCCCGCCTCTTCAGTGTACCCCGTCTTCAATCCGTCGACCCCGGGGTAATGCCCGAGCAACTTGTCTGTGCTTGGCCACTCGGAGTTCTCGCCGCGCACCTGGATTTTCGGGATCGACGTGTATTTGAGAACTTCCGGATAGTTGGTTACGAGATAGCGGGCCAACTTCGCCAGGTCGCGCGCTGACGTGTAGTGATTGGGTGCCGGCAAACCATCCGGATTCTCGTAGTGCGTATTGGTCAGACCCAGCTCCTGCGCTTTCCGGTTCATCATCTGCACAAACGCGTCCATGTTGCCGCCAATCTTCTCTGCAACGGCAACAGCGGCATCGTTGGCGGACAGGACCGCGATGAACTTCATCATGTCGTCGAGGGTGTAGTGTTCCTTCGGATCCAGATGGGCATCCGAGACCCCTGGCTCCGTTGCGACTTTGTATGCATCCTCTGTGATGGGAACTTCGTCCGACCAGGACACGCGGTGCTCCCGGACCGCCTCCAGCGTCAGCAACATAGTCATCAGCTTGGTGGTGGATGCGGGAGCGCGCCGCTCATCCGCGTCTTTCTCGTACAGGATCTGGCCGTTGTCGGCATCCATCAGGACGACCGACTTCGCCGTGACCGCCGGCGGTTGTGGCATGGTAAACGCCTGCTGTTGAGATTGATTCGTGGTTATGGTTGACGCTGCCGCCACTCCAACGCTGTTTGAGAGCATGCCGGCGACACCGGTGGACAATCCAGCAATTAGTAGCAACTTCTTGAGTGACTGTTTCACCGTTTCCCTGCACTCCTATTGCTAAATTAGGGTCCGCTACTGTGAAAATGGGACAAAAAAGTTGTTTGCATTATCCTTTCATCAGGAGTCAAGGGATTATATGGAATTCACTTACGATGCTTTTTCGATGGTCACTTTTAACCCCAGTTGCTCTCTCCGTCTTTATGGCGCCAGATGGATTTTGACGGATTTCGCGCGAAATCCATGCATAAGATTTCACCAAAACCCCTTGTCATTACTGGACTATTTAACCGTTCAGCAGACCCTAAAATCAGGAGTTTTCGCTATAAAACGGGGAAATCAAAATAGCTCTTGGGATATGGTTCGTTTCTTAATACATAGTGCCACCATTCGAAGCTATATGGTTCAAACCCACTGTTTTCCATGATGGAACGCAAAAGTCTGCGATTTTGCGCTTCCATGCTTGTAATCCCTTTTGCCTCATGGTGTGAACGCTCATCCATAAAATCGAAGCTGCTTCCCATGGAAACAAGCTCACCCGTATCTAAGTGGTAAAGCGTGAGATCAATAGCACTTCCGCGACTATGACTTGATTGTGACGCAATATATCCCTTTGCAACCAGCTCGGTTCGCTCGATATTCGGATAGTATCTTTCTTTTGTGCGGTAGTCTTCCGGTTGTTCGGACCAACGCAGGAAGCAATCTACCGCACGTTTGGGCCGGTACCCGTCCCATAACAGCAAACCGTACCCAAGAGCCGCCGCTTGCTTCTGCGCCTCCAGCAGCGCAAGGGCTAAGGCATATGTTCCCACTATGCGATTGACCTCATATCCGTCTACTGGTTTTCCTGTAATATTGTCCCATGTGGCATATTTGGCGTCCCAGCGAACACCGTGCAATATTTCATCTAAATAAACAAATCCCTTTTCCATGCTTATCACCCCTTTAACGCTAATACGATCAGGCGGTCAATCAGTTCGGGAAGCGTTATACCTGCAGCGGCCATCATCCGGGGATAACGGCTGTATGACGTGAAACCGGGCAGGGTATTGACCTCGTTAAGCACAATGCGGCCGTTATCTTGTAAAAACATATCAACACGGGCAAGCCCTCTACAGCCGAGCGCCTTATATATTTTTTTTGCCGTTTCCTGTATCCGTCCTCGCACCTCTGCCGACAGGTCTGCGGGAATGGTTATAACTGCGTTTTCAGAGCCTTTTTCCGGCTCGGCTTCCTGATGAATTCGAAAGATACCGTGCCGCAGCCTGATTTGGTCCACCTCGCCAACAATCAACTCGGAACTGTTTCCCAATACGGCACAACCGACCTCACAGCCCAAAACAGCCTGCTCAATTAAGATTTTGCTGTCATATTGTCTTGCCAATTCAATTGCGGCGTCCAATTCGTCCGCACCATTGACTTTTGTCACGCCATAGGATGAGCCTGAACGCGCCGGCTTAACAAAGACAGGATAGGTAAACGCATCTGTCGCCGGCCTATCGTCTTTATTCATAACCCAAAATTCGGGAGTATCTATGCCAGCGTTTTTCGCAACGATGTATGTCAGCGATTTGTCCATACAAATCGCGGAGCTTTGAATATCGCAGCCCACATAGGGGATACCGGACAATTCAAACAGACCTTGTATTGATCCATCTTCACCCGACTTGCCGTGCAAAACCGAGAATGCTACATCAACGTGGTGGATTTCATATTCATTGTTCTTTAGAACAAGCAATCCGTGCATTTTTTTATCCGGCGAGAGCACGGCTGAACAGCAATTGCCGTTTTCCCATTCCGCGCACGGTTTTTCGCACATTTTCCAAACACCGGATTTCGTAATTCCAATGTATAACGGCTCGTATTTTTCGTTGTCAATGTTAGCGGCGATCTCTATTGCGGATTTTACCGACACATCATGCTCCTCCGAGCAACCGCCAAACAGGATTGCAACTTTTGTTTTATCCATGCGCCAGGCTCCTTTCAAAATACAAACAGTTCTGAATTGTTTTTTCAACGATATCACGCAACGCCTGTTCGGTATAGTAAGCCGTATGCGGCGTGATTATCACGTTCGGCATCCCTTGCAGTTTCAGAAAAAATTGATTATCAATTGGTTTTTGTGTGAAATCAAAGTAGAAAAGCCCTTCCTCTCCCTCCAATACATCCAATGCGGCGCCGCCCAGTTTTCCGTTTTCCAATGCTTTAACCAGCGCATCGGTATCTACAAGCGCACCGCGCCCTGTATTGATAATAAACGCGCCTTGCTTCATTCTCCTTATTTGTTCGTGGCCGATGATATGGCGCGTATCCGCATTGAGCGGCACATGAAGCGTAACGATATCGCTATTTCGCAACAACGTATCAAACGGAACATAGTTTGCCTCCATTTTTTGGCTGCGATCATAAGCCAGCACATGACATCCAAATCCGCGCAGCCGCTCAATAACCGCTTTGCCTATACGGCCAGTTCCCACCACGCCGACAGTCATGTCGCTCAGTACCTTGCCACGGACGCTGTCCAGCCTGAAATCATGTTTTTCCACAGAGCGCATAATAGATTTCGCGTTGCGTACTGACATAAGCATCAGCATCATGGTATAATCGGCAACGCTATCCGGCGAATACGCCACATTGCCGACAGCGATGCCCAATCTCTTAGCGGCAGTTGTATCTATATGATTGCAGCCGATGCTTCGGGTAGAGATATATTTCACGCCGGCTCTCTTCAGCGCAAGAATAATAGACGCGGAAACCTCGGATTTGTGTCCCACGCTGATACATTGATTGGCGTATATGGCGTTGGCTTCCGACACGGGAGCGTTAATTATCGTGGGCATAACGCCAAAGCGCGGCGAAAGGGCACGGAATGCATCTGCCTCATCCTGCTCGCATCCATAAACGGTAATGCCGATGTTTTTCATAATTAAGACCATTCCATTCTGCGAAAGGCATCAATAAGAAATGAAACGGGGATGCCGATCGCGGTAAATTGAAACATAACGGATTGCCGTTACCATATATTTTTCGCCTCCTTGATTTCCACATTATCCGGTAGGGAATAGCAGATTTCGCACTTGTTGGTGTAAAGCAGCTTCTGCCCTGTTATTTCGCCGGTATCCGCGTCAATTTCCGCTCTCTCAACCTTGACGAATTCATAAATCCCGCCGCTTTCGCGGGAATACTCAATGCCGCCGTTTGCAGCTCTGTATAGCACTTGGGGCCGCTTGTCCACGAACACCGTCCCTATGATGTTTTCATCATCGAACGCCACTTAATTTGATATGTGCAATCGGTATCGTTTCGCGCCTCTAAGTTAATCCATCCCTCGGAGATTGTTGCGTCCACCCCTTTGATCTCGTCACTGTTTGGTTCGGGAAACTCCTTGACCTCCTCTGGCGAAACGGAAAAAGCTCGTTCTTACGGTTTAAGTCTGCCGCATAAGAACGAGCCATTTTTTAATATTAAATGGTTAATTTCCTAAGAAAAAGTATAGATGACCTTGAGATTTTCCTAAGAAGCGATGTTCATTTCTTAGGAACTCCTTTTATCAACCATGTCTGGCGAGGCCGGAAGCTCTACCGTGAACGTCGTGTAGTTATCATTGCTTTCCGCGTAAATCTGCCCGCCATGCTGAACAATGATTTCTTTTGCAATCGCCAATCCAAGTCCCGCGCCGCCCCTATCGGAAGAACGGGCATCGTCCAGCCTGTAAAATTTTTCAAATATGGAATCGAGCTTATCTTTGGGGATGCTTCCGGCGTTCTTGAAAACGATGGACACCACATCCCCGGAGAGGCCCGCCGTAATGTCAATGACGCTGTCGTTCTCGCTGTATGCAACGGCGTTTTTCAAAATGTTGTTAAAGACCCTCGCCAGCTTATCGGGGTCGGCGTATACGGTCAAATCCTCGGAAGCATGGATAACCACCTGTTTTCCATTCGAGGCAAGCTGGGGATAAAATTCATCGGTCATCTGCACGAGCATATAGTATAGGTCTATGTGCTTTTTCGTGAGCGTAATCGTTTGGAGGTTATACCGCGTAATCTCAAAAAACTCGTCGATTAGCTGTTCGAGGCGATACGCTTTGTCCAACGCGATATGCACATACTTTGCCTTTTGCTCTACCGGCATGTCTGGCGCCTCGTCAAGCAGGCTCAGATAACCGATGACGGATGTAAGGGGCGTTTTAATATCGTGCGCCAAGTACATAACAACGTCATTTTTTCTTTGTTCGGCCAGCTTTGCATCCTGCTCTCGCTTTTCCAGAGTCCGTTTTAATGTGTTGAGCTTCTGTTCCATGAACTCCATTTCCGCAGAAAGCTCAATTTGTTTATCTTCGTTCTGAATAAGTATATCAATGCCGGCATTTATCTCGTCAAAGTATTTTGCAAGTGTCGAAAGCATGACGCGGCATAGAATAAGAACACTAATGGCAATCGCCACATAAATAAAGATATCCCTATTATTCCGTATGGTATACTGATATATTCTCAGCGCGTCCTGAGGCCTTAAGTAAAAACTGTTTTCCAAAAAACGTACGATCCACTCCGCAAATCGCCGCTGGGTAAAGAAACGCAAGAACAACACGAATACAACTGCTGCCATAACAGTCACAAGGATATACAGGTAGAGTTTTCGTTTTAGTTTATAATAATCGGTTTTTTTACTCTTATTCTTATTTTTCAATTTTATAGCCAATCCCCCATACCGTTTTTATATACTTCGGATTATCAATGTTGTCGTTCATTTTTTTGCGCAGATTTCGGATATGCACGGAGATGGTGTTGTTGCTCTTGCTGAAATATTCGTCGCCCCATATCTCATGAAATAACTGCTCGGAGCTAACCACATTCCCCTTGTTTTCACAGAGGATGCGCAGGATGGAAAATTCAGTAGGTGTAAGGGATAGAGGTTTTTCGTTCAAAAAACACTCGTGTGTATTTATATCAATGACAAGGCCAGAGTGGACGATAACATTTTCACTTTGCACCACCGCTCCGCTGTATTTCTTGTAGCGGCGTAGTTGCGCCTTGACCCGCGCAATTAACTCCAGCGGGCGAAAGGGCTTCGTTATATAATCGTCCGCGCCGATTGTTAGCCCTGTAATTTTATCTACCTCCGTATCTTTCGCGGTCAGCATGATAATTGGATAGGTGTGCTTGTCCCGTATCTTTTGGCAGATAGTGAGGCCGCTCGAACCGGGAAGCATGATATCCAGTATGGCAAGGTCAAGCTCGGTCTTGTCGATACATTCCAACGCTTCTTTGGCAGTATAATATTTGAAAACTGTATAATTCTCGTTTTTCAAGTATAGCTCAACCAAATCGGCAATTTCGCGTTCATCATCCACAACAAGTATTTTATCGCTCATAGTTATCAAACCTCGTTTAACAAATTCTTTAATACCATCATATCCCTTTGAACTCAAGTTTCGCACCCGAATTGAGCCTGTAATTTCTTGAATTCGTTGGAGCTGTGGGTCATGTAAAAGTAAAAACATCCTCATATTTCTGGTAGACTGAGGTTGCCGATCCAAACAGTCTGCAAAAAGTGAGGATGTTTCTTACATGGTACGTGATTCTCTGCACCCAGATCAACTCCAATCCATGATAACCGCATTCTTCAAGGAATTCCGCATCGGGAAGCTGCTCCGGCAATCTAACATCTCCAAACAGGCCGGCGTATCTGTAGTGGATGTATTTCGGTTGCTCTTTACACTGGTCTTTCACCAACGCAGTCTAAAACATGTGTTGGAACACGCCTCCATGAACGAGTTTGGCAAGGACACGGTGTATCGGTTCCTGAACTCTCCTCGGCATAACCGGCGACGCTTTTTGCTGCTGCTCAGTTCTGCAGTCGTGCGTCGTTTTCGCCCGACTCACGTCCGAGAAGCGAGCGGATGTGTTCATCGTCGATGATTCGCTGTTTAGGCGCAATCGCAGCAAGAAAGTGGAACTGTTGGCCAAGGTCTACGACCACGTCTCTCATACATTCGTGCGAGGCTTCCGCTGCTAACACTGAGTTGGTCGGATGGCAACTCGTTTGTGCCCTTGTGCTTCTCATTGTTGAGTTCTGAAAACGGGTGCAACCGGCTCTGTGGCCCCAAGGATTCCATTGACAAGCGTACCTGCGGCTATAAGCGGCGGCAGGAGGCTATGCGTAAAGCTACGGAAGTCGTTTTCGAGTTGCTGGCACAGACCCAGGCCATGGGCATTTCGGCGAAGTACCTGTTGTTTGACAGTTAGTTCGCATATCCGTCAACTATCATCCGAGCACGTAGCCACTCTCTGCACGTGGTTTGTATGCTCAAGGACATGCCCAAGGTCCGATACGGTTACGCGGGCCAGTGGCTCACACTTTCCCAGCTGTATCGGGGGGGCCGAAAGCGCCGGGGCCGAGCCAAGATTCTCGCCTCTGTCACTGTTCAGCTCAGTCTGGACGAACATGGCCAACCGGTGCAGGCCAAGATCGTATTCGTTCGGGACCGGAACCGTTCCCGTCACTGGCTGGCTCTACTGTCCACTGACACCAACCTGGCTGAGGAAGAGATTATCCGCATATGGGAAGCGATGGGACATCGAGACGTTCTTCAAGGTCAGCAAGTCCTATCTCAGGCTCGCCAAGGAATTACAGGGACGTACATACGACCAGATGTTCGCACACACGACCATTGTGTTTGCCCGTTACATCATGTTGGCGATAGCCTCCAGAGATGCCCAAGATCCCCGAACTATCGGTGCCTTGTCTTTTGATTGCTGCGACGAACTGGACGACATCCGATTTGTAGATGCGCTTCGGCTGCTTCTGGAACTGCTCAGAACCGCCTTAGAGGCGACATTGGCTCAAAGAAACGACGTCATCGAACAAGTGATGCAGCAGTTCATTGACCGTTTACCCAGTGTGCAGTCAAGGAGAAATTAGCTGCCTGAGGGTGCGAAACTGGAGTTCTTAATTAAATGGAAATTGAATCATTTAATTCATAATCCAGTCTTGCTATTCAATCTGTTTCTGAGGATAGATCAACTATTCAGTTTCTCGAACATTTACCGAAACGCCCGAGTATAACTTCCATTCGGGCAGATTTGGACCACGATAATACAGTCGAACATTACCAGGCTATAATTAACGGAAAATATGTCGATACGTATGTCCAAGATGTTGGATGGTTTCAATCCTTCTCGATTACGAAAATCTCAGTGGATGGGCTGCCAAATTTGCCAGAGTTCTATATGGATTAAGGGGGTCTATATAAATGGGTGCTGCTGCGACGCCCGTTTTTCAGTATGTTATGCGGACCCTTGACTTGCAATGCTTCTTCTGTTAACGGGATGTTAGTTCATAATGCACCCTTTCAGTCCTGCATTATTATGCAAAACACGGTATATCGGAACGCCGCTTTTTTCTGCATTTTTTAAGTTGCGGAAAACAAGATCGGGAGGAAGCCACTGAATACATAAAAAGCGTCAGAACGCCCTGTCCGACCAACAAAAAGCCTTATCAGAACAGCAATCCGCCCAGGACGGACGGATGACGGAACTGGAACGGACGGTTCAACAATGAAAAGCCGAGCTTAAAGCGGCTCGGACGGAAATCGCTTCGACCAAGGCTGAGTTAGCAAAGAAACGGAAACCGTAGTGCAAATTCGGTCGATACGGTCAAATCGTCAAAAACCCGAAAAACCGCATCACATCAAGGACGGATGAGGACGGACGGACATCTCAGCTACCATTTCAATCAATTGAGTCACCATCTTTTCGATATGTTCTTGACGAGCTTCGATACGGTCCAATCGTTTGTGGACCTCCGCAAACTGATTTTCTATGTTCGAGAACTGATTTTCTATCTTCGAGAACCGATTTTCTATATTCGTGAATTGAGTTTCTAAAAACTCCTTGAATTCTTTGTCCATTGGAGACCCTCCTTTGTCTACGACACATTCTGTATTCGGGATGCAAGTCCGAAAGGGAAGACGAGGGGGGTACAACCCCTCTCTTATCCCCCAGCATTTGGAACTATATTCTTGTGTCGTGAACGCCCCACCAATCACCGAAAGGCACTTGCGTTGTCGATAGCCCACTGCTCAAACGTCCGAGGTGGACGACCTGTGATATGCTGGACGGTATTCAAAACCTGAGTCGGCGGTTCCCGTAATATCTGAAACAACGCCTCCACTATCTCCGATGGTGCAAATCTCTTCATGGTCTCTTTAGCAATTTCCTCTGACATGTGTTCGAAGCGTATGTCCTTCCCAAGAACCTTGCTCAGTATTTTTACCTGTTCCATAGGGGTTAGTAGTTCAGGGCCTGTAAGAGTATATATCTTTCTGTAATGCTTACTCGAAACAAGTACCTTCACTGCCACATCCGCTATATCTCGTGGGTCGATTGGGGCGGTTGCCACGTCACCAAACGGTGCTCTCACCACACCCTCTTCTCGTATGGAACCAGTCCACTGCAGAGTGTTCGACATAAAAGCCCCTGGGCGAAGAAACGTCCATTTTACACCTGACTGCCGAATTAACTCCTCGGTTATAAGATGATTCCGACCAATGGCGTTTTCGGTGGGCAATTCAATAGCACTGGAGGACAGGAACACGATATGTTCGACACCCAATGCTTTCGCGATCTGAGGAAATGCCTCGCTACCAGGGACTCTCACCAAATAGACGCTCTGAACACCATCCAATGCATCCCTCAACGTTTCGGGTGCGGTCAAATCACCGACAGCAACCTCAACCTCGGTAGGGAATGATACCTTTGTGGGGTTCCGAGTTAAAATTCGAACGCGGTGCCCACCTTTGCATAATTCATCGACTATGTGGCGACCAACGTTACCTGTTGCACCTGTCACCAGAATCATGGATTTCTACCTCCTCCATTTGCGAACACCTTCATTGTATTTGAATGACTGCATATCGCCATCCGCCTCTCACCGAAGGAGGTTCCCCGTCAAAGCCTATTCCGCTTCCGTGCCATCGAAGGCTCCTTCTGAAAGAATGTCGTCGAGGATTTCGTTGTCGTCGTCCTCGTTGGTAAGCTGAACAGTCCGACCGAAGAAACTCCATCCTTTGCCCTCCAATCGGGTGAAGAGTCGTTGCTCAGTCCAGGAATGAGGCATGGGGGCTCCTCGACGCCATGAATTTTAAAGTAAACATTGACGTTATTGACTCTTCCTGTCGACACTTTACTCTTACCATAATCCCTTCTTCGAAGTCATTACCATATCTCAGGGAACATCCTTCGAGTGTGCCTCCGATACTCTACATAGCTCAGCCCGAAATGCTCTACTAAGACCTTCTCTTCAACGCGAATCCTGTACGCATAGATCAGGAATAGTCCGACACCACATAGCAATACTCCCCACCATGTACGAAGACCAAAGCCGATTCCCACCGCGACAAACCATCCACCAGTATATGCTGGGTGCCGAATCCAACAATACAGTCCTGTTTGAACGATCTCTTGGTTTGAAACCACCCCGACAATTAGGAGAGAAAAACCGTCCGAGTCGGATGATCGCAGGGAATCGAATGCCCATTCCAACAATCATCAAGACGAAGCCAACGTATTGCGTCCATCGGGGGAGAAGCCCCCATTGACTCACCGAGAAGACTATCGATACGAAGATGAGCACGTACATGCCGAGCATAATGAGTGCAGCTGAACCCCGATCATCGTTTTGTTTCCTCGGTTCTCCGCGCTGAAGTATTCGGGCACGCACCCAGAATAACATCTCCAAGGCGAACCACAGATAAAACAATATCCAGAACCATGTGCCCTCATATTCGTAAACATTCATTGTTATCTCGCGCTCCACCATTTAACGCAAACGGTATCCACCAATATCATTATAAAGTACGTCCTAACCCCAAATTGCCTTCAATTCTACCTGTGTGCTCCTCACAATTATCTCAGAAGGTCTATTGCCACAATCATCAGTAACCCAGGTATCCAGTTCTGCTTGTCCCTCTCTCGCCCCCACATCAGCTGTCCGTTCAATTCAATACAGTTATGAACCTAACTCTATCTTTACATATTTTGACACGCAGGAAAAACTCATTTATTGTAGATAAAAACAGAGAGACACCAGGCATACGGAGAGCAAAGCTGGTTGAGGTGGGTCTTGGCCTCTCCACAATTTGCTCATTAAAAGGGGGCTTCAAGGTGACGAGTAGTCGGGATGAGTCCATCGAGGAGATTCGGCAACAAGTGAAGCATGAGACCCTGGAATCAGTCGCGATGCAATTGTTCGATCTCCTTCCTGTACCCACCATTGCGAAAGTATGTGGCATGACTGTTGAAGAGGTGTTAAACCTGGCAAAGGAGTTGGGGGCGAAGGGAGAAGTTGTGAGAGATCGAGAAAACATGAAAAAGCCACACAGCATAAGATTGCTCGACAAGCCGATCAGCCAAACAAGAGTCCCCATGGCACAGAGTACGAAAAACGCGATTCGGAAGCATAAGGAAGCGTTGGCGAAATTACAGAGGGTAATGGAGGAATCGAAACACTATGGCGAATGGCGTTGACTTTGTGCATGACTTCGAATGTCAGTGGAACGAACAAGTTCAGAGAATCAAAAATCAAACAACAGCACAGAGAATACAAGCGCTAAACGAACAGATTGAGACGTTTGAAACTTTCTACGGCGGATCATTTCAGGACTTGTTTGGGCATCTTAATGACCTTGAAATCGACGGAATGTCGGAAGCAGTTGATCTACTGGACTGGAAAGAGCTTGTTAAGGAAAGACAGCGGCTTTTGGACATGACATTTACAGAGGAACCAAGTGAGAACGGCGGAACGCAAGGCGAAAAAAGGCAGGATCATCCCGATACGCCCTTCCCCCACAATCCCTGATCACGGAGGCTTGCTATCATGTTCATAATCCACTGCACCCACTGCGGTCGTGAAGTCGAGTGGAAAGACGGACAAGAGGTGGGAAAAATGGAGATCGAATGTTGTGGAAGCGTGGTCATTTGCGCCTGTGGTCATGGGATCGGCGAGGACGGAGGAGCCGTTTTGAGGGAGTTTAAAGTGCCAGATTCTGAATAAGAGGGGGCATGGAGGGTTTGGGGGCGTAAGGGCGAACCGATGGCACGCTTGTCGTGGTGCCCGATATACCACGAAAGGTGATGTTTTGACCCATCGCAAGTGATGTTCCCAACCAGCATCTCGTGAAGCCCGCCGACCGACATCAGATTCCGTCCGATTGTCGTTTCACTATGCCCTGCCCTCACTGGGATATCCAACGCCGTGTCATTCTGCACTTTTGACTTGCGGAAAACATCCGTATCGCCGACACGCCGACACCCATCAAGGAGACAACCATCGTTTCACTTCATCCTTGACTTGAAGAACCAAGTTATCAATGTCTGCATGTGGCATGTGTAAAGCTTGCAAACTGAGTCCCTTAATGTGGCTCATCAACGTTAATGCGGTGGCGTTTACATCGAAGTCGGTACGAAAGCTTTTCTCACGGATCCCGTGTTGTAGTATTCTTGTTAAATGAGACCGCCAAGCCACGTCAAGGTATTCCAAATATTGCTTTATCGATTGGTCTCTACGCGCTCTTAGGCTAAGTTCGATCAAGACTATGAAAATTTCTGGTGTTTGCTTCAGTCTCTCCCCTATGTCCTCAATTTCCGCCAGAACTTGCTCCATTGGTTGTACATTCGCACCATCAGCCTCTCCTGAACCAACGCCTCGGAATTCCTGTAGAAGATATTGAACAACCGCTCTGATCAAATCTTCCTTAGATGGGAAATAGTGAAGCAATGTCGCGTGGTTCATGTTGGCTTCGGTTGCAACCGATCGAACGCGCAGACCTTCAAACCCCTTCTCGGCAATGTGTTTGAAGGCAATCTTGACGATCCTCGATTGTCGGCTTTCGCTATCCAATTCCATATGAATTTCGTGTCACCCCTGCCACTGGACTCGTCTTTAATATAACACGACTGACTTGACCTCAACCAAATGGTTGAAATATAATCCTATCAACCAGGTGGTCGATTGGAGGTCGGGTGTCTATGCGATCAAAGTTAAACATCACCGTGTTAGTCATGCTCGTTCTGTTGTTCATTCAGTATGTTGTTGGAATGGTAACGAACTTATTTGTGCAGATTCCTGATTCTTTGTCTTCCCAATATAAATCTGGCGGGGCTTTTTACCGTTACTGGTGGCTGTCATTACAATGGATACTGGCTCACAGTTCGATCTTTCTCCGATTGCACGTCATCGTCGGAATATTGTTGGTGATTGGATCGGTTCTTGTAGCTGGCATGTCCATCGTAATGAAGAGCCGAGTGTGGATTATCTTCTCTATATTGGGCTCCATTTTCACCATTGGAGCAGGCGTGAATGGCATGTTTTTTGTGTCATTTGGACAACACGACATCAATTCATTGATCATGGCTATCGCATTTCTCGCCGCTTTCGTATGCTATGCCTCTGGTTATTACGTCGGTCAAAGCCGTTTCCCTCACCGCAACAGTTGACATCCCTCTACCCACTGGATCGTATGGAACATCAAAACGGGGCACGAAAGACAATTCTGTTGTCATTTGCCCGACATGAGGAGTAATTATCATGTCCAACCATACAAGCCTGTTTCTGCTCGCCAATTTGGCTCTGGCATTCTACAATGTAGGAACCATCTGGGCGCACGAAGTTGATATCTTTCGAACGTGGAAGTTGCTTGGTCCTGATACATTTCGCCGTGTCCAGACTGTACACTGGCACAAACTCGCATACTGGGTCTTCATCCCCGTTGGGCTTTCTTTGTTGGGTTCAATAGTGCTGATCTGGTATCACCCGCTCGGATCACCATCTTGGGCTATCTGGGGGAACCTACTCTTCCAACTGCTATCACACATACTAACTGCGCTGATGTGGGGTCGATGGCAGGCTAAGCTTAGTCAGGACAAATTGGGTTCGCGTAGTCCGTATCTGCAAAAGATATTGAGAACCCACTGGATTCGAACGGCATTGATAAATGCATACGCATTTGTGCTATTTGCCTGGTTTATTGAGATTTCTCGATAACACCAAAGAATAATTACATGGCAGGAATGTAATCGGTACAATCGTACATTCCTGCCTATTACCACAATAAGCGATGATCCCGCCGATTTTGGACTGCGAACGATAAATCCCTACCCCATTGCATACGGTTTCGACAAATGGCTTGGGTTCCCCCTGAACAACCACTCGGCATTTGGTTGAACTATCACTTGACCTTGCCGTAAGGGTAATCTCTTATGATGACATCGGAAGTTCCATTAGTTCAACTGATGGGGGGAATACAATGCTAACGATTGGGCAAATGGCTCGAATTCTCAATGTTACGCCCAAGACATTGCGTCATTATGATTCCATTGGATTGTTCTCACCCTGCCACATCGGTGCTGACAACCAGTACCGATACTACACATCGGAGCAAGTGAATCAACTACGGCGAATTTTGTTCCTCCGTTCCATGGGGATGGGCTTGGAGGTAATTCGAGGATTGATTCAAAGCGGTGCAATTGACGATCCAGAAAGACTAAAAGCGATTTTACAGGAACACGCAGATACCATTCGTGCCGAAATCTCGAAGCAACAAGAGTTACTCCACTCAGTTGAAGAGATGATCGAGAACATCGACCATACAAGGGGGATGCATATGAAAGCGAAAATTGTGACTCGTAATGAGTTTACTGTGGTTGGCATGGAACATAAAAGCGACAGCGGCACGGGAAATATCGGTGAGCTTTGGCAACGGTTCTTGAAACGGCAACACGAAATTGAGGGCAAAGTCAACCCTAATGTGTGTTATGGGGTGTTCTATATGCACACGAATGACGAATACACCTATGTCGCGGGGTACGAAGCCAACATGGAGAAAGTTCCAAATGGCATGGTGAAGATCACCGTTCCTACTCAGAAGTACGCAGTCTTCACTCACGTCGGCAGTGTCGCAAATATTGCTAAAACCATCGAGAGTATTTACGGAACTTGGCTCCCTCAACAGGGTCTGAACCCAATAAACGGGATCGATTTCGCAGAAATGAACTTTGAACGGTTTGTAGATCCACAAAGTGAAACATCGGAAATCGATCTATATATCCCGATTGAATGACGATGTAACGCACCCCTTGAGTCCACGTCAAGGGGTGTAGTTTTTCGTCCTGTGCGAGTATCAGTTGATACGAGCAACCATCCCACGCCTGATTCCCATCGTCCCAAAGATTGTTCCGAGAGCCATGCAGAACAGACCTGTAATGAACATGGGACTGCCTACGTCCTGCGTGTTAAACAATTGCGGTGCATAAGCGGTAATCGTGATAATCAGGATCGTTGACATCACTACTGCTACACCCATGCAAAACAAGATCACCACTTCTGGAATAAATACGAACTTCAGTTCTGAGAGTTGGAAGTCTGTCCTTTGAATCATGAGGGAGACTGCAACCGTACCAACAATCAGCATCAAAGCCATCAAAGCAACATATCCACCCAAGAACACATAAATGTGTGTCAACGGATGCCAGGTTGCCAATCCTCCTGTGGCAAGGATACTTATCAGCAAACATGATAGGGCGACCGCAAAGGGTATCAATACGTTCCTTTGCCTGTGTTGGATTGCACGTCTTAGGGAGATAATGAACACAGGCAACCCACCAATCAACAACGCCAGGAATGATATACATCCAGCAATAAAATCCGCATCGAAAAGAACTCTAAACTCAGGATGAAATGTTGCCACTGCATTGAACTGGTTTAGTGGATCAGTCAATCGTTGGATCATACTCCACCCGACTCCAAATAACATGAAGGCGCAGAAAATCATCACAACGCCAGTACGGAGTCGATTCACCATATAGGTCACTCCTTCTGTAACGCCGTTATAATTCAAATGTGCGTCCAACGCACCAATCAATAAATCAAGTACCGTAACGGGTGTGATCTTATGCTCTTCGAGTAAAGCCAACATCTCTTGTTCGTACCGTTCCCGCCACGCACGAGGATAAAGTTGGAGTAGCCAATGCATTAGAATCTCTCCAAAGATGCCAATCGCTTTTTCCCAACTGAAGCCACCTGCTCCAATGTGGCTACTTGTTTGCGAAGCACCGTGATACCCTCGGCGGTGATACGATACGGTCTCCGCCGCTCCTCCGTGGGAAGAGCTTTTATCCAACCATGCCTCTCCAACCGTGTGATGGCACCATAAAGGGTTCCTGGTTCCAGTTGCGTACCGCTGAATTCCAAAATATCCTCCATCATCGCATACCCGTGTTTTGGCCCAGTCGCCAAGCTTGAAAGGATAAGAAAAGATGCGTCTGAGAACCGTCCTAAATCACTTTTCCTCATGAGTGTTCCCCCAATGTATTACGATGAAATTACTAAGTTGTTCTGAATACTACGCCGTCCGTTGACCTCTGTCAAGATGGATTTCTCCCTGTGACCCTATCCCCACTTCAAAGCCACCCCATGACTTTTCAAATCAAAATTCTGCGTCCCTACTAT
>NZ_BCQV01000043.1 GCF_001552255.1 Alicyclobacillus shizuokensis NBRC 103103
CTTGGCTAGAGCCGGGTACACATGCGTCGATTCAAGCCGGTGCCCGCCTCGTCCTGCGCCAGTTTGACTATTAACTATATTATTATAAACATAAACCACAACGTCATTCGGAACGATCATCGTAGTGAATTTCCGATACAAAAAGACAGGAATCGGGCCGACCGTTGTCGAATCATTGCTCTCGTACGTCATGGGTCGGCGTCTTACAGAGTATCATGAGAGGCTTTCATCATTGCAAACCGATTGAGCGAAAATCTAAGACACCCATCATTTGGCACCAAGGAGGTTATCATGGCGCGTACGGAACGAAAAAGACATCTGTATGAAGTTGACCTGATGCGTGCGTTCATTATGTTGAGCGTGATCTGCGTACATACACTAGCGCGATTCATTGAAATGGAACCCCAGCAAGCGGTAACGCCTCTATTGGTATTGGGAGCCATCATCACGCCTTTACATTTCACTCGCGAGGCCTTCATGTTTATCACAGGTCTGGTGCTTTTTATCACTTACTATCGGCGTGACTTTAGCACCTTGAAATTCTGGCGTAAACGATTCGCCTTGATCGCGATCCCCTACCTCTTTTGGAATATCATCTACATCATATTCGGCGACATCACCCGGGGTACATATGATTGGTCTATCGGTTCACTGGTCCGAGTATTGGTGCATTCGCTTGAGGTTGGAAATCAGTTCTACTTGTATTATGTGCTTGTAACGATGCAGCTCTATGTTGTGTTTCCGATTCTACTGTATGGACTTCGGAAACTGGAACGCTGGCATACACACATTTTTATTGGCAGCTTTTTATTGGAGTTAGGTCTGATGTACTTAACAAAATTTGTATTGTCTCATCTCGATCCGTCCAGTTTGCCGGGGATCTTGTCTCACTTGGATGCGCATCGACAGACATTTTTACTGACTTACCAATTTTGGTTTATTGCTGGTGGCATCGTAGCCTGCCATTACGACCGTATCCTGTCATTCATGAATAGACATCCACGCATGTTGTGGACGACGCTCGGAGTAGCGGTGGTCATCGTGATTGCACACTACTTCGTGGATCAATTGGTCCTCATGGAGGGAAGCAGTCTATCCGAAACCGTGCTGCAGCCCATCATGGTTCCATTTAGTCTCATTGTGATAGCATCCATGTGGTATGCTGGGTTTCAATGGGCTAAGCGGCGTGAATTGCCAACCTGGCAGCCATTCAGTCGTTTCGTCAGAATTGCATCAAACACGTCCTTCGGTATCTTTTTGATTCAACCGTTTCCGTTATACATCATGGAAACGACCGTCCAGCATCTCCAAGTGCCAAGCTGGGTACATTTTAGCTTGATACCTATCTCGGTTCTGTTTGTTTACTTTTCCTCCATGCTGGTAGCCTATGGTATAGGAAAAGTCCCAGGTCTTGCGTATTGTATCGGACGCAAGGTCAATTTCCGTAAACGAATGGTTCAATCCACGTCGGCAACTGCCTGACCACTACATACTGCGTCAATCCTACCTGGTTCGACTGAGGGCTACCTAGAGACAGCCATCCTGAAACAACAGGGAACAGCAAGAAAGGAATCATTGATGAGCCCACACAAGAGGAATCTGCAGACCAGGTATCCCGTTCGACATGCCATCCAAGCTATCAGTGTGATAACGTTGTGCATCATCACGTTCGTTGCCGGTTGGAAATTTCGAGACTACACTATGCATCGGTCTAATCGCCATGTGACTCAATCTCAATATGCGGTTCAACATTCTAGTCCAGTCAAGCAGACGGAAATAAAGCTCAACACCACACTCAGTACAGAAACAGTCGACGTATTTGGTGGCTCCATGGCCCACGGTTGGTTAGACCCACATTCTGACTCATACGTGAAACGGGCCTTCTCCGCACGAAGCATGAGTACCGACACAAATTACAAATATGTGGACCATACAATTGTGGGGGAAACTCCTGTCAGGATGCAGGAAAGCGGCAAGTTTCAACTGTGGTTGAAGAAAGACCGTCCTCAGATTGTCGTTTTGGCCTGGGGATTGCTGAATTCGATTGCAAGCAAGCATAAGACGACGGTCACCCAGTTTGGAGACGCTATCCGCGATGAAATTGCGGATGCTTTAAAAGCCCATGCGGTTGTGCTCATCGTGACGCCCCCCGTCGTGCAAGCCTCTGCTACAGTGGAGCACGCGAAACAAGAGGTATTTATCAGAAAATTATTCAGTGTCGCGGACTCATTCAACAATAGGAACGTAGTGATTCTGGACGTATATCATCAAATGGAAGTCTACATACAAGCCCACCATCAAACCTACCGCATGTATTACGGAAACATCTGGCACCCCAATCAGGCCGGTCACGAACTCGCCGGTACACTTCTGGAAAATGACCTGGTTCTGAAATTCGGATTAGGCGCTATTCAATTTCATTCGTGAGCTTCGGATCCATTAGGTCCTTTAGGTAGCGCGGACTGACGTCATTTTGGAAACGCTATGTATACCCATACATCCTCCGCCTATACGGAAAATAGAGGAAAGCAGAGGCGCCGTGAACCCAGACATGAGGTCTGCAGCGCCAAAACCCTCTGCTTTATTTATCAAGTCTACGATCCGCACGCCTTGTTGGGTGATTTAACCGTCAATTCACCAGCACCCGGCGCATCTGTTGATTGATTTCCGTTATCGCCTCGCTCCAGGCAGAGTTGGGATTCTTATTGTTATGGGCCACCAGCGCCAACTCTTGCGTGAAGTAATTATTAATGGTGGCGTCGTAGGGACTTTGAAACCCTATGTCAATAGCCTTGTCCGATGCAGAGAAGTATCGATTGATGTTTTCGCCACCGAAGTATGAAGACGGCTTATTCATAATGGGATCCGCGAAGGCGCTGGGAGCGGATGGATAGAGACCCAGGCTAGCATACGCTTGTGCCTGGTGCTTCGGGTTCTGCAACCACAAAATGATTTTGGCGGCCAACTCAGGATACTTACAATCCTTGGTGACGCCGATGAACGATCCACCCAAATCAGCCGGTCCTCCTGGAGCTGACGCAATGCGCCAGACCCCCTTGCGAGTATCTGACTGCTCCAGTTGCGGAACCATCCAACTCGCCCCGACAAAAGACGCAAATCCATCGTGCGTTGCGGCCGCACTCCAAGCAGTTGTCCACTCGTCCACATCAGCTGACAACCCTTTGTGATGAAACTCGACCGCCAGATTCCACGCGTGCTTCACCACAGGGTTTGTCTCATAAATCGGTTTCATGTCCGATGTAAAGTAATAGGTTTTGCCCTGATTGAGTGCGGCATTGTAGACCGTGGTCAGATTATCCACCAGTGGGACGCCTGTCTTCTGCTTGATGTGCTCACCAGCCTGGATGTAGTCGTCCCACGTCTTTAATTTCTTGGACACCTGTTCCGGGGAGGTCGGCAATCCTGCCTTTTTGAACACTTTCGTATTGTAATACAGCACCACAGGACCCGTATCCATGGGAATGGCCACCTGATACTTGTGATCAGGCGTGGAAGCCAAGTTCCACTTCCAGGCCAGGTATTGCTTCTTCGCCTTGCGCACTTCCGAAAACTGATTAAGGTTTACGAACTGATTATAGTCCTTCACCATAGTCGCAATAAAATCTGCGGAATTTATGGCGGTGATGTCGGGAGCATCGTCTGCATACATGGAGGCTATCAGTTTGGACTCAAAATTGCCGCCAATCTTTTCCGCCTGTAGATGCACGTTCGGAAAGGCTTTGTCCACCTGCTTCAAGAGGTCATCATTGATCGAATCGTTCCAATACCACAAAGTCAGCGTGATCTTTCCATTCTGATGGGCAGAGTTCTGCCCACAACTGGCGGTACATACCACCATAAGAAGTGTGAATACAACTGCCACAGCTTTCTTATATGTCATACGTCCCATCTCCTCTCTCACTTCGTCTTGTTTCGACGAAATGGAGTCAGCTCTTGACGGCACCAATGGCGACAGACCCCATAATCTTTCGGCTGAATATGGAAAATAGAATGATGAGTGGAAGGGTTGCAAGCAGTGTGCCCGCCATAATCATGCCATAGTCCTTGAAATAAATTCCATTCAGAGATGCCAACATGACCTGGACTGTGAAATTCTGTGGACTGTTTAAGACCACCAGTGGCCACAGATAATCATTCCAGCTGCCCATGAACAAGAAGATACCTAAGGCCACCAGAGTCGGGCGCAGCACCGGCAAAGCCACGTGGTAATACAGACGAAAGTTCCCACAGCCGTCGATACGGGCTGCATTGAGCAGATCATCATGGATAGCTGATTCCGCAAACTGCCTTATCCAAAATATCCCAAATGCACTTGCCAAACCCGGTACAATGAGCGCCTTGAGGTTGTCTACCCAATGGAACGTCTTCATAATGGTAAACAGCGGGACGAGACTCAACTGCCCTGGGATCATCATCGTGCCCAGCAGAATCAAGAACAAGGACTTTCGCCCGGGAAATTCAAACTTGGCGAATGAGAAACCGGCGAGCGAGGTAAAGAACAGTGTAAGCAAGGTGCTCAGACCTGCAACCACCAAGCTGTTCCACATGCTGTGGAAGAAAGACACTGCCGACAGCAAGTGATGAATATTCGTGAGAAATCGATGACCAAAGGTTAGCTTGGGAGGATAAGAAAAGATACTTGATGTGCCGCGGGTCGACATCGCAATCAACCAATAAAAAGGGAATATTGAAAATAAGAACCATATGATTAGACCAAGGTAGAGAAACAACTTAGCTGGAGATACTCCCTTGCTATCGATCCCCTTTTGCACACAGACCCCTCCTCACGATTTGGATATCCGGTTAACCAGCAGGGAGTTGAGTAAGGAAAGAATTAAGATGATGACGAAAAGAAACCAGCCAATCGTCGACCCGTAGCCAAACAGATGGTTGCTAAAGGCCTGGTTGTAGAGATATAAAACCATCGTCACTCCGCCGTGGCCCGGACCACCCGATCCATTCGTCAACACCTGAGGCTCTGTAAATACCTGCATACCTCCGATGGTGGACATGATGACCGTGAACAGAATAATGGGACGCATGAGTGGAATCGTGATCCGGAGAAAAGTCTGGGTCGCCGAGGCGCCGTCGATGCGGGCCGCATCGTAGAGCTCTTCAGAAATCGACTGCAGTCCAGCGAGGTAAATGATGGAGTTGTACCCGGTCCAGCGCCAGATGATCATGATGGCAACGGCAATCTGAAGCCAGAAGTTTGAATTCAACCAATCGACGGCACCGAGCCCGAGCTTTTCTAGCAAGTAATTCAATAGGCCAAACTTCGTTTGAAAGAACGCCCCAAACAGTACGGCCTCAGCGACGATAGAGGTGATGTTGGGGAGGAAAAAGCTGAATCGCCACACACTCCTCAATCGCACAAAGGCGGAATTGAGCAGAAAGGCAATCACCAAGGCGAAAAATAGCATTGGAATCGTGGATTCTACCCAAATAACGAGTGTATTAAAAACAGATTGCCAGAACTGCCCATCCGTGAGAACCAGTTCAAAGTTTTTCAGCCCGATATACTCCATAACCCCTAGGCCGTCCCAGGAGTGAAACGACAAATACACCGAAAATACAATGGGAAACAGACCGAAGACGGCAAATAAAATGTAAAACGGAGAGATAAAGAGATAAATGGTGCGGTGCCGTTTCACCTGTTTCCATCGTTGCCCCCAGACGGACACCCGAGCCGTGGAAGACGCGTGGATATCCGGATGAGTGATGCCCATTCATATCCCTCCCACATATTAGTCACGATCGATAGAATACACAAATTTACATATATTCAGATATAAAAATCCAAAGATCGGCCATCCTCAGGCAGGGTGTCGGGCGAACACCCTGCCCAGGCGAGGTCCTTTAATCCAACGATACCGGCCTGCCGCTTGCGGCCGACCGGTTGGCCGCGGCGGTCACCCGCTGCGTCAGGAAAGCGTCTTTGTATGTGGACAAGAGTCGACTGGGGTCACCACTGCGAACAGCGTCCAGGAATGCGATATCCTCGCTGAGATAGGGATTCTCCTGATTGCGGTAGATGACCGTTTGCGCAGTCGTGCGCTCGGTCAAACCGTCCCCGCGGATCTCCAGAATCGCATCCCGGGTGAGGATATCGAGGCCCACCGTATAGCCCTGATTCAGCAGACAGGTATTCGATATCGTGCCAACAGCTCCGTTTTCAAAGCGGAGGGTAATGCAGCCCACGTCCGGAACCGTCACCCCTTCCACGATGTCCTGCATGCCCCGCTGCGCGAAGACGGCGTAGACCTCGCGCACATTTCCCAGCAGATAGCGGGCGAGATCGACAATGTGCGTGGTCTGCTCCACCAATTGTCCGCCCGACTGGTCCATTCGTCGCCACCACGAAACCATGGGCATATCTCCCATCCAGTACCCCTGCACCATCGCCGGAATGCGCCCAGCCAGGCGCTCCTTGGCACGCTGTGCAGCCTGGGCATAACGCCAGTGATACCCGACGGCCACGATAGACCGGCGCGATTCGATGGTGTCAAGAATCTGGCGAGCCGGGTCTTCGCCTATCGAGATCGGCTTTTCGACAAACATGGGCAGGCCGTGCTCCAACACCGAAAACTCAATCTCCCCATGCGCAAACGGAGGTACACAGACATACACCGCGTCGAGGGCTGCCTGCTGCAGCATCTCCTGCATGTCGTCGTACGCGGCGCATCCGTACCTGTGGGCCATTTCTTGCAGACGCTCGGGATTCACGTCATACATAGCCGCTACCTGCGCACCGTCCGTCGCAGCAATGTTGCGCAGATGCACCTCGGCGATACCGCCGACGCCGATAAAACCAATACGCAGAGTCATGGTAACCGTCCTTTCTCTCATTCGTTGGGCAGCAGGGATTGCATGAAACGGAGACTCTGTCCCAGCGCCTCCCCACCGCCCTCAGGAACGCCACATTCAAGCGACATCCAACCGCCGTAGGCGATCTCAGACAGTGCAGCAAACACCGCTGCGAAGTCGATGTGCCCCATTCCAGGCAAAAGGCGGTTGGAATCCGCCAGGTGGACATATCCAAGCCACGACTTTGCACCGCGCAGAGCATCCGGAATGGAAGCTTCCTCGATGTTCATGTGGAAGACATCCGCCAACACCGTCATATGAGGTGAAGCCACGCGTTGGCATAGTTGAACAGCCTGCTCTATGCGGCGCACGAAGTGGGTCTCATAGCGATTGAGCGGCTCGAGAATCAGCTGGGTGCCCTGGGTCCCCGCGTATTCGGCGAGTTCGCCCAACTGTTCCACCAGGAGTTCCTCTTCAAGCTGTTCGGAGGTTCTCCAGGGACTAAGGTCTGGGAGACGCGGTGGGCCGAATATCGGTACAAGAATTAACCCTTGCGCCCGCACTTCAGCGGCCAGCGACAGCAAGGTGCGAATCTGGTCGCGCGCCTGGGCGCGCTCCCCTTTGTCGGGAAACAAGAGGCCGAACTTGTAGCCACCGCAGACACACGTCGCAGACACCCCGGAATCCTCCAACGCCCGACGGATCTCACCTACGCGCCCGGCGAGACCGTCGCCCCGCAGTTCCACGCCGTCATAACCTAAGGATTGAAGGTTGTCCACCTTCTCTTGAAACGTGCTGCCGGGAACTAAGTTTTCCTGCACGGCAAACTTCATCGGCGCACCTCCTTATGGGCAAACACCCACCGAGCCTGCCTCGTGGGTTACGGCTATTGTATATGAAAGCGAATTCACATAGAATATAAAATAAACTGTCCGGCATAGGAAAAAATGAAAGGGCGGAGAGGTTTACAAATGGGTGATCGAAATCACCTGGTGACCTCCGAATGGGAGCAGCGTCTCCCGCTACACATTCAGTCGGTAGGGATTCGACCGCATCAAGAATCGGTCGTTCGCGAACACGGTTTCTTCTGTTATCACTGGCTGCACACGATTGGGGGAGTTGGCGAATTTACACTTTGCGGCAAGACTTTCCGGATGCCGGCAAACAGGGGCATTCTCCTTGGTCCCGACACACCGCACAGTTATCAAGCGGTGACCCCCAATTGGAGCACCTGGTTTCTCACCTTCGACGGTGTGCTGTCCCACGCCATCGTCTCGACTATCGGAGTGCCAACCGGCATACCGCTGAGCTGGGAGCCCGACTCGCCGCTGGCGTCCATTCACGAACACTTTGACACGAACTGCCAACCTGGCTATGATTTTGCCGGCTTGACGGGCAGCGTGGAGGTCTACGCATTCTTGATTCACCTGCGCAAGTACGCGTGGATCAGCGGACAGTCCCCATTCTCCAAGTGGCATCAGAAATTAATGCCGGTTCTGACTGCATTGGAGACAGAATACGCGAACCCCAACGTTGGGCTGTCTTGGATGTCTCAATTGTTGGACATGAGTCCCCAGCGGATCAACACGCTGTTCAAGCACGTCTTTGGCATCAGTGCGTACCAATACGTGCTGCAGCTGCGAATTGTAAAATCGAAAGAGATGCTGCTGTCCACTACCGAAGCCTCCATTCAACAGATTGCTGGACGTGTTGGCTTCTATGACGCGAGCCACTTCATTTCCACCTTCCGTCGCTATGAAGGACTCACGCCGGAGCAGTACCGGCGGCAATACCTGGGCTGAGAGAGGAATGTGGGTTCCAATCCGCCCCTTGATGCCGCTGGCGCGGCTCTCTACAATAATGGGGTCTGTGTGATCTTCCGCAGACCGCCAGGTCGCGTATGGCGCGGCCGTACACAGAGGAGGGAAAGGCGTGACAACTAGGAAGCCGAATGATCAGGTCACCGGAGCTGCGTCGGCGCTGAGCGCCTACCTGCTGTGGGGCATTCTGCCCATCTATTGGAAGTGGTTGTCCGGCGCCACGCCGGAGGAGATACTGGCCCACCGCATTCTCTGGTCCTTCGTCTTCATGATGTTGCTGTTGTTGGTGACACGCAGCCTCACGACCCTGGCCACCGACGTGCGGCAACTCATAGCCACGCCGCGCAAGGCGCTGCTCATCGTCGGCGCATCCGTACTGATTACGGTGAACTGGTACACATTCATCTGGGCGGTCAACCACGGACATGTGATTGAGTCCAGTCTCGGGTATTATATCAACCCTCTCGTCAGCGTATTGTTGGGCGTGATATTTCTCAAAGAGAAGCTATCCATGTGGCAAATTGTCTCCGTGCTGGTAGCCTTTTTGGGTGTACTGCTGCTGACGTTGCACACGGGAACCTTTCCGTGGGTATCGCTGGTGCTCGCCGTGTCCTTCGGAGTCTATGGCCTGTTCAAGAAGACGGTGCACCTTGGGGCCATGACCGGGCTGGCTATTGAAACGTCCATCATGACCCCCGTGGCCGTCATCTTCCTGGCCTGTTTTTACAGCGCAGGCGGCCATGCGTTACCGCTCCACGAGGCGCGTCTTACGTGGCTTCTGCTGGTATCAGGCGCCGTGACGGCGGTGCCGTTGCTCCTGTTCGCGAGTGGAGCCAATCGCATCCCCCTGTCGCTTGTGGGGTTCTTGCAGTACATCGCTCCGACCATCATGCTCATCCTCGGGACATTCCTGTACCATGAACCGTTCAACCAGCAGGACCTGGTGGCGTTCATTCTCATCTGGGTCTCGCTGGCGTTGTTCACGGTGGCCCGCACGCGGCCGTTTGCCTGGATGGAACACAAGTTGTACCGGGGGCTCACCCTACACCACTGAGACCGGTTGAACCGCCCGGGACCTATGACCACTCGTCTCCCCGTACCCGTGCGCCACAGGCACACCTCGGCGGAGCCTGGGATTTCATGTCAGGCTGACGAGGCGTGCAATCGGACGCGAGTTGGAGGCGAGTCCGACTCGCGACCCGACGCCAAGATGTGAGGAGGAAACGCGGCCGCCGCGTGCATCTTCGGGATGTCCGACGGCAGTGTCTGGACGAAATGTTCCAGGACGTGGCCCAAGGCCGGCCGGAGGAAACGGACTGTCGCGACAACCGGCACAGCATCGCCATGGTTTTCGCCGCATTGAAAAGCGCCCGCAGCGGGCGAAAGGCGACACTGCCATATCTGATGGTCCCGGCAGAACTCCATCGAATCCGGCATCTACATCCGGCCGCTCGGAAGATGACCGCAGTGATTGACAACCGGCAGCGCCCTCTTTATAATTCCTGCAAATCGTATAGATGTGGTGGCGACTGGAAGAGCGTCTAGGGATCCGCTCTGGGCGAACCGAGCGACGCTGCGCACGTGTGCGTACACCGTAAGGGATAAAAGCCCTTCGGCAAGTTCCGGGATTTACCGGACCTGGGCCGAGGGGTTTTTTCCTTTACCGCGTCAAAGCAGCGGCCGCGCCAACTACATCGGCGCCAGGACGTACAGAAGGGAGAGAGTGCAGGGTGGCTGCCATTATTGAAGTTCGTCAGTTGACCAAAACCTTCCGCCAATCCCCAGGTCGAGACCGATTCCTGCAGTTGCCCTGGCGGAAGAAACGCTCGTATGCGAACGGCGCCGCAAAAGTGGACTTGAGTGCAGATGAAACGCATCCCGGCACCACCAAGGTCGCACTGTACCCTGTCGATTTTCAGGTGGAGGCCGGCGAAACCATCGCCTTCATCGGTCCCAACGGTGCTGGAAAGTCCACCACCATCAAGATGCTGACCGGCATTTTGCATCCCACCGGTGGTGACGCCCGTGTGCTCGGGCTGCGTCCTTGGGAAAAGCGAGTCGAACTGTCCTATCACATTGGCACCGTCTTCGGCCAGAAATCACAACTCTGGTACCATCTGCCGCCACGGGACACGTTTGACCTGATGGGAAGCATCTACGACATTCCAAAAGACGAGTACCGGCGGCGGCGGGACGAATTGGTGGAGCGATTTGACCTGGGACCGCTCCTGAACACGCCGGTGCGCAAGCTGTCGCTCGGCGAACGGATGCGCTGCGAGATCGCCGTGTCATTTTTGCACCGCCCGCGCATTCTGTTTCTCGACGAACCGACCATCGGGCTGGATGTGGTCGTGAAACAAACCATCCGCAATCTCATCCGGGACTTAAACCGGCAGGAAGGTGTGACCGTTTTTCTGACCTCGCACGATGCCACCGATGTCGAGTCACTGTGCCGGCGAGTGTTGGTTATCAACCAGGGCAGGCTGTTGTTCGACGGGCCCACGAGCCAGTTGTTGACGCGCTTCTTGCATTACAAGGAAATGCACCTGCAACTGCAAACCCCTGGGTTCGAGTTGG
Organism: Alicyclobacillus shizuokensis NBRC 103103; assembly: GCF_001552255.1. Taxonomy (GTDB): domain Bacteria; phylum Bacillota; class Bacilli; order Alicyclobacillales; family Alicyclobacillaceae; genus Alicyclobacillus_G; species Alicyclobacillus_G shizuokensis. The sequence goes on from NZ_BCQV01000043.1 coordinate 11,226, forward strand.
CACGAGAGGGCATCGAGGTACAACAGCTTGACAACGTGCGCTTCAAGCTGGTGGTGGATGTACTGCGGGTGGAGATTGACAAGCTTTTGGCCGACATTCTCCACCGTTACGCCGTGAAAGATGTGAGCGTGATGGAGCCGGCGATGGAAGACATCATCCGCGCGATTTACCTGGAGCAGACGCCACGCGCAACCCAAGCTCCGACGGCTCTGCGTGAGGAGAGAGTTTTATGACCGGAATGACCAGAGTGACCGGCTGGCCCGTGCCCGCCAGAAGGCACACCCGCCGACTGGGCAAGTACTGGGCTGTCTTCCGCATATCGTTGCGCAATCAATGGGCCTACGTCCCGGAACAATCGGTGCAGGGCATCTTCCTTGTCGTCATCATGTATGTGTTCGCGGAACTGTGGTCGACCACCTACGGGACCATGGCCACATCCTCCATTGCCGGCTACGGCATCGCCTCGGTGGTCTGGTACCTAGCCATGACCGAGTCGATTGTGATGGGCTGTCCACGCCTCGCCATGCGGCTTTCGGAGGAGATCAAACACGGCGAGATTGCGTACCGGTTGACCAAACCCATCGGCTACATTGGTTACAACTTTGCGCAGTACCTGGGCGAGGCGAGCGTCCGCATCGGCTTGAACATCGTTCTCGCGGGCATGGTGGCTGCCCTGTTCTTTGGACCTCCCCCGGCCTCATGGGCGTCCGTCCTGCTGACCGTCGTCGCCACCGCGCTGGCCGTGTCCACCCAGTTCACCATGAACATGGTGATTGGACTCCTGTTGTTCTGGATGGAAGACGGACGAGGTTTGGATTTGATTTTGTCGCGTCTGGTGATGATTCTCGGCGGCATGATGATTCCGCTGCCTCTGTTCCCGGATTGGCTGGCCCGCGTCTGTGCGTGGCTGCCGTTTCAGGTCATTGCCTACCTGCCGGCCCGCACCCTGGTTCACCTGCGAGGTTACGATATCGGTCAAGCCCTCGCCACGGGCTGCGGCTGGATGCTCATCTGCCTGGCGGTGTGCACGTTCCTGTACGGGAAAGGGGTGAAGCGCCTGCATGTCCAAGGTGGGTAACCGCCTCCAACTTGCCCTCGCCTATTTCGTGTTCAACGTGAAGGGCAGCTATGCCTTCAGGGCGAGTTTTTGGCTAGAAGTAGTCAGCATGGTGTTCAACGACGCCATCTGGGTGACGTTCTGGTTACTCTACTTCGCTCGCTTTCCGGTGGTAGGCGGCTGGCATCGCACCGATATCCTGTATCTGTGGGGACTGAGTGCGGTCAGCTTTGGCATCATGGATATCATGTTTGGCAACGCGCTGAACCTGGGACGCATCATCTCGGAAGGGGAGCTGGATATCTACCTCAGCCACCCAAAGCCTCCGTTATACCACGCCCTCATCAGCCGGCAAAATGTGGTCGGGTGGGGAGATCTCAGTTTTGGAGTCATGATGCTCGTACTCTCCACACCGCACACGGGACAGGCGGTTATACAGACGTTGGTGGCGCTCGCCGCCTGCACCCTGCTGCTCATCGGGTTTGTGGTGCTCACGCAATCCCTGGTCTTTTTCATCGGTGGACGAGAGGGACTCGGAGCGCAGTTGGCCGAGGTGTTTATCACGTTTTCCCATTATCCGTCCACCATCTTTCACGGCGTCGTGATTCGTGTGGTCATCTACGGAATCATCCCGGCGGGCCTTGTCAGCACGCTGCCACTGGCGGTAATTGACGGCATCCGCCCTTGGTTGGTCTGGGTGGCGCTCGGAGTTGGCGCCTGTGAACTCGCATTGGCCCGCCGTGTGTTCCATGTTGGACTCAAGGTATACACGTCCGGCAACCGGATCACCATACGTAGCTAAGAGTGCCGTGCGAGCGCGGAACTGAAATCCCCGCTTGCTCCGGCACTCCGCCACCCCGTCCGGCGACAGACGGATCCAGTCAGCGATACAACCGCCCTTGATACACAACAAAGCCAAACGGGTGGTGCGTCTCGTCGATGACCGCGTCACCCGGATTGCTGGCGCTCGGATACGCTTCATCCCGGGGAATGTACCGGCCTTGCAGCTCGATGGTCTGACCCGGCTCCAAGTTGGGAATCGGTCCCGACAGCCCCAGCTCATCGCCATAGCGAATCGCCGCAAACGCGGCATCGTCCACATCCCACTGCGTGCCGTTCCACACCTTCAGCACCTGAATTCCGTTCAGCAGCAGGTGATGGTGATAAGCGCCGTCCCGATGAACATCCGGCTCCACGCGCTGTATGACCGCCTGCACGCGCACGATACACTCGCGTGGGTGATGTGATGATGACGCACTCTCCGTCCCCCGCACAGGCACTGGCGCCGGCTGCGGCCGTGGTTGCACCTTCGTTCCCGTGGGCAAACTGGCCAAATATGAGATGAGTTTGGCCGCATCAAACGATCCAAACCCGGTGCACGCATCCCACCCGGCAACGGCGTCGTATCCTTTGACCCCGTTAAACGAGTTGTTGCCCGTGGTAATGTCGCGATACCCGAGCTTTGACGCGTCCCCGTAAAGAATTTTGGCCAGTCCTGACAGCGGCGGCAGCCCCTGCTGTTCGCGCGCCTGGTTGGCCAAGGCCAACACCGCAGCGAAAACGGGGCAGGACACAGACGTTCCCCCCACCACCACCGTCTGCCCCTGAAAGACGATTTGATAACCGGTCGCCGGATCGGCGTTGCAGGAAATATCAGGAATTCCACGACCGCTGCCGGAAATCTCACTTTGATAATCCGGCTTCGCAAACACAGAACTGAACCCGCCACCACTGGCCCCGCCGTTGTCCGGTCCATTGTATGTCCACGCACTTTCCGATCCGTCCGGTTGCAGCGACGTCCCCCCGACGGCTAACGCCATGGGCACGCTGGCAGGCGCGTCTGCGTGGCGGGTCTTCGGGCCGTTCGTGTCGTGCAAGCCGTATGCTCCCTGATCGCCCGACGCGACGCACACCGTGACCCCTTGGGCATCCAATTGCGCGATAAGGTCAGCCCACTGCCGAATGTCGTCCGCGTTGAAGGAAATCTCGCCGTCACCGTACGAGATCGACAAAACGGATGGCTGGTGCTGCTTGTCGTTGAGGATGTATTGCAAGGTCCGCGTCATGGACTTGGCAAAATCGTCATACGTCATGCCGGCATTGGCCTCGTACACAAGGATACGAGCACCCGGGGCGATGGCCCCCGCCCACTGCAGGTCCAGCGTTGCCTCCTCATCATCCGGGCTGCGGCCACCATCGTTTGGTGTGCCATCGACGGAAACAAACGTTACCTGGGGAGCGGCAATGCCGTGCAGGCGCCAAAACTGCTGGGCATCCCGCAGGTTGTAGCCGTTGGAGAACTCCAGGATACCAATGGTCTGACCCTGGCCATCCAAATTGTCTGGAATGTTGTACAACCGCCTGATGTCCTCTGGGTAGAAGCCTTGTCCACCGTTCGGAACCACTACACCTATTGAATACAGGACTCTTCGAATCATCATGCTCTTCCGAACCTCCTTTTCAGGCTACCCCCTTGTCCCTAGTGTACGTAGAATCACCTCACACCGAAAGGAATAAATACCCATATGGTTTGCCACCCATCCCCTGCACTATCTCGCGGCTGGTAGAACTCGTGGCAGTATCCATTGGGTCTAGGCATCTTCTCTCACCTGCCGTTCAGTGATATCATCGTGTATGACTATCAACTAATAAGCCTGAGCATCCCTACCAGCGCCACCTCATGAAGACAGTCCGTAACGCCAGCTTCACGACTCCCGACCATCCCACAAGGGGGCTATTGCCATGCCCACGATTCACCACGTATCCCTCATCGGACTTGGCGCCATCGGCGCCTCGTATGCGGCCAAACTGCATGCCATGGACAATCAATGCCTGCAAATTGTCGCGGATGCCCCGCGTATCGAGCGTTACCGCCGCGAGGGCGTGTTTGTCAACGGAGAACGGTACGACTTCAACTATGTCACCCCTGACATGCCCCTTGATCCGCCGGATTTGGTGTTGGTGGCGGTCAAGTACGACGGCCTCGACGGTGCCATCCAAAGCCTTCGCAACCATGTCGGTCCCGATACCATCATTCTCTCTTTGATGAACGGGATCTCAAGTGAAGAGATGCTCGGTCACGCTTTTGGGATGGACCGAGTTTTATACGGAATGTGCGTCGAGATTGACGCCTTGCGGATAGGCACGTCGGTGACCTACAGCACGTTTGGAAGGGTCTGCTTTGGGGAGAAGACGAACAAGGTGATCTCGCCCAAGGTCGAGGCGGTACAATCACTATTCGAACGTGCGGGGATTCCGTACGAGATTCCGGACGACATGCAGCGCATGATGTGGTGGAAGTTCATGATCAACGTCGGCATCAATCAGACCTCCGCTGTGTTGCGGGCACCGTATGGGGTGTTTCAACAACAGAAAGAGGCCCGCGACGTGATGCACGCCGCGATGCGGGAAGTCCTGGCGCTCTCGGAAAAGATAGGTGTGCACCTAACGGAGCAGGATATCGAACGTTTCCATCCAATCCTCAACGCGCTGTCTCCGGAGGCCAAGACCTCCATGCTGCAAGACATTGAGGCCGGGCGGACAACGGAGGTCGAGTATCTGGCCGGGACGGTGTGCCAGTTGGGACGCGTCTACGATGTCCCCACCCCGGTTAACGATATGCTGCTGAAGATGATTCGTGTACTGCAGAATGGGCATGCATAATGCGGACATTCCTACTGATTTTGTAAAATAAAGCTGTATCATAACATCACTTCTGTAAAATAAGGGTGTCTCCATTGAATATCATCCAAAGTTGGAAAACGGAGCGAAAAAGTGCAGGTAGCCAGATTTCTCACGTTGCGACAAACCTAGTGGACGACGGATGCAGGGCTACCTGCGCTTGTTTTCCACCTGCTATCTACCGCTTGTTGTCCATACATTTCTAATTTTGACTCTATTTTTCGGCGCTGAAGTCGTTCTGTCCGATGGCTCAGTACAGAAACGCCCACGCGAGCAAGATCAACAGTCCGGCTAAAATCGTCAGCATGTAACCCCACAGGTACCCATGCTGCCAATGCCGAATGCGGGACGTGACGCGCCGCATCAAGCGCACAGGTGCCAACCACGGGTTCACGGAAAGCCAGAAAGATGTTTCCCGCTTGAGTTTCCAAGCCCGCGGCACCGACGGCGAACCCTGGATGAGCTGTCGGTGAAGACGGTACCGCAGTAATCCAGCCCAAAACATGCGGTAGGGATTCACATAGGCTGAGCTTGTGTACTGAGACTGGGCTGTGCGGTGGTCGCGTCCGCCCAGCCATGAAGGGACCGTGCGCGCGGCGTACACGCGTTTTCTTGGCAATCGGCTCAACAAAAAGCCAAAGGCCGCAAACACAAGGAACCAGAACAGCACGTAGGTTGGACCCATGGTCGCGACAAAATCGCCTGGCTGAATTACGAGGCCTGGCGTGGGCAGGAAGCTGGGTGCAGCCCCACCCAAGGTGATGATGGTCGTATTCAGTCCTGGGCCGCGCGATACATTTGGCACGATATCGGTTAACTGCGTAGCGACGGAGAGTAGCGCGGCAGACACGTGCTCATAAGCGGGCATTGCCAGGGTCGGGAACCAGCCATATAGTGCGGACAGGACAGCCAAAATCGCGATCCCCAAACCGGCGGTCCGACCCGTTCGACGCCGGACGTGCACCTGTCGAGCCCCGCGGTCGTCTGTCAACGGTTGGCCGTTTGGGTCACCTGTATGGGCGTGATCTATGAGGGCGACGCCTGGCGGCGCGTCGAGACTGGCGGGTTGGGTGCTCATCGAAGCCCCGTAGTCCATACCGTGCCCTGAGGCCGCTCCAGACTTGTGGGTCCCCCGGTAGTGACCTGTCATCGAGAATGCGAACACTTTCAGAAATGTGGTCATGGCCAGCGCCGCACCTGCCGCGGCGACCATGCCACCCATTGCCACCACGACCTGTCCGACTCCAGGCAGGCTGCGATAGACCTGCAGCATTGCCTGAAAGGTCATCCACTCAGCCGCAAAACCACTGAAGGGTGCGACGGCCGCCAGCGTCAGACAGGCGACGAGAAATGCACAGCCTACGGCTGGCATTCTCCGCAGCAGACCGCCGAGTTGGTCCAGTTCAGCAGAGCCCGCGCGGTGACTGATTTCGCCCGCCGTCAGGAAAGCGAGCGACTTTGCCATCGCGTGCGAGACCATTTGCACGAACAGCGCCATCATCGCGACATTTGCGTAATGCAGGTTGTGGCGACCCGCGAAAACAATCGTGAGTCCGATGCTGATCAGCATCAGGCCCACGTTTTCCACGCTGCTGTAGGCGAGCAGCCTACGCATACGCCCCTCAATGACCGCGAACAGGGCCCCGGAAAACACCGCGGCTGCGCCGATCCAGAGTACGATGAACCCGATTGCCAGCGTGGGCACATCTATGCTGAGAATGCGCAGAATCCCAAACAGGCCAAGGTTCAGCAAGCCGCCCGCAAGCACGGCGTTCAAGTGCGGCGGCGCCGCGTCGTATGCACTGGGCATCCAGGCTTGCATCGGGAGGACGCCGCTCTTGGCGCCGAACCCCAGCAGAGCGAGCAGGAATACCGCGTCCCGCAATCCGGCGGAAGAGGCGGCCAAATGAGCTGCCAACGCGAGGAACGAGAACGGGTTAGCAGCTGCAGAAACAGCGGTCGCCGTGCTGGCGATTGATGCACTTAAAACGACAGCGATGACAAGAAACAAAAACCCTAATTCGCTGATGAGCACGGTCACGTATGCCGCTCTGCGCGCAGGACGGTGGTGATGATTGGAGAGAATGTACATATACGCGCACAGCGACATCGCTTCCCACGCAATGAGAAACGGGATCGCATCGGTCGATGTGAGCAAAAAGCTCGTGAAGATAAATTGAATCGCGACGATCATCGCCATGCTGCAGTCCGTCCCGGCGCCGTGATGACGGGTGTGGTCAATCGCGACGAACGCGCCGGCTGTTCCGATTCCACCAAGAATCAGAAATAGCAAGCTGCTGAGCAAGTCAACGTGGAAAGCCCATGTGCCGAACACCGGGATTGCGGGCAAGGAAAGCAACGGCTCTACACTGTGCTGGGTAAGGCCCATCACGCCCAACACTGCCTGCAAGATAGCGCCGACGGCAATCCACACCCACGGCCAGCGGGAAAAAGGCAGGTGAGCCGCGCGTCCCTGCGCAGACACGTGGCTGCGCCTGCCGGATACGCCCCAGGTTACGACGCTCCACGCAATCGACAGCAAAAATGCCAACAGGGAGACGAAAAACAAGCTACGCATGAGCAACCGCCTCCCCTCTGCGTGCAGCCGCCTGCAGCAGGCCGTTGATCAACGCGTACGGCGTGGGCGGGCAGCCTGGAATGAACACGTCGACCGGGATGACCTTGTCAATCGGCCCCACGAACTGTTCACTGTCCTGGAAGACCCCGCCGTGCAAGGCGCACACCCCGGCCGCCACGACCAATCGCGGCCGTGGCATGGCTTCATATGTCGCAAGCAGAACATCCCGCATCGCGTATGTCAGTGCGCCAGTGACCAACAGGACGTCGGCGTGGCGCGGGGAGGCGGTGAAGAAAATGCCGAGGCGATGGAAGTTGTAGTACGGATTTGACAGGGCCAGCACCTCGGACTCGCAGGCGTTACACGATCCGACATCGATGTGCCGGACATTCAGGCTCCGGCCGAACACCGCACGAAACCGGCGAAGTGTTGCCGAATCCACGGCGTTCCAATCCGGGCAGGCCTCTTCTTCCAAGGTGCCTCTATCCGACCTCGTGCCAGAGGCAATGGTGTCCGCGTTTGCCGCGACGGACCCGTCAGCGAGGACGCCCGCTTGGCGCTGGCTCCCCGACCACTCATTGTCTGCCGGAATGGAAAGGTCAATCTGCTTGCTCCATGCGAAGATGCCTTCCGGACATCCTTCCACACAACGACCGCAGCCGATGCACGCCAACGCGTTCACGACGGGAGCGTGGGTGGTATCGAACGCGATCGCGCCTGTCGGACACAGATCGATGCAGGAGCACGACTCTCGCCCGCAGGCTCGCGTTTCCGTGGCCACTGTCTGCCAGGCGGGGTGTCGTTGAGTGAGTTCTGCAGCGTTACGCGGATATTTCGTGGTGATGCGCCCACTTGCGATGCCGGCGCGTAGCCAGTTAGCCAACATCGGTATCCCTCCAGCATTCTTTTGCGTCGATTGTCTGCAGCTTTCTTCTGCCAATCTTGCAGCGCTGTGTAAGGCGTGCGAAGCCAGCCCTGCGCGCGAAGCAGCCAAGCGTCGGTTCACCGGTCGAGCCCGGCGTACGACAGTCCGAAGCTGGCATCGATGACTGGGAAGTCCGTTTGGATATTGCCATTTGCCGTCGCCAACCCGAAGACGGGCCAGATCCAGCTGGAAGCCGAACGAATGCCCCAGAACGCGATACGCCCGTGGTCTACTTGGACAACATGGCTGATACGGCCTCGCGGCCCCTCTACCGTGCCGCCCCCCCAACCTTTGGACACGGTGGGACCTGGTGACCCGTGCGGGCCGTCCGAATTCTCCGCATGGTTCGTCGATGCCAAACGTGACAGCAGGCTGCGGATCATCTGAATCGACACGGACCATTCCTGCACCCGCACTTCAAACCGGTCCAGCGCGTCCCCGTTGGCGCGTGGTACTACGCATAAAGTGAAACCCACATCGGATGTCCATGGCGCATATTCAAGGCGTGCGTCCGTCCGGATCCCGCAAGCACGCGCAGTGGGACCAACAAGTCCGTAGTCGTCTGCCCAATCTCTGTTCACAATGCCGGTGCCGACAAGTCGGTCGACAAAGGTTGGTGTGCGCTGGAGCAGTGACACGAACCGCTGCATCCGAGCATCAGCCGCCGCCAGGCGGTCCAGCACAATTGAGGAGACGGCGCGCCAGTCAATCGCGGCAGAGCCAAACGGCTTGATGGCGCCGCGAAGGTAGCGGCAGCCCGTTAAATCACCGGCGAGCCGCAGGCATTCTTCTTTGACACGCGCCACTTGAGCCTGCCCGACTGTCATCCCGGAAGCGGACGCCATCTGTGAAATGTCATGCGCGTGGTTGTAAAGGCGCTCAAGCTCCATGAACAACTGACGTTCCCATCGCACCGCATCCGGTGTGGCATAGCCGCTGGCCTGCTCGACCGCAGTCACGTACGCTGCCGTGTGGCCTGCAGTGGTCGTCCCCGAAATACGCTCGGCCAATAGAGTGACGTCCTCCACAGTGCGGCCCACCGCCATTCGTTCGATGCCCCGGTGCTTGTAAAAGAGTTGAGGCTGCAAATGCATAATCTGCTCGCCAATCGTGTCAAACAGAAAGTAGCCTGATTCCGTTACATCCGCACGCACAGGACCGAGTGGCAAGGAGAACACGCCTGCACCGGACGCCCGGCCGGACAGGGTGTGCATGTGCGGTTTTAACAAGGGGTGCAAATCCGGATGACCTTCAGGTACCCTCCCTGTACGGTCATGGACCTCCATTTCCGGCCAGAGTAGGGCCGGCCATGTATCCGCCAGCGAACGCCAAGTCTGTTCAGAGAGCTCTGCTTGGAGCCAAGAGCTTCGACCGGATGATGGATGGCCCACCACCGCAAGCAACGCGGGAGGATTGACCGAGTCCATTACGCCGTAGTAGAGCAGCTGCCGCTCGGGAGCCGGGCCTCCACGTTTGTAGGCTCGCCGCACAGACAACAATCTGCGCGCGAATGCGTCGAGGTCCAAGCGCTGCAATGTCTGACTGGGAGAGAGTCTCATCAGGTTCTCCTTCGAAATCACTGGCACGTGTCGACACTTCCTTTCATTCTCAGGTCATGATGACGCCGGGGAGTGACGACAGGACAAACGGCAGAACTGTTCCGAATGCGAGCGCGATTGCCAAATGCAGAATGGTCGGGACCGTCACGCCGGCAGATTCCTGAACAGCGTGACCTCTGTAATCCAGCAGCCTGCGCGACGGTGCTCCATAACCAATTTGGACGGCCCGCTGCAGAAAGCTAGCAAACAAAATCATCAGGAACGCGAGCAGCAGCGCGGCGAGTATCGGTGTACCATGCCGGACAATAGCAAACACGACAAGAAATTCGCTGATGAACAGGCCAAAGGGCGGTGCGCCAGCAATGGCAATCATGCCAAGCATGAGCGCGCGGCCCGTTCTTGGCAGCACGCTGATGATACCGCGCATCCCTCGCATGTCGGTTGAACCGGACGCGTGCAACAATTCACCCGAGTGGTAAAACAGCATGGACTTGATGATGGAGTGATTCGCCATTTGTAAATACCCTGCGAAGGCGCCAATGGGACCGAATGCAAAACCGATGGCGACGAGACCCAGGTTTTCCGCGCTCGAATAGGCGAACAACCGCTTCGCGTCAGTCTGCGCAACAGTCATGAGCGCGCTCACGCCAACAGTGACAAAGCCCAGGGTGCCAAGCGCGGCATCTGCAAACTGGGTTTGCCCCCCAGCGTGCAGCACGCCCTGCAGGCGAAGGATACCGTACATGGCGCAGTTGAGCTTAATCCCACTGAGCATTGCAGAGACAGGTGATGGCGCCTGGCTGTGCGCGTCCGGCAGCCAGAAGTTAAAGGGTACGAGTCCAGCCTTCGCGCCGAATCCTACAAGCACCAATGCGAAGGCAATCCGCAGCAGGGTTGGGGGAACGTGGCTCGCCAGCCGTACCAATGCGGACCAGTCGGCACTGGTAAACGGCACGTTTGCGGATCCCACTACTGTCACCAGACCGAACAGTGCGATGAGGCCCGCCGTCACCATGATGACAAGGTACTTCCACGCCGCTTCATGAGTGAGTTTGGTGTCATTCCAGTCCACCAGCAGCACAGAAGACAGTGCAGTTAATTCGATGGCCGCCCACGTAAAGAACATGTTTTGTACGATGGAAACCGCGATTAAGCTTGCGTAAAAGGCCAGCAGCAAAGCGAAATACTGGCGCTCCTTCGGCGCCTTTTCCGGGGCGCCGCCCGTATGTTCGCGGACATAGCCGATGGAGTAAACGGAAGCGGTGAACCCCACCACGAGCGTGATGCAGGTCACCACCAAGCTCAGCGGATCCATCAACCACCACTGCGATGTGGCCGGCTCCGTCTCCGTAACACCGTAGCGAACCCAAAGGACGGCAGCCATTACAAGCAGGTTCAGTACCGTCACGACAGCCGGAACCAGGCGGCGAACAGGCACGGGAGACGCATACACGGCGCCAATGCCGAGAACCGGCAGCAACAGCAGCAATCCGATGAGGTTCACATTTGTCACCCTCTCAATCCGCGATAGTGTTGCAGCCGCAGCGAACCCGCTTGCGTGAGTCGATGCATCATGACGACGAACAGGATGGCCGCCAGAGCGACATCAATAAAGATGAGATAATCGGCTGCCACTGGGATGCGGCTCAGTACCGCTGCCACTGCCAAATCCACGCCGTTGTCGGCACTGAGGAGTCCAAACAGCTGGTGACCGGCCTGGTGGGTGAGCGCGACACCAGCCAGGCCAACCAGGAGGGTGGCCAACGCCAGCCCAAAGCGCACCGCGAGTACGCCGTGCCAGGCGGTTGCGAAGCCCGCAGCGACAGCCCCCAGACAGAAGAACGCGATTAACAGAAACGTGGGGGATGTGACAAATCCAATGTCACGCGCCAGCAATGTTTCACGAGACAGCCTGGAATAGATGAAGAGAGGAATCAGTACGCCGCGGATCACCACCAGGCCGCCAAAGGCAATCCACATGCCAGGGTCACCGTTCTGCACGGCTTGAATGGCATACAATGCGGCTATCAACGCGGTTTGCATAAGATACCCAATCTGGCAGTTTCTGAGCTCTCGCGCCACACCAATCCACAGCGCGAGGAGAAACACGGGTAGGTAGAACCATGTCCACAGCAACGATGACCACGCCTCCTCTGCATCCCCAAGATTCGCCCTAGGTGATGACACGCTGGTGTGCCTTCTGACCTCGGAACAGTTTTTCGAACACTCAGGGGACAATGTCGTTCCGTTCAAACGCCGGCAACGGCCAGAATGACTGCTGTCAGCGCCACGGCTGCGGCGGCCGCCATGTACTCGGCAATGCGCAGAAGCCGCAGCTTCCCAATAGAGGATTCCACCCACACGACCATCGCGAGCAATGCAAGGAACTTCACGAACACCAGTGCTGCGCCTGCCAGCAGTGCCAGGGCGGAATGTCCGTTGGCAAGCCCCCACGGCGACGTGATGACATTGAGCAAAATGACTCCGAGAACCACGAATTTCATGCAGCCGCCCCACTCAATCAGCGCCAGATGCGGGCCGGAATAGTCATAAGCGCGGTTGTGGTCGATCATGGAAAACTCTCGATGAGACGACGGGTTGTCGACAGGGATCCGTCCGGTTTCCGCCAGCAGGACCGCAAAAAACGCAGCCATCAGCAGCAGATGAACCGGCGACCACCCCAGGTGCTGCATCACCCCGTTGACGATGTAAGGAATGGTTGCGTGGGCGGAGAAGCTGACAGCGAACAGGATGAGTATCAGCGCAGGCTCCACACACATCGACACAAAGCGGGCGCGTGTGCTGCCGATGCCACCGTACGGACTCGCGCCGGCGGTTGCGCCAACGAGGAGTGCGTATGTGCCCAAGCCGAGAATGAAGCCGCCCGCCATCATGTCACCTGCGAACGCCATGAAAAGTGGGTAGGATGTCAGAACCGGAATCAGCATGGTCACAATCAGCGGAGCCGCGAAGTACACGTATGGAGCGACTCGGTAGAGCAACCCAGCGTCTTCAGGTATCACAGTCTCCTTGTGGAACAGTTTGCGCAAATCTCGATAGACCTGGAAGATGCTCGGACCGCGCTTTCCCTGAACGAACTCTTTCCAGCGATTCAAAATGCCTTTGATGAGCGGAGACACAAGCAGGACAAACCCAAGCTGCATCCCCTGCATCCACACGGCCTGACCCAGCGTCACAGCGCTCCCTCCCTTCACAATATGGAAGATCCCGAAGTTGATACGATACCTGCATTGAGCATGATTGGACTTGACCCGCCCGGAACACTCCGCCGAATAAATAATGGCTCCTACCCAGCAATTTGCTGGATAGGAGCCATTAGCCTGGTCGGCATTTACGGCGAGCTCCATCGCCCAATTCAGGCAATCAGCATGTTACACTATCATTATATTGTGACAATCAAAAAATACAACAGGGTCATGTCCACCAATTCGCTGATTTGGTTTCCACCATGGCTGGCCTCGCCTACGCGCACAGGATAGAGAAAAGTGAATTATACATAATTCGTAACACTTCGTTGAAAAATCTCATGGTACAAATCTTTCCCGAAACTTGTCGATAGCGGCCTTCCTGGCTGAATTCGAAATGACCGGGTACCATCGGGTTCCCGTTGTGCACGCAGAAAGACGGCGTTGGATGGATGCTGACTGTACACGCCTTGTGCATATTCGTATAGGTGCGTGACAAACACAACCTTGACTCCATGTTCCACCAATCCCGTGATAATCTGACGAGCAATCTCGGAACCTTCTCGTTCGTTCGTAGCTGCGAATGACTCATTCAGGAGCACGAGCGAGTTCTCGCGGATATGGTCAACAATCGTGCTCATTCTCCCCAGCTCCTCGTCAAATTTGCCCTGATTCATGGCAGCATCTTCTTCCCGTCGAAAGTGCGTGAACAGACCATGGCAGATGCTCGCGCAAAATGACTTCGCCGGGACAAACATCCCGCACTGCATCATGAGCTGAGCGACGCCAACACTTCTTAGGAAGGTGGACTTTCCACCTTGATTGGCGCCGGTGATTACCCAAAGGTTCTTTCCATCCGCATCTACGTCGTTGCCGACGACTCTCTGTGGTATACGCAAAGACAGACAGACGTCGTACAACCCCCGTGCGGAATATTCCTGCTTTTCGGCCGGAACGGCTGCAGGAAAGCAAATGGGCTCACCCTTAGAACTCAGTCGATCATACAAATTTAAACAGCCCACATAAAAGGCAAGCTCGGTCTTCAGCTGATTGAAAAAGGCCAGGATATGCTCGACAGATTGAGCCAGTACATTCGCGACCACGTTTACGCCGCGGTCTTTGATTTCGGAAAGTATCCGGGCGCCTGTTTCATCCCGCGCTTGGATATGAATCGTGTATCCATGCAGACGGTTGTCGAGCATGCGTCCAAGCCAGTTTCGGCTCCTGGGCGATGGCTTCACCAGGGTATAATGGGTTCCCAGATGTCCTTTCCCCAACTGGGCACGAATCAGCATCCCTCGCTCGAATGAGAGTGTCCGCAGGTGATCATGAACTCTCGCGAAGTATTCGTCAGACAGTTCCCTCTGCAGCATTGTAAAAAGTGTCGAAAACCCGCGTGAGTGGATTTGCTTTAGGTTGCAATCTGCGAACCGTCTGAGTTCCATGAGTGCGTCCATAAAAATCCGCAGCAAATGTACAGACTGGTAGACGTTGTACGAAGGGGTCCGGGTGAAAATGCCAAACCGCTCCTTCCGACGACGTTCGATTGTCTCCACAGCAATGTTGTACATATCCCTGACAATCTGCGGCATTTTCAGGCAGTCTTTGAGAACGTCCTGACGATACTGAATCACCTCTACGTCGGAGATTTCTCCCAAAACAGCCTTACGCGCGACGTCGAGCAAGAAATCATCACCCTGACTCATTGTTTGAAACAACTGCGCTAATCCCAGGTCTTGTATGAGGTCTTCTGCATTCACGGGTAGCTCTTGATCGAGTCGAAAATCGTGGTCTGCATGCATCAGGTGAACCTTCATCGCACAAGACGCTCCTTCAGACGGGGATAAGTCAATCCGTACTTCTCCGCAACGGACAATGCATAGGCAATCCCGTCCGCTGGCTTTCTTACGATCTTGTACGTTCGCTCTGCTGGATTTTCTGGATGCACTGTGCTGACCATGCTCACGGTCTGCTCACCGAGTGCAGCAAGTTCATCGATGAACGTAACAACAACACACAGCGATTCCAGGCGTATCATGTCCTCCATGATTCTCCTACCTAGAAACACTGCGTCTTCAAGGGAAGTGGAACTAAAGATCTCGTTGATGATGAGGATGGAGTTCTGCGTTGCGCAGCTCAAAATCTTGTGGATTCTCAGCAGATCGTCTTTCAGCTTGCCATTGAGGTCCCTGGCATACTCCTCTCTTTCGAAATGTGTGTAAATGGTATCGAACAAAAAGAGTTGAGCCTGCGTACCGGGAACCGGACATCCCAAACTGGCGAGAAAGTGCATCTGGGCAAACATTCGGGCAAACGTTGTTTTACCACCTTGGTTAGGGCCAGTTACGACCAAGATGCGCTCCTTGCCGCCGAGGCTGAAGTCATTTCGGACGACAGGCTGATTATGGCGGACCAGTTTATGTGCAAGGGCCACATCAAACGCTTCGCGGGCATAGACATTCTTGTTCACAGCGGACACTTTTGGGTAGCAGAATAGCAACCCCCGGTTCCTAAGTAATGCGATGTAATCCAGATAGGCAACGTAAAACTGAACTTCCCGATCAAAGATGGCGATAGAGTCGTCAATAAAACTGTCATGCTGGGTTCGAAAGCGGTCCAGCTCCAAAAATTCGTCCGGGAACAGCTTTCTCAGATACTCAACGATTTGAGCGTCCACATGGCTCATTTGCATCCAGTCCGAAAACTTTTCCAGGTAGTCTTTCACAGTGCCTTGCCGAAACCTCGCAAATGTATCCTCAATATCCACACTGTAATCGGGTTCATATTCATATTTGCGGACCGTGATGGAGCTTCCCTTGATGTAGAGACAGTACCGAATGGCGCCTAGTTTGGACTTCACCCGTCGTACATCTGCCGAGAGAGTACGGAATTCAGCGGAGCGGACGTAACGCAGTAAATAATCGCGG
>NZ_BCQV01000044.1 GCF_001552255.1 Alicyclobacillus shizuokensis NBRC 103103
TGTTTGCCGACCAACACGAGGCATTTTATCGGTTTGCGGTGACGTTGCAGTACCCTGGCGAAAAAGGGCAGGGCGATACAGTTGATTGGGGGGAGAAGTAATGCTCATGGAAGATTTGGTAAGCGCCGCGCAGGTTCAGGTGCATTTTGATGAGTTCATCGAGTCGGTGGTTCGTGGCAAACCACAGGCTGTGAAACGGGATGGGGATGTCATTGTTGCCGTATCGGTCGAGCAGATGCGTGAGTTACTCACCGCCTATCCCCTCAATTACGAATATGAAGTCGATGAAGATGGGCGTTATGCTGGTTCTATTTGCGAAATTCAATTCATCGTCGCAGATGGAGCGACCGTTGAAGAACTTCGCTTCAATCTGGCAAATCAACTGATCGAATATGCCGAAGACTACATGATAGACCATTCACGCTACCTCAACAGCCCAAATACTCGATCCCACTTCCCGTATGTACTCCGCGTTTTGCTCGAAGACGACATCGAGGCTGTTGCCTCCACGTTACGTAGCGTTGCTGAGGATAGCGGGGAAACAGGGAGTAGTGGGAATCGTTCACTTGGATGTGTGGTGGATTACATCGAGAAGCACAAGACACGGCACTTCGGAAAAGTTGTCAAGGATAACAACGCTATCTTGAAAGCGCAGAAGGACAAAAACTGAAGCGGTTCAAGATAGGCAAATGGTTTTGTGAATGTATACATTTAAGTCGCAACTTTAGTAACCATTTCTGCTTGTTGATTCTGAAATTGACTTGTTAGTTTGTCCCTCAAAGCCTATCTCCTTAGCTCGTTGCCTCTGAATAACTTGCCCTTTCTCAGTCGAATTATCAATCGCGCAATCTCATATTGTAATCGGCTCGCTCTCCAGTATCGTCTGAATTCAGGGTTTTGAATCCGCTTTTGAATGTATTTCTCAAGGTCATCCAAAGCCATCTGCCTCCTTGCGACGCGGATTTGTTTGCATTTTCTTTTAGCTTTGCTTAAGTGTAGCACAATTGAAGGCAGTCTAAAAACAAGAGACCCCACGAAAGGTCTCCTGTCAGTTCCTCAATATTCCCGTCGCCTTCCCCTATCAACTATCCCCTTTTGTACAATGCTGGATAGCCAGCATCCATGATGAGTTGCCCTGTTGCGGCGCTGTTTGATGTGTAGACAGTGCGCCCGTTAGCTGTGAAGTGATCAGGAACATTTCCGCTGTTGAAATAGTCCCAGACCCTTTGTACATCGCTTCCAAAGTTTTGCTTCATGTATAGGTCATATTGACTCTATGTTTTGCATATGATGCTCTATATACGTCAATAAAAAGTCGTGCGACCCTCTGCCGTTAAGTGAGGACTGAAAAACGTGAGAAGGGTGGCGATGAAAGTAGTCACCCTTGTTTTGTAAGGAGGACGGGGTGTGCGTTCGTAGAGTGCTCTTAATCTTCTTGAGCAGGTTTCGTTGCCGCTATTTCGGCTTGCGCGGCAATTCCGTTAATCGTCATGTAAATCCCTGCAATGTCGGTGGCGTAGTTAACCCGCGTTCCTTGTTCGTAAGCATCAATATAGCTTTGTGCTTCACGAACGATCTGCGGAAGGCTTGTCCTAATCACTTTTTTGATCGTGTCATAATAAGGATCGCCTTCTGTTCTAAACTTCCGTAAATACTTCTTGTGGATCGGAAACATCTTTATGTAGTGTAGTCCATGAATGCGATTCGATTTTGTATTCGGTCTGGGAGGCAACGAAAAAAACTGACTTCTTGGAGCATGATTCGGTATATTAGAGCGAAAAGATATCGCGAAATCCTGTCTGTGTCCATTGAACCTCAAATGAAGCACGAGCAGATATGGTCGTCGTCCAGTATTGTTTAGCAACTCTTTGTCAAAGGAACATAGGATGAAAAAATCATCCGATATAGATACAAATTTCAAATAGCGCACCCATTCCCCAATAAAAAATCCCTCATCGTTTGAGGGAAACAAATCAGTGAGTCATATTCTCGGTTTAACCTCTCCGTGACTCGCGGGGAGGAGCCTTACGTGTATGATATTATCATACGGATAAAATAGAGTCAATACGACTCATTGATGTTCACAAAGAAACACGAATCCTCTTTCAATTCTATTCTATGTGGCTGTGAGACACTTATTCTTTCCCACTACGTTCACTAATAGAGGAAGGAAGACCGCCGTTAGAATGAATGGTCTCCTGCCTTTTCCCCTTTCCTACTTCGATGCAGGATACCCGACATCGAGAATGACTTGCCCTGTTGCGCTGGCATAAGAAGAATAGCAGGTTCGTCCATTTGCAGTGAACTTGTCTGGAATGTTGTTGTTATTATAGTAATCCCAGACCGTTTTCCAATCGTTTCCGAAATAGAACTTAAACAACTGTTCTGCGATAACGGGGATGCGGTAAGCATCGGGAACCCCAGGCTCCCAATTAGGATCATATTTATCTGGTCCCCACATGGTAAAGCTAATTTGAACTTCTGCTCCGTGTCCAGCCACGCCACTGTCGCCAATGGTGATGGCATACTTTTGTCCAGGAATCGAATACCAGTGCCCGTTGTCGCCAAAGCCAAGTTCATCCTGGAACAACTTAAACTCTCCAGCTTCGTAATGTGCAGACAATTCAGGACTCCATGATTCTGTCAGCACAGGAGCCGTCCAACCGTCTGGATACGTCTGCCCTGTTTGTCCTGTTGTTGAGCCAGTCACAGCCCACGTTGTTCCATCCCAACTTGTGTTAAACCCTAAGTACCCAAATGTTTTTTCAAGATAGAACACGGGCACAAATGTCGTCGCCGTTGTCGTCCCTGCATCATTGTAGGTAATCTTCGGTGCGTAAGTTACGATTTTACCGTTGATCTCAATTGCCATGACGGAAGAGGATAGGGGCAAGGCTTTCGGGGGTGAAGGGTAGTTCACCTTGATGCTACTTGGAACCGACAAACTCATCGTGTGTCCGTCCCAATTGGCGGTGATGCCCAAGTCTTTTAGTGCCCCATCAATGTAGTAAATCGGCAAAAATGCAGTCTTTGACGCATTTGCACCTGCAAATGGATCAGGTGCAGTAATGTGTTTCGGTGTTGAGATTTGCTTGCCATTCACCGAGATTTTTGTGGGAAGATAGCCGTAGGAACTTGAATCAGCCGTACCCACTGTCGCCGTCCCTATCCCCAGTACCGTGGATAGCGCCAACATTGCCTTTGTCATTTTCGGTCTCATTGTTTAATCACCCTTACTCCGTGCTTCCATACATGAAAATCTACTATCGTAAATAATTGTTTCGACAATTTTTGCCCATTTCCTCTATTTACTATGAGCCAAATGGGGCGGACTTGCGGATTACCGTCGAATAATATCGAACTATGGAGGGCGGGGATAGTGACAGGGAATAGAGGAAGCTCAGGTTGCGGTTATTGACTTCTTTGGTGTTCAACAAATGTAAACATTTATGGTTCAACTTATGGAAACCATTGTGACTAACCTTACGAAACTGATTATCAATATTGAAACAGAACTAATCGTTTAACCATCATTTTCCTTTCCGTCCCCAACTCCGCTTCCTGTCAAATCCAAATCACACTCCCTATCTTTGTCCTGGCATTGTAACCTCGTATTTTCTCTAATCATCAGCGCTTATCTCACTTCTGCCGCTGAATTTTCTACGCATTTTTGCTTATAACATAGGGATTCAAAAAACCAGGATTCCCGTGGGGAAAACATCTTGGAGGGATTCGAGTTGGCAAGAGACAAGGGCAAGCGCGAAATCCACGATTCTGTGGGGGCGCGCATCAAATTCTTGAGGGAGCAGAAACATCTTTCGCTCAAGGACTTGGAGAATAAAACGGGGATCAGCGCCAGTTATCTCAACAGACTCGAAAAGGGAGAGCGCAAGAGTCCAGGCTGTCCCATCATGTTCAAGCTGGCAGACGCACTTGACGTGTCGGTTTTTGAGTTGCTCCACTTACCCGTCGAAGCAGACAAGCCCAAGACCCTATTCGATCTGCTGATCTTGCACAATTATACGGTGAAAGGAGTACCAGCGACGAGGCGGGTCAAGGACGCTATCATCGTACTTGTTCAAACTGTCGTCAACGCAGATTTGACGGGGAAAAATCAACTCCACGACAGCATGTTGATAATTGAACGAGCCAAGGAGCTTCGTAACGCACTCGGTATATGACCATGACAAAGGCGGGAGAGGACCTATGGGGTTCTCTCTCTTTGCTTTGGAAAGGTGGGAATCAAATGTCATTCTACGGAGCGGAGAAGGAGTTCATCTTTCATCTGTGGCTCAAAACCAGGAAGGATAGGTTGGAGCAGGCGTTAGGGATACGGTTAGGCGGAATCTTATTCGAACGGAAAGAGGAAGGGCAGAAACCCATTGACATGTACGCGCTGGATGGGGTGTTGGGCAGACCCGTTTTGGTTGAGAGCCAGTTGGGGCGTTCAGATCCACCACATTTCGCCGTTGTAAGGGAACTCATCCATAGTCTTGGTGAGGGGACGATCGTCTACCAAGCATTGAGTTTCCAGGACAAGCACATCAGGGAGTTTAGGAACTTGGTCGAAACATCGGGTAAGCCGATACGTTTGTATCTCGTCATAATCAACCAAGATGTACTGAATCCACTGACAGAATTGGATAGGTTGAACAAACTTGACGTGTACCACAATCTGTGGCGTATGGACAAGGTCTCGAATGTACTCCAGGTCGTAAAGACGGTGGAGCATCCATCGTTTCGTGCACTTCAACCCCAACAGATTCCCAATGAGTCGAATGATCTTTCATCTCGAATTAACGTGAACAAATTCCTGATCGAGGAACTTCGCGGAAACATCCCAGAATTCTTACCATTCCACCGAGAAAAGACCCTTTACCCTCAAAACCCTGTTATCTATTTCGGTGCTGGAGCCAGTGGACTCACCTATCACTGTTCGGTTAGGGACAGTCGCGGTTTCGCATTCGTGGACTTACGATTCTCCGAAGATCGGAATTACCTGTTTCACTTGTTTGCCATGAAACCAAATCTCCTGAAGGCGTTAATCGATAAACGGGTATACGTCGGGCACGACAGAATTGGAGTCCAATTCAGAACGTCGCCTGATGTACGAGCGAACGTCCGACAGGTTGTGAAGATATTCCGAGTCATGATCGAACATATTTCCAGACCGTTGTATGACATTCTCGACTTTGAGTATGAGGTGATGGCGATGCGGAAAAGGAGGACGGCGTGATGAGCAGGGGAACAGGGTGAGTGATAAAGGCGTTGGGAAACCAACGCCAGCCAGTACATAGAAGGTGAAGCCGCTGATGTCTGGGTCTATCGCATTTACAGTAACCTCATTGATATCCCCGAGAAGTTATCCGTACTCACGTGATCCCCCAACCCCTCCAAGGCACTTCCTGTCTCCTGCCAACATCCGATGCTTGTTAGATTTGCAGAATAAGAATAGAATAAGATAGATGTAATCAATGAACCGCTTTTTGAGGTGGGGATGGGCATGACCGTAAAGTTATTCTATAAGACCCAAAGAGAACTTGCCCTCGCCCTCAACGCGATTGTGGATGCGTATTGGCAAGATCAAATTGACGAAGAAACTCTTCTTAAGAACGTCCATGATATTTATACAAATAATCCAGATAAAGTGTGGAAGAATGGGGACTTTACGACCGTTCTGAGGCAACAATGTGGAAAGAGAAGGCTTGGAGTCGTAGAACGAATCTTACATATGAACGGACTGCTACAGGATGGCTCACCATCACCCGTGTCCAATGGAGGAACCCAGTAATGCCTGAACGGTCAGAATACAGTTGCACTTTGACGGGAGCATCATTCTTGTTCTTTGAATTGAAGAAGGTTGTGCTCTTGAAGGAGCAGGGCCTACAGGATTCAGAGATACGGGAGAAAGTCCGAGCAGAGAACCTGTTTGGGTACAAGGTCAAATCAAGCATCAAACGTAGTCTTCCTTCTGTTTTGCGCAGAATGAATGCACTGGATGACACCTTGCGTAAAATGGTTTTGGAAAAGCCCTTGGAGACAGGAAAAATCATTAATCTGTATGCCATCATGAAGACAGACCGTTTGTTCTTTGAGTTCATGAACGAGATGATTCGGGACAAGTTTGAGCGTAACGACTATTACCTTGAACGTAAAGACGTGAATGTATTTATCACCTCAAAATCGGAGCAGGATGAAACGGTGGCGGCTTGGACAGAGAAGACCGTTGACAGACTGAAACAAGCCTACTTCAAGGTTCTGTTTGATGCGGGAATACTCAGGGACAGGAAAACGGGAGAATTGAGTAGAATTTTGATGGATCAAGAGTTAAAACGACATTTGGTGAGTATCGGGGATGTTGCTTACGTGAGAGCCATGGGGGAATGGGTGGCGTGAACAGTATCTCGAGTTTACATAAAAGGCTGGACAAGATTATCCCCAAGATTCGAGATGACAAATTCCTGGAAGGTAGGGGTCTCGGCAACGAAATCAGCTTCTATGTGTTCGACTATCCACCAGAGTTTGAACTCGTTGTTCGGGATTACATAGAACATATCAAGAAGGAGTTCAGCCATGAAGGTTCGAACCGCCGAATCATCGAGATTGATCTATATAAAACGATGATTGAGATTGCCAAAGAGAAACGGATCTTTGAACGTATCTTTCAAATCGAGGAGAAGCAGGGGAAGGAAGCCTTGTTCAAGGCAATGGTCAACTTCGCCAAACCCGACGTGTTTCTGCAAAAAATCAAGGAGAAGATCGTTGATGAGAATGTTGTTCTGATTACGGGAGTCGGAAAGGTTTATCCATTTGTGCGCTCCCATAACATACTCAACAACCTCCAAGAAGTGCTGGACAAAACCCCTGTCATCATGTTCTTCCCTGGGACATACGATGGGCTATCGCTGAAGCTATTCAACCGTCTAAACGACGACAACTATTACCGAGCTTTTCGGTTGGTAGACTAACGGGTAGGGGGAACCAACGTGAAAATTAAGGACATGTTTCAAAAGGATATCGAGCGAAACATCAAGGGTGTCATCAAGGTCGCTCAGACGGACGACGACAATACATATCAGGAACTCGATGAGTATGTCGTGACGAGGGAACTTCTCAGGCATTTCTCGAAGTTCTATGAAAACTATCAGAAGGGAATCGACGGAACCACGGATAAGATGGGGGTCTGGATCTCAGGCTTCTTTGGGTCTGGTAAGTCCCACTTTCTGAAAATCCTCTCGTACCTACTGGAAAATAAGGAGGTCAAGGGAAAGAGGGCAATTGACTTTTTCAAGGAAAAGATTCAAGATCCGCTGATCTTGGCGAACATGGAACGAACAGCGAATGTGCCGACTGAGGTCATTCTGTTCAATATTGATTCAAAGAGTCCCTTGGACAACAAGTCCAAAGAAGATGCCATTCTTCGGGTCTTCCTGAAGGTGTTTTACGAACACCAGGGCTTTTACGGAGATATCCCAGGCGTCGCGGAGATGGAAAAGTATCTCACCAAAGAAGGCGTGTATGAGGATTTTAAGCGGGAGTTCAAAGCGCTGTCTGGTGAGGAATGGGTAGAACGGCGGCACACCTTTTGGTTCGATGAGGATTTTGTCATCGGTGCATTAACGAAAGTTACGGAGATGTCCGAAGCGTCAGCAAGAAACTGGTTTGAGAATGGTGTCAATCGTTTTGAGATTAGCATCGAGAAATTCGCGAAGGAAGTCAAGGAGTACGTCGAACAGAAGGGCAACAATTTTCACCTCATCTTCCTGGTCGATGAGATTGGTCAGTACATAGGGGACAGTCGCCAGCTGATGCTCGATCTCCAGACGTTGGCAGAAGACCTGGGTACACAGTGCAAGGGCAAAGTCTGGATCATGGTCACTGCCCAGGAAAGCATCGACAGCATTATCAAGGTAAAGGGCGATGACTTCTCCCGAATCCAGGGGAGGTTCGATACTCGCCTGTCATTGTCATCGGTTTCGGTGGATGAGGTAATCAAGAAGCGTATTCTGCAGAAAAAAGACCATGCGACTGACATGCTCAAACTGCTTTACCACGAAAAGAGTGCCATCTTGAAGAACTTGATCAGCTTCAAGGATGCTACGGCTGATTTCAGAGGCTATACAGACGAGAAGGAGTTTGCGGATGTCTATCCCTTCCTCCCTTATCAGTTTAAGCTCCTACAGAACGTGTTCGAACAAGTACGTAAGCATGGGAGTTCAGGAAAGCACTTGGCTGAAGGGGAACGGTCGATGCTATCTGCATTCCAGGAATCAGCGCTTAGATTTAAGGATGCAGAGGACGGTGTACTTATCCCCTTTTATGCGTTTTACGACACAATAAAAGAGTTTTTGATGCCTTCCATTGTGAGAGTGATTGAGGGGGCGTATGAAAACCCGTCGTTAAAGGACGATGAGTTCAACGCGAATGTGCTGAAGACTCTCTTCCTGATCAAATACATCAAGGAGCTTCCTGCCAATATAGACAATATTGCCACCTTGATGGTGACAAGCATTGATGAAGACAAGTTGGCTCTTAAGGAAAAGATTGCGGTCTCGTTACGCAAGCTTGTTCGAGAAACCCTTATTCAGCAAAACGGCGAGATATTCATGTTCCTGACAGATGATGAGCAAGATGTAAATCGTGAAATCAAGGCGACAAAGGTCGAAGAAGATTTGGTGAAAAAGGAACTCGCCGATCTCATCTTTGATGATCTCTATGAAGGAAACAAGTATCGATACTCGTCACAATATACCTTTTCTTACAATCAAAAAATGGACGAGAAGAATCGCGGAAGCCAAACTTCGGCTATCGGAATCAATATCCTATCACCCTTGTCTGAGCACTATGGGAAATCAGATCAAGAATTGATGCTCATGTCTTCTGGTAGTCACGAGATGATTTTGAAGCTCGGCGGTAACGGGGCTTATACGGATGAAATGGAAGAAGTCCTCAAGATCAAAGAGTATCTGAGGAAGAAGAACCCTGCGCAACTTCCAGAAAACATTCAAAACATCTTGAACACGAAACAAGGTGAAGCAAGAGAGCGTCAACGTAGAGTTCGTGAGATGCTTGAAGAAGCTATTAAGGACGGCACAGTCTTCATCAATGGCGACAAGCTGGATATAAAGGGTGCGACCGTTAAGGATAAGCTCAACACTGCGTTTCAAAAGTTGGTTGAGAATGTCTATACGAAGCTCGGATTCGTGAAAAAATTCCTGGAGTCCGAGAAAGACCTGAGTTTGCTCTTGAAAAGTAACTCTACGCAAATTACTCTGGATGGATCGGAGTCGAACGACAATGCATTGGCGATAAAAGAGGTGTTCGATTTCATCAGTCTACAGGATGACATCAAGAAACAAGTGCGGGTAAAGATTCTGTTGGATCGTTTCAGCGACAAACCATATGGGTGGAAGCCGCTCGATATCGCAGGACTCATTGCCGAACTATTGAAAGAACAACGCATACGGCTCCGTTACAATGCTGAGTATTTGGAACCCGAAGACCCAACCACCCTTACCGCCTTAACCAAGGCGAGTGAAGTGGATAAGGTCATTGTGCTGAAAAGGGTTAAGGTTGACGAGGCACTGTTGAAGACCGCGAGAAATATCTGCAAAGAAGTGTTTAATAAGACGGATGTAGCCGATGACGAAGACGGATTACTGAAGGACATTCGTCAGCTAATCGACGACCAGATTAGGGAAATCCACGAGCTAAAAAGTAATTATGAAGGGCGTAAATACCCAGGGAAAAGTCTCTTAGATAAGGGGCTCGAGTATTTTGGCGAATTCACAAAGGGACTGGACAGTGTTTCGTTCTTCACAAAGCTCCGCGATTTGGAAGATGACCTTTTGAACTGGCAAGAGGATGTCTCATACGTAAAGAGCTTCTTCCAATATCAGAAGGATCATTTTGATAATGGTTTGCGAGCGTTCGAAAGGTACTCGGAGAACAGGGTATATCTGATGGGTATGCCGATTGAGGATGACGCCAAGAAACTACAAGCCATTCTGAACGATCCCGTGCCGTACAATAGGATCAAGGACATTCCTGAGTTGGTAAATAAAATCGACGAACAGATCCAAGCTGTACTGGAAGAAAAGAAGCTGGCGGCAAAGGGAACAATTCAACAGGATTACGATTACTTGACCCATCGTGCCAATCAGGACGGGGTATCCGAGGGGACAAAAAACCGCATTCAATCCTATTATGACGACTTGTTCAAGAGCATTGACGGGTATGTGGACATATTCAAGGTAGATGCATCCATCACTCAAAGTGCCAACTTTAGAACGGAACAAGACAAGGTAATCGAGCATGAGATTGAGAGTGCGAAGGGACCAGGAGGACCAGATGGTCCAGAGGAGCCAATACCTACTCCCCAGAAGGAACGGGTTAAAGTAAGCAACCTCCTGGTTATGAAGACGCTTCGGACGGAAGAGGACGTAGACAAATTGCTCAGTTCAGTTTCCGCCAAGCTGAAACAGATCATCAGGAGCAACAAACAGGTTGAATTAGTCGAATAGACGGTTGAACGAGTAATGGGTCTGGTTCTATCAACAAAATGGACAGGTGGATGCGGTTATGAATAAAACAGCTTTAAAGAACTTTGCAACCAGCGCAAGGAATGAACTTATCAAGAAAGTTGAAGCCAGGGCGTTGAAAATTGGCATTACGGAGGAGGGTATCAAGAAAGCACAGCTTGAAAGCTCTGATGCCATTTACATAGACGGCAAACAGCTATCCCTGACCGAAAAGAAGCAACGGGACAAGCTTATTCAGCGGATTCGTGAAATTGGGTTTAAGAATGTCATTGAGGAGGTTGCCTACACCTGGTTCAACCGCTTCATTGCTTTACGGTTCATGGAGGTCAACAATTACCTCCCCACAAAGGTACGGGTATTGTCTTCTTCGGAACCAGGAAATCCTGAACCAGACATCATCAAAGAGGCATTGTCCGTTGACCTGGATATCGACAAAGAACTCGTGTACGACTTGAAGCTCAACAATAAGACGGAAGAGCTTTTCAAATACATGGTTATCAAGCAGTGCAATAGCTTGAACAAGTACCTTCCGTTCCTGTTTGAGACTATTGAGGACTACAAGGAGATTCTTTTCCCAGAGGGATTGCTCGCAAAAGAGTCTTTTCTGCGCGCAATGACCGACGTGACGACGATTCCTGAATCGGATTGGGAACAGGTCGAGATTATCGGATGGCTCTATCAATACTACATCGCCGAAAAGAAGGATCAGGTTTTTGCCGATCTCAAGAAGAACATCAAAATCAGCAAGGAAAACATCCCTGCGGCAACGCAACTATTCACCCCTCATTGGATTGTCAGATACATGGTGGAAAACTCATTGGGTCGATTGTGGTTAGACAGCTATCCAGACAGTCCACTGAAATCAGAGTGGAAGTATTTCTTGGACGAGGCAGAACAAGAACAACAAGTGAAGGAAGAACTGGAAAAAATACGCCGAAAGAACATTGACCCAGAGAGTATTACGTTCCTTGACCCATGTTGTGGAAGTGGACATATCCTCGTTTATGCGTTTGATGTCTTTTATTCCATGTACCTTGAAAAAGGGTACATCCCACATGAGATTCCAAAACTGATTCTGGAGAAGAATCTCTTTGGGCTTGATATAGATGACCGTGCGGCTCAATTAGCGTCGTTTGCTGTCATGATGAAGGCAAGAGAGAAGTCCCGTAGAGTATTTGGGCAAAGGATCAAGCTCAACATCTGTGCAATCCAGGAAAGCAACTGGATGACGGATGAGATTATTGACGTACTGGTTGACAAAACGGCTTCACAATTGGTGCAGAATGCCCAGCGGGAGACTTTGTGCCATCTTAGAGATGCATTTTTGGATGCGAAGAACTATGGTTCAATTCTCAAAGTCCAGCCTTTAGATCTGGATTTTTTGGAACAACGGTTGGATTACTTTGCAAATAATTCGGAGTATCAGGGTGATCTTCTCGATAGGATATCTACGTCTGAAGCATTAGAGAAGATACCTGGGCTAATCATGCAGGCAAGACTAATGAGCCGTAAGTATGACGTGGTATGTACAAACCCTCCATACATGGGAAGTAACGGTATGAATCCCGCTCTTTCCGATTATCTGAAACAAAACTATCCCGATACAAAATCGGATATGAGTACAGTGTTTATGGAAAGAGGATTTGACCTATGTAAGCCGACAGGAATGATGTCTATGATCAACATTCCTGTGTGGATGTTTCTATCAAGTTATGAGAAGTTACGCAAGAACATTGTAGAAACGAAGACCATCATCAACATGCTTCACCTTGGGAGAGGAGTATTTGGGTCGGATTTTGGAACTACAGCATTCGTGATATTGAACAAAAACATCGAACACTATACAGCTGTCTATAGGAAATTGTACCAGAAGCACGGCGCAGTTGACAGTGTAGAACGTAAAGAAGAGCGGTTCTTTGAAGGTGTAGGATATTACAGCACAAAACAGGACGACTTCTCTAAGATTCCTGGGAGTCCAATTTCCTATTGGACAAATTCAAATGTAAGATCAATCTTCAACGAACAACTCTCTCTCAATCAAGTAGGTGTCGCAAAACAGGGATTAGCTACAGGTAGCAATGAAAAGTTTCTCAGGCTCTGGTTCGAAGTAGACTTCAATAAGATTGGATTTAACTGTGCCAGTGCCGATAAAGCAAGGGAAAGTAAGTTGAAATGGTTTCCCTGTAATAAGGGAGGCGAATTCAGAAAATGGTATGGTAACAACAATCATATAATTAATTGGGAGAACGATGGATTTGAAATTAAAAACTTCAAAGATGAAAGCGGAAAGCTAAGGTCAAGACCACAGAACCAAGAGTACTACTTTAGAGAAGGACTAACGTGGTCTACACTAACTTCAGCCGCGTTATCCGTCAGATATACCCCAACTGGGTTTATATTTGAGACGAAGGGTTCTATGTATTTCGCCAATAATAATGGGAACTTATTTTATATTTTGGGATACTTAAACAGCAAATTAGTGGACTACCTCATTAAGATAATATCGCCGACGATTGACTATCATGAGGGTCCGTTAAGTAGTTTGCCAATCGTTTTTGACGAGGTTGGGGTTATAAGCGAAATTGTAAGAGATAATGTATCAATATCTAAAGAAGATTGGGATCTATTCGAAACTTCGTGGGATTTTAAATCACATCCCTTAATTAAGTTTAGACAAGGGGCAAACACCATTGCTAAAGCTTTAGATAATTGGTCTATGTACTCTGAAGCCCAATTTCAAGCTTTGCTTAAAAACGAGTTGGAGCTTAACAAACGATTTTTGAGGATATATCGTTTAGAGGGGGAAATTGATCCTTCGGTTGGTGAGGATGAAATAACGGTACGGAAGGCAGATAGAGAAAGGGACATCAAGTCCTTCATTTCCTATGCTGTAGGGTGCATGTTTGGGCGTTATTCCTTGGATGAAGAGGGTCTTGTCTACGCAGGAGGCAACTTTGATCCTGAAAGATATAAAACGTTTGCGGTTGATCGCGACAACATCCTTCCCATTCTTTCGGACGCGTATTTTGAGGACGACATCGTATCCAGATTCGTTGAGTTTGTCAAAGTGATCTTTGGTGAAGAAACCCTGGCGGAGAACTTGGAGTTCATCGCCGACACATTGGGGAAGAAGGATGATGAGACTCCGAGGGAAGCGATTCGGAGATATTTTCTGAATGACTTCTTCAAGGATCACGTTCAGACATACAAAAAGAAGCCGATTTATTGGCTATTCACGTCTGGCAAGCAGAAGGCATTTAACTGCTTGATCTATATGCATAGGTATGATAAGACCACGCTGTCAAGGATTAGAACGGACTATGTGCATGAGCTTCAGATTCGCCTTGATGCGGAGAAGAAGTCCCTACTCAGTATTAT
The DNA here is from genome assembly GCF_001552255.1 of Alicyclobacillus shizuokensis NBRC 103103. Classification (GTDB taxonomy): domain Bacteria; phylum Bacillota; class Bacilli; order Alicyclobacillales; family Alicyclobacillaceae; genus Alicyclobacillus_G; species Alicyclobacillus_G shizuokensis. The sequence continues at coordinate 13,920 of NZ_BCQV01000044.1, forward strand.
CGAGGGCGATGGAACGGCAAGGGAGATCGGTGCCGCCAAAAAGAAACTCAGGGCATTGGATTTGAAGATAGCGGAACTGAAGGAGTACGAGGAACTTCTGCATCATATGGCGGACATGCAGATTGAAATCGACCTGGATGATGGTGTGGATGTGAACTACGCTAAGTTTGAAGGCTTGCTTGCAAAACGAAATTAGTATTTGGGTAGAATGGGGATATACCAATCGTCTTGGTGTATCCCTAAACGCCTGTAGTCCGAGAAAAGGGTGTTCCACTTGAATTTAGATGAAATCGTAAGCACGCTGAACGCAACCTTCCAGCAACCCTTGCAGGATGGGGAAAAACGCAAGATTGTCTTTTGGTTGGACAGGGACAAGGAGTTCGTTGATGATATCAACGAGCTTTCTTTGGTCAACGCCAAAATTCACATATTGACTGAAACGAACAGTTTCTATACCAAATATATGCTTGAAGAAGAGGATACCTCATCTAACTATCTCATCTACTCAAATCTGGACATGAACCATGAGGACAACTGGCTCATGGATACGTTCCTGTATTCTCAGACGTTTCGTGCAGACAGAATCTCACTGCTGATGGATGAGTTCAACATCGATCCCAGTCTGCGGAGCGTGGTCAAAAAGTACGAGAAGTTCTTTGACCGTAAAGAGCGAACGCGACGGTTGAAGGCATTCGAATTGTCATTCCCTTCTCAGGAAGCTCTTGAACTGGGGATAATGAGTGCGATCTGTGCCTTAAAGTCGCCTGACTTCGAGGATGTTTTAAAAGTCGTTCTCATGGATAGCTTGGATGACAACGATAACAAGTACCTGCGAGACTTCGAGAAGTTCTTCGACCTCACCGTGTTTTGGAGATATGTGTCTGACCGATATGGATATGAACAAAGTAACCCATCGCTAAAGACACTGTTCATTCACTTGACAGTAACGGCTCTCAGTCATGCCATCGACGAGAGCCATCTTTCGCAGGTCAAGCACTACATAGCGACACGGAACAGGTCGAATGCGATGGTGTTCATTGACCACTGGATGCATCACAAGACGGATTATCCCGTGTATGACGACCTTGCCGACGTGGTGGAACGTGAAATCAAACTTGCTGACATTGTGAGTCAGTTGGACGTTGAGGATTTCAAGACGGCGGATACCTTCCCGTACTTCGACAAAGCGATTATTGCGTTCATCGCCAACAGTTTGGATGCGAGTCTGGAGGACTATACGGAGTACATCAAGTTAATCAATTTGAGACGTACTAAGCACTTTTACGAGCGATATCAGTACACCTATGAAGCCCTGTTTTACACGGTCAAGATGTTCGAGTTCTACAAACAGCATAGTTCTGGGATCCCACAGGTTCAGGCGCACGAGATGTTCCGAGCCTACGTAGACAAGTATTATCTGATGGACACGTACTACAGAAAGTTTTATGTCGCTTACGATAATGAGCCAGATAGCGAAGTCCTAAAGAAGCTACGGACGATGGTAGAAAACCTGTATACCAACTGGTTCATGGGCGAACTCAGTGCGCATTGGTCATCGGCTGTTGACAACGAGATGAAAACAAATTGGACGCTCCCAGGCGTACAAAGTCAGAAGGACTTTTATCGCAACTTCGTCGGACCCAAAATTCTTCAGGGTGATCGGGTATTTGTCGTGATTTCTGATGCCCTACGGTATGAAGTTGCTGTGGAGTTGGCGGAGAAGCTCAACACTGAGACAATAGGGGTTTGCGACATCCAGTCTTTGTTAGGGGTTGTCCCGTCAGTCACAAAGCTGGGGATGGCTTCATTGCTCCCGCACAAAAACCTTGAGATTGATTTGAATGGCAGAGTGCTCGTTGATGGGAAATTGTCCAGCGGTCTGGAGAATCGGAACGAAATCCTACAGAGCGCAGTCCCAGATAGCATTGCGGTTCATTTTCGTGACCTGTTATCCATGAACAAGGCGGGGCGGCGGGAGTTTTTCAAAGGCAAGAAACTCATCTACATCTATCACGACAGTATTGATGCAACGGGAGACAAAGCCTCGACGGAGATTAACACGTTCAAAGCGGCCGAGGACACGATTGAAGAAATCTACGGCATCATCAAGATTATTCGGGATGATCTCAGTGCCACAAACATCTTCGTCACTGCTGACCATGGATTCGTGTATCAGCGAGATCCATTGGAAGAGAGCGATAAAATCGAAAAGGAAGGCATAGACGCGATTGAGACTAAGCGGAGATATTCGCTGGCGAAAGAATCGGGCGAGAGAAATGGTCTGCTGAATATCAATATGGATTCATTCATTGTGAATGAGCATCACATCACGGCGTATGTTCCCAAAGCCACGATTCGTTTTAAGATTCAAGGGTCTGGGGTCAATTTCGTCCATGGCGGAGCCAGCTTGCAGGAAATCGTCGTGCCCTTGATTCAGTTCAAGAATATCCGAAGCGAACAGAAGCATAGTCGTGAAATCGTGAAGGTCGATATCAAGCTCACGAACACCACCAGGAAGATCACAAACAGCTTGTTTAACTTGACCTTCTTCCAAACTGAGAAGGTAGAGGACAAGCGGGTTCCACGGACTGTGAAAATCTATATGGCGGATGATGACGGTGCGGTCATCAGCAACGAGGCGACGTTGATATGTGATAGAACCACCGACAAGCCAGAAGAGCGGACGTTTAAGATACAGTTTGCGTTGAAGCAGATGCAGTATGACAAAAACAGGAACTATTATCTCATCATCAAGGATACCGAAACGAATGTCGTGGTTGAAAGGATTCCATTTACGATTAATCTCGGTATCATCAGTGACTTCGACTTTTAAGGGGCGGGCACAATGGCACGGAGTGAAGAACGCTCTTTGGATTTAGATCAAAAACTCAACACCGTGTTTCCTGGGCGGGTCGTGCGGAAAGATCTGACCAACATGATTAAACAGGGTGCGAATGTGCCTGTCTATGTGTTGGAATATCTGCTTGGGATGTACGCGGCGACCGACGATGAAGACAGCATTCGCGAAGGGGTAGAACGGGTCAAGAAGATCCTGGCAGAGAACTTCGTAAGACCCGATGAAGCCGAGAAAATCAAGTCAAGAATTCGTGAGCGTGGGCAGTATAGCATCATCGATAAGGTAACTGTGACTCTCAATCCAAAGATTGACACCTATGAAGCTGAGTTCTCGAACCTGGGACTTAAAGGGGTTCCCATTTCCCCTAACTACGTCAAAGAGTACGACAAACTGTTGGCGGGCGGCATCTGGTGCATGTTGAAGATGGACTATTTCTTTGACGAAGAAGCCCGCAACATGAACCCGTTTAGCATCAGTAGTTTACAACCCATTCAGATGCCCAATATGGATTTGAACGAGATTTTTGAAGGGCGGCGGAGTTTCACCAAAGAGGAATGGATCGATGTGTTGATTCGCTCGACAGGAATGGAGCCGACCCATTTGGAGGAACGGGTAAAGTGGCATCTTCTCCTTCGGCTTGTACCACTGGTCGAGAACAACTACAACCTATGCGAACTGGGACCAAGAGGCACGGGGAAATCCCACGTCTATAAGGAACTGTCCCCAAACTCCATTCTCGTGTCTGGCGGACAGACAACTGTCGCGAACCTATTCTACAACATGTCAACCAAAAAGATAGGACTGGTTGGGCTATGGGATGTCGTCGCGTTTGATGAAGTGGCAGGCATTCAGTTCAAGGATAAAGATGGCATTCAAATTATGAAGGACTATATGGCATCTGGGTCGTTTGCACGGGGCAGAGAGGAGAAAGCGGCGTCTGCATCCATGGTGTTTATCGGGAATATTAATCAGAGTCTGGATTCCCTTATCAAGACCTCGCACCTCTTTGCACCGTTCCCTGATGCTATGGCGAACGATACTGCTTTCTTTGATCGGATGCACTATTACCTTCCTGGCTGGGAGATCCCCAAGATGCGCCCCGAATTTCTGACAACCCAGTATGGGTTCATTGTGGACTACATGGCGGAGTATTTTCGGGAGATGCGAAAACGCTCCTTTGCTGACGCGATTGACCGCTACTTTAAGCTTGGCAACAACTTGAACCAGCGCGACGTAATCGCGGTTCGCAAGACTGTATCTGGATTGATTAAGCTCTTGTACCCAAATGACGAATACACCAAAGAGAATGTGGAGGAGATCCTGAGATATGCGTTGGAAGGACGGAGACGTGTCAAGGAACAGCTTAAAAAAATTGGAGGAATGGAGTTTTACGATGTCCATTTCTCCTATATCGACAGGGAGACGCTGAACGAAGAATATGTGTCTGTGCCCGAACAAGGTGGCGGGAAGCTGATCCCAGAGGGAATGGGTAAGCCAGGTCATGTTTATACGGTTGGACATGGAGATTCTGGCATGATTGGTGTTTATAAACTGGAGAATCAGGTTGTATCGGGAACAGGGAAGTTTGAAAAGTCTGGTGTGGCTTCTCATCGTGGAGCGAGGGAGAGTCTCGATACAGCTTTCCGATACTTCACCGCGAACGCGAAGAGTATCAGCGGAACGATTAGCACCAAGACCAAGGATTATCTAATGCATATAAGTGATTTGCAGGGGATTGGACTCACCAGTGAGTTGGCAATTGCCGAGTTAGTGGGCTTGTGCTCTGCGGCTTTGGAACGATCCGTGCAGGAGAGCCTGGTAGTCCTCGGAAACATGACAGTCGGCGGAACCATAGCCAAGATTGAAGAGTTTGCTAATGTGTTACAAGTATGCGTTGACGCAGGGGCGAAGAAGGTACTAATTCCTGCGGTGTCGGTCGTGGATCTGCAAACTGTTCCATCGGATCTACTGATCAAGATACAGCCCATCTTCTATTCTGACCCAACGGATGCGGTGTTCAAGGCGTTGGGCGTAAGTTGAAGAAACAGAGGGAAGGGGAACTCCGCTCTTTTTACGGGCGCGTTCAAACATGATTTACAGTGAAACAAGGGCTAAGTAAGGGTGATTTGATGGTAGCAAAGACCGACGGGTATTTAATCTACCTCCGTAATAAACTCGACGGATGCCGCGAGAAATACCCATACTTCGACCACAATGTTCAATTGAATTTGGAGTTTTACGATGATGTTCAAAACGAGTATTTACAACAGTTCTTTTCGATCTTTCATTACCAGCTGAATGAGTTATTCAAATATATGAACACACGGCTTCGAAGCGGGCATTATACCGCACATGAGAGCAGAGAACTTTTATACGTGTTAGATGAAATAAGGACGGTTCAAGCGAACTTTAGAGGGACAGATCACGAGTTTAAGATAGTTCCTTATTACGATGACATCATTCGACAGTGTGAAGCGTTCCTTCAACATAGTGGTGGCAGTCCTATCCCCAGAGGGTTTCAACGGATCGACGTTATAGAAACACAACCTATTTTCCAGCTAACAGCCTCCATCGGTGTAGAACGCTGTAACCGAAAGAGTTTGTTTCCAACCACGATGATTGGTAGTGGTTCGTATGCAAGTGTCCACAAATACAAGGATGAATACTACAATCGCTGGTTCGCCATTAAAAGAGCCAACAAGGATTTGACCGAGGAGGAGTACCAACGTTTCAAGGCGGAATTTGACACGATGCAAAAGCTCAATTCACCCTACGTCGTTGAAGTATACAACTTTGATGAAACGAACCGCCAGTACGTGATGGAGTATGTAGACAAGACGTTGGAGAAGTACATTACCGAAAACAACAACAAACTCGACGTGAGTGCAAGAGTAAACCTTGTTCGACAGATATTGAGAGCGTTCAACTACATTCACAGTAAGGGCGTACTACATCGGGATATCAGTACAAGGAACATTTTGGTTAAACTCTATGATGGGTTGAAGGTCGTAAAAGTTTCGGATTTTGGGTTGGTCAAACTGCCTGGTAGTACACTCACAAAATCAGATACGGAAATAAAAGGGTCCCTTAACGATCCTAAACTATCAGTAATAGGATTCAAACACTATGATATTAGGCATGAGACATATGCCCTGGTACGATTGATCTATTTCGTCATGACGGGCAGGGTGACGATAGGAAAGTACAAGAGCAAGGAATTTCAATCATTTGTTGAAAAGGGACTATCCGATAACCTCGATGACCGTTATCAAGACGTGCAGGAGCTACATGCGGCTTTCAATGAAATGGTCAAGACTCTTTAGGGTCAGTCCGTCATAGTGGAACTTATGTGCTGTTGCATTGAGGGCATTCTGTTGGGATCAGAGGTTCAGAGGTCGACTATGGTGAGGCTTAACATCTTCATCGACGAGAGTGGGAATACAGGGGATGTCCGTGTTGGTAGGAATGAGGACTTTCACTTTGACGGACAACCCTATTTTGTTTTGGCTGGAGTAGGTATTTATGATGATGACCGAAGTGAAATTGAATCCTTCGTCCAGGATTTAAAGCGGAGATATCGCATCCAAAGCCCTGAACTGAAATCCTCAAAGCTGTACGACACCAAGCCAAATCTCGTTATCGAACTCATTGATTATTTATGGCTCAACCAATATCCCATTTTCGTCGAGATCAATGACAAAAAGTATTTCCTTTGCATGCAGATCACCAACCTGATTTGTCGTATCCTCTTGGAAACGCCGCCGACTGACCTGACTCTTAACGTCATTCAGCGAGCAGCAGATTATTTGTACGACTTTCTGCCAACTCGCGTATTTGTTTTGTTTTCGAAGGCATGCAGGGAGCGAGACCAACAGACATTCGACGTCTTCATATCCAGTCTAAGAACTGTTTTGCTACTTCGCACCGATGAATTTGGTCAGGCTCTCTGTCGAACTCTGGACGAGACTCTCGACGAGTACACCACGGTTTATCATCAAGGTGGGGGCAAGTCTCCAGTCGAATCCTTGCTTCCCGAACCCGATCTGGGTACAAAAGGTCAAACATTGTCAGCTTTGCCCAACATTCCAGCACTTGCGAACATCATGGCGAGAGTTCAGCAATACCAGAGACATGCTGGTATTTCAGAAACCACATTTATTCATGATGAGCACGCACACTTCTTTCAGATTCTTTATGAGAATATGAGGGCGTTGGAGGAAAATGACTTCTCGGCGTTCGGTCGCCACAATAGACTCAACGGTTTGGTTCATTTTCATCTGGATAAGCTCTGTCTGATCGAAGGGAAGTCAAAAGATGAGATAGGGATTCAGATTGCGGATGTAATCGCGGGTACAATGTATCGTCTCTGGTCTGAGTTCATCAAGAATAATTTCCGTTTCCCATCTAAGTATCTGTCTTCTGGAATTCGAGATCTGTTAACGAATTACGCGGTGAACCGTCAACCGTTTGGAGTCAATTTCGTCGTTCCTCAAAGGCATTTTGATGCGTGCATGAGAGTTCTTTATCACAAAGGGAAACGGTGAGGAGGACAACTCGTTGTTCACCGAAAAGGACGCAGTATTCTTACGGGATTACATTGCGTTTGGGTATCTTAATCATTTCGTAACTGCTCTGGCGCTGGTGGAAGGGGCAAGGAACGCTCGCCAACTGGGGGTTATGTCACATGAACAACTGGAGTTCATGACACACGATGATGCCGTTCGCCAGGAGCAATCGTTAAGAACAGGGGGCAGAGTTCAGGGGATTATGGTGAGCCGTCTATTCGCCGAATATGTTTCGACGATTGAGGATTTCGGCGCGTTCCTTCATGCAATACGCCGTCGTCGTCAAGGTAACAAGGGTGTGTTCGTGAAGTATCTGGATTCTGAGGTGAATGCGGTTGCGGACTTTTTCGATTATGTAATAAAGAATCCAACGCTCGATTTGGGACAGATGTTGGACTTACCGACAATAGACAAGCTCAAAGGCAAGATGCCAGTCGATAAGCTCAAGGACACCGAGAATCATTATCGCGACTTTGCCAAAGTTGTGGTTGATTTAGCGAAGAGCTACCGTGAAAAGTCGGTTACAAGTAGTGCAGACATATCTACCAAAACCCTGCCCCCAGATTGGACAGACAGTATCTATACGGTGTTGGAACTTTCTGCCTCGGATGTTCCTTTGAATAACCAGTCAGCAGGGAATGATACAAAGCCACTCATGGTGGAAGCCTTCAATAATATTAAACACCGATTTATGGTTATTGAGATGTTGGATGACTTCTTGAAAGCTGAACCGAAACACACAACCCTTCGCGTCGCATACCAGTCCAGAAGACCAGAGTGGGCGTTCGGGTTATTGCAGACGATAGGTGCAATTGTTATGTGTCAGGCTGAAATCGCGGCGACCGTCCTTGAAATCCATAATGCTGGGGTCAAATTGTAACTGGGAGATGAGGCTTGTGAATTATTACTTCACGGAAATTAGTACACATTTGGATAAAGGGTTTGGTGTAACTGCTGAAGCATTTAAACAGGCGGCAGATGCGTTGGCTACTTCCGAATTTCAGCACTCAGTCATACCCCAGTCTCGTGTACCAATTCACTATCTCTATCGTCACGCCATCGAACTGTATCTTAAGTCGATGATCATCATATTTCATGCGAAACTGGGTGTCCCTAAAAGAGGGAAACAAAATGATTACGTGAACATTTACCTTCCTCGAAGTGTGCGGCAACGAGGGCAAAAGAATGCATATGCATCGATAAATAAGACACATAGCATACGTATTCTCTTTTCCTACTGGAAGAACATTATGATCTCGTACAGAAGTCGATTGAATGAACTGGCTCCCGAAGGAGACTGGAGAATCAATCCTGAAATGTTCGCCGATGTTCGACTTATCTCTTCATACGATGACGCAGGTGACTATTTTAGATATCCAGTGTCCAATTTCCCTTCGGATGTGGAATCTGAAAAATACAGTATGAAACGGATCGTAATGGAGGACCTTATTGCCAGGTTAAAAGCTGATCCCAATAAACAAAAGCAAAAGGTGTTCCTTGTGCTGAATGAGAATGATGAGGTCGTAGATGCTTTTCATCACGATGTGCAATACCTAAATGATGTGGAGCAGAGTCTCCGCGAATTGTCTGAATCGTTATCTGCGTATCATGTGATGACTCGTTGTACGTTGTGTGGTGGCTACTAAAACCAGAGCCCGAGACTTAACCAAGAACTTGATCATCCCAAGAGAGGCGAACTCAGCGACGGAAAGTCATTCGCATCTCAATAGGATGTGCTGCCTTGTACCCACTGCATCAGATTTCCATTGTTCGTACTTTAAACCCGTGCCCCCATCTTTTCAGCTATACTTAACCTTGACCCTATAAACATGGGCGCAGGTGAAAACACATGCTAACCCTTCGCAACACGCCCAATCTGGCTGGGATCGAAATATCTGGCGACTATCTGGACCTGGATACTCTTTACTTAGCCCTACACACTATCGTTGGGGATGAAGGGGAGTACGGGGACTATGAAGGCGCTCGACTCCGAGTCCTTGGGATCTGTTACGAATTACGCCATGCCATCCAGGGTGATCGTGAAGTGGAGTTCGTACCAAATGGTATGGATGCGGACAGGATGAAGTTTTTGGAACTCATCACCCCTGAGAAAAACGTGTACTACAAGTGCCAGGTCTATTACCCCGAAGCCCTTTTCGTCACAGTCGCTTTGAATGACTTTATCCGCCTTTACGCGAAAAAGCACGCCAAGACCGCTCCCTTTCCCCTATTGGACAAGCGTATTCAATGGGATGCCTCGATTGCGACTGTACGACTGTTTCAGTCCTTAGTGGTCAATTGTGTGAAGGAAGTTGTGACAGAGGCTTCATTCAAGCGAATGATGAACCTCATGCACAAGGGTTATCCTTGGGTGGATGGGTATGCGAGTCAGTACGTCGATTTATTGAACATCCGCTATTTGAACATCGGAGGCAGGGAAGAACGGGCAAAGACGTTGTCTACAATCGTCAAGCGGATGGTCGAGCAAGGCAAGGAGTATCGTCAAATTGAAGAAGAAGTCAGAGCAATGGCGAGAGAGCATGGTTGCTCGGTCGAAGATATCAGTCTGGTCGAGGATTATCCCGACGTAGAATGGTGAGAAAGTAAGGAAGGGATTGAAAGGGGACAAGGATTTATAGGGCTTCGATTCCAGGACGTGAGATAAACCGCCGTACTCATCTGTGGTTGCCGACATCTTATCTCACGAGAGAAGGGACGGCTGAACTTGTACCATGTCCTTACAGACCAAGAGGTTGAGAAGTTCGTCTCAATGAAGTCGATAGTAAGCGCGATTGAACGCACCTTTGAGGAACAGGTAAATAGAACGCTGGTTTCACCTCCGCGATTTCGTCTGGAAACTGGGCAGGGTGACTTGGTTTTTACCGCAGGCGACGCAACAGCTTTTGAAAAGGTGATCGGATTTCGTGTGTATGATACCTATGCGAATGATTTGGACGGTCATCAGCAACTGGTATGCGTGTTTGATTCCGATACGGGAGTTTTCAGCCAAA